>JANRCR010000019.1 GCA_030726915.1 Candidatus Nanopelagicales bacterium
GGTCGTCACCGGCGAGGGCTGCTGTGACTGGCAGTCCCTGCGCGGCAAGGTCGTGACGGGTGTTGCCACAGCCGCCCTGGCCCAGAGCAAGCCGGTCGTGCTCATCGCGGGCAAAGTCGAGGTTGGCGGCCAGGAGTTAGCCGCTATCGGTGTGACAGCGGCCTACGCCGTCACGGATACGCACCCCGGAGGTCTGTATCGAGAGGACGATCCGGCCGCGTCGCTGGCTCGCCGGTCCGAGTGGGTCGCCCGCCAGTGGGCATCGGCCCCGAAGGCTGAGCCGCCGACGCGAGATGGGTAGGTGCACCGGCCGACTGGTCTCGGCCCAGCCCCTGTGCCATGCTGGAATAGCCCTCGGGGGCACTATGTTGACTGATATTGAAGTTGACTGATGTTGAATGAAGCACGCTACGCGTCCAACGCGTCCGACGGTGGCCACCGGTCACCACGGTCAGTTGGTTGGATTCCCAGGGAGGCACACATGACTGCAGAGACAACGACCGGCGACGGCGTTCTGCTGACCGAGACCGCTGCTAGCAAGGTGAAGATCCTGCTGGAGTCAGAGGGCCGCGAAGATCTCACCCTGCGCATTGCTGTGCAGCCGGGTGGTTGCTCCGGTCTGCGCTATCAGTTGTTCTTTGATGATCGCTCGCTCGATGGTGATGTCATCAAGGACTTCGGTGGTGTGGGCGTGGTGACCGATCGGATGAGCGCCCCGTATCTCACGGGAGCCACCATTGACTTCGTGGACACAATCGAGAAGCAGGGGTTCACGATCGACAACCCCAACTCCACAGGCTCCTGCGCCTGTGGTGACTCGTTCCACTGACACCCCGCCCTGACGTTCCACTCACTGTCACGACTGCGGCCCGGTAGGGTCCGCTGGTGAGCATCATCGTGACCGGGTCCATCGCGACGGACCACCTCATGACCTTCCCGGGTCGCTTCGCCGATTCCCTTGTCGCGGACAAGCTCGACCGGGTTTCCCTGTCGTTCTTGGTCGATAATCTGGAGATTCGTCGCGGGGGTGTGGCGGCCAACATTTCCTTCGGCCTGGGATGCCTGGGTCTACACCCGGTGCTCGTCGGTGCCGTCGGACCCGACTTCGCGGATTATCGATCCTGGCTTGAACGCCACGGTGTGGACACCGGATCCGTCCGAGTCTCGGATGTCCATCACACCGCGCGATTCGTTTGCACAACGGACCAGGAAGCCAACCAACTCGCATCCTTCTACCCGGGTGCCATGAGCGAAGCGCGTGACATCGAAATCGCGCCGGTCATCGAGCGCGTCGGAATGCCGCAACTCGTCCTCATCGGACCCAACGATCCTGAGGGGATGCTGCGGCACACCAAAGAATGTCGTTTTCGCGGCTATCCCTTCGCTGCAGACCCATCCCAGCAACTCGCCCGTATGGATGGTGAAGAAATCCGCGCCCTGGTTGATGGGGCGGCCTACCTCTTCACTAACGAGTACGAAGCGGCTCTCACCGAGCAAAAGACGGGGTGGAGCGCGGACGAGATTTTGAGTCGGGTTGGCTGCCGGGTGACGACCCTGGGTTCGCAGGGTGCACGCGTGGAGCGCCTCGGGAAGCAGCCCGTGATCGTGACCTGCCCGGACGAGGACGCGAAGGCTGATCCCACGGGCGTGGGGGACGCCTTCCGTGCCGGGTTCATCGCAGGTCTGGCATGGGGCCTGGAAGATGAGCGCTGCGCACAAATCGGCTCTCTCCTGGCCACGCATGTGATCGAGACCGTCGGCACCCAGGAGTATTCACTCGCTCAGCAGCGATTCCTTCGGCGTATTGAGGCGGCGTACGGTGCACGCGCTGCCGAGGACATCGGCGCACACGTGCGCTGTCCGCTGCCCTGACCGGCGCGCCGCAGTGGATGCTCGAAGGCTCCCGAGGAGCGCATGGGATCTTCCCGATCCTGCGCTGGCTCCCGCGGGGGAGGACCTCATCGGTGTGGGGGCCGATCTTGCACCGTCGACGGTGATGGCCGCCTACGCCCGTGGGCTCTTCCCGATGGATGTCGGTGGTGATGGCCAGCTCGGTTGGTGGTCTCCGGATCCGCGCGGGGTGCTGCCGCTTGATCGCTTGCACGTCAGTCGCTCCCTGCGGGTGGCTTCACGACGATTCCAGACGACGATCGACATGTCCTTTGGCGAGGTCATCGCCGCGTGCGCCAGCCAGCGTCGCTCACATGGGTGGATCACCCCCGCATTTCAAGCCGCCTACGGCGACCTGCATGCGCTAGGGATCGCGCACTCTGTGGAGGTGTGGCGTGACTCGGAGCTCGTGGGCGGGCTCTACGGGGTGGAGATAGGCGGGCTCTTTGCTGGTGAATCCATGTTTCACCGATCACGAGATGCCTCGAAGGTGGCACTCGTCGCCCTGGTGGAGGCCCTTGGCGGCGCGGCGGGGGCTCGCGAGGGTCGCGTGCTGGATATTCAATGGGCAACGCCGCATCTAGAGTCCCTCGGCGCGATCGCCATCGGCCGAGATGACTACCTGCGTCGCCTGGGCGCCGCTGTGCAATGTGACCCGGTGCTGGCGACAGACTGATCTGCCGGTCCGGAATAACGTCGGGCGCTAGCGGGTCCGCACGAGGTAGGTGGCTGCACCGTCGGGCTCCGGATGCGAGCCCAGATAATCAACTCCCCGCATGTCACACCACGCGGGAATATCGGACGCAGCGCCGGCATCCGTGCAGGTGACAGCGATGACGGTGCCCCTCTGGGCCGCTTTGGCGGCTCGGGCCACGGCAATCACGGGCATCGGACAAAGATGGCCGCGTTCGTTGAGTCGTACGTCGGGTCGTGGGAGCTCCGTCACGTCGTTCCTCCATTCGCCCCGAGATCATCCGCACCGAGCATGGCACGGATGCCGGACACGATGGGTGGGAGCGCAGCGATGAAGCCGTCAACCGTCGCCTCGGTGACGCCGATGGGCAGTGATACCCGCACGTTGCCTTGCGTCAGCGCTCCCATGGCCGCGAGCACGTGGCTGGGCCGTCGAAGGTCGGAGACGCACGATGAGCCACTCGACACGGCGTAGCCTGCCGCGTCGAGGGCAAGCACGAGTGATTCACCATCAACGAACAGGCACGAGAAGGCAATGAGGTAGTCGAGGCGATCCTGCTCATCGCCGAGGAAGGCAACGTCGGGCACCGTGGCAGCGACGGACTCCCGGATTCGGTCGGTGAGGACCCTCGCGTGGGCCGCGTCCTCGAGGCGTTGCTCGTCTGCCCACTCCAGGCCCCGGACCGCGGACAGCACAGCGGGTAGGGACGCGGGCGGCAGATCCAGTGGTGGGGCGTGGAGGGTGCGGCGTACAGCCACGACGCCCACCCCGGGAGGTCCGCCCCAGGTGGACGCCTGGCCGACGAGTATCGACCAGTCGACCGGCGGTGCGGCTCGGCCAAGGGTGAGGGTCGCGTCAACGAGCAGGGGTACACCCCGATGCTGACAGGCGCTGGCCGCGGCACCGATGGGTTGCCGGGTCCCCACCTCGTGATTGGCCGCCTGGAGCACTGCCAGGCATGCGGTCCCGGGGGCCTGCGGGAGTGCAGCGATGAAGCTGTCGATATCCACGCGACCGGTCCGGTCGACAGCGATGACGTCCGCGTGGCCACCCTGGGCGCTGACGTCATCGGCGATGGTCAGGACCGAGCTGTGTTCGACGGCTGAGCACACCAACGAGGTGGCACTCGTCCCACGGCTGGCCCGGGCGGGTCCCTGCGGGGCGAGGAAGCCCCTCATGGTGAGGGGGAGGGCGGACTCACCCGTGAACATGATTTCGTCGGGACGCGCACCTATCCGGGCAGCGACGCCCTCGCGGGCGGCCTCGAGGAGCAGGGCGGCCCGGCGGCCCTCCCGGTAGAGCCGGCGGGGGTCGGCCCACCCGGCATCGGCCGCCGCCCACCAGGCCTCCCGCGCGCCAGGATTCATGGGCTGCCCAGACGCGGCATCGAGGAATCCCGCGGGGGGATTCCGGGGAGGAGATCCCGGGAGGGAAGGTGACGGCACGCCTGTGACGCTACCGCCCAGGGTCCTCAAAGCGAGGACGTCCCTCGTGCGCTAGTGTCGGATTTGTGGAGCGACGCGGCCGCATCATTGCGACGACGGCAGGCCTGGGTCTGCTGGCGCTCGTGGCCTCCGGATGCACAGCCAACGAGGCCTTTTTCTTCGACCTGCCTGAGCCAGCGACAGCAGAGGGTCCCATCGTCCAAAACTTGTGGCAGGGCTCCTGGATTGCCGCGTGGGGTGTGGGCTTCCTCACCTGGGGACTCATTATTTGGGCGGCCATCGCCTATCGCCGCAGGTCCAAAAATGACGTCCCCGAGCAGACCAAATACAACCTCCCCCTGGAGTTGCTCTACACGATCGTTCCGCTCGTGATGGTGCTGGGTCTGTTTGTCTTCACCGCCCGGGATCAGACCGAATTGCTGAGTGTCGAGAACGATCAGTCGGAGACCATCAACGTGGTGGGTTTTCGGTGGAGTTGGGCCTTCAACTACCTCGATGATGAGGTGTACGACGTCGGCACGCCGGGAGTCCCGCCGACCCTGTGGGTGCCGGTCGACGAGAAGATCAAGTTCGAGCTCACGTCACCGGATGTCATCCACAGCTTCTGGGTCATCGACTGGCTGTTCAAGATGGACGTCATCCCCGGCAAGATCAACTCCTTCGAAATCACGCCCAACAAGGAGGGGACCTTCATCGGCCGATGTGCCGAGTTGTGCGGGACCGACCATGCCCGCATGCTGTTCAACGTGAACGTCGTACCTCGTGCTGAGTTCGAAGCGCACATGGAAGAACTTCGGGCTAAGGGCCAGACAGGCAAGTTGGAGAGTGAGCGCGTGAACTACACGGGTGAACGCCCGTCGGAGAGGACAGTCCTGTGACGATTCTCAATGATCCGCCCGTCGCAGCCCCCACAGCGCCTCCGGCAGCCAAGCAGGTCCGGCGAGGCCACATGGGGCGGACCGTCGTTAAGTGGATCACGTCGACCGACCACAAGACCATCGGCTACCTCTATCTGATTACCGCCTTCTTCTGGTTTGTCCTCGCGGGCGCCATGGCGCTCGTGATCCGTGCTGAGCTGGCCACCCCGGGCATGCAGTTTGTGTCGCTGGAGCAGTACAACCAACTCTTCACCATGCATGGCACGATCATGCTTTTCCTCTTTGCCACCCCCCTGTACGTCGGCTTTGGCAACGTGGTCATGCCGCTGCAGATCGGCGCACCTGATGTCGCCTTCCCTCGCCTCAACATGCTGGGCTACTGGCTCTTCTTCTTTGGTGGACTCACCATCGCGCTGAGCTTCATCACTCCGGGTGGAGCTGCCTCGTTTGGTTGGTTCGCCTACCAGCCCCTGAGCAACGCGGTGAACTCTCCCGAGGTTGGGGCGGACCTATGGCTGCTCGGTCTGACCATGGGTGGCCTCGGCACGATCCTCGGCGCCGTCAATTTCATCACGACGATCTTTTGTATGCGATGCCCCGGCATGACAATGTTCCGGATGCCCATCTTCACGTGGACTATCTTCATCACGAGCGTCCTCGTCCTGGTGGCCTTCCCCATCCTGGCCGCGGCACTCCTGATGGCATTCATCGACCGCAAATTCGGGGCCGTGGTCTTCGCCCCGGAGAACGGCGGAGCCATGCTTTGGCAGCATTTATTCTGGTTCTTCGGCCATCCCGAGGTCTACATTCTCGCCCTACCCTTCTTTGGCATTGCCAGCGAAATCATCCCCGTCTTCTCCCGTAAGCCAATCTTTGGTTATAAGGGGCTCGTCTTTGCCACCATGGCCATTGGTGCCCTCTCCGTTGCCGTGTGGGCGCATCACATGTACGTCACGGGGTCGGTCTACCTGCCCTTCTTCGCTCTGATGACCATGTTGATCGCGGTGCCCACGGGGGTGAAGTTCTTCAACTGGATCGGGACGATGTGGGGTGGCTCCATCTCCTTCGAAACACCCATGCTCTACACCATGGGATTCCTGGTGACATTCCTCTTCGGTGGGCTCACGGGCATCATTCTCTCGGCGCCGCCGCTAGACTTCCACGTCTCGGATAGCTACTTCGTCGTTGCCCACTTCCACTACACGGTCTTTGGGACCGTTGTCTTCTTGATGTTCGCCGGGCTGTATTTCTGGTGGCCCAAGATGACCGGCCGGATGCTCAACGAGCGGCTTGGTCACGTGCAGTTCTGGATGGTGTTCATTGGCTTCCAGGTCACCTTCCTGGTGCAGCACTGGCTCGGTGTCCAGGGGATGCCGCGCCGCTACGGCGACTACCTCGCCAGCGATGGATTCACGACGTTGAATACCGTCTCCTCCATCGGCTCCATCCTGGTGGGCCTATCGACGCTCGTCTTCATCTGGAATGTCCTGTGGACCTGGAAGAACGCTCCCAAGGTCACCGTCGATGATCCCTGGGGCTGGGGTGGGTCACTGGAGTGGGCGACCTCCTGCCCACCTCCGCGGCACAACTTCACGTCGCTGCCCCGCATCCGCTCCGAGCGCCCCGCATTTGATCTACATCATCCCGAGTTGGCTGCGCAGCCCCCGAGTTCGACTCCGGTGACGACCGGGAGTGCGTCGTGAAGATTGGTGGCTGGGCCTTTGCCCTGGGTGCCATGTTCTTCCTCTTTGTCGGAGGGGCGTACTTTTACTTCAGCGGCGACGAGATCGGGACGACCGCGCTGGTCATGACCGGTGGTCTGGCCTTCCTCGTCGCCTTCTATGTCCTCTACACGGATAGGCGTCTCGACGGACTGCCTGAGGATCGCGCTGATGCCGACGTGGATGAAGCGGACCCCGAATATGGCTTCTACTCCCCGCACAGTTGGTGGCCGCTTCCGGTCGGATTTGCCGCCATGATGATTGCGCTGGGATTCATTTTTGCGGCATGGCTGGCGGTATTTGGCGTTCTCGTTCTACTCATTGCGGTCATTGGCTGGCTTTTCGAGTACTACCGGGGCAGTTTCGCCCGCTAGATATCGGCTGAGTTCGGGTTATCCTTAGCACTATGCGTCGCTCCGTGATCGCCTCCCTTACCGGGTTCGCCCTGCTGGGCGTGACGGCTTGCCAACCGGTCATGGATCTGACCTCGGCCGAGTTGCCGAGCGAGTCCATCGCCCAACTCGGACTCGTTGAGGCCATTACCGATAACGCGCCCATCGATCGACCCATCGTGGTCCACGTCGACAATGGCCACCTGACTGATGTCACCGTCACCCAGGGCCCCAACCGGCTCCTCAAGGGCGAGTTGTCCAATGACGGGCGCACCTGGACCTCCACGCGGCCCTACCTTGACTTCGACTCCACGTACAAGGTCTCGGCGGTAGCCGTGGATCCGCGAGGGCAGACGACCTCCCTGGAGGAGCAGATCCGGACGGTAGACCCCGACGGCTTCCTGTCGGCCATACCCGCCATGGCCGCGGGGACTGAATTCGGCGTGGGTATGCCCCTCACGGTCAACTTCGACGAGGCTGTCAAGGATCGCGCTGCCGTGGAGAAGGCGATGATTGTGCGCACGCCCACACCGATCGAGGGCGCGTGGTTTTGGACGAGTCCGACCCAGGCCCTGTTCCGACCAAAGGATTACTGGCCGGGCAACATTCCGATCGAACTCGACGTCGATCTGCGCGGCGTGAAGGCCGGTCCGGGGCTCTGGGGTCAGGACAACACGCGCACGGTGTATCAGACAACCGACTCTGTCGTCATGAAGGCCGATGCCCAGGACCTGATGATGGACGTCATCATCAATGGCAAGAAGCAGCGCACGATCCCCGTCACCATGGGCATGCCCGGCTTCGAGACGATGAGCGGCACCAAACTGATCATGACCAAGGAGCGCACGCGCGTCATGGACAACGCCACGGCTGGCGTGTCCGAGGATGACCCCGATCACTACCGGGTCAAGGTGGATTACGCCATGCGGCTGACGTGGCATGGGGAGTTCCTCCACGCCTCACCCTGGGCAGCCAGTGCCTGGGGCAACAGCCGCATCAGTCACGGGTGCACCTCGATGAGCCTGGACAACGCAGCGTGGCTCTTCAGTGTGACCCATATCGGTGATCCGGTCGAGATCACGGGCACCCCGCTCCGACAGAATCCCGGCAATGGCATAACGGTTTGGAACATCGGCTGGGATAGGTGGGTGGAGGGATCGGCCTCAGGGGCGCATATGACGTCCCCCGAGGTTTAGAAGCGCCCTGTGTCAGCAGCCGCTGTTGTCGACGCTGCCGTCCGGCAACGTCGTATTGCAGAAATACGCGTTGGACAGGTCCGCGCCGGCCAGGTCCGCGTCGTTCAGGAACGCGCCCGTCAGGTTCGCGTTGGACAGGTCCGCGTCGGTCAGGTTCGCGCCGAGCAGGTCCGCGTTGGACAGGTCCGCGTTGGACAGGTTTGCGCCGGTCAGGTCCGCGGCGGTCAGGTTTGCGCCGGCCAGGTTCGCGCCGGTCA
>JANRCR010000020.1 GCA_030726915.1 Candidatus Nanopelagicales bacterium
TTTCCGCGGCGATGGCGGCAGCGGCGTACGGTGGATCCTCGGATGCGGTCATCGGCCTGGCCAGGGTCCACATCGAGCCGAGGATGATGACGAGATCAGCATCGTCGGCGGCATCGACATCCAGGATGTCATCGCGGGTGAGTCGGCGTACGTCGAAGCCGCGCCCCGTGAGCCACGTGTCAAGGTGTCCGAGTTCGGCGCCCACGCTGGGGTTGGCGATGACCACGGCGGTGCTCATGAGGTCTCCAGCAGACGATCAACGACCGTGATGAGATCGGGACCGTCGATGTCAGCCGGTGCGAAGATGTCGGGCCGGATGTGCTCGAGTCGCGACACCCAGGCTGTGCGCAATCCCGCGCGACGCGCGCCATGCAGGTCCCACGAGTGTGCCGCCACCATCGTGACATCGGCGGGCGCCAGGCCGAGGGCGAGACAGCCCGCCAGATAGGGCGCTGGTGCGGGCTTCCATCGGCCGATCTCATCGACGGACAGATGACCTGTGACGAGATCCGACAGCCCGTGCGCATCGAATATCGCGGCCACCGTCTGCGCGCTACCGAGCGTCAAGGTCAGGGCTGGGATGCCGGCATCGGCGAGCGTGCGCAGCCCGGGCTCAACATCAGGATGCAGTGGCAGGCCCGCAAAGGCGTCGAGCAGGGGATCGGCATCCGTGGGCTTCAGTCGAATCGGATCCAACGAGACAAGGCTGGCGCGGGCGACATCGGCGAAGGATCGGTAGTCACCCGCAGCGGCGAGTGCGAACCCGTTGCGCAGGGTGCGGGCAAACCAGAGCGCCCGCCCATCGGGGATGCCGAGCCGGTCAAAGGCCGGCTGCAGACCAGCCAGGTCCAGGAGGGTCTCGTTGACATCGAGCAGGACACCGCGCACGACGTGACGCTATCGCGGACGGACGGCACCGGTGACGAGCCAGGCATTCCCGCGCGCGCGCCAGGCGACGAGAGCCGCCCTGATGAGCAGGAACCAGCCGAGCGCCCACCACAGGCCCTCGACCCCCCAGGAGAAGCGCAGCACCAGCCACGCCGCGGGCAGGAAGGCGATGAAGACTCCCACCTGCGCCCAGGCCAGCCACCGCGTGTCGCCGGCACCGATGAGCACCCCGTCGAGGGCGAACACCACCCCTGAGAGTGGCTGCAGCAGCGCCAGCACGAGCAGTGCGGAGGAGATGATGACCGCCACGTCGGGATCGTCACCGAACCAGCCCGGCATCCACGGCCGCAGGGCCAAGACGATGAGCGTGAGCACGACGCCGAGCCACACCGACCACCACACGATCCGTCGGGTGATCCGCCGCGATGAGTCGACATCGCCGGCACCGAGTGACTTGCCGAGCAGTGCCTGACCGGCGATCGCGACGGCGTCCAGGGCCAGGGCGAGTGCAAAGAAGAGTGTGACGGTGACGTGATAGGCGGCGAGCTCTGCGTCCCCGAGTCGGGCGGCGACAGCGGCGGCGATGACGAGGACTCCCCGCAGGGCGACGGAGCGGACAAAGAGGGGTACGCCGTCCCGCGCTGAACGCACGACTCCTATGCCGCTGGGGCGGATCGGCACGTGCTCGCGGCGGGCCAGGCGCGCGAGGATGACGGCGTACAGCACCAGTCCGAGTGCCTCGGCGATTGCGGTGGCGGCGGCACTGCCACCGATGCCCCAGTTGAAGACGAGCACAAAGACGAGGGACAGGACCAGATTGGTGCCCACCTGCAGGAGCGTGACCACGAGTGTGGTGCGCGTGTCCTGCAGTCCGCGCAGGACACCGACTGCGGCGAGTACGCCGAGCACGGCGGGGAAGGAGATGGCGATGATGCGCAGGTAGGTGACGGCGTACGGCGTGGCCTGATCGGATGTGCCGAGCAATCGGACGAGCGGGTCGGCGGCGATAAAGGTGATGGCGCCGATGATGATCCCGAGACCCACGCCCAGGGCCATTCCGTCCACGGCCTGGGACAGCGCACCGGAGCGGTCACCCGCGCCGACCAGTCGGGCGACGGCCGAGGTCGCGGCGTACGACAGGAAAATGCACAGCCCAACGACGGCACCAAAGACCGTGGTGGCCGCCCCCAGTCCGGCCAGGGGCAGGGTGCCCAGGGTGCCGACGATGACCGCATCGATGAGGATGAAGAGCGGCTGAGCGAGGAGTGCTCCGAAGGCCGGCAGGGCCAGTCGGGCGATGGCCCGATCCATGCCGGGGTGGGGTGACTCCTTCACTGCCCGGACGCTAGCGGAGTCAGCGGGATCCACATCTGGTGGATAGTGAGTCATCCGATGTTCACGCGGAGGCTGCCTCCCCGCAATGCTCCACGATTTTGTGTGCACAGGCGGGGGATGACGTTCACCCACGTCAGAGCTAGTATTGATGGTTGATTCCGCGAGAAGTCCCCAGGATGTCCACAGTCTGTGAACGGGGCGCGCCCGGCTTGTCCCCCGGATATCCACAGGACTGTCCACAGGGGTGCTGGACGGTGCCACCTCCGCACCCCTAGGTTCCACAGGCTGGGGACCTCGGTGATGGGGACACCTTCACGGGCGAGGATCCACGCTCTGTCGGACCCCCCTGCTTGGGTGGAGATGGCATGACTGACATGGGCGAAGGGAGTGCGCGTGAGCGTCGCTGAATTGCCCGTCCCCTATGAGGGCAGTGGCCCCGCCTCCGATCGCACCCCACCCCAGGACATTGCCGCCGAGCAGTCGGTGCTCGGCGCCATGATGCTCAGCAAGGATGCGATTGCTGATGTCGTCGAGGCGCTGCGAGAGGCCGACTTCTACCGTCCAGCGCACGCGACGATCTACGACGCCATCATCACCATCTACGGCCGCGGCGATCCCGTCGATGCCGTCACCGTGTCGGCTGAGTTGACCCGGGTGGGAGAGATCGGTCGGATCGGCGGTGCGTCCTACCTCCACACGCTCGTCTCCCTCGTCCCGACGGCGGCCAACGCGGGCTACTACGCCGCCATCGTCAAGGAGCGTTCGATCCTGAGGCGGCTTGTCGAGGCGGGCACCCGCATCGTGCAGATGGGATACGCCGGCGAAGGTCATGTCGATGACGTTGTGGATCGCGCGCAGGCGGAGGTCTATGAGGTCACCGAGCGCCGCGCCGCCGAGGACTATCTGCCGTTGCGTGACCTCATGGATGGAGCGCTGACGGAGATCGAGGCCATCGCCAATCGCGGCGGCCAGATGGTGGGTGTGCCGACGGGCTTTGCTGATCTCGATGCGCTGACCAACGGCCTGCATCCCGGGCAGTTGATCATCCTGGCGGCGAGGCCTGCTCTCGGCAAGGCGCTCGCGCTCGATACGCCGATCGCGACACCGTCCGGCTGGAGCACCATGGGCGATATCCGTCCTGGCGATGACGTCCTTGACGAGCAGGGACGACCCACCCGAGTGGTGGCCATCAGTGAGACCTGGTTCGACCGTCCCTGCTACCGAGTGACCTTCTCCGATGGATCGAGCCTTGTTGCCGACGAGCAGCACGAGTGGTTGACGCAGACGCGAGCTTCCCGCAAGTCCGCTCAGGCTGCCGCCGTCGGCTACAACCGCACCCGCAATCAGCGGATCTTCGCACAGGTGCGGACCACAGCCGAGATCGCGCGCACACTGCGCTGTCCCACTCAGGACGCTCGCCTCAACCATTCGATCGTCAACACACGTCCCCTCGATCTTCCTGACGCCGACCTACCCATTGCTCCCTATGTGCTCGGAGTGTGGCTGGGGGATGGCACATCGGCTGCCGCTCACTTCACTTCCGCCGATCCGGAGATCGCCATGTTCATCGAGGCCGAGGGACTCGACGTGCCTTACCTCGGAAACCTCCTCAACAACAAGCACATTCCCCGGGCCTATCTGCGGGCCTCGGAGCAGCAGAGGCGGGCACTGCTCGCCGGATTGTTGGACACCGACGGCACCATCACGTCCTCGGGCAATGTCCAACTCACCACGACGGCACGCCGGCTCGCTGACGAGGCCTATGAACTCATCGTGAGCCTGGGCTATCGGTGCTCGATCTCGACCAAGCGTGTGCGCGGCCGCACCGAGGCGTCATCCACGGCGTACAACCTCAACTTCACGACGCTCGATGAGGTCTTCCGTTTGCCGCGCAAAGTGCTGTTGCACAAGGAGCGCATGGCGGGCAAATCATCGGCCAGGATCGGCAACCGGTTCGTCACAAGCGTGGAGCCGGTCCCGAGTGTCCCTGTTCGCTGTATCCAGGTGGCCAGCGACTCTCACCTCTTCCTCGCCGGACGCGCAATGGTGCCCACCCACAACTCGACGCTCGCTCTGGACGTTGCGCGATCGGCCAGCATCAAAAATGGTCTTGCCAGTGTCATCTTCTCCCTGGAGATGGGGCGCAATGAGATCCTCATGCGCCTGCTGTCCGCCGAGGCCCAGATCGCGCTCCATCACATGCGCAGCGGCAACATGAGCGACAACGACTGGCAAAAACTCGCGGGCAAGATGGGTGCCGTCAGTGAGGCCCCCCTCTTCATTGATGACTCGCCCAATCTCACGATGATGGAGATTCGCGCCAAGTGCCGGCGACTCAAGCAGCGCCACGACTTGCGCCTGGTGGTGGTCGACTACATGCAGCTCATGACGAGTGGCAAGAAGGTCGAGAGCCGCCAGCAGGAGGTCAGTGAATTTTCCCGCTCGCTGAAGTTGCTGGCCAAGGAGCTCGACGTCCCTGTTATCGCTGTCAGTCAGCTCAACCGCGGTCCGGAGCAGCGCACCGACAAGCGGCCGATGCTGTCAGACCTTCGCGAGTCGGGCTCGCTCGAGCAGGATGCCGACATGGTGATCCTGCTCCACCGCGAGGACGCTTACGAGCGAGAGTCACCGCGCGCGGGAGAGGCAGACTTCATCGTCGCTAAGCACCGCAACGGCCCCACCTCGACGATCACCGTCGCCTTCCAGGGCCACTACTCCCGCTTCGTCGACATGGCACAGCAGTAGTCCGACACTGCTGTGCCGTGGTTCGCGGTGGATGACATGCTGTCGTCATGACGAGTGCCTGGCCCAGCCGGATCCTCGCGGGAGCCTTCATCGCCAGCGGTGTCCTGCACGTTGTCCGTCCGCGTGTTTTCGAGCCGCTCATCCCACCGGCACTGCCGTGGCCGACGACCGTCGTTGTCGGCACGGGTGTTGTTGAGGTTGTGTGTGGTGCCGGTCTGCTCCTGGGGCGGGCGTGCGTACCAAAGGCAACGGCTGCGACGCTGCTTGCGGTCTGGCCGGGCAACATCTGGCACGCCGTACGCACACAGCAATCAAGCCAATCGCCGTGGGTGAAGGCGGGTGTGTGGGCGCGGGTGCCGATGCAGATCCCGCTCGTGGGTGTTGCGCTGCGCGCCCCGACCCGAGTCTGATCCCGCGGCCGTGGGGCGATGCACTAGGGCTTGATGGCCGCGATGGTGGCGGAGACGACGTAGTCGGTGATGTTGCGACCGGGTGCCCAGTCCTCGATAAAGGCTTTGCTGTCGTCCTTGGGGATGATCGCGATGTCACCGAATCCGGATGCGCCCAGCATGTCAATCAACTCTGAGATCATCGACGCTCCCGCCATGCATCCGCTGTAGAGCGTCAGATCTCCACGCACGTCCTCGGGCAGATCGGCGAAGGCAACGACATCGGAGATGGCGAGTCGGCCGCCGGACTTGAGCACGCGGAAGGCCTCCGTGAATACGTCGGACTTGTCGGGGGAGAGGTTGATGACGCGCTTGCGGGTTATCCAGATGTACATTGACCCCATGACCTCACAACGCGTCGCAGGCTACCTCCGCCTCTCCGTCTCCACAGACGAATCCACTTCGATAGATGGGCAGCGCGCTGTCATCGAACGCTGGGCGAGCACGCAAGGCTCCGAGGTGACTGAGATCTACATCGATGACGGCTTCAGCGGATCGAAGGACATCGAACGCCCCGCGTACGACAGGCTCTGCGCGGACGTTGCCGCTGGTCTTTACGACGCTGTCGCGGTCAAGAGTCTTGATCGACTAGGACGGCGGCTGCGCGCGTTCCTTGAGTTCGTAGACCTCGCCGCGACTGTCGGCTGTCGCGTGGTGGCTGTTGAAAGCGGCTTAGACACTGGCACCCCTACTGGACGCTTGATGCTGTCATTGCTATCGGTATTCGCGGAGCACGAGGCGGCAGCCATGGGAGAGCGTCAGAAAGTGAGTCAGGCTCAACGACGAGCGCAGCCAGCACGAGCACTCGGTGCACCTTCGTTTGGCTTCCGCAACGTCAAGCGCGACGGAGGCACGTTCCGTGAGATCGATCCTGCGCAGGCTGAGATTGCTGTCGACCTGGCGCATCGGCTGATCGACGGCTCGTCGTTCTCGGCGGAGGCCAGACGTCTGAACGACGCCGGAGTGAAGTCGTCGAAGGGTGCGGCCTACTTCACCGCCGCCCAGGTCTCCCAATTGATCCGTAATCCTGCACTTCGCGGGATGCGCACGCACAAGGGTGAAGTCGTCCGCGATGCCGACGGCCTGCCCATTGTCAACGATGACCTCGTCATCATCCCCGCAGCCCTCTGGCGCGACCTCGACCTAGCACTCACGCGCCGATCGGATCACGCGCCGCGCACAAGGCTGGGTCGCGAACGCCTTGCGTACCAGGGCATCGTCACTTGCTCTGGGTGCGGCAAACCGATGGCGCACAGTCAGGCGAACGGTTATTCAGCGTATCGATGTACTCGCAAGATTCGCCGTGAGTGCACAAGCGCCGCGTCGGTGAAGGCGAGCGTGCTGGACGAGTTCGTCGACGAGCAGATGCAGCCGCTGTTCGCGTTGCCTGTGATCAGGTACGCCGAAGTCGCGGACGAGAATGCGTTGCAGCGCAGAGCATTCCTGGCGACGGAGATTGACGGACTTGCAGCGAGGATCGCGAGCGCCTGTGGTGATGAGATTCTTGATCTCGCGCAACGTATCTCGGCGTTGCGTGGTGAGCACGACAGCGTAGAAGTGAAGCACAACGTCACTGCCGTTGATACCGGCGAAACGTTCGGCGAAGTGTTCGCGCGGGATCGACGGGCAGCAGTTGAACAGGCTGTGGAGACGATTCAAGTTCGGCAGGCAAAGGGGTCGCACGAGCCGATTGATGCGCGGACAGTGATCGTTTGGCGAGACGAAGGCTGATACTGGTTCTGACATCGCGCCCTGCGAGGAGGGGGCAAGAGCAAGACCAGATCTGGTCTTGCTGTGTCCACGCTGCGCTCTACACGCGGCGTTCGTCGAAGTGACTTGGCTGATTCCAGCCAAGTTGCCCGCTGTTAGATCCCGCGCAGCAAGCCAGCGGAGACTTCAAACGAGGTCCGAATCAAGTCCTCAGGATTGCTCTTGCGTACATCGAGTCGCCACAACTCAACGCTGTCTC
Source organism: Candidatus Nanopelagicales bacterium (assembly GCA_030726915.1). Taxonomy (GTDB): domain Bacteria; phylum Actinomycetota; class Actinomycetes; order S36-B12; family S36-B12; genus Mxb001. The sequence goes on from JANRCR010000020.1 coordinate 7,387, forward strand.
TCTCGTCAAGCGCGGTCAGGATTGCGACCGCGCGTCGTCGGCGCCATTCGTTGCGATCTTCGGCTGCGCGCCGACTTTGGATCGCGCTGAGCGCGTCGCGGGTGACGTCGACGACTACAGCCTGATCCAACGTCGTTGACGATGCTGCGGCTGCGAGGGTCGCGGCGGTTAGGTCGAATGGGCTCATGTTCGGCTCCTTAGGTTGAGGGTTAGTGGTGCCATTGCGGCGATTTAAGGTCGGACAATTGATTGCGGCCAGACGTGGAGCGTGGCGCCGAGGGGGCGGCTGTGGTCGGCGAGGTCGGGTGGCCCCCACCTTCCAAGGGCCAAAGGGAGTGAATCGGACATAGGGGAAAATGAGGACGCACGGACCGCTCAAGCCCTATCGGATTGCCTCCTAGAACGGGCCATTTTGCGGCTCTGTAAGCGATTGGAATGGGTCCTAGGTCAAATCATGCCGCCGATAACGAAATCGGCCCGCAGACGCGTTTCTTAGGGTACCCTAACAGACCGATGGTCTGGACCGCCGTTCTAGTGGGGTCCGACGAGGAGGGCTCTCTCGCGAGGGCGC
>JANRCR010000021.1 GCA_030726915.1 Candidatus Nanopelagicales bacterium
ATCCTGGACGGCGGCCCCCCGGGGTCGTTCTTCGGGGGAATGAGGGAGGAAAACTCGCTGAGATTCCCGAAGAACGACGGGATGTGGGCACAACGGGGCATCCCCCATCCGGTGAATTCGCCTATTTCGCCCGTAGCGGCTCAGTTCATCAGCGGATGTGCACTTCTCCCGGCCCAGGCCGGTGCTGACACTTGACTCAACGGGCTTCCGCAGCCACCATTTAGGCGCGCACCACCTCTGGGGTCAGCACCATGACGCCAAGCCGAGGACAGTGTCGCGACCACCCGCGGGGGCTGTCGCCCCGTGGGACCACGGTCCGACCTCGTCGATGGCTAGCGGCACAGGCCCCCACAGGTCGACAGCGGCGTGCCCGGAGGGTATGCTGCTGCTTTGCGCTGCTCCCGACCGGTTTGACACCGGCGATGCCGCGCGTCCGGGCACCCGTGGAAGGACCCCTCTTGGCCGCCTTGCGCACCACTGCTTTGTCTCCGCAATTGCATCGTGCATCGTTCGCAAAGATCCGCGAACCTCTGGCCGTCCCCGATCTGCTCGCGTTGCAAACAGCGAGTTTTGACTGGCTGCTCGGCAATGTCGGGTGGCGTGTCAGGGTCGAGGCCGCGTTGGCCGAGGGACGCAAGGACGTCCCGACCATGTCGGGCCTGGAGGAGATCTTCGAGGAGATCAGTCCCATTGAGGATTTCTCGGGGACCATGTCGCTGTCCTTCCGCGACCATCGCTTCGAGCCGTCCAAGTACACGGCCGACCAGTGCATGGAGAAGGACTTCACCTACTCCGCACCCCTCTTCGTCACGGCTGAGTTCATGAACAACGAGACGGGTGAGATCAAGTCGCAGACCGTCTTCATGGGCGAGTTCCCGCTGATGACAATTAAGGGCACCTTCATCATCAACGGCACCGAGCGTGTTGTCGTCTCGCAGTTGGTGCGCTCACCGGGTGTCTACTTCGAGCGGACACCGGATAAGACAAGCGACAAGGATGTTTTTGTCGCGAAGATGATTCCCAGTCGTGGCGCGTGGCTTGAGTTTGAGGTCGACAAGAAGGACCTTGTTGGCGTACGCGTGGACCGCAAGCGCAAGCAGCCCGTGACGATCTTCCTCAAGGCACTCGGCTGGACCTCGGAGGAAATCCGTGAGCGTTTCGGCCAGTTTGACTCGATCATGCAAACCCTGGAGAAGGATGCCGTCGAGACCCAGGAGGAGGCCCTCCTAGATCTCTACCGCAAACTCCGTCCGGGTGAGCCCCCCACGCTTGAGAATGCGCGTGCTCTCCTCGACAACTTCTACTTCAATCCCAAGCGCTACGACCTCGCCAAGGTGGGTCGCTACAAGATCAACAAGAAGCTGGGTCTGGATGAGCCTCTCTCGCAGAATGTCCTCACCAAGGAAGACATCGCCGCCACCATTGAGTACCTCGCGCGACTGCACGCGGGGGAGAGTGTTGCTGAGGCTCCCCGCGGCGAGATTCAGATCGAGACCGACGATATTGACCACTTCGGCAATCGTCGCCTGCGCACCGTGGGTGAGTTGATCCAGAATCAGATTCGCACCGGCCTGTCGCGCATGGAGCGCGTTGTCCGTGAGCGTATGACGACGCAGGATGTCGAAGCGATCACTCCGCAGACGCTCATCAACATCCGGCCTGTCGTGGCATCCATCAAGGAATTCTTTGGCACGTCGCAGTTGTCGCAGTTCATGGACCAGACCAATCCCCTCGCGGGCCTCACTCACAAGCGGCGTCTGTCCGCCCTGGGCCCCGGCGGTCTCTCCCGTGAGCGAGCCGGCTTCGAGGTGCGAGACGTGCACCCGTCCCACTACGGGCGGATGTGTCCTATCGAGACTCCCGAAGGGCCGAACATCGGACTCATCGGCTCGCTGGCGACATATGGTCGCGTCAATGCCTTCGGCTTCGTCGAAACGCCGTATCGCAAGGTTGTCGACGGCCGTGTCACCGATCAGGTGGACTACCTCACCGCAGACGAAGAGGATCTCTACGTCATCGCCCAGGCCAACGCGGCCCTTGCCGATGATGGTGGATTCTCCGAGGATCGCGTGCTTGTGCGTCGCAAGGGTGGCGAGGTCGACTACGTCATCGCGGTGGACGTCGATTACATGGATGTTTCCCCTCGCCAACTGTGGTCAGTCGCTACGGCGATGATTCCCTTCCTCGAGCATGACGACGCCAACCGCGCTCTCATGGGCTCGAACATGCAGCGACAGGCCGTTCCTCTGCTGCGCGCGGAGGCCCCCCTGGTCGGCACCGGCATGGAGTTTCGTGCGGCGTACGACGCGGGCGACATCGTGACGGCGGCAAAGGCCGGAGGCGTCAGCGAAGTGTCTGCGGACCACATCACCGTGGCCAACGATGACGGCACAATGAACACCTATCGCCTGCAGAAGTTCCACCGCTCAAACCAGGGCACGAGTTACAACCAGCGCCCGGTGGTGGACGAGGGTGACCGCGTCGTTGAGGGCCAGGTCCTCGCGGATGGTCCCTCGACGGACCTCGGCGAGATGGCGCTTGGCAAAAATCTCCTCGTCGCATTCATGCCGTGGGAGGGACACAACTACGAAGATGCCATCATCCTCAGCCAGCGGCTGGTCCAGGACGACGTTTTGAGTTCGATCCACATCGACGAGCACGAGATCGACGCCCGCGACACCAAGCTCGGCCCCGAGGAGATCACGCGCGACCTGCCCAACGTCTCCGAAGAGGTGCTCGCCGACCTCGATGACCGCGGCATCATTCGTGTCGGTGCCGACGTTGTCCCGGGTGACATCTTGGTCGGCAAGGTCACGCCCAAGGGCGAGACGGAGCTCACGCCCGAAGAGCGTCTGCTGCGAGCCATCTTCGGTGAGAAGGCCCGCGAGGTGCGGGATACATCGCTGAAGGTTCCCCACGGTGAGTCCGGCAAGGTCATCGGCGTACGCGTCTTCGACCGTGACGAGGGCGATGAGTTGCCCCCGGGTGTCAATCGACTCGTCCGTGTCTACGTCGCCCAGAAGCGCAAGATCACCGAGGGTGACAAACTCGCGGGTCGTCACGGTAACAAGGGCGTCATTGCCAAAATCCTGCCCGTGGAGGACATGCCTTTCCTCGAGGACGGCACCCCTGTGGATGTCGTGCTCAACCCGCTCGGTGTGCCAGGGCGTATGAATGTCGGCCAGATCCTGGAGACGCACCTCGGCTGGGTCGCGCATGCGGGGTGGGAAGCCGATCCGGCCGACCCCCGCACCGCGAAGCTTCCGGAGGCAGTCCGGTCCGGTGCTCCGCGCACGCGTCTCGCCACTCCGGTCTTCGATGGTGCCCGCGAGCACGAATTGGCACTTGTCTTGGAATCAACCCTGCCGACCGCCGATGGGCTGCGTCTCGTCGGTTCTGACGGCAAGGCAAGCCTCCTCGACGGCCGCACGGGGGAGCCGTTCCCCGGACGCTTCACCGTGGGCTACATCTACATTCTCAAACTGCTGCACCTCGTGGATGACAAGATTCACGCGCGCTCAACCGGCCCCTACTCGATGATCACCCAGCAGCCGCTCGGCGGTAAGGCCCAGTTCGGTGGCCAGCGCTTTGGTGAGATGGAGGTCTGGGCTCTTGAGGCGTACGGCGCGGCCTATGCACTGCAGGAGCTGCTCACCATCAAGTCCGATGACGTGCTCGGTCGCGTGAAGGTCTACGAGGCCATCGTCAAGGGCGAGAACATCCCCGAGCCAGGTATCCCCGAGTCGTTCAAGGTGCTCGTCAAGGAAATGCAGTCGCTGTGCCTCAATGTTGAGGTGCTCTCCGGCGACGGCGTTGCCATTGAGATGCGCGACTCCGACGAGGATGTCTTCCGCGCAGCGGAAGAGCTCGGCATCGATCTGTCTCGGCGCGAGCCGGCCAGCGTCGAAGAGGTCTAGTCGCCTCACCCGTAGACAACCACCGGCAACCACAAGGTAAAGGACGACAGGGTGCTTGACGTCAACTTCTTTGATGAGCTTCGCATTGGCCTGGCCACCGCGGACGATGTTCGCGCGTGGTCGCACGGGGAGGTTAAGAAGCCTGAGACCATCAACTACCGCACGCTGAAGCCAGAGAAGGACGGGCTTTTCTGCGAGAAGATATTCGGTCCCACGCGTGACTGGGAGTGCTACTGCGGCAAGTACAAGCGGGTGCGCTTCAAGGGCATCATCTGTGAGCGCTGCGGGGTTGAGGTGACGCGCGCGAAGGTCCGCCGCGAGCGCATGGGGCATATCGAACTTGCAGCTCCTGTCACTCACATCTGGTACTTCAAGGGAGTCCCGAGTCGTCTGGGCTACCTGCTCGACCTGGCCCCGAAGGATCTCGAGAAGGTCATCTACTTCGCTGCGTACATGATCACCAGGGTTGATGAGGATGGCCGCCACGAGGCGCTGCCGAGCCTCGAGGCCGATCTCGGCGTGGAGAAGTCCAAGATCGCCAAGCGCCGTGATGCCGATATCGAAGCCCGTACGCGAAAGGCAGAGGCAGATCTTGCCGAGCTGGAGGCCGATGGGGCAAAAGCCGATGTGCGTCGCAAGGTGCGCGAGGCCGCTGAGCGAGAGGTGGCGTCATTGCGTCGCCGCGCAGACAATGAGATCGACCGACTCGACAAGGTGTTCGACCGCTTTCGTACCCTCAAGGTCCAAGACCTCGAGGGTGACGAGATCCTCTACCGCGAGATGCGTGATCGCTACGGCCGCTGGTTCGACGGCGGCATGGGTGCCGCAGCGATTCAGAAGCGACTCGAGACCTTCGACCTCGCTGCGGAGGCTGAGCACCTGAAGGAGGTCATCGCCACCGGCAAGGGCCAGCGCAAAGCCCGAGCCTTGAAGCGCCTGAAGGTTGTTTCGGCTTTCCTCAATACGACGAATTCCCCGCTCGGCATGGTGCTCGATGCCGTCCCGGTGATCCCCCCGGATCTGCGTCCCATGGTGCAGCTCGACGGCGGTCGTTTCGCGACGAGTGACCTGAACGATCTGTACCGCCGCGTGATCAATCGCAACAATCGTCTCAAGCGCCTGCTCGATCTCGGCGCACCCGAAATCATCGTCAACAATGAGAAGCGCATGCTGCAGGAAGCGGTTGACGCGCTGTTCGACAATGGTCGCCGTGGACGCCCCGTCACGGGCCCGGGCAATCGCCCACTGAAGTCGCTCTCCGACATGCTCAAGGGCAAGCAGGGCCGCTTCCGCCAAAACCTTCTGGGCAAGCGCGTTGACTACTCAGGTCGGTCGGTCATCGTGGTCGGCCCGCAGCTGCAGTTGCACCAGTGCGGTCTGCCCAAGCAGATGGCATTGGAGCTCTTCAAGCCCTTCGTGATGAAGCGCCTCGTGGACCTCAATCACGCGCAGAACATCAAGAGTGCAAAGCGCATGGTCGAGCGTTCACGCCCTGTGGTGTGGGATGTTCTCGAAGAGGTCATCGCTGAGCATCCGGTGTTGCTCAACCGTGCACCCACGCTGCACCGCCTCGGAATCCAGGCCTTCGAGCCCCAGTTGATCGAGGGCAAGGCCATCCAGATCCACCCGCTCGTGTGCACGGCGTTCAACGCCGACTTCGATGGTGATCAGATGGCTGTACATCTCCCGCTGTCCGCTGAAGCTCAGGCTGAGGCGCGCATCCTGATGCTGTCCAGCAACAACATTCTGTCCCCGGCCAACGGTCGTCCGATCACGACGCCGACGCAGGACATGGTGCTGGGCATCTATAACCTCACGATGGTGGGCCCCCCCGCCGGCGACGAGGTCCCGGCGTATTCCTCCCTGTCCGAGGGAGTTATGGCATTCGATCGAGGTCTTCTTGATCTCCAGGACACGGTGCGACTGCGCCTGTCCGGAGTGACGCCGCCGGAGGGCTGGGTCGCCCCCGAAGGATGGACACCGGGAGACGACTTCCAACTGCGGACCACGCTGGGACGGGCCATCTTCAACGAGGCCATGCCCGCGGACTTCCCCTATGTGGACTACCAGGTCGACAAGAAGGCACTCGGTGCGCTGGTGAATCAGCTCGCGGACCGCTACCCGAAGGTCGAGGTCGCCAAGACACTCGACGCCCTGAAGTCGCTGGGCTTCCACTGGGCCACTCGCGCCGGAGTCACCATTTCGATCACCGATGTGGTGACCCCCCCGCAGAAGGCCGAGTTGCTCGCTGCCGCTGAAGAGCGCGCAGCCAAGGTGCAGTCTCAGTACGAGCGCGGACTCATCACCGACTCTGAGCGACGTCAGGAACTCATCGAGATCTGGACACGCGCGACAGATGAGGTAGCACGCGCGATGCAGGACCACTTCCCCCGGCAAAACCCCGTCTTCATGATGGTGGACTCGGGTGCCCGCGGTAACTTCATGCAGGTCCGTCAGATCGCGGGCATGCGTGGCCTGGTGGCCAACCCCAAGGGCGAGATCATCCCGCGCCCCATCAAGTCCAACTTCCGTGAAGGTCTGTCCGTGCTGGAGTACTTCATCTCCACCCACGGTGCTCGCAAGGGTCTTGCGGACACCGCGCTTCGCACAGCGGACTCCGGCTATCTCACCCGTCGTCTCGTGGATGTGTCACAGGACGTCATTGTGAGAGAGGTTGACTGTGAGACAGATCGCGGTCTCCTCGTCACGATCGCCGAGCCCGGTGAGGGCGGCATGCGCCTCGTCGACAATCTCGACACCTCGGTCGCGTCCCGAGCGCTAGCGCGGGATGTCGAGGCAGACGGTGTGGTTGTCGTGCCAGCAGGGACGATTCTGGATCTGCCGGCGTTGGCTCGCATTGCTGAGGCGGGTGTCGGTGACATCCGTGTCCGCTCGGTACTCACCTGTGAGAGCAAGGTGGGCACCTGCGCCATGTGCTACGGAGATTCACTCGCCACGGGCAAGCTCGTCGATGTGGGCGAGGCCATTGGCATCATTGCCGCTCAGTCCATCGGTGAGCCGGGCACTCAGCTGACCATGCGCACCTTCCACACCGGAGGTGTGGCGGGTGAAGACATCACCCACGGCCTTCCCCGCGTGGTGGAACTCTTCGAAGCACGCACCCCCAAGGGTGTGGCGCCGATCAGCGAAGTCTCCGGACGGGTGCGCATCGAAGAGACCGACAAGGCTCGCAAACTGGTCGTCATCCCCGATGATGGCGCCGAGGAAATCCCCTACACCGTGCCGCGTCGTGTACGCCTGGTCGTCGAAGACGGTGCGCACGTTGCCGTCGGCGAGCAACTGACAGTTGGCGCCATCGATCCCAAGCAGGTGCTACGCATCCTCGGTCAGCGCCAGGTGCAGTTGCACCTTGTGGACCAGGTGCAGGACGTCTACCGCTCGCAGGGTGTCTCTATTCACGACAAGCACATCGAGACGATCGTGCGGCAAATGCTCAAGCGCGTCACCATCATTGACTCGGCCGACTCGGGCTTCCTCACGGGTGAGTTGGTGGAGCGCGGTCTCTTTGAGTCGCGCAACCGAGCGGTCGTCGCTGAAGGGGGCACCCCGGCAGCGGGACGTCCGGAATTGATGGGCATCACCAAGGCATCCCTGGCCACGGAGTCCTGGCTGTCGGCAGCCTCGTTCCAGGAGACGACCCGCGTCCTCACCGATGCGGCCATCCACGCCAAGAGCGACCCCCTTCTCGGCCTCAAGGAGAACGTCATCCTGGGCAAGCTCATCCCGGCCGGCACGGGAATGCCCGTGTATCGCAACGTCAAGGTCGAGCCGACAGAGGAGGCCAAGACGGCGATGTACGCCACGTTCGCCGGATACGACGACTTCGACTACGGCGGCTTCGGTGCGGTTTCAGGTCCGGCTGTGCCTCTCGAGGAGTTCGGCCGCGGTGGCCTACGCCCGACAGACCCTCCACGATGACCCGCTTCCCCAGTGGA
>JANRCR010000022.1:0-4921 GCA_030726915.1 Candidatus Nanopelagicales bacterium
CGGCGCACCAGTGTCAACTCCTTCGCTGCGGATCGCGCCATCCCCCAAGGTTGCGGACGAATCTTTCCGCATCGGGTGGGCCCCAGGACCCGGGCGCATACGGCAGACACGGCGGTGGATTGTCGAGGACGGGCTGGACAACGCGCCAGGTCGCCTCCACCGAATCCCATCGCGGGAATAGATCGTGATCCCCCGTCATGGCATCGTGCAGCAGGCGCTCATAGGGGCTGGGGAACTCACCCAGGGTGTCGGCGAAGTCCAGTGAGAGGAACTCTGGCTCGACATCATCAACCCCGGGAGTCTTCACTCGGATGCCAATGTCAATGCCCGAGGGCTTGCCGATGCGCAACACCACATCATCGTGTCCGATGACGCGCTGCATGCGGTCCCCCAGCCGGAAGGATGGTGCCTTCTTAAAGCGCACCACAACCTCGGTGGAGGTCAGCGGCAAATCCTTGCCAGCGCGGATGATGATCGGCACCCCGGCCCACCGCCACGTGTCACAGTGCAGGCGGACGGCAACGTAGGTCTCCGTGTCGGAGTCACCCGCGACTCCGGGAATCTGCCGGTAGCCGTCGTACTGGCCTCGGATGACGTCGTCCCGGTGCAGTGGGCGGATCGCGCGGAGGACGTCGAGGCGTCGGTCACCGATGGGATCATCACCTGCACCGGGCGCCTCCATCAGCACCAGTGCCAGCACCTGCAGCAGATGATTTTGTACGACGTCGCGCAGTGCGCCGACATGGTCATAGAAGGAGCCGCGATCCTCCACCCCGAAGTCCTCGGCCATCGTGATCTGGATCGACTCGACGTACTCGCGACGCCATAGCGGCTCAAGCCAAGCGTTAGCAAAGCGTAGGTACTCAATATCTTGGACCGGCTCCTTGCCGAGGAAGTGATCGATGCGCAGGATCTGATGCTCCGCGAGTACGTCGTGGAGTCGATCATTGAGCTCAATCGCCGTATCAAGACTGGTGCCGAAGGGCTTTTCCACCGCGACGCGACAGCCCGCGGTGAGATCAGCCGCTCCCAACTGCTCCACAACGGGTGCAAAAAGCGATGGCGGAATCTCGAGGTAGAAGAGCGGATGGGCATAGCCACGCAGGTGCGTGGCCAGTCGGAGGTAGAGCCCCGCGTCAGTGAAGTCGCCGCCAACGTAGGTCATGCGTTCGGTGAGGCGAGTGAGCACCGCCTCATCCGGCGTCTCACCATTGGCCGCGAGGACCTTATGCACGCTATTGCGCGTCATCGCCCAGAGGTCATCATCTGATATGTCATTGGCAGCGACACCGATGACCGGCACGGAGAGCAGGCCGCGCTTCTCAAGGTGGTAGAGGGACGGCAGCGTCATCTTGTGGGCGAGATCGCCTGAGATCCCAAAGATCACGAGGCAGTCCGACCGAATCCTGCCCGCGGCACCACTCCTACCCGATGGACGTGACATGTGACTCCTAGAGGTAGAGGCCGGTGTGATCGTCAGCGTGGCGGGACGCGGCGACGGCATGGACGTCTCGCTCGCGCAGGAGGACGTACTCCAGGCCTTGGAGCTCGATGGAGCCGCGATCCTCCGGCTCGTAGAGCACCCGGTCTCCGACTTCAATCGTGCGGACCGTGGGCCCAACGGCGACCACACGGGCCCATGAGAGTCGGCGTCCCACCTGCGCGGTGGCGGGGATGAGGATGCCACCGGTGGTGGTGCGCTCCCCTTCATCAACACCCGGTCGCACGAGGACGCGGTCGTGCAGCAGTTTGATCGGCACAGAGCCATCAGCATGCGGAGTGATATCGGGTGCTTCCACCGTGCTGGTCATGACCACAACTCAGTGACAGTGACAGTTGCGACGACTCCTACGCCAGCGGCGTAGAACAACCAATGATACGACCACTCCCGCGGCGATGGCCACGCGCTCTGGCCGCACGCCGCCGTACTCATCCGTGAAGTAGCCCTTGACCGCGTTGACCCCACGCCGTGCAAGAGCCTGCGGGGTGGTCTCCGCTTTCAATTGCTCCAGGGTCGTTGTGAGGTTGTCTCGGGCGGCTGCAATTTCCGCCGCGAGCTGGTCGGCCGACGGTGGGCCACCCTGGGCGGGCGTCTGGGTCACGGCCCAGAGCCTACGCCGTGGGCAGGCCCCTCACCGGTGGGACCCTTATTGCGAGCAACTTGCAATAAGGGTCCCACCGTTCTACCGTCTCTCTATGCGCCCATCCCGGTCTTTGACCATTGCCGCCGCCCTCGCTATCTCCTCTATCGCCCTGGCCGCCTGCGGCTCCGGGGGTTCAGATGCCGGGACGTCCGCGGCGTCCACCGGGGCCAGCCCCTCATCGAGTTGCCTCGTCGCCACGACGGTCGCCCCACTGACCAGCATTGTCGCCGCGATCGGCGGTGACAATGTGACGATCGAGGGGATCGTGCCGGAGGGGACCAACTCCCACACCTTCGAGCCTGAGCCGCAAACGGCCGAGCTGCTGAGCACAGCCGACCTGATCTTCATCAACGGACTCAAACTCGAAGATCCCACGCTTGCCCTGGCCGAGGCCAACAAGAAGGACGGAGCCGAGATCGTCGAACTGGGGACTCTCGTGCTGCCGGAGGCGGACTACATCTACGACTTTAGCTTCCCCGAGGACGAAGGCAAGCCCAACCCCCACCTGTGGACTGACCCTGGCTACGCGATTGCCTACGCCGACCTCGTCCGGGCCAAGTTGAGCGAGTGCGATCCCGCGAACGCTGGTGAGTACCAGACCAATTTTGATGCCTTCGCCATCGAGGCCAACAAACTCACCGAAGCGGTGCTCGCCGATCAAACCAGCGTGCCCGAGGGACAGCGCAAGCTCGTGACCTACCACGATGCCTATGCCTACTGGGCCAAGAACTTCGACTGGGAGGTTGTCGGAGCCATCCAGCCCAGTTCCTTCGATGAGCCCACCCCCGCGGAGGTGGCCCGATTGATCGAGCAGATCCGCGCTGAAGGAGTCCCGACCATTTTTGGCTCCGAGGTCTTCCCCTCACCCGTCCTCGAGGCCATTGCCGCCGAGACCGGTGTGCGCTACGAAGATTCACTGCGCGATGACGATCTGCCGGGTGCTCCAGGTGAAGCGCAGCATTCCCTCCTGGAATTGCTGCGTTACAACTACCGCACCATGATCGCCGGGCTCGGCGGAGACCCGAAGGCCCTGGACGCCCTGGTCTTCGTCATCACCGTTCCGGACACTGCCTACTATCCTCAGTGACGTGGCTCCCCTCATCACGCTGACGAACGTCTCGGCAGGCTATGGGCGAGTGAACGTCCTCCACGACGTCACCCTGACCATTGATGCCTCCGACTTCACCGGTGTCGTCGGACCGTCGGGAGCGGGCAAGACCACCCTTCTGCGGGTCCTGCTCGGACTCATCAAGCCCAGCAGTGGCACGCGGACCACGGATCCGGATCTGCGCGTGGCATACGTACCCCAACTCGAGACCGTGGACTGGAACTTCCCCGTCACGGTTTTTGAATGTGTGCTCATGGCCCGCACCCATCAGCGCCTGTGGCCGTGGTCTTCGGCCGAGGAGCGCCGCGAGGTCGCACATGTGCTCGATCGGCTCGGCATCGGTGATCTGGCCGAGCGCCATATCCGCGAGCTCTCCGGCGGTCAGCAGCAGCGCATGTTCCTCGCACGAGCGCTGCTGCGACAGCCCCACGCCCTCCTCCTCGACGAGCCCACCAGCGGTGTGGACATCAACACCCGGCACGACGTACTGCATCTGCTGGGCGATCTCCACGCGGAGGGGATGGCGATTGTGCTGACGACTCACGACCTCAATGGCATGGCCGCCCATCTGCCGCGGCTCGTCTGCGTGAATGGACACATCGTCGCGGAGGGCACCCCCAAGGAAGTGATCATTCCGAGTGTCCTCGAAGAGACCTTCGGGGCTCAACTGGAGGTGCTTGAACACCTGGGCATGCCCATCGTGGTAGATCCGGCACATCCCGCGCGGACGGCGAACTGACATGGACACCCTCCTGGAGCCCCTCGGCTTCGCCTTCTTTCAAAAGGGTCTGCTCGTCGCGGCCCTCTCCGGTGCACTGCTGGGCTTCATCGGTGTCTACATCGTGCTGCGCGGCATGAGCTACATCGGCCATGGCCTCTCGCACGCCATCTTCGGTGGCTACGCCGCCATGCAACTTTTTGCGGTCCAGTTCTACGTGCTCGGAGCAGGCCTGTGGGGCATCGCCTCCGCGATCGCCATCACCTCTGTCGCTCGGCGCAGCCGTGTGGGCGCTGACGCCGCAATCGGTGTGGTGACGACAGCCTCCTTTGCCCTCGGTGTCGCCCTCTTCAGCAAATTCGGCTCATCCGGGCCGTCCTTTGACAATGCCCTATTCGGCAGCATCCTCGGCATCTCCAACACCCAGATCCTCTGGCTCGTGGTGGTCATGATCGGCACCGGGCTCTTCGTCCTGTTGCGCTACCGCGAACTCCTCTTCACCACATTCGACCCTGATGTGGCACGTGCGTCGGGTGTCAACGTCGCCCGGACCGAGGCGCTGCTCATGATCGCCCTGTCCCTGTCCATCCTTGTCACTCTCACCGTCATCGGTGTCACCCTCGTTGCGGCAATGCTGGTCATCCCGGCCGTGATAGCGCGCATGCTCACCGACTCCTTCGGCCGCATGTTGGCACTGTCCACGGTGGTCGGGCTCATCTGCGGAATCACCGGGATGTACCTCTCCTACTACGCCGGAGTGCCCTCCGGCACCATGATCGTCCTGGTCGGCGCTGTCGTCTTCGTCATCGTCCTCGCCGTCACCGGCGCACGAGGCATGCATCGCATGGCCGGGGTCAATGATCATGCTCCGCCCAAGATGCGCATGCCGGCGTAGTCCCTCCGGCATCCACAGCTCACCCGCCAAAACCACGCCGCGACCTCGGCCGCGAC
>JANRCR010000022.1:5021-21782 GCA_030726915.1 Candidatus Nanopelagicales bacterium
GCCGCGACCTCGGCCGCGACTGAGCGAGCGGTAGCCTGGGCTCACGCGGGCGTGGCGGAATTGGCAGACGCGCAGGATTTAGGATCCTGTGTCCTAGACGTGAGGGTTCAAGTCCCTCCGCCCGCACTCCACTCCTACGGTCAGCGTCTGTGCCCCTCCAGCGAGGGGCCGCTGCTATGTGTTGGGACCCTCCGGCGGTCGCAGGGCCGAGGTGAGGTGGGCGATCTGGCCAGTGAGCTCACTCGGCAGCACCCAGACCTTGTTGGCCGTGCCATTGGCGATCTGCGGCAGTGTCTGCAAATACTGGTAGGCGAGCACGTGACTATCGGGCTTCGCCTCATGGATTGCCTCGACGACCTTGATGATGGCCTCGGACTCACCCTGGGCACGGAGCACGGCTGCCTGCGCATCACCCTCAGCACGCAGGACAGACGCCGTCTTGGCTCCCTCTGCGGTGAGGATGGCCGACTGCTTCTCTCCCTCAGCCGTCAAAATGGCAGCGCGCTTATCCCGCTCGGCGCGCATCTGCTTTTCCATCGACTCCTGCACGCTCTTGGGGGGGTCAATCGCCTTGAGCTCCACCCGGTTGACCCGGATGCCCCACTTGCCGGTCGCCTCGTCCAGGACCCCGCGCAACTGGGCGTTGATGCTGTCCCGCGAGGTGAGAGTCTTCTCCAGGTCCATGGAGCCGATCACATTGCGCAGTGTTGTGACCGTTAGTTGCTCAATACCCATGAGGTAGCTGGCGATCTCGTACGACGCCGCGCGCGGATCGGTGACCTGGAAGTAGATAACTGAGTCGATGCTCACCACCAGGTTGTCCTCGGTGATCACGGGCTGCGGGGGGAAGGACACCACCTGCTCACGCAGATCGATGCGCGGGCGCACCTTGTCGACCACCGGGATGACGAAGGCGAGGCCGGCATTCAAAGTGCGGTGATAACGACCGAAGCGCTCAACTATGCGCGCGTGAGCCTGGGGCACGACCTTCACGCTCGACCACACGATCGCGACCGCGATGGCCGCGATGACGATCGCGACGACAAGTGCCTCCATGATTCCTCCTTGACTAGCCGGCGACGAGGGCTGTCGCCCCGTCGATCTCGAGCACATGCACGCGCTGGCCGACCTCGAAGGCGCTGTCACCGTCGTAGGACCTGGCGGACCAGATCTCCCCACCCAGTTTGATGCGTCCGTCCCTACCGTCGACAACCTCCAGGACGACCGCTTCAGACCCGACCAGCGCGGCCACACCCGTCCGCAGCGACCTGACAGTCCGAAGATGACGACGGGCCACCGGTCGGACCAGGGCCAGGAGTGCCACCGTGGTCAGCGCAAACACACCCACGGCGACGGCCGGCGGGGCCCCCACAGCCGCGGTCACGCCACCGGCCACAGCGCCGCCCGCGATCATGACGAGGATGAGGGTGCCGCCCGTGAGGACATCCACGACGGCCAAGACCCCCGCCGCGACGATCCACCAGACCCACGTGTCCATACCTCCACGTTACGTGGATAAAGCCCCTACCGCGAGCCCATCATCGCGGCCAGAGTCCGGAATGCTCGACCTCGATGACTTATGGCGTCCTTCTCCCCAGGCTGCAGCTGAGCCACGGAGACAGCCATTCCGTCGGGACAAAAGATCGGGTCGTAGCCAAAACCGTGAGATCCCCGCGCCTCGCGCAGCAGACTGCCTTCCAGGGCCCCCTCGACAACGTGCTCATGGGACCCCGGCACCACCCAGGCAGCGGCGCAGATGAACTGTGCCCCGCGACGGTGCTCAGGGACGTCCAGCATCTGGGCCAAGACGAGTGCCAGGTTGGCTTCATCATCTCCGTGGCGACCAGCCCAGCGAGCCGACAGCACTCCGGGCATGCCATTGAGTGCATCCACACAGAGTCCGGAATCGTCAGCAATCGTGGGCAGTCCCGTCGCCTGAGCGATCGCTCGCGCCTTGAGCAGCGCATTGCCCGCGAAAGTGGATTCGGTCTCCGCAACCTCCGGCGCATCGGAGGGGAGCTCGACCATGTCGATGGCGAGTCCGGCATCCACAAGGATGCGCCGCACCTCCTCGATCTTGTGAGGATTGCGTGTGGCTAGGACGATGCGATCGGTCATCACGGGTTCCGTTACGGATTGAGCGCGGCGCGCTGCTGCAGTGTCAGGTCCGCACACCCAGCCGCCGCCAGGTCCAGCAGCTGATCGAGCATCCTGCGGTCGAAGGGCTCACCCTCCGCTGTCCCCTGGACTTCGACGTAGAGCCCGCTGCCGGTCATGACGACGTTCATATCCGTTTCAGCACGCACATCGTCGTCATAGTGCAGGTCTAATCGGGGCTCCCCGTCAACGATGCCGACACTCACTGCCGCGACGGAGTCGATCAGGGGTTCACGTGTGACGTGTCCCTGCTCGCGCGCCCAGGCGATGGCGTCTGCGAGAGCCAGGTAGGCGCCCGTGATGGCCGCGGTCCTGGTGCCGCCATCAGCCTGGAGCACGTCGCAGTCCACGACGATGGTGTTTTCACCGAGCGCCTCCATGTCGATGACGGCTCGCAGGCTGCGACCGATGAGCCGGGAGATTTCCTGGGTACGCCCACCGAGGCGACCCTTGACGGACTCGCGGTCGTTGCGGGTGTTGGTCGAGCGGGGCAGCATGGCGTACTCCGACGTCACCCAGCCGCGCCCGGAGTCCTTCAACCAGCGCGGCACTCCTGGTGTGAAGGACGCGGTGCACAGGACTCGCGTGCGCCCGAAGGAAACCAGCGTTGACCCCTCAGCCTGATCGAGCCAACCACGCTGGAAGGAGACTGGACGCAATTGCGCGGGCCCGCGCCCATCGGATCGATTCGCCATGCGAGGACCCTAGGCCACGTCGATCACAAGTCCGCTCGAGGCTAGGAGCAACTCACCTGTGAACACCTCAGCGGCCTCAGCGAGAGTTTCGGCGGGATCGTTCCACGCGACGAGGTGAGTCAGGACCAGCAGCCCAACCTCTGCGGCCTGAGCATGCTCCGCAGCCTGACGGGCAGTGAGGTGGACGCCGGGCGAGGGATTGCTCTCCAGACAACTCGCCTCAAAGAGTGCTACGTCGCAACCGCGGGCCAGCTCAACCAGAGCCGGTGTCTCGGCGGTATCCCCGGAGTAGGTGATGGCGTGACCATCAGCTTCGATGCGCAAACCAAAGGCCTCCACAGGATGGTTGACGTGCGCCGCCTCGACCGTAAAGGGCCCTATGCGCTGCTCCCCCACGACCAGGGTGCGGAAGTCGAACTGGCCGGTCATCCCCGGATCCTCGGGCAGGTCATACGCGCGAGCCATGCGTGCTGCACTGTCCGCGGGACCCCAGACCGGGATTCGGGGGCGCGGACCGTCGGGGTGGTAGTGCCCGGCGACGTACAGACCGCACAGATCCAGGCAGTGATCCGCATGCAAGTGGGTCAGTGCAATGCCATCGATCTCGTCGAGTGCGATGTATCGCTGGAGTACGCCGAGGGATCCATTGCCGAGGTCCAGGAGGAGCCGGAAGCCATCGTGCTCGACCAGATAGCACGACGCTGGCGAGTCGGGACCGGGGAAGGATCCCGAGCAACCGATGACGGTGAGCCTCACCCGATCAGACTACGCACGCGGCCGCATGGGCATGCCGATTGCACACCCGCCGAGTCGTCATGCTTGCTCGACGGCACCAATCTCGGGGCCCAAAAACCGGGAACCCAGGGTGGCGAAGCCCATCGGGTCTCCGGTGGCCAGGAAGCGATGCCGCGGTTCAGCCAGCGAGCTATCCCGAGCAAGATCATGCTCAGCCAGCGTGCGGTAGACGTCCTTGGCCGTCTCCTCCGCACTCGACACCAACGTCACGCCATCTCCCATCACGTAGGAGATGACACCGGTCAGGAGCGGATAGTGCGTGCAACCGAGGACCAGGGTGTCAATGTCCGCCGTCTGAAGTGGGGCGAGATAGCCGCGCGCCACAGCCAGGAGGTCATCGCCGCCCGTCACCCCCGCCTCCACGAACTCCACGAAGCGCGGACACGCCTCACTCGTGACCTCCAATTGCGGTGCTGCAGCAAAGGCGTCGTCGTACGCGCGGGAGGTGATCGTGGCGCGGGTGCCAATCACTCCAATGCGACCTGACCGGGTGGCCCGCACCGCCCGCCGCACTGCCGGATGCACAACCTCGACCACGGGGATGTCGTAGCGCTCGCGAGCATCCCGCAGGACTGCGGCACTGGCTGAATTGCAGGCGATCACCAGCATCTTCACGTCAGCGTCGACCAGGTGATCCATGACATCGAGTGCATAGGCCCGCACCTCGGCGATCGGCAGCGGGCCGTAGGGACCTCGGGCGGTGTCCCCGACGTAGAGCACCGGCTCGTGCGGCAACTGGTCTAGTACGGCGCGGGCCACGGTCAGTCCGCCGACGCCGGAGTCAAAGATCCCGATGGGACGGTCGTCGCTCATGCCCAAACCGTGCCGTCGAGTCTGTCCTCCGCCTCGTCGATCGTCCCCTCATATGCCCCGGTTGACAGGTACTTCCAACCCCCATCGCAGACGATAAAGGCGATATCTGCCGGGGTGCCCTCCTTGACCGCCTTCGCGCCGAGCCCCAACGCCGCATGCAGGATCGCCCCCGTGGAGATTCCCGCGAAGATGCCCTCCTGTTCCAGCAACTCGCGCGTGCGCTTGAGCGCATCACGCGGTCCAACGGAGAAGCGGGTGGTCAGCACGCTCGCGTCGTAGAGCTCTGGGACAAACCCTTCGTCCAGGTTGCGCAGGCCATAGACGAGTTCGCCATAGCGCGGTTCGGCAGCGACGATCTGCACATCGGGCTTGTGCTCGCGCATGTAGCGCCCCACTCCCATCAGGGTGCCGGTCGTGCCCAGACCGGCGACGAAGTGGGTGACGGTGGGCAGATCACGCAGGATCTCGGGGCCGGTCGTGGCGTAATGGGCTCCCGCGTTAGCCGGGTTGCCGTATTGGTAGAGCATCACCCAGTCCGGGTGCTCGGCCGCCATACGGCGGGCCACCCGAACGGCCTCATTGGAGCCGCCGGCCCCCGGTGAGTAGACGATCTCGGCACCCCACATGCGCAGGATCTGCGTCCGCTCGACCGAGGTGTTCTCCGGCATGACGCAGACGAGTCGATAGCCCTTGAGTTGAGCAGCCATCGCGAGGGAGATACCCGTGTTGCCGCTCGTGGGTTCCAAGATGGTGCACCCCGGGGTCAACAACCCATCCTTCTCAGCCTGCTCAATCATGGCTAGGGCTGCTCGATCCTTCACCGAACCGGTTGGATTGCGATCTTCGAGCTTGGCCCACAGGCGCACGTCAGGACTTGGCGAGAGTCGTGGCAGACCCACCAGTGGCGTATTGCCGACAGAGTCGAGCAGGGAGTCGTAGCGCATGGCGCGCGGTTTCAGCCGCCAGCAACAGCGGGCAGGATTGTCACCGAGTCGCCATCGGCCACGGGAGTGTCTAGGCCACCGAGGAAGCGCACGTCTTCATCGTTGAGGTAGAGATTGACGAAGCGGCGTAGTCCCTGCTCATCGACAATGCGCTCACGAATGCCGGGGTAGCGAACATCAAGATCGATGATGAGAGCACCCAGGGTCGCTCCCTCGGCGGTGACATTTTTATCCCCGCCGGTGTAGGGACGCAGGATTGTGGGGATTCTGACCTCAACAGACATGGGGCAAGCCTAAGCGACAATCTCGATGGGCTCTTCCGAGACCTCACCATCCACGATCCGGAAGGATCTCACCTCGACGGGATCCTCCTGAGCAACGCCGTCCCGCGTGGACACGAGGACGTAGTGGGCCTCAGGCTCCGAGGCGTAGGCAATGTCGGTGCGCGAAGGGTAGGCCTGCGTCGCCGTGTGTGAGTGGTAGACGACCACCGGCTCCTCATCCCGGGCATCCATCTCCCGGTACAGGCGCAGGAGATCGGCGGAGTCGAACTCATAGAACGTGGGCGAGCGGGCCGCATTCACCATGGGGATGAAGCGTTCCGGGCGATCGCTGCCCGCGGGACCAGCGATGACCCCGCACGCCTCGTCGGGGTGATCCGCCCGGGCATGGGCCACCATGGCGTCCACGAGGCTCTGTCGGATGTTCAACACGAGGCCAGACTAGAACCATCAATTACGAACTCGAAAGTGACCATAATTCACGACATTGGCTAATCAAGTTGCGGGGGCGCTCCGCACAGAGGACAGTCCTACCTGCGGCGCCGAGGGGCGTCCCGTCCCGTTGGCGCCTATGGCGCCCGAGAGAAAGGTTCCGAATGGAACAGATCCTGGAACTGTCCAACGCTCAATTCCAGACGGTCTACAACACATTGTCCCTTGCCCTAGCGGCCATGGCGGCGACCACGATCTTCCTGCTTGCTGCGACTCCCCGGGTGCTACCCCGCTACCGGCTCGCACTTATTGTCTCGGCAATGGTCTGCTTCATCGCGGCCTACCACTACTGGCGCATCTTCGACTCGTTCTCGAGTTCGTACATCGCCGTCGGAGCAGGGCAGCCCGGCGTGCAAGAGGTCTTCGAACTCGTCAAGGGTGACGGCTTCAATGAGGGCTACCGCTACGTTGACTGGCTCCTCACCGTGCCGCTGCTGCTCTTCGAGACCATTGCAGTGCTCGCACTCCCCGCCGCAGTTCGTCGCTCACTGCTGTGGAAGCTCATTCCCGCCTCGGCGCTGATGATCATCCTCGGCTACCCGGGTGAGATCACCGCTGATCTGACCGCCAAGGCGGTCTGGGGCACGCTGTCGACTATTCCGTTCCTGTACATCCTGTATGTGCTCTTCGTGGAGCTCAGTAGGGCTGCTAAAACTCAGCCCACCCAGGTCGGCAAGGAACTCGCTGGTCTGCGCTGGCTGCTCCTCGCCACGTGGGGCGTCTACCCCATCTCCTACGCCCTGCCCATGCTCGGCATTGACGGCGCGGACTCCTTTGTCTACCGCCAGATCGGCTACTCCCTCGCGGATGTGCTGGCCAAGTGTCTCTACGGCCTGCTGATCTTCAAGATTGCTCGGATCAAGTCGATGGATGACGATCCGGCTTTCGCGGAGCAGGAGGTCAAGGAAGCACCGTCTAGCAAGTAGCACCACCGGTACCACGATCTATCAACGTCCCGCAGCCGAGGGCGGTGGAGTCCCAGACTTCACCGCCCTCGCGCATGTCCCGGGGTGCCGCAGACCTGCTCGCGTGTCTAGACCATGAGTGCGCGGACGAGTGACTCCTGCAGGAACGTCAACCAGTCATAGACGTGGAACGTCGCGGAGCGGGGGTCCTCCTCGGGGAGATCGGCCAACTCCGCCATGCTCTGCTCGGTGATGCCAATCCTGGTGCCCAGGGCCAGTCGCAGATCATTGAGGGCTCCCAGCCACGCGCCCGCCTCCGCCTCACTCAGAGTGACCTTCTCTCCAGAACGACGCAGGGAGTCGAGGGCCGTGGCAGCGTGAGCGAGTTTGGTATCGCGCAGGGACCGCTCCGTGAAGCGCCTGAATTGCGCGGCCCCCTCCGGATCATCGTGGTACGCATCGGGGAAGAGCCGCGCCATCGCCGGATCATCAGATAACTCCGCCTCCGGATCGATTCCCACCAGTTGGACCAGGGGATCCTCGACGCCACTGCCCTCGGGAGTCACGAACTCCACCAGTTGCTCGAGCAGGGTCGTCAGCAGACCCTTCTCTACGACATCGACGCGCAAGACGATGCGTCCCGTAAGAGTGCGCTTGAATCCATGGACGCTCAATGGTCATCCTTGGCCAGCGTCGCCCACAGGCCAAATGAGTGCATGCCTGCGACATCTCGCTCCATCGCGTCTCGCGAGCCAGCAGAGACAACAGCGCGCCCGTCATTGTGCACCTGCCACATGAGCAGCTCCGCCTTCTCCTTGGAATAGTGGAAGTAGGTCATGAACACATACGTCACATAGGACATGAGATTGACCGGGTCATTCCATACGATCGTGATCCACGGCACGTCGGTCGCGACGTCCTCGTCCACCTCGGGACGCTCGAGTTCTGTCGGAGCGGTTGTCACGATCCCAGACTACGGCGAGTGCTCAGCTCACGGTCAGCGTGATGCGTGGCGAAGCCCCCTGGGCCAGGCCCGCGGAGGCTGGCACACGGAGGCGGTAGGGGATCGCACCCACCACGGTGGGCTTTACGATCACAGTCACGCTGCCCCCCGAGCCGGTCGTCGTTGAGGACACGTCACGCCAGGTCCCCGTGGCACTGCGTCGCTGCACCGTGACCGCGGTGCCTGCGGCACCCGGTGACACTGAGCCTGTGATTGTCACGGGCGTGCCCACCGCGACCTTGGTGGGACTGGCCTGTGCCTGCACGGCGTACCGCACGGTCGTGGTGGCCGGCTCGCTCTCACCGCTCGCACGCGACCATGAACCCTCGACCGAGACGGTCCAGGATCCGCTGGCTTGCGCCGGGACCTTGAAGACACCCTTGCCTTCGGCGTCGAGTGTGATCGACGTGACCTTAGCCCTGGTGGACGAGACACCTTGCGGCTCGAAGTAGAGCGTGGCCTCGGCATCCTTCGCTGCACCCTTCAGCGATTCCGTGGTCACGCGCACGGCGACCGTGCGGCCGTACGACGTGGCCTTGGGTGCCCTGACGCTCACCTTCGTCGCGGCGGGAGCTATCTCGCGCCCGTACTTCGCGAGGCGGACAAAGAAGTCAGACGTCACCGTGCTGAAGTCCCACACGGCAATGCCACCGATGCGCTGGTCCGGGACGATCGTGGCACGCGCAAGTGCGGATCGGGTATCGGCAAACCACACGCGGCGCTTCACCTGGCAACTCACGTCCTTCTTATTGACCTTGCCCTCGGTCGTCAACCAGTAGTCAAACGTCCACTCACCAACCTTGGCATCCCAGGTGGGCGTGACCTTCTCGCGGGCAGCAATATCACGTGCAGACGTGGGCGTGACCGACGTTCTGATCGGTGTTGACTTGGGCTTCCATCCAGCCGGGCATTCGGCGTTCACCGACCATCCACCGGTCGCTGTCACCGGCCAATTGCGTCCGTACTGGGGCGCCCCGATCCACACACGATCGGCGTACTGCTCCCCCACCTGGGCTACCGCACTCTTCGCGACGAGAGCAGCCCAGTCATTGGGACCGATCGGCCCGGGAACACTCCAGCTGTAGTCGTAGGCCATGATTTTCAAGCGGTCGACAAATGGCGCGATCTCATCCCAGGCATAGACCCAGTAGCCGGTGCCGGGATTGGGCGCGCCGGTCCCACTGAAGGGTGGCACTCCGCCGGGGACCGTCGCCCACAGCGTCAGACCCTTGGCGTGTAGTTGCCTCGACAGTTCCTTGATCATGGCCACCCAGCGCGGCTTGGTCACCTCCCAGGAGTCTCGACCGTCATGGAAGGCAAAGACCTCCCAGTCGAGGTCGATCCCATCAACTCCCGCCTTGACGGCGTAGTCGGTGATCAATTTGGCGTAGGAGCGTCGGTTTTTGGGTGTTGCGAGGTATTCGGAGAGCTTGCCCTTGCTGCTCGCACCAAGGTCGGTGATGGACGCATTGATCTTGATCCCCGCGGCCTGAAGCATCTTGCGCTGACGGTCAAATTTTGGTGTTGTCCACGGCGTCGCGGTGTCCGTGAGGCACTCACCCCATGAGCCATCCTTGTCGTAGTCGCCGTTGTCATAGATGCATAGGGGATTGTCCTTGCCCTGGAAGGACCACCAGAACATCGCGACGGCACCCACGACCCCACCCGAGGTTGAGGTCATCTGCGTGATCGCGGTGTCTGACGCCCACCAGCCAAACCAGCCGGAGACGATGGGTCGTGGCTTCTCTGCGGCGGACGCCGGCGGGGCAGCGACAAGCAGCCCCGCAGCTACAGCAGCTGAGGCGGTGAGCGCGATCAAAGCGCGCATGCGCATGTGGATCCCTTCGACACTGTCCAGGGTACGACGCGTGTCGCGCTGATGGCCTCATCCATATGGCTGAACTGCACGGATTCCCAGGGCGATCTGCATCACACACAGACTGCCGCGCGCTCCCACGGCGAGAATCACCCCAGGACGCGAGCGATCTCCTGGGCCGCCCGGGCCACCCGCGGGCCCAGATCCTCCTGGGATGAGACAGCGGCGACCCCCACCGCAGCCTCAACACCGGGGATACCGAGCACGGGCGAGGCGATACCACTGCTCCCGGGGGAATCCCCGCTTGAGACGATCCAGGGCGGATCCAGCGCCCGTCCCGCTGCCGTGCGCGCAGCGAGGACAGCGCGGCCGGCGGCGCCCACCTCGAGCGGGATGCGAGAACCCAGACGATAGGCGATGTGTACGTCGGACCGGGGGGGCTCTGCGACGGCGACGGTAAGCAGGTCCTGCCCATCGGCAACGCCAAGGTAGGCGGTGGCCCCGGCGGACTCTGCGAGACGTCGCAGCACCGGCAGGGCCGCATCGCGCAGGAGTGGTTGCACCTGTCGGGCGAGGGCGAGGACCGCGAGACCGAGTCGGCATTTGCCGTCACCCCCGCGACGCACGAGGCCGTGCTGCTCGAGGGTGACCACGAGGCGGTAGACAACGGTGCGACTCACCCCGAGGGCCGTGGCGACCTCTGTGACCGTGAGGCCCTCGGGGGAGTCGGCGAGCACCGAAAGGACCCGTAGCCCTCGATCGAGGGTCTGCGAGGTCTCCTTGGGCATGGAGCTCTAAGCCGCCATAGCTTTCTTGGCGGCCGACTTGACCTGGAAGGACGAAATGATCTCGAAGATGCCGAGGACGACGAGCCAGATGCCGACGATCCACACGAAGACCTCGACGGCCCAGGGGTTGATCAGCAGCACCACACCGGCAAGCAGGTAGACGATGCCGGAGAAGATGCCCCAGCCCTTGCCCTCCGGCAGCGACGAGGAACTCACCAACTGCATCACACCGGAAAACAGGAACCACACGCCGACAAAGATGCCCAGAATCTCGATCTTTTCTTCCGGTGCAAAGCGGAGCATGAGGAGGCCCAGGAGCAGACCGATGATGCCCGAGATGATCAAGAGTGCGCGATAGCCGCCCGGCAGTCCGTGACTGAAGGCACGCACCAGGGACACAATTCCTGAGACGACCAGATAGATCGCCAGCAGGATGGCAAGGACCCACGTGGATCCCGCGGGACGCGCAATCATGGCGATGCCAATGATGATGCTGACGATGCCCAGCAACAGGAGCACCCACCAATTGCGGCCGATGGCCGCGACAGTGGCGCGCTCCTCGTCATAGGTCAGGCCGGTCAGGGGATCGACCGATGCCATGGATACCTCCGAGGGGTCAGGCGGGGCCCAGACGACCCCACTACACCGTCAGGTTAGGGCCATGGGCGCCCTTAACCCAGTATCCGCGCCAGGAAGTCGCGGGTGCGTCGCTCCGTGGGGTCTCGCAGGACCTCCTGAGGTGGCCCCTGCTCCAGCACCACGCCTGCGTCAAGGAAGCACACGCGGTCGGCAACATCCCTGGCAAAGCCCATCTCATGCGTGGCCATGACGATCGTCATGCCCTCCTCCTTCAGCTCACGCACAGCCTCGAGGACCTCGCCGACGAGGAGCGGATCCAGCGCCGAGGTGATCTCGTCAAAGAGCAGCATCTCGGGCGACATCGCCACGGCTCGAACGATCGCCACACGTTGCTGCTGGCCGCCCGATAAGCGGTCCGGATACTCATCGGCCTTGTCCTCCAGGCCAAACCGGGCGAGCAACTGGCGTCCGCGCTCTTGTGCTTCGGCCGAGGATCTGCCCAGGACCTTGCGTTGCCCGAGCGTGATGTTCTTGAGCACCGTCATGTGCGGGAAGAGGTTGTAGGACTGGAAGACGATGCCTACGCGACGGCGTACAGCGTCAAGGTCGGTGCGAAATGCCGTCACATCAAGATCATTGTCCAAGACGATGGATCCGGCGTCCACGGTTTCGAGCCCGTTGATGCAGCGCAGCAGTGTTGACTTGCCCGATCCACTCGCCCCGATGAGGACCACGACCTCGTGCTCCGTCACGTCGACGGAGATACCACGCAGCACTGATTCCTGACCGAAGGACTTCCACACGTCAGACACGCGCAACATCGTCGGGTTCATGAGTCTGTTCCTGCTCCGCGGCGGCGGCGCTGTCGCGCTTGCACCCAGTCGGTGAAGCGACTCATGGGGATGGTGAGGGCGATAAACAGCGCGGCCGCAGCGACGTAGGGCGTGTAGTTAAAGGTGAAAGAAGCGTCGATTTGGGCACGTCGAAGCAACTCAATGGGTCCGAGCACCGAGACCAGCGCGGTGTCCTTCTGCAGCGAAATGAAGTCGTTGAGCAGGGGCGGTGTCACATTGCGGACAGCCTGCGGGAGGACGACGTAGCGATTGGTCTGCCAGGACGTCAGGCCCAGCGAACGGGCCGCCATCTGCTGGCTGGGATGGACCGAGTCGATACCGGCTCGAAATACCTCCGCAACGTAGGCTCCGTAGGACAGGACAAGCGCGACAACGCCCCAGACGAGAACGTCATCCGGCGCCCCCTGCAACTGCAGTGCGGGCACACCAAAGCCCAACAGCAAGATGACGAGAAGCGTCGGCACACCGCGGAAAATGTCGACGTAGACCGTGGCCACGATGCGCAGGGGCAGGAAGATCGGACTGCGCAGGCGGCGGACGAGCGCGACCGTCAGGCCCACAATAAGAATGAGTGGTTCCGCGATGAGAAAAATCCGGATATTGAGCCAAAACGCATCGAGGAGTCCCGGGAATGACTCCGCGAACGCCTCCGGGCTGAAGAAGGTCTCCTGGACCGCAGACCAGCCGGGCGTGCGCACGATGACAACCGTGACAACTGTCGCCGTAACGATCAGACTGATCATGCCAATCGCTGCATCACGCAGCGACTTGCGCTTGCGATAGCGCACGCGCGCGGGGTCTACATACGGCGTAGACCCCGCGCGCGCTGCGGCGACTGTGTCGCCGCCAGGCTCAGTCACTCCTTGAAGTAGGGAGCCGTGGTTCCGGCGAGCCACTCGTCCTGGATCGCCTGGAGCTCGCCACTGGCCTCAAGCTCAGCGAGGGCCTGGTTGACACAGTTGACGAGCGGGTTGTCCTTCTGGAAGAGCATGCCGAACTGCTCTCCACCCTCCTGGGCGGGGAACTGGCCGACGATTTTGCCCTTGGGGATCTCCACCGCGGTGATGTAGTAGGCCGTCGGCAGATCGACGACGATGCCGTCGATCTGACCGTTCTTCAGGGCAGACTTCGCATCGTTGGTGTCGTTGTACACGAAGATATCGCTGTTGGGCTGGATGAAGTCCTCGATGTACTTCAGGCTTGTCGTACCCACCTGCGCACCAAGCCGCACATCCTTCAGCTCCGTGAGGGCGGTCGCATTGGCAATCGGTGAGTCAGCCAGCGCGATGACGGCCTGGTTGACGGTGTAGTAGCCGTCGGAGAACGTGACAACCTCGGCGCGCTTTGGTGTGATCGAGATTTGGTTGATGTCGAAGTCGAAGTCCTTCGCACCGGGTGCGTAGGACTTGTTGAAGGGCACGATCGTCCACGTGACCTCGGCGGGCGTGAAGCCCAGGTTGTTAGCGACGGCGTAGGCCACGGCAGACTCAAAGCCCTGGCCGTTGGTCGGATCGTCATCGACGAAGTAGGGCGGATAGGCCGGGCTGTCCGTGCCGATGGTCAAGGTGCCTGGGGCGATCGTCGCCAGGCTTTCCTTGGCGCACTCATCCGGTGCTGCTGTCGGCGAGGGACTTGCCGATGACGAGCCGGGCTCAGCCGAGCTGGATGCTGGAGCGGCAGATGAACTCGCCCCTCCGGAGGACTCCTGTGCGCAACCGACCAGGATCAGTCCGGCGGCGGCGGCAATGGCGGTCAAGGCGATTGAGCGAGGGTGCATGGGGTCTCCTAGCGTCAGGGGCACCCCGATCCTGCCGCACGCCTTTGCCCTCCGCGCAGGGAGGTGCGCCCCGCGAGGGGGGCGGGCATGGCGACGCCGTCACACCGGCAGAGGTGCAGGACGCATGCGAGGGGCCGCCACAGCACCGGCAAAAGCCAGCCCCGCCCCGAGCCACCAGATGAGGTCGTAGGTGCCCGGTGTGGCGCCCCCCGCGACGACGGCAGCCGCGTGAATAGCTCCGGCTACGCCCAGGCCTACCGCGGTGAGGATCGCGTCCGAGATTTGCAGTGAGGATGAATTAGCGCCCTGCTCGTCAACGCGCGACAGGCGCAGCGTCTGTACGGCGATAGACGGGAAGCACAAACCCATGCCGACCGAACCCACAAACATCGACACGGAGGCGATCAGCGGGGGGAATGCCGGCATCAGGCATAGCGGCAGCGTCGCGATGCTCACGGCGACAATCAGGGCGCCCATGCGCACGGTGGAACTGCGGTCTGCATCACCGGGGAGCCGACCCTGCAGGAGTGAGCCCACAAGCCATCCGACCGACGCCACACTGAGGAGCAGTCCCGCAACAACGATGGAGACACCACGCTGCTCCACGAGGGCCAGGGGAGCGAACGACTCAGCGCTGAAGAACGCTGCCGCCAGGATTCCCCGCATGACCACGGTGGTGGGGAGGCCGCGCGCCAGTCGCAAGGCACCGCCGGGGAGCAATCGCCGAGCTCCCCAGACGAGGGCCACCAGACCCACGGTGACAATGACCGCCGAAGCCGCGAGGGGGAGGGACGGGCTCACCAGCCCCGTCATGACCGCGGTCAGCCCGACTGCGGTGATGATCGCCTGGCGACTTCGTTCACTGGGGCCTGTCTCCCCCGTGCCACCATCGAACTTCCCGAGAACTCCGCGGAGCAACACCAGCGGGAGGAGCAACACCACCGGGACGAGCCAAAAGACGGTACGCCAGGTCGTGATCTCGGTGAGCCATCCGGCAATGAGCGGCCCGATCAGACTGGGCACCACCCAGGCCGCCGAGAGAAGCGAAAAGGCACGGGGCCGAAGGCGCTCATCAAAAGCACGCGCGATGAAGACGTACATCGCCACGATCATCGCTCCACCCCCGAGTCCCTGGATGCCGCGAGCGGAGATGAGCACCCACATTGAGGGAGCCAAGCCGGCTGCTATTGCCCCGACAGCAAAGATCGCCATACCGCTCAGCAGCGGAATGCGCGGACCGATCCTGTCTGACCAGGTCCCGGCGACGACCATGCCCACGAGCGATGCGACGACGTAGGCATTGAAGGCCCAGGCGTAGAGACCGATGCCATCAAGGTCCAGACCCACCGCCGGCATAACCGTGCCCACGGCGACGCCTTCGAAGGCAACCAGCGTCATCGCCGCAACGACACCAATGGTCGATGACCGGACCGGTGCGGCAAAAAGGCTCAGGAGTCGCCGTCGGGCTCGCGCGGCTTGCCTGGCCGCAGTCCCTTGTAAATGGCCTCACAGTCAGGGCACACAGGAAATCTCGACGGGTCCCGACCGGGGACCCACTTCTTGCCGCACAGGGCACGCACGGGACTGCCGGTGACTGCACTCTCGACGATCTTGTCCTTTTTGACGTAGTGGGCAAACCGCTCGTGATCACCATCGTCGGTCGATGCCAGACGCTCCTCGGTGAGGGTCGTGCCCTCGAGAGCCGGGGACTCCAGGGGCGTACTCATGGCAAACGGCGATCTCATGGCAGGAGTGTAGAACGCATCAGTTCATCGCGGGATCGTCCGGGCACCCGGGCCACCACGCCAGAGTCCCGCCCGCCCGAGACAGGACGGCCCGCCAGAGATCGACGGGATCGACATGGAAGACGTCAGCGACGGGGTCACCCGCGGCCACCACAGCCCAGGATCCCCGCTCCAACTCGTCCATGAGTTGCCCCGGCGCCCACCCCGCGTAGCCGGCGTAGATGCGCAATGCCTGCAGATGCGGGACGAGATCATCCGGCGGCGTATCCAGATCGATGATTCCGAGCGGTCCACTCACCCTGCGGAATCCCTCCGGCTCCACGTCCACCGCGTCATCGGGTGGCACCGTTGTCGCGGCCAGACCCAAAGCGCTGTCCAGGGCCACGGGTCCACCCTGGAAGAGTTGGGGTTCTCCGGTGAGATGGGAACGCCAGAGCGGCAGCACGGTGCCGACATCCAGGTTCGTGGGCTGGTTGAGCACGACTCCGAGCGTCCCGGACTCGTCATGCTCCAAGAGCAGGATCACCGCGCGGTGGAAGGGCTCTTCCAGTGCGGGCGCCGAGACGAGAAGTCGTCCGGCCAGGGGTTTGCCGGCTTCCCGACCGATCACAGGCGTGTCCAGCATGCCGCCATCGTGTCGCCTTCCCGGAAGTCGCGTGATACCCTGGGGGGTATGTCGACCATTGCCCTGACTGAAGAGACCTTCGCCGCGACCGTTCAGGACAGCCCCATCGTCCTCATCGACTTCTGGGCCGCCTGGTGCGGGCCGTGCCGGATGTTTGCCCCGGTCTTCGAGAAGGCCAGCGAAGCCCACACCGACATCGTCTTCGCCAAGGTCGACACCGAGGCCCAGCCCGGGCTCGCACAGGTCTTCCAGATCTCCTCCATCCCGACCCTCATGGCCATCCGCGATGGAGTCGTCATCTACTCCCAGGCTGGGGCACTGCCCGAGCAGGGACTTGCGCAGCTCATCCAGGCTGTGCGGGATGCCGACATGGACGAGGTGCGCGCCTCCATCGCCGACGAGAAGGCCGCTGCCTCCTCCGAGTAGGCCCCCGCACCTGACGAAGCAGTAACCTCCACAATCCCCCTTCCGCACACGGGAAACCCGAACTCC
>JANRCR010000022.1:21882-36043 GCA_030726915.1 Candidatus Nanopelagicales bacterium
TGACGAAGCAGTAACCTCCACAATCCCCCTTCCGCACACGGGAAACCCGAACTCCTCCCCTTCCGCACACGGGAAACCCGAACTCCGGGACACATGTGACGCTGGAGGGCACTTTCGTCCCAAAGTTCGCCACCGATGCGGTCGGCGAGTCAGCAGAGCCGCCCCCGCCGGGCCGACCCGACAGTTCGGTGCCACCTACGCCCGGCCGACCCGGCAGCTCGGTGCCACCGCCTAGCCACTGACGCGTGATGTCGGCTGATCCCACGGGGGACATCATCCGAACGGATGACCCAGGTCGAGCGACTTGGCCGAGGGGTCTCGGCTCGCATCGCCTCTACCGTGGAGATATGCCTCAGCAACCACTCGCCCAGGTCCCCGTCGATGCCGTTTGGGATTGGCAGGAGCACGGCTCGTGCCGGTCCGCTGACCCCACCCTGTTCTTCCACCCGCAAAACGAGCGTGGATCCTCGCGTCGTTCCCGGGACATGGCGGCTAAGGCCGTGTGTGCCTCCTGCCCTGTGCGCATCGAATGCGCCGACTACGCCGTGCGGGCCCGGGAGCCCTACGGCGTGTGGGGTGGCCTGACCGAGGAGGAGCGCGAGACGATCTACGCGCGCATCGCCCTCGAGGATTACCCCCGCCAGCGCGGTGAGGGTGCTCGCATGGCCGCTCCCGAGATCGATGCGGCCATCCGCCCGCTCGTCTCCGTACCCGCCTGATCAGATCTCCCGCTAGCCTCGTCCGGTGACCCTTACTGGACGCGACCTCCTCAGGGAGCTCGATCTCTCCGACGCGGAGTTTGCCGGCCTCATTGATCTTGCTGCGCAATTGAAGGCTGACCGACGTGCGGGCCGTGAGGAGACACGCCTGGCCGGCAAGGTCATTGCCCTGATCTTCGGCAAGACATCGACCCGCACCCGCGTGGCATTTGAGGTTGCGGCGTACCACCAGGGCGCCCAGGTGACCGTCCTCGACTCGCAGACATCGCAGATCGGCCACAAGGAGTCCATGGCCGACACGGCACGCGTACTGGCTCGCATGTTCGACGCCATCGAGTACCGCGGTGACGCACAGGCCACCGTCGAGGAACTCGCCCTCCATGCCGACGTACCGGTCTACAACGGCTTGACGGACGAGTGGCACCCGACCCAGATGCTGGCCGACATGCTCACCATGCGCGAACACGCCAACGGCGAGCGGTTGTCCTACGTCTATCTCGGTGACGCCCGCTCCAACATGGGCAACTCACTGCTCGTTTCCGGTGCGATGATGGGTGCGGACGTGCGCATCGTGGCGCCCGAAGCGCTCTGGCCCACCCGTGAGGTCCGCGAGGCCGCCCAGGCGCGCGCTGACCACACGGGTGCGACTCTCACGATGACCGAGGATCCGGCCGAGGGAGTCCCCGGCGCCCAGTTCGTCCACACCGACGTGTGGGTATCGATGGGTGAGCCGGCGGACGTGTGGGCGCAGCGCGTCGCGCTGCTGCGGCCCTACCGCGTAGACGCCGCCGTCATGGCACTCACCGGGCGCGCCGACGCGCGCTTCATGCACTGTCTGCCGTCCTACCACGATGAGTCAACAACGCTCGGACGTCGTGTCGCCGAGGACTTCGGCCTGCGTAGCGGAGTCGAAGTGAGCGATGAGGTCTTTGAATCGCCCGCGAGCATCGTCTTTGATCAGGCCGAAAACCGCATGCACACGATCAAGGCCCTGCTCGTAGCGACACTGACCTGACCCAGCCTGACCCGGGCTGACCTGGGCTGACCTGGGATCTTCACGCGACCTCACGTCCGCACCTTGGCTTATCGCGCCCTAAAGCCCGGGATAGCCCAACTCAGCGACGTGAGGTCAGCCAGGATCAGGACTGCTCAGCGACGTGAGGTCAGCCAGGATCAGGACTGCTTCAGGCGGGTACGCAGAGCCTCGAGTTGTGCGTACAACTCCCGGGGCACCCGGTCACCGAACTTCGCGTAGTACTCCTCCGTGAGGTCCGCCTCCGCGAGCCACGACGCTGGGTCGACAGCGAAGAGTTCGGCCATCTGGGCCGCCGGAATATCCAAACCCTCCAGGTCGAGTCCCCCTTCGCGCGGGATGCGCCCAACAGGAGTGTCAACCGCCTCGGCATCTCCCACCACGCGTCGCACGATCCAATCCAGCACTCGGGAGTTGTCACCAAATCCGGGCCAGATGTACGTGCCGGCAGCGTCCTTGCGGAACCAGTTGACCTGGTAGATCTTGGGCAGTTTGTCCGGTGAGGTGAACTGGCCGATTGTGAGCCAGTGCGCCCAGTAATCCGCCATGTTGTAGCCGCAAAAGGGCAGCATGGCGAAGGGATCACGTCGCAACTCCCCAACACTGCCCTCAGCAGCGGCGGTCTGCTCCGATGACACTGTCGAACCCATGAAGACGCCGTGCTCCCAGTCATAGGACTCGGTCACCAGCGGCACATTGGTAGCGCGACGTCCGCCGAAGAGGATCGCGTCGATCGGCACGCCCTCCGGGTCCTCCCAGTTGGACGCGATGGACGGGCACTGACCCGCGGGGGCGGTGAATCGGGCGTTGGGATGCGCGGATGGCTCCGATGAACTCGGCGTCCAGTCGTTGCCCTTCCAATCGATCAGATGCGCGGGAGTCTCCTCGGTGAGCCCCTCCCACCACACGTCACCATCATCGGTCAGCGCGACATTGGTGTAGATGCAGTTGGCATAGAGCATCTTCACCGCATTGGCATTGGTGTGCATGCCGGTGCCGGGTGCGACTCCGAAGAACCCTGCCTCGGGATTGATGGCATAGAGACGGCCGTCCTTGCCGAAGCGCATCCACGCAATGTCATCACCGATGGTCTCCACGCTCCATCCGGCGACCGCCGGCTCGAGCATCGCCAGATTGGTCTTGCCGCAGGCGGAGGGGAAGGCCGCCGTGATGTAGCGCACGTCACCCGCTGGAGCGGTCAACTTGAGGACGAGCATGTGCTCGGCCAGCCACCCCTCATCGCGCGCCATGGCCGAGGCGATGCGCAACGCGAAACACTTCTTGCCCAGGAGGGCATTGCCGCCATAACCGGAACCGAAGGACCAGATCTCGCGGGTCTCGGGGAAGTGGGTGATGTATTTCGTGTCATTGCAGGGCCAGGCAACGTCGGGCCGGGCATTGCCGTCGGAATCGATGAGTGGATAACCGACGGAGTGGACGGCCGGGACGAAGTCACCCCGCTCCCCGATGTCGGCCAGGGCGTCCGCACCCATACGGGTCATGATCTTCATGTTGACCACGACGTACGCAGAGTCGGTGAGTTCAACGCCCAGCTGTGCGATGTGTGACCCGAGTGGACCCATCGAGAAGGGCACGACGTACATCGGGCGACCGCGCATCGAACCGGCGAAGAGACCTCCGAGGATCGACTTCATGGCGACGGGATCCATCCAATGATTTGTCGGGCCGGCATCCTCCTCGCGGTGGGAGCAGATGAAGGTGCGGCTCTCGACGCGGGCGACGTCGCTGGGGTCGGATCGCGCGAGGAAGGAGTTGGGTCGTACGTCTGGATTAAGTCGGATGAATGTGCCGTCGTCAACCATCTGCGTCGTCAGGCGTTGCCATTCAGCCTCGGAGCCGTCACACCAAATAACCTCGTCCGGTTGGGTTAATGCCGCGACCTCCTCGACCCACTCGAGCAACTTCTTGTTGCGGGTGGGCGGGTTCTCCAGGCCGCGAATCGTCATGGGATTCCCTTCGGTCGAACGCCGTTGTCCGAGGGCCACCCGGGTTGGCCCGTGGAGGCATGGCGTCATCCTGCCGTTCCTGCAAGCTCCTGAAAACCGTGAAAACCCTTACACGGTCATGTTTGTGAGCAAGGGCACAGGGGGGATCGCACGAGGCCCTACGCCGTGGGACGGAAGCGACGCAGGAGCAGGCTGTTCGCCACCACAAAAACGGACGAAAACGCCATCGCGGCACCGGCGAAGAGGGGACTCAGCAGCCCTACGGCGGCCAGGGGAATCATGGCGACGTTGTAGGCAAACGCCCAGAAGAGGTTGCCCTTAATCGTGCGCAGGGTGCGCCGTGACAAGCGGATGGCATCGACTGCCGACAGAAGGTCAGAACGCACCAGCGTGAGATCACTGGCTTCAATCGCCGCGTCCGTGCCGGCTCCCATGGCTATGCCTAGATCAGCCTGGACCAGAGCCGCTGCATCATTCACCCCATCCCCCACCATCGCGACCGAGCGGCCATCACGCTGCAGTTCGCGAATCACCGCAAGTTTGTCCTCGGGGAGGACATCCGCGCGTACGTCGGTGATTCCCACCTCGTGCGCAACCGACGCGGCGGCGCGCGGATTGTCACCGGTGAGAAGCACAGGCGAAAGACCGAGACCACGCAGAAGGGTGATCGCCTGGGCGCTGGTCGGCCTAATGGCATCACCCACCACCACGGCTCCCCGCACCTCACCGTCCCAGCCCACGGCGACGACCGTTGAACCCTCTGACTCCGCCTCGTGCATGTGAGATCGCAGCGCCTCGGGCACCGCGGGCGCTCCCACAGTGCGGACAACCCAGTCGGGACGCCCGACCGCCACCACGTCGCCATCAACAACACCCGTCACACCCAGGCCCCGGTGGTTGGCGAAGTCTGTGGCCGAGGCGACATCGACCCCGGCAGCAATCGCACGTGCCACCGGATGCTCGCTACCCACCTCGACGGCCGCCGCACGAGATGCCACCCGGCTGGAGTCCTCACCGGGCGTGGCGAGCACGGCCCGCACGTGCATGCGCCCCGTCGTCACCGTGCCGGTCTTGTCCAACACGATGATCGAGGCTCGACGTGTGTCCTCCAGCACCTCAGGTCCGCGGATCAGGATGCCCAACTGCGCACCCCGGCCGGTGCCGACGAGGATCGCCGTCGGCGTCGCTAGTCCAAGGGCGCAGGGACAGGCGATGATCAGCACGGCCACCGATGCAGTGAAGGCGGCTTCCACATCACCCGTGACGAGCCACCAGGTCACCAGCGTGACCAGGGCAATGCCCATCACGATCGGGACAAAAACCGCGGAGATGCGGTCAGCCAATCTCTGCACCGGTGCCTTGCCCGCCTGCGCCTGGGCGACAAGTCGCGTGATGCGAGCCAACTGAGTGTCCGCTCCCACGCGCGTCGCGCGCACGGTGAGGACACCGTCGATGTTGACGGTCGATCCCATCACGGCGTCACCCACATGGACATCCACCGGCATCGACTCACCCGTCACGAGGGAGACATCAATCGCGCTCGCACCCTGCTCCACCTGACCATCCGTTGCAATCCGCTCACCCGGGCGAACGATGAAGACGTCACCGACGCCCACCCGGTCGATCGGTACGCGCGTCTCCACTCCATCGATCACGAGGGCGGCATCGGGAGCGGCGAGCTCAGCGAGAGCTCGCAGGGCAGCCGTCGATTGCCGCTTCGCGCGGGCCTCGAACCACCGACCAGCAAGCAGGAAGACGGGTACTGCCGCGGCGACCTCGAGATACAGATCCGGAAGCCCCGTCGCGGTGTGATCCCCGAAGCCATGGGACATGCGGTAGTCGAGTCCCCCGGCGCCACCGAGGAGGATCGCCCAGAGACTCCAGAGGTAGGCGGCGAGCACCCCCATGCTCACGAGCGTGTCCATCGTTGCGGTCGCATGACGGGCATTGATGGCCGCAGCGCGATGGAAGGGCCAGGCTCCCCAGGCGACGATGACCGTCGTGAGTGCGAGGGCTAGCCACTGCCAGCCCGGGAACTGCAGGGCGGGGACCATGGACAGGACCGCAACGGGGACAGCGAGCACCAACGACATCCAGAAGCGTCCCCGCAGTCCATCAATCTCGCGGTCATCCGCCTGCGCATCCGCCACCGGGACAGCGGCATAGCCGGTCTGCTCGACAACACGGATGAGATCATCGACCACCAGAACGCCGTCTACGTCTATGTGAGCACTCTCCGTCGCATAGTTGACGGAGGCATGGACCCCGGGGACCTTGTTGAGTTTGCGCTCGATGCGGGAGGCACAGGTCGAACATGTCATTCCCGTGATGGCTAGTTCGACACTGCTTGACATGGCACCCGCTTCCCTCACCAAGGCTACTCCTCGCGCAAACAGCATTGCGTTCACCGCTATTCCGGCTAGGGTTTTGAGCGCAGAGACCCATTCCTCCAGGGAGGCAGCATGGACCCGCTCATGAAGGACCTCACCGGTCGGGCTAAGCGCATCGCTGGGGCTGTGACGGGCAACGAGTCGCTCGAGGCAGAGGGCATGGCCGATCAGGCCGAAGCCAACATTGATGACCTCGCTGGCGCCGTAACGGACAAGGCCAGCGAACTCGGCAATCAAGCGGCGCAGGTGGCCGGTGACCTCACCGAGAAGGCAACCACCAGTGCGAAGGGATACTTCGGGTCACTCAAGGATGCCTTCGATGAAGGTCGCGACAACGACTGACGTACGGCGCAGCGACCACGTCTGAGGCAGCCGAAGCGCTTGGCGTGACGATCCTCATGGGCGGCGGCCCCGCCACGATCTGGGCGCCGCGCGCGTACGCCGCCTTCTGCGAGTTCGTCGACGATTCTCACTCCACCCCCTGACTCACGTAACTCCCCTCAGGGGTCTCTCGTAGAGTCCCTCCATGGCAGGTCGGCTAGCACTCGTGGGCAGTGGCGAATACCTCCCCGTGCTCAGTGACGTTGAGGATTGGCTGTTCGCCGACAATGACCGCATCTACGTACAACTTGCCACGGCCTCAGCCCCCGAGGGGGATGATCGGCTGGGCTACTGGCACGACCTTGGTCGCCAGGCGGCGGAGCGGGTGGGTGCGGAGCAGGTGGTCGTCGACGTCCGCACCCGCGAGGATGCGATGGACCAGCGGTGGGTGCCGCTGATCGAGCGCGCCGGCCTGGTCTATCTCTCTGGCGGCAATCCGACATTCCTTGCCAACACGTTGCGCGACACCCCCGTGTGGCAGGCCATCGTCACGGCATGGCAGCGCGGTGCAGGTCTCGCTGGCTGCAGTGCGGGGGCGATGGTGATGGGTGGATCGATCTCGCATTTCCGACGTCCGGGCGCTCCCCCGATCTCAGGGCTTGGAGTGATCCCCGACACACGCGTCCTTCCCCATTTTGATCGCTACACGCGCTGGCTTCCCGACCTGGCATTGCGTCCCTTCGTATCGCACGGGGGCACCCTGCTGGGAATTGACGAAGACACCGCCCTCACTGCAGAGGACTCAGGTGGCAGCACCTGGCCCTTCACCGTCCGCGGCCGCCAGAGCGCCTACGTCATCGATCACGATGGCAAGCACGCCATTGATGGCACGGTCGACCTGCCCGTGCACACCTGACGTAGCCTGATCGGGTGATGCCGCGTCTGCTTGCCCTCCTCACCGGCCTCACCCTCGCGTGGCCCCTGGGCAGCACTCACGCCGCCGCCCCGACGGATCCCGAGCAGGTGATCACCGTCGCCGTCGCATCTCCCACGTCAACCACCGGCGTACTCCAGGCGTGGGAGCGCCGCGGTGAGGAGTTCACGCGCGTGCGCGGACCCATCACCGTCTATGTCGGGGAGGACGGCGTGGGGATGGCCTCGGAGCGGCGCTCTCGGACCCCTCGGGGTGTCTTCACGATGACCGAAGCATTCGGGCTCGCGCGCGACCCAGGCTCAGACCTGCCCTACCAGCGTGTCGGCCTCTCCCACTGGTGGGTGTCCGATGTCCAGAGCACGGCCTACAACCAGATGCGAGTGTGTGCACCCGGCCGATGGTGCGGCTTTCGGCAGAGTCGGTCCGAGCAACTCGGCGCCATCGACGTCTACGAATACGCCATCGTCATGGACTACAACCGCTCACCCGTTGTCCCCGGGCGCGGATCCGCCTTCTTCCTGCACGTGAGCGACGGCAAACCAACCCAGGGATGCATCTCCATGCCACGTGCGGACATTCGATGGATCCTGCGCTGGCTCGATCCCGCGAGCGGCCCCGTCATCTCGGTCAATATCGCTGATGCCGCCTACGACGTGCTCGACTGACGAGACAACCACCCCTCCACAACATCGACGATGACGCGCGCTCCCGTGGAGTCCATGTGCACACCGTCGGGTGTGAAGACCCAGCCCGCCGATAGCGCAATGTCGTCGTAGCTGCGTCCCAGCACGAAGTGCTCCACGAGCGAGCGGATGCCCGGCAACCACGATCCCGTCCAGGCCGGGCCGGTTGTCGCCCCCTGACTCAGCAGCAGATCCGTGAGGCGTTCGTAGACGGGCAGGTACGTCGCACCCGAGGCGTCGCACACCCTGCTGATCGCCGCATTGGCCTCGCGGACGCGCTGATTGACGGGCGCCGCTAGGTCCTGGCCGATCGGTGGCAGCGAGCACAGGCCGACGTCGACACCAGCCGCCCGCAGGCGCGCAACGACCCGCGCCAGGCAGTCGGCGTAGAAGTGGATGGTGGGGTCCTCTGGCAGATGCTTCGACTCTCGGACCTGCCGCATCACCTCGGGTGACAACGTCGCTTGCACGTCATTGGTGCCGATGAGGATGATCACCCGGGCAGGCTCGCAGGCAAGAACGTCGTCCAGCCGCTGGAGCAACTCCCACGCAACGTTGCCATTGATTCCGGCATTCACGAAGGTGCGTTCGGGCAACCGCTCACGCAGGATCTCTACGAAGTCCACCGATGCGCGCCCACGCACGATGCTCGCACCGGCCACCACGATCGGTGACTTCCTCTGGCTCGGCGACGCCAGGAAACCATCGACATCACCTGTCGCCCTGGCCTGCACGCGCGCGACCGTGAAGGCAGCCACCCCGGAAGCAGCAGCGGCGATCCCTGCCACCACCCCCATCAGGCGCTTCATGGGGGCAGATTAGTGCCGCTCTGGGGCAGTAGCACTCCATCGCCGTTCAGGTGCCCGGATGTCGATTCTCCGGGCATCCACGCCGGCCGACCGGCGGGCACGCTCTGCGGTCATCTATGGGTCCGCGGGCACCGTCGTGGAATGGTTCGACTACGGCCTCTATCTCTATCTCGTCCCTGTCATGGCGCCACTCTTCTTCCCCTCCGACGAGGCGATCGTGTCGGCCATCGCCAGTCTCGGCGTCTTCGCCGCCGGCTCGATCATGCGCATTGCGGGAGGAGCATTCTTTGGCAGTCTCGGCGATCGGCTGGGGTGCAAGAAGGCACTCGTGCTCTGCATCACCATGATGACCGTCCCGTTGGCGCTCACCGCTTTCCTCCCCGTCTACGCCGTTGTTGGTATCGCCGCCCCCCTGCTCTTCACCGCCATGAGACTGCTGCAGGGTTTCTCCGCAGGTGGTGAGTACAGCGGCACGATCGTGCAACTTGTTGAGCAAGCACGGGCCGGGCGTCGTGGCTTCGTCGCCTCGACCGCTGTCTTCACCTCGGGCATCGGCATCATCCTTGCGTCGGCGCTGGTCGCGAGTCTGACGACGTGGACGTCGGCTGACTTCATGTCCGACTGGGGTTGGCGAATCTGCTGCCTTGTCGGCGGGGCGCTGGGGCTCTTCGTCTTCGTGATGCGCCGCAAAATGCCCGAAACCGAGGAATTCCTCGAGGGGGAGCGCGAGGGAGATATCCCCAAGCAGCCCCTTCGCTACGCGCTCACCCACCTGCCCAAGCAGGTCATCATTGCGGCACTTCTGGCGGGCTACGGTGGGATCCTCTACTACGGGGTCCTCGGCTTCGTCCCCACGATCCTGGACTCATTCCGTGAGGTTCAGTCCGACGAAGCACTGTGGGTGACGACCGGCATGGCCCTCGTGTACGCGATCGCAACTCCGGCCTTCGGTGCCCTATCGGATCGCTACGGACGCAAGCGAACCCTGATGGCCGGGGCCATCGGCTTTGTCTTCCTCAGCGCTCCCATGCTGTGGCTCATGACATCCCAGGGTCTGATCATCATCATCCTGGGAGGGCTGGTCCTCCTGGTCATGCTCATGCTCTATACGGGCCCTGTCGTCGCTGCCATCGGGGAAGAATTCCCCTCAAAAGCACGGTATTCCGCGCTCGCGGTGGGCTACAACCTGGGCTCTGCCGTCCTCGGTGGACCGGCTCCCCTGGTCGCGGCACTTCTCATCGATTGGTTCGACACTCCGGTGGCCGCATCCTTCCTCCTCATCATCGCCTCGGTGATCGCCATCCCGCTGCTCTGGAGGATGAAGGACCGTCGCGATATGACCATGGAACAGATCAACGCTGAGTTTGATCGCGGCTAAGGTCGGCTCATGTCCGCGCGAGGATTCCGCCAGGTAGACGTCTTCACTGATCAACCACTCCTGGGCAATCCCGTGGCCGTTGTCGAGAATGCACTCGATCTTTCGACGGACGACATGCATGCCTTCACGTCATGGACCAACCTGTCGGAGGCGACCTTCCTCCTGCCACCCAGCGATGCGGCCGCCGACTATCGGGTGCGCATCTTCTGCCCGGGTCGCGAATTGCCCTTCGCCGGTCACCCCACGCTCGGCACCTGCCATGCATGGCTCGAGGCTGGCGGGCACCCCAGGACCGACATCATCGTGCAGGAGTGCGGCGCAGGACTCGTACGTATCCGGCGTGACGGCGACGTCCTGGCCTTCGCCGCACCACCCCTGCGGCGACGCGGACCACTCGATGAGGTCGACGTCGTTCGCATCGCGCAGGGTCTCGGCCTGAGTCGCGACCAGATCATCGATCACCAGTGGTGCGACAACGGGCCCGGCTGGCAGGCCGTGCTCCTGGAGTCCGCCGAGGCCGTCCTCAGTGTGACACCGGACGCCACATCGCTCGCTGGACTAGACGTCGGTGTCGTCGGTCCCCATGCATCTGGCGATGTCGACTGGGAAGTCCGCGCGTTCTTCCCGGGCAACTCCGGCCTGACAGAAGACCCGGTCACGGGATCACTCAACGCCGCGCTCGCCCAGTGGCTCATCCCATCGGGGCGCGCCCATGGGACCTACGTCGCCGCTCAGGGCACGGCCGTGGGCCGCGCCGGGCGGATCCACGTCACGAGCGACGGTGATGACATCTGGATCGGTGGCCGATGCGTCACGGTGATCACGGGTGAAGTGCACCTGTAGATTGAACTGACCGTGACCTGGTTCACCGGGGAAGTACCTGGATGAGGGACTAGGGTGAGACTCAACATCGGCACGGGATACAGGGGAGTGTCATCTGGTGGACACCCTGCTTACCCTGCTCCTCGGGCTTGTCATTGTCCTTCTCATCACAGTGGCCACCGGATACTTCGTCGCGCAGGAATTCGCCTACATGGCGGTGGATCGCTCAGCTCTCAAGGCACGTGCAGACGCCGGCGATGCCGGTGCTCGGCGCGCACTCACGGTCACCTCGCGCACGTCCTTCATGCTGTCGGGCGCTCAACTCGGCATCACAGTCACGGGCCTCCTGGTCGGCTATGCGGCCGAACCACTGATCGGTCAGTCCCTGTCGACTCTGCTCGGCGGCATCTCCATTCCCCTTGGGGTCTCCCTGGTGATCGGCGCCATTGCCGCCTTGACCGTGTCCACCCTCATCCAGATGCTCTTCGGCGAGCTCTTTCCCAAGAACCTCGCTATTGCCCGCGCCGAACCGGTCGCCGTGGCGCTAGCCACCTCCACGCGGATCTACCTCGCTACCTTCGGGTGGCTCATCGCCTTCTTTGACAGCTCGTCCAATCTCCTGCTGCGCTTGATCCGCATCGAGCCAGTGCACGATGTTGAGCACTCGGCAACAGCCCGCGACCTTGAGCACATCGTGGAAGAGTCGCGTGAGTCCGGTTCCATCCCCGAAGAGCTCTCCGCACTGCTCGATCGGGTCTTGGACTTCCCAACCCAGCGAGTCCAGCACGCGATGGTCCCGCGCACTCAAGCCGACACAGTCAAACTCACCGACAGCGTGGGCCACGTGCGCGCCCTGATGGCCGAGGGCCATTCTCGATATCCCGTCATGGCCAATGACGGTGAGGATGTCATGGGCGTGGTGCATCTTATCGATCTCCTCGGGACCGATATCGACAACGCGACGCCGGTGCGCACGGTCATGCGACCACCCCTGCTCATGTCGACGGTATTGAGCTTGCCGGAGGCCCTCACCACCCTGGGCGAGTCGGGCAACCGACTTGCGTGCGTCGTGGACGAATACGGCGGCTTCACCGGCATCCTCACACGGGAGGACCTAGCCGAAGAGCTCGTCGGAGAAATCACCGACGAACACGACACCCCCATGGCAACTCATGCGCACGAGGGCGGATCAACCATCATGCGCGGCGACACCCATGTGGATGAAGCCGAGCGCTCCCTCGGAATTGATCTGCCTCGAGGGGTCTACGAGACGATGGCGGGGATGGTGATCGCCCAGCATGGCAATCTCCCGTCGGTGGGAGAGACCATCACGGTTCCCCTCCCCCCAGACCCCGAGGACCTCCTGCACGAGAAGCAGCTCCGGATGAGGTCCATGGACATCGAGGTGCTTGAGATCAATCGTCACGTACCGTCCCTCCTGCGCGTGACGATGAAGGTTGCGAACTCATGAGCGGCTCCCCGCTGGTGATTGTGGCTGTCACCATCGCCATCATCGCCCTGAGCGGATTCTTCGTCGCCGTGGAGTTCGCGCTACTCGCCGTTAAGCGACATCGCCTCGAGGACGCTGCACTCCGCAGCAGATCCGCTCGAGCCGCCCTGCGCAATGCCTCCGAGCTGAGTTTGCTTCTGGCGGGTGCCCAACTGGGCATCACCGTGTGCACACTCGCTCTGGGGGCCATCACCAAGCCAGCGGTTCACGACTGGCTGATGCCTGCGATCAGGACGCTGGGGGCGCCAGAACTCACCGCGGATATCGCGGCATTCGTCCTCGCCCTTTTCATTGTGACCTTCCTCCACCTGGTGATTGGGGAGATGGCTCCAAAGTCGTGGGCCATCGCACACCCGGAGACATCAGCGACGCTCCTGGCGCTGCCCATGCGCGGGTTCCTCATCGTGACGCGACCACTCCTGCTGGGCCTCAACAGTGCCGCGAATTGGCTGCTGATGCGATTCGGCGTGACACCCGTCAATGCCAAGTCTTCTGCCCAGGATGTCGCAGCACTCCGCCACCTCGTGCAGCATTCCGAGGAATCAGGCACCCTGGATGTTTCCTACTCCGACCGAGTTGCGACAGCCTTGGCGATGCAGTCGACACCGGTGCTGACCCTTGTGCGCCCCGGCGCGATCACACAGATTCCCCCAACAGCCCAGGCACGAGACGTCCAGGCAGCAACCCTCGCGACGGGGCATCATCGCGTGCTGGTGGGAGACAGTCAGCGTCTCCTTGGGATGGTCCACGTGCGGGAGACACTCACCAAACCCGGCGACTTTCCTGTTGCCGAGCTCATCCGACCGGTGCTCGTGCTTGATGCGCAGTTGTCGATCCACGAAGCCCTGGCCAACATGCGTCGCAGCAGCACTCACCTCGCTGTTGTGCGTGATGACGAAGGAGCGCTAGGACTCATCACCTTGGATGACGTCCTGAGCGGCCTCATCACCCGAACCACAGGATGAGCCGTCAACCCTGCTGGCCGAGGACGGGTCGACCTAGCAGGGGGCAGGACCATCGGGGCCAAGATGATGCAGGACGTCGCTTACCGGCCCGCCCCACCGACGCCTAAGGGTCGACTCCAGGCCGCACTAAGAGGGTGCGGAACCTCGCGAAGTTCTACCTCCGAATTCGAGCAGCTTTACTCAACCCTCACGGTGGAGGTGCCGGGAATCGAACCCGGGTCCGTTCAGATCTGAACCGGTCTTCTACGTGCGTAGCCGTGCTATCGCTACTCAGCCTCCGCGCTTTGTACGGCACTACGCGGTAGCGGCCTAGTCACTGTTTGTCTTTCCGCGCTCCCCCGGGACCGGGGAGGTTGGTGAGTCTCCTAGT
Source organism: Candidatus Nanopelagicales bacterium (assembly GCA_030726915.1). GTDB lineage: Bacteria > Actinomycetota > Actinomycetes > S36-B12 > S36-B12 > Mxb001. The sequence continues at coordinate 35,784 of JANRCR010000022.1, forward strand.
TGACGCCAGACACCGGGTCGGAGACTCCCCGGGCTGACGGAGTGGCTACTCGCCTCAGGCGGCGAGTGCGAACTCGGACTGCGTCTTTTTGGCAGTTATTTGTTTATCAGCATCGTTAACGAGATAAGCCGATGTCCTCGGCACGCTTCTCCGGGATCAGACATCTGATCGTCGAAACCTGTCACCCCCGCTGTTCAGTTATCCCCCCATGATACGCCGCTCCGGGACCCACCCATTCCCCCGGCTTCAGGGGATTCGGT
>JANRCR010000023.1:0-26676 GCA_030726915.1 Candidatus Nanopelagicales bacterium
TTCCGTGACCGCGCCCACTCGCCGGCGTCCCCCCGCTGGCCGCCCGCGCCCCTCGCGGACGCCCCCACCGCCGGAGGCGGGTCGCCCGCTACGCCTGGGCAACCCGCGGCGCCGGGCCGGAATGTTGCTCATCGCAGTGCTCATTGTCTTCACGATCTTGGCCGGGAGGCTGCTGGAGATCCAGGCCTTTCGCGGGGATGCGCTTGCGGCCGCCGCGGTGGACCAGCGGACGACCACGGTCAAGGTGCTCGCCGACCGCGGGGACATTCTGGACGCCAAGGGAGTGCCTCTCGCAACGACGGTTGAGTCGCGCCACGTGACGACGGATCAGACCCTCATCACCGACCCGATGGCAACAGCCCAGGCTCTCGCCGCGATCGTGGACGGAGATGCTGCGGCCTTTGCTGAGCGACTGACCGGTGAGCGTCGCTTTGCCTACGTCGTCAAGGACATCACACCGGCCCAGTGGCGCAGTATTGATGCACTCGGACTGGCGGGGATCTACAGCGAGCGCACGACGAAGCGCATCTACCCCGCGGGGGACGTCGGGGCCAACATCATTGGTTTTGTGGGATCGGAAGGTCCCGGCCTCTCCGGGGTCGAGTACGCACTCAACGATGTCCTTGCTGGCACCGATGGCTGGCGCACCTACGAGCGCGGCAGCGGAGGGGCGGCTATCCCCGGCTCAGCGGCCATCGTCGAGGAGCCCATTCCCGGATCCTCCGTTCGACTGACGATCGACCGGGATGTTCAGTACGTGGCTCAGCGAGCGCTGGCCAACGAGGTGATGGCGACGGGCGCGGAGAGCGGCACCATCGTGGTCATGGACCCGCGCACCGGGGACGTTCTCGCTCTCGCGACGGCGCCGACCTTTGACCCGAATGACCCCGGGGCCGCGGATGCGGCCGATCGTGGCAATCGCGCGCTCAGTGATGTCTTTGAGCCGGGATCCACATCCAAGGTCATGACCATCGCCGCCGTGTTGGAAGAAGGTGGCGCAAAGCCGTCCACCATGTTTGAGATCCCGCCGACACTGGACCGTGGGGGTAAGACCTTCCACGACGCCACCGATCATGGGGGGTACACCTGGGATCTGACCACGGTGCTCTCCCAGTCCTCCAACATCGGGACGATTCTCGCTGCGGAGACGATCCCGCAGGAGCGATTGGTCGACTACTTTGAGCGGTTCGGCGTGGGCCAGCCCACGGGGATCGGACTGCCCGGTGAGTCACCCGGCTTCCTTCCCCCCATGGCCGAATGGTCGGCAACGACGTTCCCGACCCTGGCCTTTGGTCAGGGCTTCAGTGTCAATGCGGTGCAGATGGCTGACGTGTTTGCGACGATCGCCAATGATGGCGTCCGCGTCCCTGCGCGCATTCTCGTCGACTCATCAACTCCTGATGTTGGCGAGCGAGTGATTAGTGAGCATACGGCGCGCACCCTGCGGGAAATGCTCGAGCGCGTGGTGATGGACGGTGGGACCGCGCCGATGGCAGGGATCCCCGGATATCGCGTGGGTGGCAAGACGGGTACTGCTCAGGTCATCAACCCCGAGTGCGGATGCTACGACGGCAGCACCATCGGTTCCTTCATTGGGATGGCTCCCATTGAGGATCCCGAGCTGGTGATCGCGGTCAGCATCGTCAAGCCCAAGGTGACGCAGATGGGTGGTGAACTCGCAGGGCCGGTCTTCCGAGAGGTCATGACCTACGCGCTCCAGGCTCATCGCGTCGCTCCGCTCACGTCAGCCTCGGACTAGCCTGGAGCCACCATGCAGCATCCACGTCCCACGCCGTCGCCGCGATCCCTGGGGGACCTCGCCGCGCTGACGGGCCTCATGGTGGTGGGTGACCCCACGACCGTGGTCACGGGGATCACGCATGATTCCCGGGCGATCGTGCCGGGGGACATCTTCGCTGCGTTGCCGGGCGAAAACACCGACGGGATGAAGTTCATTGCTCAGGCGCGCGCTGCCGGAGCGGTCGCTGTCCTGTGCGATCCGGCGACCGTGCAATCGGGGGCGACGGGTGATCTGCCGGCACTGACGGCCGACAATCCGCGAGCTGTGCTCGGTCGCCTATCCGCCCAGGTCTACGGCGATGCCGCGAATCACATGACCGTGATCGGCGTGACGGGGACCAATGGCAAGAGCACGAGTGTGCACCTCATCGCGGCAGGGTTGGTAGCCGCTGGTCATACCGTCGGTGTCATCGGCACAACAGGGGTGTTCATCGATAACGACACGCTGCCGAGCGCGCGCACCACACCGGAGGCCACTGATCTGCATGCCCTGCTTGCGGTGATGCGTGAACGCGGCATCAGTGCGGTGGCCATGGAGGTATCAAGCCACGCGCTGGTCCTCGGTCGTGTGGATGGCCTGGTCTTTGATGTTGCCCTCTTCACTCAACTCACCCAGGACCATCTGGACTTCCACGGCACCATGGAGGACTACTTCGCGGCCAAGGCCTCACTCTTCACGGCCGAACGGGCGCGAAGGGCCGTCATCGGAGTTGACGGGATGTGGGGACGGCGCCTCGCCGATCAGGTGCAGATCCCGGCGCTGACGTATGCGCTAGACCATGATGCTGACGTGCAATGTGTGGCCATCACCGACCTGGCGCGTGGGCAAAGCCTGAAGGTGCACAGTGATGGTGCGGTGCACCGCGTGGACGTGGGACTTCCCGGCCGATTCAATGCGGCTAACGCCCTTGGCGCGTGGACGACTCTGCGGCTCATGGGTATTGATGCTGATGTGCTCAGCTCCAGCATGGCGAATGTGTGCGTGCCTGGCCGCATGGAGGCGATCACTGCGGGCCAGTCCTTCACGGTCATCGTCGACTATGCGCACAGCCCGGATGCGGTGGCACGGGCGTTGGATGCGGTCACGCCGGCATCCGGTGGTCGGCGCATCGTGGTCTTGGGATGCGGTGGCGATCGTGACCGGGACAAGCGACGCCTCATGGGGGAGATCGCTGCGCACGGATGTGATCTCCTGATCGTCACGGATGACAATCCGAGGTCGGAGGATCCCGCGGTGATCCGCGCAGCCATGCTCGAGGGCGCACAGCAGGGCAGTGGCCCCCGAGGCGAGATTCGCGAGATCGGGGACCGGCGGGATGCTATTGCCGGTGCCATCGCCGAGGCGCGCCCGGGGGATGTCGTCCTTGTGCTGGGGAAGGGACATGAGCAGGGTCAGGACATCTCCGGTGTCATCCATCCCTTTGACGACCGCGAGGAACTTCGGCGAGCGTTGGCGGGTGCCTCATGATCCCCATGACACTCGCCGAAATTGCCGGGGTCGTCGGTGGACGCATAGTCGATGGTGATCCCGATGTCGTCGTCACCTCCGCTGTCGCCGACTCACGCGACGCCGGACCCGGCTCTGTCTTTGTGTGCATCGTCGGGGAGCGTGTGGACGGGCATGACTACATCCCCCAGGCACGTGAACGCGGCAGCGTCGTCGCTCTGACCAGCCACCCGGTGGGCTCGCCCGCCATTGTTGTGGATGATCCCGTCGAGGCTCTGGGGCGATTGGCCGGCTATGTCATTCGTCGCCTGCCCGACACGCTGGTCATCGGGATTACGGGCTCCAGCGGCAAGACCACGACGAAGGACCTGCTGGCCGCCATATTGGCCCCGCACGGGGAGACGGTGTCACCGCGCGGATCCTTCAACTCCGAGGTGGGACTGCCCCTGACCGTGCTGTCGTGCTCGACGCGTACGCGGTTCCTCGTGTTGGAGATGGGCATGCGTGGCTCGGGTCATATCCGCTACCTGTGCGAGCTCGCGCACCCTCGCATCGGGGCACTGATCAACGTGGGTTCCGCACACCTGGAACTCCTGGGGAGCCAGGAGGCGATCGCCGCGGCCAAGGCGGAGATCATCGCGGATCTCCCCGCTGAGGGCACGGCGGTCTTGCATGCTGATGACTCACGCATCATGGCCCATGTGAGCGCCACGCGGGCGAATGTCATGACCTTCGGGGAGTCTGCCGGCGCGGATGTGCGCGCGGTAGACATCACCTTGGATGAGCGCGCTCGCCCTGTTTTCACCCTGGAGTACAAGGGTGACCGGCAGCGGGTGGCGCTCACCCTCACGGGCGAGCATCAGGTGGCCAACGCCCTGGCAGCGACATCCATGGCCTTGGCGGCCGGTATCGATCTCGGCGCCATTGTCGATGCGCTTGAGCACTACGAGTCGGTGAGCCGCTGGCGCATGGAGATCACCGAACGCCCCGATGGAGTCACGATCATCAACGATGCCTACAACGCGAACCCTGAGTCCATGCGCGCCGCTCTCAAGGCGCTGGTTGCGCTTGCTGCAGGACGGCGTACATGGGCCGTGGTGGGGGAGATGCGAGAGATCGGCGACACCTCCATCATGGAGCACGACGCCATCGGACGGCTCGCCGTTCGCTTGGACGTATCCCGCCTCATCGCTGTCGGCGACGGTGCGCGAGCGCTGCATCTGGGCGCGCTACAGGAGGGTTCCTGGGGTGAGGAATCCACCTGGGTCCCGGACATTGAGGCGGCCGTCGCGCTGCTGCGCGCCGAGGTCCGACCCGATGATGTCGTCCTCGTCAAGGCCTCGCGCTCTATCGGACTGGAAGCCGTGGCCGAAGCACTGCTGGACGGGGCATCGTGAAGCTTGTTGTCCTCTCCGGGGTGATCTCGGTCTTCGTCGTCTTGGCGGGCACCCCGCTCCTCATCCGCCTGCTCCTCAAGCACGGCTACTCCCAGGCCATCAGGGTCTCCACGGTGGATCTGCCCTATCCCGAGCACGAGGGCAAGCGAGGTACACCGTCCATGGGGGGCGTGGCCATCATCGCCGCGGTCGTCCTCGGCTACGGGCTCACCCATCTGATCTTTTGGACACCGCCGTCTCCATCGGCTCTCCTTGTGCTCTATCTCATGCTGGGGCTGGGTGCTGTCGGTGTCGCCGATGACTATCTGAAGATCTTCCGTCGTCGCGCGACGGGTCTTCGGGCGCGCACCAAACTCATCGGTCAGGCCGTGGTGGCCTTAAGTTTCGCCTGGCTTGCCCTTCAATTCCCCAACGCCGTCGGGGAGACACCCGCCACCACGGCCATCTCCTTCATCCGAGACACCCCGCTGGTCCTGCCCCTGGGCCTCTACCTGCTGTGGGTGTGGTTCCTCGTGACAGCGACCACCAATGGCGTCAACCTCACCGACGGCTTGGATGGCCTCGCCACGGGCGCTGCCACCATGACCTTCGCTGCCTATGTGCTCATCGGGGTCTGGCAATACGGACAGTCGTGCTTCTTCACGCCGGGGCCTGCCTGCTACGCCACGGCCGCGCCCCTGGATCTGGCGGTCGTCGCCGCCGCATGCGCGGGCGCCTGCTTTGCCTTTCTTTGGTACAACGCGGCACCCGCGCGCATATTCATGGGCGACACGGGATCCTTGGCGATTGGTGGTGTCATCGCCGGTCTCGCGGTGACCAGCCGCACCGAGTTGCTCCTCGCACTGCTCGGCGGACTCTTTGTCCTGGTCTCGCTGTCGGTCATCGGCCAGGTGGCCTCCTACAAGTTGCTTCACCGCCGCCTGCTGTTGATGGCGCCTCTGCATCATCACTTTGAGATGAAGGGGTGGCCGGAGATCAACATCGTGGTCCGCTTTTGGATCCTCCAGGGCATGGTGGTCGCCCTCGGTCTGACCATTTTCTACGCCGAATGGGTCCAAGGATGACGCGTGATCTCTCGGGGCTGGTCTCATCTGCCTCTGACTGGAGTGGTGTGCGGGCGGTGGTCGCGGGCATAGGTATCGCCGGTTTTGCTGCGGCCGACGCCCTGCTGGATGTCGGAGCCGATGTCACCGTCATGGACTCGGGGAATGGTGATCGACAACGGGAGCGAGCGGCGGTGCTGGAGATCCTCGGCGCGGATGTGCGCCTCGGCGACAACGCGTCGGCCCCGCCGGACACCGATGTGTACATCGTTTCCCCGGGCATCGCGCCCCACGCACACGTCATCGTGTCGGCACAGCAGAGAGACATCCCCATCTGGGGTGAGCTTGAGTTGGCCTGGCGGATGCGACCTGCTCAGGGAGCGGCACCGTGGCTGTGCGTGACAGGCACCAATGGCAAGACGACGACGACACTCATGCTGGATGCGATATTGCGATCAGCCGGTCTGGCATCCACCGCGGCGGGCAATGTGGGGGCATCGCTCCTGGACGCCGTACGCCGGCCCGATCTCGATGTCATCGCCACGGAAGTGAGCGCGACTCAGATGCCCTTCGTTGAGTCGATGTCACCCGAATCCGCGGCCTGTCTCAATCTTGCGCCCGATCACGTGGATTTTTTTGGCACCATGGACTCTTACGCGTGGCACAAGGCGCTGGTGTATCGCCATGCGCAGCGCGCCGCGGTCTACAACGTGGATGATCCCGTCACCGAGCAGATGGTTCGCGACGCCAACGTGGTGGAAGGGTGTCGTGCCATCGGCTTCGGACTCGGTATCCCGGGGGTTTCCATGCTGGGCGTCGTGGACGGTGTGCTGGTCGACAGGGCTTTCATCGAGGATCGGCGTACAGCGGCGCAGGAACTCGCCTCGGTCGAGGATGTTCCCGGATCATCTCCGGCCAATATCGCCAACGCTCTCGCCGCGGCCGCACTGGCGCGCTCGCACGGTGTCCCCCCGGACGCCGTGCGCGACGGCCTGCGCTCCTTCACTCCAGCGCCGCATCGCATCGCGACGATTGCTGAGGTCGGCGGAGTGCTCTTCGTGGATGACTCTAAGGCGACGAATGCCCATGCTGCGCAGACATCGCTGCGATCCTTCGACCCGGTGGTGTGGATTGCCGGGGGTCAGGCGAAGGGCCAGGACTTCGATGACCTCGTGCGGTCCGTGGCACCCCGGTTGAGGGGAGTCGTGCTGCTCGGGATCGATCGGCAGGTCATTGCCGAGGCGCTGCGACGCCATGCCCCCGATGTCACCGTGGTGGACATTGATCGCGTTGATAGTGACGCCATGGTGGAGGTCGTGTCTGCCGCCTGCGAGCTAGCCCAACCGGGTGACACCGTCCTGCTGGCCCCCGGCTGCGCCTCCTGGGACATGTTCCGCGACTACGGTCACCGGGGAGATGCCTTCGCCGATGCGGTCCGATCTCGGGCATAGGGCGATGGGCACCACCGCTGCCCACCAGCGCGGGTGTGGCCAAGCCGGGGACGACACGCCCCCGAACCTCCCCGGTCACACCGATCACTTTGGGAACACTGTTCCCATGGCCGACACCACGCGGACGACGCGGACGCCCGGGGTCGGCGAGCCCACGCCGCGCCGGTCTTTTCTGCAGCATCCGATGGGCCTGTACTACCTCCTTATTGGCGCGACCCTGGCCCTGCTCGGACTCGGGTTGCTCATGGTGCTGAGTGCGTCATCGGTCCTGTCCATCACATTGCACGGATCGGCGTACACACTGGCCCAGCGGCAGTTGCTGTTTGCGGTGATCGGTGTCACCTGCATGATCATTGCGACGCGATTGAGTGTCCGCATGTGGCGTCGTCTGGCGTGGCCGGCCCTGGTCATCGCCGTGGGGCTGCTCATCGCGGTGCTCATCATCGGTGTTGAAGTGGGTGGGCAGAAGAACTGGATCGATCTCTTCGGTCCCTTCCGCCTCCAGCCTTCTGAGTTCGCCAAGATCGCCCTGATCCTGTGGAGCGCTGACCTCTTGGCCCGCAAGCAGCCGATGCTGGATCGCTGGTCGCACCTGTTAATACCGGTGCTCCCGGTCACGGGCCTCCTGCTGCTTCTCGTGCTGTTGGAGGGTGACGTCGGCAACACCCTCATCCTCGCCGTGATTGCCTGCGGGGTGCTTTTTGCCGCGGGTGCTCCGCTGCGACTCTTTGCAGTGCTCGGTGTGCTCGGTGTCGCGTCCATTGCCGCGCTCACGCTGGCGGCGCCCTATCGCATGAGTCGCTTCACATCCTGGCTGGACCCGTCAGCGGATCGGCTCGGGGATGGGTGGCAGGTCACCCAGGGGCAGTTCGCGCTCGGCACCGGAGGATGGTGGGGCGTCGGCCTGGGAGCGAGTCGAGAGAAGTGGGGCTCGTTGCCGGAGGCGCACACCGACTTCATCTTCCCGGTCGTGGGCGAGGAATTGGGCTTGATGGGCACCTTCGCGGTGCTCGGGCTCTTCGCGGTCATCGCTTTTGTTGCATTCCGCCTGGTGCACTCAGCGCAGGATCCCTTTGTGCGCCTGGCCTCCGCGGGGGTGGGGACGTGGATTGTGTTCCAGGCTGTGATCAATATCGGTGCGGTCCTGTCCCTCCTGCCCATCACCGGCGTCCCGTTGCCGCTCGTGTCCTACGGCGGATCGTCGCTCGTGCCGCTGCTTGTGTCCCTCGGCATGCTCATGTCCTTCGCCCGCAGTGCCGGTGCCACGGCCGGGGGAGCGCCTATCCGACTGACGGTGATCCCGGGAGGTGCCGGTCAAGGACGGTCCCGGGTTGACTCGTGAAGGTGCTCCTCGCTGCCGGTGGAACGGCGGGGCATATTGAACCGGCGCTGACCTTGGCGGACACCCTCGTGAGCATCGATCCCGCGACGGAGGTCGTGTTCGTCGGCCGCTCGGTCGGCCTCGAGGCCCGGCTCGTGCCCGAGCGCGGTCGGCGACTGCGCACGCTGCCCGCCGTGCCCATGCCGCGCAAGCCCTCCAAGGACCTGCTCCTCATCGCCCCGCGCATGGCCGGCTCCGTGCGTCAGATGCGCCGCATCCTCGCGGAGGAGAAGCCCGATGTCGTCGTGGGCTTCGGTGGATATGTCGCCGTCCCGGCCTACCTCGCCGCGCGCTCCGCGAGAGTGCCGATCGTCATCCATGAGGCCAACGCGCGCGCAGGCATGGCCAACAAGCTCGGCGCTCGCTTCACACCGTGGGTCGCCGAAGCTGTCTCCGGCTCGATCCCCGGCGCGACGTACATGGGCATGCCCATGCGGACGTCGATCGTCGCACTCGACCGCGCAGGGCAGCGGGCTGCCGCACGCGCGCACTTCGGACTCGACCCGGATCGGGTCACCCTGCTCGTCTTCGGTGGATCGCTCGGCGCGAAGCGGCTCAATGAAGTGGTGACCGGCGCTGCCGCCGACCTGCGCGCCGCTGGGGTGCAGGTGCTGCATGCCGTGGGGGAGAGCGCAGCGGGTGTGGTCCCTGTGGGCGACGATGGGGTCGCGTATGTGACGCTGCCCTACATCGACCGCATGGACCTCGCCTACGCCGCAGCCGACCTCGCCATCACCCGGGCCGGCGCGATGACGTGCGCCGAGCTGGCCGCTGTGGGCCTGCCCGCCGTCTACGTGCCGCTGCCCATCGGCAACGGCGAGCAGAGGCTCAACGCGCAGCCGGTCGTCACTGCGGGGGGCGGCTTGCTCATCGAGGACGCCGACTTCACTGCCGGTGCGCTGCGCGCGCAGGTGCTGCCGCTGATCGCTGACCCCCAGCGCCTGGCGGAGATGGGCAGGGCGGCATCGGCACATGGCGTGCGTGACGGCGCCGAGCGCCTCGCCAACATGGTGCGCACGGCGGGTGGCGCGTGATGGGTCCCTCGCTCGATGGCGTCACGCGCGTCCATCTCATCGGCATCGGTGGCGCGGGCATGTCGGCGCTGGCACGCCTCATGCTGGCCCAGGGTGTGCCCGTCTCCGGCAGCGATGCCAAGGAGTCACGTCGCATCACGGCACTTCGCGCGCTCGGTGCGCGCATCGTTATCGGTCATGGCCAGGAGTCACTGGACGGCACACCGGCCGCTGAGGTGGTCGTGGTTTCCACCGCCATCCCTCCCACCAATCCCGAGGTCGTGGAAGCCCGACGTCGCGGCCTGCTCGTCTGGACGCGGGCCGAGGCACTCAATGCGGTCATGGAGGGCTCCCGGGCCATCGCTATCGCCGGCACGCACGGCAAGACAACGACGACCTCCATGGTCACGGTCGCGCTCCAGGCCTGCGGGGCCGACCCCTCCTTCGCGATTGGTAGCGAGTTGCAGTCCTCGGGCACGAACGCCCATCGGGGCAGCGGTCCCCTCTTCGTCGTCGAGGCGGATGAATCCGATGGATCCTTCCTGGCGATCACTCCCTACATCGCTGTTGTCACGAATGTTGAAGCAGACCACCTGGACCACTGGGCGGATCTTGCTGAGATTGAAGAGGCCTTCGTGCGCTTCTGCCTGTCGGCCCGAGACGTTGATGGCTCAGCCGTGCTGTGTGCCGATGATCAGGGATCACGTCGCGTGGCCGATGAGGTGCGCCGAGCTGGCGTGAAGGTCCTCACCTACGGGATGGCGCCGGATGCGGACGTGCGGATTCTTGACCCCGTGTCCGGATCACGCGGATGGACCTTCCAGATCGCGCACCGCGGTGTGCGACTCGGCTCGGTCACCCTGCAGGTGCCGGGAGCGCACAATGCTCAAAATGCCTGTGCGGCCGTGGCCGTCGGGATTGCCCTCGGACTTCCCCCAGCGGATGTTGCGGAGGGCCTCGCCTCCTTCACCGGCACCCAAAGGCGATTCGAATTGCGCGGTCAGGTCGATGGAATCCGCGTGTACGACGACTACGCCCACCACCCCACGGAGGTCGAAGCCACGCTGCGGGCAGCGCGCGAGGTGGCCGGCGAGGGACGTGTGATTGTGGCCTTCCAGAGTCATCGCTACTCACGAACCGCGGTCTTTGCCCGCGAGTTTGGTCAGGCGCTAGGTCTGGCCGACGAGGTCATTGTCCTGGATGTCTACAGTGCGGGTGAGGCACCCATTCCTGGTGCCAGTGGTGAAGTCATCGCGGATTGTGTGCCGCTGCCCCGCGATCGCGTGCACTTCGAACCCTCATGGTCGAGGGTGCCGAGTGTGGTGGCAGAGCGTGCCCGAGCGGGTGATGTTGTCATGACGATGGGGGCGGGAGACGTCGGACAACTCGCCCCTCAGATTGTCGATCTGCTGCGGGAGCGCGGATGAGGCGGGCTCTTCTCGCGATCGCCATCGTCGTGCCGGTCGTGGCGGCGCTCATCTGGGTCGTGTGGTTTTCGCCGTGGCTGTCGGTGGCACGGGTGGAGGTGAGTGTTGCGTCGACATCGGAGGTTGCCGGTCCGCTGCCGGAGGAGGAGATCCGCGTGATCGCCAACGTCGCTCCCGGGACACCGCTGCTGCGGGTGCCGACGGGTGACATTGAGGCGCGCATTGCGGCGCTACCCCAGGTGCGATCCGTGACCGTGTCGCGAGCCTGGCCGGATGCGATCGTGATCGATGTCCTGCGGCGTGATCCCGTCGCGTTGGTGGCGGTGGCTTCGGGCTATGACCTTGTCGATGAGGATGGTGTGGTGATGCGCACGGTCCCGTCCGTGGTCACCGGCGTCCCTCTCGTGCGCGCCTCCGGTGACGGCGTGGTTGCCGCGGTGACGGTGGCGAGAGAGGTGCCCGCCTGGCTGAGTGAGCGCGTTGATGAGATTGAGGCGACCACGCGCAACAACGTCACACTGCGGCTGCGCAACGGCTCCACGGTGATGTGGGGATCCGCCGGTGACACGGCATTCAAGGCGGAGGTCCTGCAGACCCTTCTTCAGGTGAAGGCGCAGCGCTACGACGTCTCCGCCCCCGGGGTGCCCGCAACCTCGGATGAGTCGGTCAGTCCGTTGCCGTTGATGGTCGAGTGACCTTCAATGTCCGAGTGTGCTCGGAGACTCCACATGTGTCAGGTGACCATCGAGGATCTCGAAGACACGGTCGGTGTACTCCACCATGCGCAGGTCGTGCGTCACCATGATTCCCGTCTTGCCGCGGTCCTTGATCTCGCGGCGCAGTAGTTGCACGACCTGACGACCCAGTGCCGTATCGAGAGAGGCTGTCGGCTCATCGACGAGCACGAGATCAGGATCGTTCATCAGTGCTCGACCAATGGCCACACGCTGGCGCTCGCCACCGGAGAGTTGCTCGGGGAGATTCTTGGCTCGATCGGCAAGGCCTAACTCCTCGAGGAGCTGATCCGCTCGCTGCTGGGCGGCCTTCTTGGGTGTCTTCACCAGCGTCGCCACGTAGAGCAGATTCTCTCGAGCCGTGAGGAACGGCACCAGGTTTGCGGATTGAAAGACGAAGCCGACCCGCTCGGCGCGGAAGCGAGTGAGATCCTTGCGCGACAGGGCCGTGACCTCGATGTCGCCGAGGGTGACGGTGCCGGAGGTGGCTGCAAGAAGACCCCCGACGATGGAGATGAGTGTCGTCTTGCCCGAGCCGGAAGGTCCTAGGAGAGCGACGAACTCACCCTGGTCCACGCTCATGGTCGCCTGATCGAGAGCCGTCACAGCGGTGTGTCCCGTGCCGTAGACCTTGCTCACGTCGTTGACCTGGAGAAGGGATCCCGAGTCGTTCATAGAGTGCCTCCGATAGCGGTAGCCGGGTCGATGCGCGCGAGGCGTCGTAACGAAAAGGCGGCACCGACGATGCCGGCGACGATGGTGAACACGGCAATCTGGATGAGCGTGTCTGTGCGGAAGAGCGTGGGCACCGTCGCGGGAATGATGAGGCCAAAGAGCCTCGCGATGATGGCGCCGATGATGACACCCAGGATCGACGCGATGAGCGCCTGGATGAGGACTGCGCGACCCAGGGCCCAGGTCGAGGATCCCAAGGCCTTGAGCGCAGCGAAAAGCTCGCGCTTCTCCAGGACCAGCAGCGCAAAGAAGAGAGCGACCACGAGTGCGGCGACGGCAACGGTGGTGTAGATGATCGAGTTGAGCGTGGAAGCCTGCTGCTCGACACCCGGAATCGCCAGGCCCACGGCCTCCGCGGTCAAGACCGCGGAACCGGGGAGGGCCGCCGCAATGGCTGACAGATCTGCACCGGCTGAGGTCACGAGGGCGACGGCGTTGATGGCGGTGGGCTGGCCTCGCAACTCAGGGCGCACCGCGTCACGCATGGAGCGCCAGTCCTCGACGGACGTCCAGACGCTGGGTTGGAGTTGGTAGGCCGAGTCTGCGACGAATCCGACAACCTCGACGGACACATCCCCGACCGACAGGCGGGAGCCGAGGTCGATGCCGTCATCTTGCAGCCGGGTGTCGACAGCAGCAACGCCGACTTCGCCGGATGTTGGCAGTCGGCCCTGCACGAGTGTGGTCGGGGTCCCGGGTCCACCGACGTCAAGTCCAAAGATGGCCAGGTCGACATCGCCTTCTGGGCCCGTGCCTCCCGTCAACAGCACCCCGACGGGGCCCGCCGCTTCCACTCCTGGCGCGGCCGCGAGAGCCGCCACATCGGATTGCTCCAGCCGGGATCGGATGAGGGAGCCCTCCGCATCGGCAGAAAAGGCATACGCCGTCGCGTTGGTCGATCGTACGGCGCCGGTGGCGCCGTAAAACAGGCCATCCGCCAGGGCGCCGAGGACCAGGACAAGGAAGACGATGAGCGCGAGGGCACCCACGACCGCGCCAAAGCGACCCTTGGTCCGCGTGAGTTCGCCCCGGGAGAGAAGTGCTGCGGGTCCGGTCATCGGGCACCCACCGCACTGGCGGGGTCGATCCGGGCGATGCGGCGAATGCTCAGTGCACCCGCGAGCAGGGAAAAGATGAGGACACTGACGACCACTCCGAGGATGAGACTCGGCTGGACGGTGACGGGCAAGCCCGTGTTGAGTCCCTGGACGGCCGCAAGCGTGAGGCCAACGGCGATGAGCGATGCGATGAGGACGACCAGGACGATCTGGGATGCAACGGTTGCGGCGAGACGGGGTGTGCTCGTGCCGATGGCACGCAGCAGGGTGAAGGGTCTGAGTTTTTGAACCGTAAGGATGAGGAAGAAGAAGCCAATGACCACGATGCCGATCACGAAGGTCAGGCCCACGAGGATCCCGAAGCTTTGCGAGATCGACTCGATCCCCGGGATGAGCGCCACGGCTTCGTCGAGGGCGTAGCCCGTGACGTCGGGGATCTCGCTGGATATGCGCTGTGCGACGGCTGATGCATCGGCACCGTCCGCCACGTCGAAGGCAACCGCGTTAATGGGCACGAAGGGCAGGCCCGGATTGGTGAGGGCGAAGGCTTCGGCATAGGTGTCCAGCGTTGTGTACATGGTCGGCAGGGCATTGAACTGGGCTCCCCGCAGGAGGCCCACCACGGTGAGGCTGGTGCCTGCCGGATCCAGGGTGATCACATCACCGATCGTCGCGCCCCCACCGTCGATGGCGATCTCTCCCGCTGTGGTGGGCAAGCGACCATCGGAGAGTCCCTGGGGAGCTCCCGGCGCATTCGGTGAAAAACCGAAGACCTGAACATCTGCCTGCGCCCCAGTGAGATTGGCGGCGGTGGTGAACGTGGCCACCGCGGAGGCCGCGACGACACCGTCGACGGATGCGATGGAGGTCACCACGGAGGGGTCCATGCGACTCGCCGCGATGTTGTCGCGAGCGAAGTCTGCGTAGACGATCCCGTCGGCATTGAGCCCTTCGAGTGCGCCCACGAGCGCACCCACCAGGGCGGATGACAGGGTCGAGAGGAGGAGGACCAAAAAAATCAGCAGGGAGACGGCGCCCGTCAGGAGCCCGAAGCGCAGCTTCGCGCGACGAATCTCGGCACCTGCCAGCCCCACGCGTGCCTCCTGAATGTGTGTTTCTGGGTGCTAGGACCCTATTCCCTCGACTGTGCGGTCGCAGCGACGATCCACCCCCCGAGTCTCACGACCTCATCGGCACTGCCGCCCTGGCCGCAGGCACGGCGTACGGCCCATGACGAGACCGACACGTCCCTCGGGTGGAGCGTGCTCGGGATGCGCTCAGGATCTGCGTGGGAGAGCTCCGAGAAGGTGGTGGTAGGCCAGCCGGCCGCAGCCAGGCGCGTGGTCGTGGCCCCGCCTCGATTGCATCGTGACGGTTGCATCACCGCCAGGACGAGTGGGGTGGTGAGCCGCGCGTCATGGAGGAGCCCTCCCACCGTGTCGACGGGGTCGAGAAGGATGAGTGGCCCCAGGCCGACACCGCGTGATGAGAGCCAACCCAGGACCGCGCCGCCCGCCGAATGGCCCACTCCCACACCCTCCATAGTCACTCCGAGGACGTCGCCTGCCGATGCCGTGATCGCGCGTGCACACCTCAGCAGGTAGGAGCGATCGTGAATCGAGTGTCTCGGCGACAGGGACGCCAGATCAGGACGCACGGCAGCCCAGCCGTTCGATGTGAGCGCGCCGGCTATGCCGGCAAGGTGGTGACCGCGGCGGGCGAATCCGTGCTGGACCCACACCCACCCGCGCGCCGGAGCGGTGGGAAGGTCCCAGTGCACACGCACGGCCCCGCCGCAGGAGAGGGCAAGGGTCCTGCGGTGGGACTCCGGCAGCGTGGCCACGGCCCTAGCCTGTCATCGCGCTATGTGCGGATGACGAAGTCGCCCGATCTATTGACCTTCAGGATGAACATCGGTGCGTTACGCCTATTGCCCGACGTGGGGTTGATGGTGATGGTGCCCGTGGCGATCCGGCCTCTGTGCGCCGCGCCGCACTTCGACAATGTGCCGGCACGGGCAGGGGGGGAGGACCATACTCATTCCATGTCCGACGACACCTCTAGCGCCCGGAATCCGACGCCCCCGACCCCCGCCGGCTCCACTGCGCCGGACGTGGCCCGCCTCCAGGCAGAGGTGGAGGAGCTCAGGGCTGAGGCCGCTCGACTCCGGGCCCAGGTCGCAGCATTGACGTCACCCCCGCCCGCGGGGGAGGTGGTCGCGGCTCCGGACACGAAGCGCCGGGGAGTCCTCCCGGAGATCATCGGGTACCTCGGTGCTGCATTCATCGTCGGCGCAGGCTTGACCTTGGCTGGCCAGACCTGGGCGTTGTGGCCAAAGCCTGTCCAGTTGGGGGTTGTCGCCCTCGGCGCAATCGCTCTCTACGTCACGGCGCTGATCGTGACGACTACCGCGGGTGGCCTCACATCCATGCGCGATCATGCGGCTCTGCGCCGCCTCGTCGGCGTGCTCCTCGCCCTCGCCATACCCCTGGCCATCTCCGCCGTGGTCGTGGCACTGGAATGGGCCGGAGTCGACATCGGTACCGAGGGCACCTTTTGGCCCATCGGACTCGCGTCGATTGCCCTGGTGGCCGCGGCCATCGCTGCGTGGTGGGCACCCGGGGCGGTGCCCACTCTCAGCGTCGCCGTAACGGCATTCATCTGGCTGTGGTTGGTCACCAGCCGGATTCTCGGATCGTGGGAGCAGCCCCTCGTGATGACGATCGTCAGCACGGTGTGCACGGTGGGCTGGCTCATCATCGCACCGCGGTTCCTACCGCCACGAGTTCTGACAGAAGCCCTGGGCGTGACCGCCTTCATCGGGCTGCAACTCACCAATGCCTTCATGTCCTTGGATGCGTCCTTGCCAGACGACAGTGGACAGCAGCACCTCATGTGGGCGATGTGGTTCTCGCGGATCGCTCTCCTGATCTTCGCGCTTGTCGCGGTAGTCATCTTCGCGCGGGGCGGCTCGTGGGTGTGGGCAGCCGGAGGAGTGATCGCTGCCGGGGCAGGCGCACTCTCGATTGCCGGGCAGACGCTGGGCATGGTCGCGGGGCTCTTCGTGGCAGGAGTCATTTTGTTGGCGGTATCAGGGGCGATGCTGATCGCCCGTGCGCGACGTACGAATGAATCAGTTCCATCCGATCCGGCGCGGTGACCCCGCACAGGGCGCGCCCGTGGGCGAGGGGCGGTTGGCGGCTGAGCGATCGACTCGTCACTGCTCAGGAGAGCACAGGCGTGCGGTTGTGTGACGGTTGTGACGGGCGTGGCTTCTTGCCCGAGGTGGAGTTGAGCCCTAACCTCAGGCCTAGGACGCTTTATCCATTGAACCTTATCCTCAACTGGAGGTTAAGGTCTGCGCTGAGGCGCACGGCTCGGGAGGACGCTCGTGGGCCGGACTCGAAGGGATGCACCCGTGGCTGCACCGCAGAACTACCTCGCCGTGATCAAGGTCGTGGGGATCGGGGGCGGCGGCGTCAACGCCGTCAACCGGATGATCGACGTCGGTCTCAAGGGCGTGGAGTTTGTCGCGATCAACACCGATGCTCAAGCTCTCCTCATGAGCGATGCCGACGTGAAGTTGGATATCGGTCGCGAACTGACCCGCGGACTCGGCGCGGGTGCTGACCCTGACGTTGGTCGCCAGGCGGCCGACGATCATGCCGACGACATCGAGGAGGTGTTGCGAGGCGCCGACATGGTGTTCGTCACCGCCGGTGAAGGCGGGGGCACCGGCACGGGAGGCGCCCCGGTCGTCGCACGCATCGCGAAGTCACTCGGTGCGTTGACAATCGGCGTCGTCACCCGACCCTTTGGATTCGAGGGCAGGCGGCGGCAGGCACAGGCCGACAACGGCATCGACGCATTGCGTGCCGAGGTCGACACACTCATCGTGATCCCCAATGACCGTCTCCTTTCCCTGACCGATCGCAACATCAGTGTGATTGACGCATTCCGTCAGGCGGATCACGTCCTGCTGCAGGGTGTTTCGGGGATCACGGATCTGATCACGACGCCGGGCCTCATCAATCTTGACTTCGCCGACGTGAAATCGGTCATGCAGGGCGCGGGGTCAGCGCTCATGGGCATCGGTTCGGCACGAGGCGAAGACCGCGCGCTGGAGGCCGCCACGGCTGCCATCTCCAGTCCGCTCCTCGAGGCGAGCATTGAGGGAGCCCACGGCGTGCTTCTGTCCGTCTCGGGTGGCTCGGATCTCGGCCTCTTTGAGATCAACGAGGCAGCGCGCATGGTCTCCGATGCCGCCCATCCGGACGCCAACATCATTTTCGGGGCCGTCATCGACGACACCTTGGGTGACGAGGTGAGGGTCACCGTCATCGCCGCTGGATTTGATGGGGGATCCCCACCCGCCCGACGCACACAGCCCGTGACAAAGCGGATTGCCGAAGAAACCCCGCTGGCAGCCGCCGTGGCAGCGAAGCAGTCGCCGTCATCGGATAGTGCCGAGATCCCGGTCACGCCGGAACCGCCCAAGCGACCCGTGCAGCAGCCGCGCACGATTGTCTTCGAGGATGCCGGCGACGATCTCGACGTCCCCGACTTCCTCAAGTAGGCGAGGTCGTGGGTGTTCTCGCCCGCGGCCGTGTTGCGTCGGGCTCCTACGCTGCGGAGTGGATCTTCACCGATCGTCGCGGTGGTCTGAGCCATTCCCCGTACGACTCACTGAACGTCGGTGCCTCCGTGGGTGATGATGCCATCGCGGTGGAGAACAACCGCCGTCTGGTCGCGGGCTACCTCGGTGCGCAGGGCATTGCGTTAGCGCGTCAGGTGCATGGGCGCGATGTCGTTCATCTCCGCTCCGTCCCCGACCCGGTCCCTGATGCCGATGCGGTGATCACAGACATCCCGGGTCTGCCGATCGGCACGCAGGTCGCGGACTGCGTACCGATCCTGCTGGCGGACCTTGCCGGGGGGAAAGTGGCGGCTGTGCACGCAGGGTGGAGAGGGGTGGTTGCCGGTGTCCTGCCAGCAGCGCTGGAGAGGCTTTCGCCCCTCGGGCCGGTCCAGGCCTGGGTGGGGCCCGCGATCTGCAGTGCGTGCTACGAGGTGAGCGAACAGGTCCGGGATGAGGTGGCCAGCGCCGCCCCCACGGCTGCTGCGATGACACGGCAGGGCACGCCCGCGGTGGACCTGCGCGCCGGCGTGCTGGAGCAACTACGGCACAACGGCATTGAGGGAGTCCTCGTGGGGGGATGCACGTATGAGACGCCCACGTTGTACTCCTACCGGCGTGACCATGTCACCGGGCGGCAGATGGGCGTGATTGTCCTGCGAGACGCCGGAGATGGCGCATGACGCAGGATCGCACGAGTGAACTCGCCGCCAACCTCGAGGCGGTCCGACGGCGCATCGATGCGGCCTGCCGGTCAGCCGGGAGATCGCCAGCCGACGTGACCCTCATCGTGGTGACCAAGACGTGGCCGGCCCTGGACGTGCGTCGCCTGGCGTCACTGGGGGTCCACGACGTGGGGGAGAACCGCGGTCAGGAGGCGTCCGTGAAGGCTGCGGATACCGATGACCTGGACCTGCGCTGGCACTTTGTCGGTCAGCTCCAGACCAATAAGGCGGCGTCCGTGGCGCGATACGTGGATGTGGTGCACTCCGTCGATCGGCTCTCGCTCGTGCAGGCGCTCGACAAGGGTGCAGCCAAGGCGCATCGTCGCCTGGGCTGCCTGGTTGAGGTGGATCTCACCGACGGGGGAGCCGGGAGGGGTGGGGTCACGCCGGCCGAAGTCACGGCCCTGGCCGACCAGATTGCCGCCGCCCCCCACCTGGATCTGCTCGGTGTGATGGGAGTGGCACCGCTGGCCCGTGAACACCAGCGCGATGCCTCCGCCCGGGCCTTCGGACGACTCGCTGAGCTCTCCGATCAGGTGCGCTCCGGGCACCCGGAGGCGTATCTGATCTCGGCGGGGATGTCCGATGACCTCGAGGAAGCCGTCTCCGCGGGCGCGACACACCTGCGCGTGGGCAGCGCGATCCTGGGGAGCAGGGCCTCGCTCGGCTAACTTAGGGTCATGACGGTGCCGCGTGTGGCGCCGGTCCGGCGATGACCTTCGCACCAAGGTCGACGACAAGGGAGTGCCATGGCGGGCGCGATGCGCAAGATGGCCGTCTACCTCGGACTCGTAGAAGACGACCAGGGTCGTCGCGAGGGTTACGTCGAGGAAGAGGACGAGTGGGAGTACGACGACGAGCCGGCACCGACTCGCCGAAGTCGTTCGAGCGAGCGGGCACCCCGAGCGACTGATCGACCGGAGCCGCGCACGGTGACGGTGGTGGATCCACGCGAGCCCCGCAAGCTCTACCGCGACGAGCCCAGCAATGTTGCTCCGATGCCCGGCCCGGGTGTTCGCCCCGTCCCCTCGCCGCCGATCGACCTGAATCGGATCACGACCATCCACCCGCACACCTACAACGACGCTCGCCGCATCGGTGAGGAGTTCCGTGAGGGTGTGCCCGTGATCATGAACCTCACGGAGATGGACGATACGGATGCGAAGCGCATCGTGGATTTTGCCGCCGGACTCGTCTTTGGCCTACGCGGCACGATCGAGCGCGTGACAAATAAGGTCTTCCTTCTCTCCCCTGCCAACGTTGAGGTGGGTGCCGAAGCGCGTGCCCAACTCGCGCAGACCGGTTTTTTCAACCAGAGTTGAATCGCGCTCATGCGCGGTAGTCGAGAGGGGACGGACAGGTGGCGGTGGTCGGGCAGGTGCTCGCCACGCTCCTGTGGCTCTACTGGCTCATTCTCATCGGGCGTCTCATCTTTGATTTCGTGCAGATTTTTGCGCGATCCTGGCAGCCCCGGGGTCCGATTCTGGTCATCGCGGAGGCCATTTACTCGGTCACGGATCCACCACTGCGATTTTTGCGCCGTTTCATCCCCCCGCTCAAGCTTGGTGGCGTGCAGTTTGACCTTGCATTCCTCATCCTCATCATCGCCGTCCAGATCCTCATCAATGTGGCTCTGGCCCTGTAGTACGCGCTTGTCCAAGGAGGCACAGTGACGCTCACCCCGCAGGAAGTTCGCGAGAAGCAGTTCAACACCGTGAAGATGCGCACGGGCTACGACATGAACGAGGTCGATACGTTCCTCGACTCCGTGGAGTCCGCGCTGGGTGCGCTCATCGTCGACAACGATGACCTTCGTGCTCAGTTGGCGAGCAAGCCTGCTGCTGCGGTGACCTCCGGCGAAGCGGAGAAGAAACTCACCGAGGCGCAGGCCAAGGTCGCCGAGGCAGATCGCAAGGTGGCCGAAGCCGAACGGAAGGTGAGTGAGGCGAACAAGGCTCTGGCGGATGCGCAGGCAAAACTGGTCGATGCCGATCGCAAACTCGTCGCGGTGGCTGATCGCGAGAAGGCCGCGGAAGCCAAACTCACCGAG
Organism: Candidatus Nanopelagicales bacterium; assembly: GCA_030726915.1. GTDB lineage: Bacteria > Actinomycetota > Actinomycetes > S36-B12 > S36-B12 > Mxb001. The sequence continues at coordinate 20,898 of JANRCR010000023.1, forward strand.
GCGCGGCGTATGGCGACCGCGACGGTAGCTCCCACGGCGACCGCCGCCGCCGCAGCGATGGCTGCGCCGTCGCCCGGATCCGCCAACGCCCCCGTTGTCGCTCCCACCGCGGTTGTCGCACCCGCGGACACGCCGGTGAAGGCGCTGGCGATCCTGGAGGCCGCCCAGCGCACCGCCGACGAGACCGTCGCCGCTGCGAAGAGTGAGGCTGAATCGATCGTGGCCCATGCCCGTGAGGACGCCACCAGGGTGGCCGGGCAGTTAAATGAGCAGCGAGCGGCGCTGGAGACCAAGGTCAATGAGTTGCGGTCCTTCGAGCGCAGCTACCGGACCACGTTGCGCGACACGATCTCCGGTCAGTTGGTTGAACTCGACAAGGTGGGTTCGGTGGAGCCCATCCCGGATAGCTCGACTCCGTCGGGGACCTAGTCAGCCTGGGCGGGTCCCGGCTGACCTCGTTCCTCATCTGCGCTGTCCCGCGAGGGCTCCTGGCTCAAGGGACGCACACTGCGCGTGCGCACGTTCCAATTCAGTGTGACGAAGCGCAAGACGATGACACTGCCCACACACAGCAGCGCCGCGGCGGCACCATTGATCTGGTCGAAGAGGACATAGAGCGTCGTGCCGATGAGCGCCAGGATGGCGTACGGCTGACTGGGTCGTAAAATCTGCGGAGTTTCCCCGCGCAGAATGGCCACCATCACGCCACCGGAGATACTGGCGAGGAAGCCCACAACAATGGCCCCGATATCGGGCAGGCCAAACTCAATGGCCAATTGTGCGGCGATGACGGCGTACAGGCCCAGGGTGAGCGCATCCAGCAGGATGAACGTCCAGCCCTGCACGCGGATCCAGCGCCCGATCAAGAGGACGAGGACCACGGCCGCCAGGACGGTGACCACGTACCAGGGGGAGCGCAGGGCCAGGGGAGGGAGATTGCCAAGCAGGAGATCGCGGGTCAGTCCGCCGCCGACACCGAGGAAAAATGCGAAGACGGTGATCCCCACGATGTCGTAGGTGGTCCGGCCCGGCGTGCGGCCGATAACAGCACCGGAGACAGCCCCGACAAAGGTGGTGAGCAGGGCCAGCCACAGGGGAGTGTTCGCGGCGATATTGGGTAGGTCGACACTGGCCACGGGCACAGGCTAGCCGCTGATGGGCTGCTCAGATGGGCTGCTCAGGCGCGATGCAATGCGAGGGTCAGGTGGAGGTCAGCACCCTCGCTGATGTAGTCACCCTCGTCGGGCGCACCTTCGGCGAAAGACGTCGCGAGGATCTCCCCCGCTATGATGTCGCTGTGCTCACGCAGGGCGGTCGCAACGTCGTGGTCGGGTGAGGACCAGCGCAATGAGATGCGGTCGGAGATATCCAGGCCCGCAGTCTTGCGACACTCCTGGATGAGTCGGATGGCCTCACGGGCGGTGCCGAGGCTGCGAAGTTCAGGTGTGAGATTCAGGTCAAGGGCCACCGTCTCGCCCTCCCCACTCGCCACAGCCCAGCCCTCACGCGGTGTCTCCGTGATGATCATGTCCTCGTGGGTGAGGTCGATCCGGCCGATTCCGGGGACGTCGATCACCGCCACCCCATCGCGCAGGCCCGCTGCGAGGTGTGCGGCATCGGCCTGGGTGATGGCGTCGGCCACCGCGGGAGTTGAGCTGCCAAATCTCTTGCCGAGTGAGCGGAAGTTTGCTTTCGCGGCCACATCGACAAGGTCACCCTCGCTTGCTGACAGGCTCGACATGTCCACAACGTTGAGTTCGTTGGCCACCTCGGCGACAAGGTCGGCTGGCAACGATGTCCATCCGGGCGCGGACACCAGGGCGCGAGCCAGGGGTTGGCGGGTGCGCACGCCCGATGTCGCGCGGGCGGCGCGTCCCAACTCCACGACGCGGCGGATGAGAGACATCTGTTCGGCAAGAACGTCATCAATGAGCGTGGCATCCGCGGTGGGCCACGCAGCCATGTGGACGCTCGGAGCGGCATCGGGGTCCACGGGCAGGACCATGTCCTGCCAGACCCGCTCGGTGACAAACGGCGTGAAGGGGGCCATGACGAGGGTGAGGGTGCGCAGGGCCTCGTCCAGCGTGGCAAGTGCGGCTGGATCGCCATCCCAGAAGCGACGTCGGGAGCGTCGGACGTACCAGTTGGAGAGGTCATCAATGAAGCCAGCGATGTCTCGGCCGGCGCGCTGTGTGTCAAACGTGTCCAGAGCGGCATCGACATCCCGCGCCAGCCGGTGGGACTCGCTGAGGACCCAACGATCGAGGGCCGGTCGCTTCGACACCGGGGGAGCCGACGCCGACGATGTGGGTGACCACTGTGCTGCGCGGGCGTACAGAGATTGGAAGGACACGGTGTTCCAGTAGGTCAGGAGGACCTTCCGCACGACCTCCTGGATGGCCGCATGCCCGACTCGGCGAGCCTGCCATGGCGATCCGGACGCGAGCATGAACCACCGCACAGCATCCGCACCGTGTTCGTCCATGAGGGGGATGGGCTCAAGGACGTTGCCGACGTGCTTACTCATCTTGCGCCCCTCCTCATCCAGGATGTGGCCGAGGCAGACGACGTTCCGGTAGGAGTTTTGGTCGAAGACGAGCGTGCCGATCGCCATGAGCGTGTAGAACCATCCACGCGTTTGATCGATGGCCTCGCAGATGTAGTCAGCCGGGTAGCGCTGGTCGAAGAGTTCCCGGCCCTGGTGGGGGTAGCCAAACTGAGCGAAGGACATCGCACCGGAGTCGTACCAGCAATCAATGACCTCGGGGACGCGCGTTGCTGTCTCGCCACACACCGGGCAGTCAAACGTCACCTCGTCCACGAAGGGTCGGTGCGGGTCAAGGTCGGTGAGGGGCCTGCCGGAGAGCTCGCCCAGTCGGGCCAGAGACTCAATGACGGTGAGGTGGTCCTGCGGGCATCGCCAGATGGGCAACGGCGTGCCCCAGAAGCGATTGCGCGACAGGGCCCAGTCGACGTTGTTGTTGAGCCAGTCGCCGTAGCGCCCCCACTTGATGGTCTCGGGATACCACTGGGTCGACTCATTCTCCCGAAGGAGAGCGTCCTTGATCTGGGTTGTCTTGATGTACCACGAGGGCTGTGCGTAGTAGATGAGCGGCGTGTGGCAGCGCCAGCAGTGGGGGTAGGAGTGCTCATAACTCACATGCTTGAAGAGGAGCTTGCGTGCGCGCAGGTCGTCCACGAGCGTGTCGTCAGCCTTCTTGAAGAAGACGCCGCCGATGAGTGCAAGGTCGGCCTCAAAGGTGCCATCTGCGCGCACGGGATTGACGACAGGAAGCCCATAGGCGCGGCAGGTTGTCAGGTCGTCGGCACCGAAGGCGGGGGCCTGGTGCACGAGTCCAGATCCATCATCGGTCGTGACGTAGTCGGCGAGGACGACGTAGTGCGCATCCGGGATGTCGACGAGGTCAAATGGACGCTGGTACGGCGTACGCTCAAGGTCGCGTCCCGTGAGCCGCTCCAGGACGTCGAAGTCCTCACCCAGGGTCGCCTCCGCCAAGTCCTCTGCGACGACGAGGACGTCGCCGTCGGGTGTCCGGGCCACGACATAGACCGCGCCGGGGTTGACGGCGACGGCGGTATTGGACACCAGGGTCCACGGTGTGGTCGTCCACACGAGCAGGGCTGCACCCGGGTGCCGATCCGCGAGCGGACCGGAGGACACGGGGAAGCGCACGTAGACGGACGGATCCACCACGGTTTCGTAGCCCTGAGCCAACTCATGGTCGGACAATCCGGTGCCGCAGCGGGGGCAGTAGGGGGTGACCCGATGGTCTTGGACCAGGAGCCCCTTGTCGAAGATCTGGGCCAGGGACCACCACACGCTTTCGATGTAGCGCGGGTCCATCGTCCAGTAGGCGTCATCCATGTCGACCCAAAAGCCCATGCGGCGAGTCATCTGGTCGAACTCATCAACATGGCGGAGCACGGATTCGCGACACCGGGCGTTGAACTCAGCGATGCCGTAGGCCTCGATATCCCGTTTGCCGGAGAAGCCAAGCTCCTTTTCCACGGCGAGTTCCACGGGTAGTCCGTGGCAATCCCAGCCCGCCTTGCGCGGGACGTGGTAGCCCTTCATCGTGCGGTAGCGGGGGAAGATGTCCTTGAATGCGCGGGCCTCGATGTGATGCGTTCCCGGAGTGCCGTTGGCGGTGGGGGGTCCCTCGTTAAAGACCCACAGCGGGCGCCCCTCGGAGGCTTCCAGGCTGCGGTGGAAGACGTCCTCGGTGCCCCAAAAGCCGAGGATGTCCCGCTCCATGGCCGGCAGGTCGACATGCGTCGGCACCTGGCGGTACATGGCTTACCTCCGCGAGATCGTGATCGACTGAGCAGCCTACCTGTCGTGGGTGGAACCGCTGCGGCGCAGGAGGAGGAAGGCTGCGGAACCCAATGCCACCGCGAGGCGGTCCGACGATGAAGCCCGGGCCCCCGATGGCATTCGTGGCCGTGCACCGCCCGCGGTCCGGTGACTGACAGACTGGCGGTCACACGGCCCGCAGCGGAAGGACTCCCATGGACTTCGCCTTCGACTCCGTCACGACGCAGTGGCGAGATCGACTCGAGTTATTCATGGACGAGCACGTCTATCCCAATGAGGTGCTCTTCTCCACGCAGGTTGAGGAGCAAGCGGATCGGTGGGCTTGGAGTCGAACCCCGATTTTGCGTGACCTGCAGGCACGGGCCCGACAGCAGGGATTGTGGAATCTCTTCATGCCCGGCGAGCGTGGCGCGGGTCTCACCAACCTGCAGTACGCGCCCCTTGCCGAGATCACCGGTCGCAGTGCGGCCCTGGCCCCGGCTGTCTTCAACTGTGCTGCTCCTGACACGGGCAACATGGAGGTGCTCGCCATCGCGGGAGATAGCGCACAGCAGGAACAGTGGTTGCGTCCCCTGCTCGATGCCCGGATCCGGTCGGCCTTCGCCATGACCGAGCCCGATGTCGCCTCCTCCGACGCCACCAACATCTCAACCTCCATCGTCCGGGACGGCGATGACTACGTGATTAATGGCCGCAAGTGGTGGATCACCGGGGCGATGAATCCCGATTGCGCCATCTTCATCGTTATGGGTAAGACAGATCCTTCAGCGGAGCGGCACCGCCAGCAGTCCATGATTCTCGTACCGCGGGATACGCCCGGTGTTGAGATTGTGCGTGCCATGGAGGTCTTCGGCTACGACGATCACGATCACGGTGGCCATGCAGAGATGAGATTCACGGATGTCCGTGTGCCCGTGAGTCATCTTATTGCCGGAGAGGGTGACGGCTTCTTTATCGCCCAGGCGCGGTTGGGGCCCGGGCGGATTCACCACTGCATGCGCGTGATTGGGATTGCCGAGCGAGCTCTGGAGCTGATGTGCGAGCGTGTTGAGTCGCGCGTCGCGTTCGGTCGTCCCCTGGCAGAGCAGGGCGTTATTCGGGAGTGGATCGCGCGGTCGCGCATCGAGATCGAGCAGTTGCGCCTGCTCACCTTTAAGGCTGCGTGGCTCATGGATACGGTCGGTGTGCGCGGGGCGCACACCGAGATTCAGGCGATCAAGATTGCGGCTCCCGTCACGGTGCAGGGGATCCTCGATCGGGCGATTCAGGCCTTCGGCGGCATGGGGCTCTCGCAGGACACACCCTTGGCGGCCATGTTCGCGGGTGTGCGGACACTGCGTTTCGCTGATGGTCCTGACGAGGTCCATCTCGCCGCGCTCGGCAAGCATGAGATCAAGAAGCAACGCCTCGCCAGGGCTCAGGGATCTAGCGGGGGATCTAGCG
>JANRCR010000023.1:26776-81437 GCA_030726915.1 Candidatus Nanopelagicales bacterium
GGGATGAGGTGCACGGCCGTACTTTTGATCACGGCCGTGACGTGTCGGCCCGGTGCAATCGCGAGTTCTGCAGCCGCCGGGCGGGTGATCACCGAGGTGAGGTGTACGCCAGCATCGAGACTTATGCGCACGACAGCCCCCTCCTCAATGACACCCGTCACGATGGCAGGCAGGTGGTTGCGTGGTGAGGTGCCGGCACCGCCGGGGCCGACCTCAAGACTGATGTCTTCGGCCCGTATGCACACGTACACATCATCGCCCGGCACTGCGGGGACATCGAGGACCGCCGTGAGGTAGTGCCCGCCCAGGAGCACGCGAGCCAGTCCCTGGTCGACCCCCACCACGGTTGCGGGGAGGGCTGTCTCGACCCCCACGACCCGGGCGACATCCGCGTCAACGGGGCGGTCGAAGACCTCGGCCACCGGCCCCACCTGGCGCACGGAGCCGTCGACCAGCACCACGGCGGTATCCGCGAGTGCCAGTGCCTCCGATCGATCGTGCGTGACGACGACCGAGGGGATGCCCTCCCGGGTGAGGATGTGCCGAACCTCTCCCCGCAGGCTCAGGCGCGTGGGGGTGTCCAGGGCCGAGAGGGGCTCATCGAGCAGGAGCAGGTGGGGTCGGGGTGCGAGGGCGCGCGCGAGGGCGACACGTTGAGCCTCACCGCCGGATAACCCGTCGACGCGTGGACGACCGGACAGGTGAGCCGCGCGTACGGCCTGAAGCGCCTCATGGATGCGGGCAGCCCGCGTGTCGCTGGATTGGCGGTGCAGGCCGTAGCCCACATTGGCGTCGACCGACATATGCGGAAATAGCGCATGGTCTTGAAAGAGCAGTCCGACGTGTCGAGAGCGTGGCGGGGTGATGCGTCTGCCTCCGTCATCCCAGACCACATCACCCCAGCGTATGCACCCGGCATCGATGCGATCCAGTCCCGCGAGGCACCGCAGGATGGTGGTTTTGCCAGATCCCGAGGGCCCGAAGAGCACGGTGACATGACCGGGAGTCAGATCGATGTCTATGCGGGCATCCACCATGTGACGTTGGATGCTGGCATGGAGTGTGGTCATCACATCGCCCACCGGGTCAGTGCTCGTCGGTTGCCCCCGCGTCGCTGAAGTGAATACACGCTGACGAGTACCGCCATGGAGAAGGCGAGAAGGGCGAGACTGGTCCGGCCGGCGGCGGCGTAGTCGAAGGCTTGAACGTCGTCGTAGATATCGATGCTCACGGTGCGGGTGACTCCGGGAATGTTGCCACCCACCATGAGCACAACTCCGAACTCACCAATGGTGTGGGCAAAGGTCAAGACCGTGGCTGTTGCGACGCCGGCCCGGGCACCGGGCAGCACCACGCGCATGATGGTGGTGGGCCATCGTCGACCCAAGACGGACGAAGCCTCGATCAGCCGGCGGTCGATCCCGGCAAAGGCCGCCAGCATGGGCTGGACGGCGAAGGGCAGGCTGTAGAGGATAGATGCGATGAGCAATCCGGTGAAGCTGAAGACGAGCGTGGAGCCGGTCACATCGGTCCACCAACGTCCGAGGGGGGATTGGGCGCCCAGCGCGACGAGAAGGTAGTAGCCCAGCACCGTCGGCGGGAGAATGAGGGGCAGCGCAACGATCGCCTCGATCCCTACGGCCCATCGGGCACGGGTGTACGCGAGCCATGCGGCCAGGGGGATGCCGATGGCGAGGAGGATCACGGTGGTCAGCGCAGCCAACTGCAGACTCAACATGATGGATGGCCAGTCGAACATCAGGCCTCCGGCAGAGTGAATCCGTAGCGGGCCAAAATATCGCGCCCCGCGGGTCCGGTGATGATGTCGCGGAGGACGCGAGCGCCGGAGGAGTCCGTGATGAGCGCACCACCCTGCGCGATCGCGGGGAAGGTGTTGACCGGAATCTCCCACCACTCGCCGACATCGCGCAGAGGGTCGGAGAGCACGAGTGACAGTGCGACGACCCCGGCATCCGCATTGCCGGTCATGACGAATTCCGCCGCCTGTGCAACGTTTTCTCCCAGGACCAATCGGTTGGACACCTCGTCGTAGATCCCCGCCGTCTCCATCGCCGAGACAGCCGCGCGCCCATAGGGTGCATGCTCGGGGTTGGCGATGGAGATGCGTCGAGCATCGGCCAGCACGCTGAGTCCATCGCGCGGATCTAGTGGGGAAGCCTCGGGCACCCACAGGACGAGGCGTCCGATGGCGTAGGGGAATGGGTCCGTGGCCAGCCCCTCATCCACGAGTTGCTGGGGGAAGGCCTCATCGGCTGACAGATACAGATCAAACGGCGCGCCATTGACGATCTGCTGGAGGAATTGACCCGAGGAGCCGTAGGTCACGGCAAACTCCGTCTCGGGATTGGCGTCCTGCGCGAGGGCGATGATCTCATTGAGTGCATAGCGCAGGTCTGCCGCAGCGGCGACGTTCACGCGTTGCGTCGTACCGCCGGAGCACGACACCAGTGCGAGAGTGACCACGGCAGCGATGCCGACGCCCCACACACGTCTCATCGGCCCTGCACTTCCACGCCGACATTGGTCGCCTTCACTGTCGCGATGGCGAGAGAGCCGACATCCAGTCCCAGTTCATCGACGGCCTCGCGGCTGAGGAGGGACACCACACGATGGGGTCCAGCCTGGATCTCGACCTGGGCCATGACGGTGTCTTTGACGACCCGGACGACCACGCCCGCGAATCGATTGCGGGCTGACCGGCCCACGATGGGAGCTGATTCAGCGCCGATCGGCTGCGGGGCTGATGCGCGCATGAGTCGGGCGATCTCAGCCCCCTCGACCGCCTGGCGACCCCCTTCATCCACGACGGCAGTGAGCCGCCCAGCCTCGATCCACCTGCGCAGGGTGTCATCGCTGACGCCGAGGTAGCTGGCGGCCTCAGATATGCGTAAATGCGTCATAAATGAATACTCTAAACCGTACATGCGGTGATTTGGAGGGGATTTGTTTGATTGTGCGGATGTAGACCGGATGTGCCCCGGGGAGCGGGAGATCCGGTGCGGGGCTTGCCGTCGAAGACTGGTGCCCCTAACCTGCAGTCTCGATTCGCCGGTCGGCGGGTCATTCGACTATGCGGCGCCGGTCGCTGGAGCGGAGTAGGCATGGCGTCCGCGCGCACGACGGCAAAGAAGGCGGCCCCGGTCAAGAAGGCGGCCCCCGCGAAGAAGGCGGCCCCCGCAAAGAAGGCAGCCCCCGCGAAGAAGGCGGCCCCGGTGAAGAAGGCGTCCCCGGTCAAGAAGGCGTCCCCGGCGAAGAAGGCCGCCCCGGCAAAGAAGGTGGCGCCGACAAAGAAGGCGGCCCCGGTCAAGAAGGCGGCCCCGGCAAAGAAGGCGGCCCCGGTGAAGAAGGTGGCCCCGGTGAAGAAGGCCGCCCCGGCAAAGAAGGTGGCGCCGGTCACGAAGGCCGCCCCGGTCAAGAAGGCGGCCCCCGCGAAGAAGGCGGCCCCGGTCAAGAAGGCAGCCCCGGCGAAGAAGAAGTTGGCGGTGCGCGAGGACGAATCGCCTTGGTCGCCGGCCGAGATCGCCGAGGTGCGCACGGCGCTGGATGCCGACGCCATCCGACTGGCGGAGGAGATCGCAATCACGGACGCCGACATCGCCGAGTTGATTGCTGATTCCGGTGATGGTGCTGGAGACGACCAGGCCGATACGGGCAGCAAGACCTTTGAGCGGGAGCATGAGATGTCCCTCGCCAATAATGCGCGCAACATGCTCCAACAAACAGAGCATGCGTTGGCGCGCATTGACAATGGGACCTACGGAATCTGCGAGGTGTGCTCGAGGCCGGTGGGCAAGTTTCGACTTCAGGCCTTCCCTCGGGCGACGATGTGCAAGGCCTGCAAGGAGGTTGAGGAACGCCGCGCCTACTGATCGACCCCGCCTCTCCCGTAACCTGGACGGGTGACCGAAGAAGCCACTGTCGTGCAGACGCGTCGGCCACGCCTTATCTGGCTCACCGTCGGCGTTGCTCTGGCGGTGATTGTGATCGACCAGGTGACCAAGGCCTGGGCACTCGCCACACTTCAGCCCCGCATCGCTGCGGGAGAGGGTCCGGTCGAGGTGGTGGGCAGCTGGTTCCGGCTGACGTTTGTCGAAAACACCGGCGCGGGATTCGGTATCGGTGCGGGGTTTACGTGGCTCTTTGCCATCATTGCCGCCGTTGTTGCCGTCGTGATTTTGCGTACGGCGACCAAGCTGGGCAGCCGAGCCTGGGCAATCGCGCTCGGTGGCCTGCTGGGGGGTGCCGTGGGCAACCTCATCGATCGGCTGATGCGACCGCCCGGCTTTGGGGAGGAATACTCCGGGCCAGGGCAGGGGTACGTGGTCGACTTCTTGCAACTGCCCTACTGGCCCGTCTTCAATGTGGCGGACATGGCGATTGTCGGGTCGGCGATTCTCATGGTGGTCCTGACCATCCGCGGTGTGGAGATGTCCGGACGTCCCCGGGTGACAACTGATGCGTGAGACGTCACATGTCTGAGGTGCGCGATGTCTGAATCCCGCCGACTACCGGTCCCCGAGGGTCTCGTCGGTGAACGCATCGATGTGGCACTGTCCCGCATGCTGGGCCTGTCCCGATCGGCGGTTGCCGAATTGTGCGCGCAGGGTGCTGTGCACGTTGATGGCCACGTTGCCGCCAAGTCGGATCGGCTACTCGCGGACCATTGGATTGACGTCGCGATACCCACACCGGTGGTGCCGGGGGATCCGGAGCCGGTCGAGGGCATGCTCATTCGGCATGACGATGATGACCTGGTCGTTATTGACAAGCCCGTGGGCGTGGCTGCGCATCCGAGTCCCGGCTGGACCGGTCCGACGGTGATCGGTGGTCTCGCCGCTGCGGGCTACCGCATCTCCACGTCGGGAGCGGCGGAGCGACAGGGAATAGTGCACCGATTGGATGTCGGCACGACGGGGTTGATGGTTGTCGCCAAAAGCGAGCGCGCCTATACCGATCTCAAGCGGCAGTTCAAGGAGCGGACCCCCACCAAGATCTATCGGGCGATCGCGCAGGGCCTCCTGGATCCCCTCACCGGCACGATTGATGCACCGATTGATCGGCACCCCACGGCCGACTACCGCATGGCTGTGGTCTCGGGCGGCAAACCCAGCGTCACCCACTACGAGACACTCGAGGCCTTCCCCTATGCGAGTCTCCTGGAAGTGGATTTGGAGACCGGGCGCACCCATCAGATCCGTGCGCATATGTCCGCCATGCGACACCCGCTCGTCGGTGACTCGATGTATGGCTCTGATCCGACGCTGGCGGATCGGCTTGGATTGTCGCGGCCAGCGTTGCACGCGGCCCGACTGGAGATCGACCATCCGGGGACGGGCGAGCGTCTCATCATGGAGTCGCCGGACCCGCCTGATTTTGACGATGCGCTAAAGCGACTGGCTGACACGCACTAGTCACGCGCCGGTCACGTAAGGGGCCGGCGTGACGGGTGGGGCGGGGTGCGCCTCGGCGAGTCGGCCGTCGCAGGGCGTCGGCCTCCCGGCATAGGGTAGGCGGGTGACTTCAGGAGGCAGTGACTTCGTCCACCTCCACGTGCACACCGAATACTCCATGCTCGACGGCGCGAGCAGGCTGGACGACCTCATGGCGGCGGCTGTCGAGCAGGGCATGCCCGCCATCGCGATGACCGATCACGGCAATCTTTTTGGCGCCTATGACTTCTATACGTCGGCGAGGTCCGCTGGCATCAAACCCATCATCGGACTTGAGGGCTACTTCGCACCCCAGGGTCGCTTCGAGCGCCGCGCATTCGACTTCGGTGGCGGATTCGATGAGTCATCATCCGAGGATGGTGCCGGCGGGCGCGGCACCCAGAGTTACACCCACATGACGCTGTGGGCGGAGAACACAGCGGGCATGCACAATCTTTTTCGGGTGTCCTCACTTGCCAGCCTGGAGGGCCAGTACTTCAAGCCACGGTTCGACAGTGATGTCTTGTCGACGTATGGCACAGGGCTGATCGGCACGACAGGATGTCCCTCGGGAGAGGTCAATCGCTGGCTGCAGGCAGGGCAGTATGACAAGGCTCTCCAGACCGCTGCCGATATGCGTGACATTCTCGGTCCGGGCAACTACTTCTGCGAGGTCATGGACCACGGTCTCGCGATCGAGCGGCGCTTCCGCGAGGACCTGTTGCGTATCGCCCGATCACTCGACCTGCCCCTCGTCGCCACCAACGATCTGCACTATGTGCGCGCGAGCGATGCCGACACTCACGATGTCTTGCTGTGCATCGGCACCCGGACAACGATGGATGATCCCAAGCGTTTCCGCTTCGATGCTCGAGACTTTTATCTCAAGACGTCTGCGGAGATGCGTGAGGTGTGGCGTGAGTTGCCGGAGGCGTGCGACAACACACTCCTCATCGCTGAGCGTTGCGATGTCACCTTCAACGAGGGTGCCAACCTCATGCCCCAGTTCCCCGTCCCGGCGGGGGAGAGCGAGGAGTCCTGGCTCGTCGCCGAAGTCGAGCGCGGCCTTGCTCGCCGATACCCCACGGGGGTGCCGGATGAGGTGCGCCGTCAGGCGACCTATGAGTTGGGCGTGGTCATCCAGATGGGATTCCCGGGCTACTTCCTCGTGGTCGCTGATCTCGTCCGCCATGCCAAGGACAACGGCATTCGGGTCGGTCCGGGACGAGGCTCTGCCGCGGGAGCCATGATTGCCTTCGTGCTCGGTATCACGGATCTCGATCCCATCCAGCACGGGTTGCTCTTCGAACGTTTCCTCAACCCCGAGCGCATTTCGATGCCCGACATCGATATCGATTTTGATGAGCGTCGCCGCTCCGACATGATCCGCTACGCCACGGAGAAGTACGGCGAGGAGCGGGTCGCGCAGATTGTCACCTTTGGATCGATCAAGGCGAAGGCAGCCATCAAGGATGCTGCGCGTGTTCTGTCCTTCCCCTACTCCCTGGGGGATCGCATTACCAAGGCGATGCCGCCTTCCGTCATGGGCAAGGACATCTCCCTGTCCGGCATCTTCGACACGAGCCACGCGCGCTACGGCGAGGCGGCGGAGTTCCGCACCCTGTATGCATCCGATCCTGATGTCGCCAGGGTTGTCGACACGGCACAGGGTCTTGAAGGGCTGAAGCGTCAGCCCGGTGTTCACGCTGCGGGCGTCATCCTCTGCCGTGAACCGCTCATGGACGTCATTCCGGTCTGGCGGCGAGAGCAGGACGGTGCCGTCATCACGCAGTTCGACATGGGCGCGTGTGAGGCTCTGGGCCTGCTCAAGATGGACTTCCTCGGCCTGCGCAATCTCACCGTGCTGGATGATTGCCTCGCCAACATCCACCTGAATCGCGGTGAGACCGTGGTGCTGGAAGATCTCGCTCTCGAGGATGGCCCCGCGTTCGAACTGCTGTCCCGCGGTGACACCCTCGGCGTGTTCCAACTCGATGGTGGGCCTATGCGGGCGCTCCTGCGCTCGATGCAGCCCGACTCCTTCGAGGACATCTCCGCCGTCCTGGCCCTATATCGACCCGGTCCCATGGGCGCCAACGCTCACAACGAGTACGCCGACCGCAAGAACGGCCGCAAGCCTGTCGTCCCCATCCACCCCGAACTCGCGGAGCCCCTCGCGGACATTCTTGGCGACACCTACGGGCTCATCGTGTACCAGGAGCAGGTGATGGCGATAGCGCAAAAACTTGCGGGCTATTCGCTCGGCAAAGCGGATCTGCTTCGCCGCGCCATGAGCAAGAAGAAGAAGGACATTCTCGACAAGGAGTACGTCCCCTTCCGCGAGGGCATGCGAGTCAATGGCTATTCCGAAGCGGCCATCCAGACTCTGTGGGACATCCTCGTCCCCTTCTCCGACTACGCCTTCAATAAGGCCCACACCGCCGGATACGGGCTGGTGTCGTTCTGGACGGCCTACCTCAAGGCTAATTTCCCGCAGGAATACATGGCGGCACTGCTGACGTCGGTGAAGGACGACAAGGACAAGAGCGCGATCTACCTCAATGAGTGTCGGCGCATGGGGATCAAGGTATTGCCACCCGATGTCAACGACTCCGACTTTGACTTCACGCCTCGGGGCAGCGATATTCGCTTCGGCCTCTCGGCCATTCGCAATGTGGGCGCGAATGTCGTGGAGTCCATCATCGCGACTCGCCGGGCCCGCGGGCGCTTCGCCAACTTCCTGGACTTCGTCGATGCGGTCGAGGTCTCCGTGTGCAATAAGCGCGTTGTGGAGAGCCTCATCAAATCGGGTGCCTTTGATTCCCTCGGTGACACGCGCCGTGGCCTCGTAGCCGTGCACGAGCAGGTCATTGATGCTGCGGTGGAGCTCAAGCGTGCGGAAGCCATCGGGCAATTTGACCTGTTCGGTGGCATGGGTGACAGCGATGCGGTTGATTCCGGGCTTCGGGTGATGCCGGACATCCCACTGGGTGAGTGGGAAAAGTCGGTGCTACTCGCTCATGAGCGAGACATGCTGGGGCTCTACGTATCCGATCATCCACTGCACGGGGTCGAGCAACTCCTGGCTCAGGTGACCGACTGCTCAGTCGCGCATCTGCATGCGGGTGATCGGCCCGAGGGGCAGGTGGTCACGGTCGGGGGTCTGGTGACGGCGGTCCAGCGCAAGACGACGAAGCAGGGTTCCGTGTGGGCCATTGTCACGCTGGAGGATCTCGATGGTGGCGTGGAGGTCATGGTGTTTCCCCAGATGTACGCCGCGGCCGGCACCCTGCTGGTCGATGATGCCGTCGTCCTCGTCCGTGGTCGCATTGATCGACCGGATGAGGACGCACCGCGCCTGGTCGCGATGGAGATCAGTCAGCCGGACGTCAGTGAAGCTCACACCGGGCCTGTGCGACTGACCCTTCCGGCAGCCCGATGCATTCCTCCGGTGGTGGAGAGGCTCAAGGAGATTTTGGCCGTGCACCCCGGCACAACAGAGGTGCATCTGCATTTGTTAGCGCCCGGGCGCACGACTGTTCTACGCCTTGATGACCGCTTGCGTGTGACCCCCAGCCCCGCTCTCTACGGCGACCTCAAGGCCCTTCTGGGGCCGACGTGTCTCACCTGAGTATGCGTTCCATCGTCTCCCTGGCCGTCGCCCTCGTGGCCACCCTCGGGCTCGGTGCCCTGCTCGGAATCGTCTGGGAGGCCCTCGCCCCGCGGGTCACCCTGATCGTCGCTTCGGATGGTCTCGCCTATCCGGAGGGATTCCAGCCGGAGGGCTACGCGACCGACGATGGCATCGCCGCCATCCTGTGTGTGGCGGCGGGCATTCTCATCGGGCTCATTGCCGTCTGGATAACTCGACGGGCGCTCCCGCCCGAGCGTGCACTGCCTGTCGCCCTCGCGCTCGTGATCGTCCTGGGCATCGTGGGGTCCCTCGCACTGTGGTGGGTGGGCGAGCACCGTGGCGGGTTTGACCTCACGGAGGCCGTGAGGATGGCCTCGCAGGGGGATGTCATCACGGCGCCCCTCGACCTGCGCATGTCGGGCGTCCTCGTGCTGTGGCCCGCCTCCAGTGTTCTCGTGATCTTCCTGGCGGCAACGGGTGAGTGGTTGCGCGGACGGCATCCCGCCGGCCGCTAGTGGCCGGCTGTGCGGACTAGTTGACGCCGAAGGATTCCCGTGCCAGGTCGACGGCGGGCAGGGAGGGCACCTGGGCGATGAGGGCTGTCTCGCTGCGCAGGAAACGCAACTCCTCGCGCAGGCGCTGGGAGTCATCATCAGCCTCAAGGAATGCCTGGCGTCGCGGCAGGTCTGCAACGACTGCGGCCGCCACGAGGTAGGAGAGCACGCGGGGGTCATCCGGGAGCTCAACGTCGTCTTCCTCATCGCTGAGGAGTGCCCTGTACTCCCCGAAGTGCGCCGCCACGGACTGGGCAAGTGGCTCTGCCGCATCACCCGGCTCTTCGGGCAGTGGCATGACCTCCGCTTGAAGATACGACGATCCTTCAAGGAGGCGAAGGACACGAAAACGTTCGGTCCCCACCGTCACGATGTCGGATCTGCCGTCGTCGTAGAGGGTGATCTCACGTAGGGATGCGAAGGTGCCCACGTCGAAGAGAGCGCTGACACCGTCGGTGCCCACCTCGTGCCCCTCGCGAATCGCAATGATGCCGAAGCCCCGATCATCCTCGGGGAGCACCGTCAGATCATCGACCATCTGACGGTAGCGGGGTTCGAAGATGTGCAGTGGGAAGACCAGGCCGGGTACGAGCACGCTTCCGAGGGGAAAGAGCGGGATGACGCGCGACTGGGTCACATCAGCAGGCTAGTCCTAGAATGAGTCCCGTGATTCAGCGCATCGATGTGCGGGGCTCCACAGTCGACCCTCGGACCGTGCTTCCGCGTGCCTCCGTCGACGTGGAGCAGGCAACAGCGACCGTGCTTCCCATCGTGCGAGATGTCCACGCTCGCGGGGCCGAGGCGGTCCTGGACTGGACCGAGCGCCTCGATGGTGTGCGACCGGTGCAGCTGAGGGTGCCCCAGGCGGCCATCGACGCTGCCGTGGAGGGCGTCGACCCCGTGGTTCGTGCCGCGTTGGAGGAGTCCATCCGCCGGGCGCGCATCGTGCACGCGGATCAGGTCCGCGCATCCACGACGACCCGGGTCGTGGAGGGCGGCTCGGTGACGGAGACCTGGGTCCCCGTGGCTCGCGTCGGGCTCTACGTCCCCGGGGGGCGAGCCGTCTACCCGAGCAGCGTGATCATGAACGTCGTTCCGGCGCAGATTGCCGGTGTGGATTCAGTCTGCGTGGTCTCACCGGCTCAACGTGACCACGGTGGTCTGCCACACCCCACCATCCTCGCCGCATGCGGCCTGCTCGGAGTGGACGAGGTCTATGCGGTCGGGGGCGCGCAAGCCATCGCCATGCTCGCCTACGGCGTGGACCTGCCCGGGGGAGGTCGATGTGAGCGAGTCAACCTGGTGACGGGCCCGGGCAATATCTGGGTCACCGCCGCGAAGCGCGTCCTGAAGGGCCAGATCGGGATTGATTCCGAGGCGGGTCCCACCGAGATTGCGGTGCTGGCCGATGACAGCGCCGACCCGGCCCATATCGCGGCTGACCTCATCAGCCAGGCCGAGCACGACACGTTGGCCGCGGCCATCCTCGTCACAACGTCGCCCGAGTTGGCGGAGGCGGTTGAGGCTCAGGTGGCTGATCAACTCGTGCGAACCAAGCACGTGGAGCGCATCTCTGAGGCTCTGGGTGGTCCGCAGAGTGGCATCGTCCTTGTCGACGATATCGACCAGGGTCTGCGCGTTGTTGATGCCTACGCCGCTGAGCACCTTGAGATTCACACGCGGGATGCGGGCACTGTGGCACGCCGTGTGCGCAATGCCGGAGCGATCTTTGTGGGCACTCACGCACCGGTGTCACTCGGGGATTATTGCGCCGGCTCCAATCACGTGCTCCCGACCGGTGGTTCGGCCTCACACGCCTCCGGACTGTCCGTGCAAACATTCCTGCGCGGCATCCACATCATCGAGTACGACGAGGCAGCACTGGCCGATGTCGCCGATCACGTCGTCGCATTAGCCTTCGCCGAAGACCTCCCGGGGCATGCGGCCGCCATCACCGTGCGCTTCCAGGACTGACGGTGGTCTGGTCACCTCCGGTGCGGGAGGATCTGCGTGATGCCGTCCCCTACGGTGCGCCGCAGATTGACGTCCCGGTGCGGCTGAACACCAATGAAAACCCCTTTCCCCCCTCGGCGGCGATGGCGACCGCGACCGGGCAGGCCGTGGCTGCCGCGGTTGCTTCACTCAATCGATATCCCGACCGTGAGGCGTTAGATCTGCGAACCGACCTGGCTGACTACCTCAGCCGGGAGTCTCATGTCAGCGTCGATGCATCAAGCGTGTGGCCGGCCAACGGCTCCAATGAGGTCATGGAACACATCTTCTCGGCGTTCGGAGGACCGGGCCGACTCGCCATGTCGTTCTCCCCCACGTACTCCATGTACGAGCAGTACGCGCGGGACACCTTCACGAGGTATCGGACCGTGGGTCGCCGAGCCGACTTCAGCCTGGACGCCGCCATGGCGGTGGCCGCGCTGATTGGCGGAAACCCCGACATCGTCATCCTCACATCGCCCAATAATCCCACGGGAACAGCCCTGACCCTGGATGTCATCGCTGCCACGTGTGCGATGTCCGCGGGTGTGGTGGTCGTCGATGAGGCCTACGCCGAATTTCGTCGGCCGGGGTCACCGACGGCGCTCAGCCTCCTCGAAGCGCACCCGAATTTGATCGTCACGCGCACGATGAGCAAGGCATTCGCCCTGGCGGGAGCTCGGCTCGGCTACGCCGTAGCGCAGCCGGATGTGATCGATGCGCTACGGATCGTGAGACTGCCGTATCACCTGTCCACGGTGACCCAGGCTGTTGCGCGCACAGCGCTCACCTTCAGTGATGAACTTCTCGGTCAGGTCGCTCTCATCCGTGAGGAGCGGGATGCTTTGGTCACGTGGTTGCGAGAGAATGGTCTCTCCGCGGTTGACTCCGATGCCAACTTTATCCTCGTGGGCCAGTTCGCAGACCGGCATCGCGCCTGGGCGGAGTTGCTGGCTCGAGGCGTTCTCGTACGCGAGGTGGGTCCCGAGGGCTGGTTGCGCGTGACGGTCGGCACTCCAGCGGACAATGCGGCCTTTCGCACCGCACTCACCCAGGTGATAGGCCTGGACGGCATGATGGAACCCGCCTCGCCCGCGTGAGGCGCCACCCCTGGAAGGACGGATCCATGAGTCGCACGGGCCGGGTCGAGCGCTCGACCAAGGAGAGCCGCGTGCTCGTCGAGATCGACCTTGACGGGTCAGGACATGCCGACGTGCAGACCGGCGTTCCCTTTTTTGATCACATGCTCGCGCAGTTGGGCAAGCACGGAGGTTTCGACCTGACCGTGCGGACGACCGGAGACCTCGAGGTCGATGCCCACCACACCGTCGAGGACACCTCCCTCGCTCTGGGGACGGCCTTTCGAGAAGCCCTGGGTGATGCCGCCGGCACCCGTCGCTTCGGAGATGCCCTGGTGCCGCTGGATGAGTCCCTCTCCCAGTGCGCGGTCGACCTCTCCGGGCGCCCCTACCTCGTGCATGTCGAGCCGGAGATCGTCGAGCTCATCGGCACCTACGACACCAGCCTGACGCGTCATATCTTTGAGTCCTTCGTCGCCACCGCGCAGATCACCCTCCACGTGCGCGTGCTCAACGGTCGCAATGCGCATCACGTCGTTGAGGCGCAGTTCAAGTCCTTCGCGCGAGCCCTGCGTGATGCTGTGGCGCTTGATGCTCGTGTCGTCGGGGTGCCATCGACCAAGGGGACCCTTTCCAGTCGTGAGTCCGTGGAGCCCTGATGCAGTGGACGGCGGTCCTCCTGCTCGCGCTCGCGGCGTTCCTCGGTGGGGGCGTCTATTCCTTCGCTTCGCAGGGCAAGCGCAACGCCGCGGTGATCCTGGGAATCCTGGCGGTGATGGCGCTGATCGGGGGCGCCCTATACGCGTGGGATGCCATGTGACCTCGGTCGTCGTTCTCGACTACGGATCCGGCAATGTGCGCTCCGCGCAGCGCGCTTTGGAGCGCGTGGGCGCGGATGTCACCGTCACGGCCGATCCCGCTGCCGTGGCCGACGCGGACGGCCTTGTGGTCCCGGGCGTGGGTGCGTTTGCCGCCTGCATGGAGGGTCTGCGCGCGGCTGACGCTCCCCGTCTCATCGGCCGCCGTCTCGCCGGGGGACGCCCTGTGCTCGGCATCTGCGTGGGCATGCAGGTGCTATTTGAGACCGGTGTGGAGCATGGAGTTGTGACGCAGGGGCTGGGGGAGTGGCCGGGCACCGTCGAGCGGCTGACGGCTGATGTGCTGCCACACATGGGCTGGAACACGGTGGATGCGAGCCCGGATTCTGTGATGTTGGCGGGTCTGGATGACGCCTATTTCTATTTTGTTCACTCCTACGCTGCACGGGAGTGGCAGCTCGTCCCGGATGTCTCGTCCCGTGTTCCCCGCGCATCCGCGCGGGTGAGTTGGACGACGTACGGTGCCCCGTTTGTCTCAGCGGTGGAGAATGGCCCGCTGTGGGCGACGCAGTTCCATCCCGAGAAGTCCGGGGACACCGGTGCCGAACTCCTGGCGAATTGGTTGCGGACCCTGGCATGAGGGGGCTGTGACCCGTCATGGCCAAGGAGAGAGCTCGCCGCCGCGCCGAGCGAGAGGCCGCAGCCGCACGCGATCGCGACATGCGGGCGAGGCAGCGCAACCGTCGAGAGCGGGTCACGCGCGCTAAACGTGCTGTTGCATCGGCGGTGCCCGACGCACCGCGACGCACCCCCGGACTGCTCGCGGCCCGTCGTCGTCGACGCCTCATGGCCTTCGTGCTCGGGATCATCGCCATCCAGGTCATCCTGTGGCCCTTCCTGCCGTCCTGGGGGGCTCGCCTTCTGACCCTGGGGCTGACCCTGCTCGCGGCGCCGGTGGTGTGGGTGCTGTCCTTCGGTCGGGTGTGACCGCCAGGGAGCGCCGGTTAGGCTCGCATCATGCCTGCCCCCACGCGCTTTGAGCTCATTCCCGCTGTCGACATCGCCGACGGTACGGCGGTGCGTCTGGTCCAGGGCGCCGCGGGGACGGAGACGTCCTACGGCGATCCGGTGGCGGCTGCCCTGCAGTGGGTGGACCAGGGGGCCTATTGGCTCCACGTGGTCGACCTGGATCGCGCGTTCGGTCGCGGCACCAACGTCGATCAGGTCGAGGCGATCGTGGCCGCAGTGCGTGCCCGCTGCCACGTGGAGGTGGCAGGGGGGATCCGTGATGACGACTCCCTGGCTGCGGCGCTCGCCACCGGTGCCCACCGGATCGTGATCGGGACCGCAGCCTTGGAGCAACCCGAGTGGGTGGCCGCGGTGATCGCAGAGCACGGTGACCGCATCGCCGTATCCCTCGATGTGCGTGGCACCACCCTTGCCGCCCGCGGCTGGACCACGGAGGGCGGTGACATCTTTGCTGCGATCGACCGACTCGACGCCATCGGGTGTCGTCACTACATCGTCACGGATGTGGAGCGCGATGGGACGATGCACGGGCCGCACTTCCACCTTCTGCACCGCATCTGCAAGCACACATCCACGCCGGTCATAGCCTCGGGCGGCATTGCCACCCTGGAGGATGTCCACAAGCTGGTGGAGATGATTCCTCAGGGGATCGTCGGTGCGGTCATCGGGCGGGCCCTGTACGACCAGGCCTTCACCTTCCCCGAGGTCGTCGCGGCTATTGAGCCCCGCATTGACCTGTGGACCTGGGGTCCCCCCCAGCCGTGACCCTGGCTGTCCGGGTGATTCCGTGCCTCGACGTTGATGCGGGACGCGTCGTCAAGGGTGTGAACTTCGAGGGTTTGCGAGATGCCGGTGACCCTGTCGCGTTGGCTCGCTTCTATGACGCGGAAGGTGCCGATGAGCTCGTTTTCCTCGACATCACCGCCTCATCGGGGGATCGGGAGACGACGTACGACGTCGTGCGCCGGACGGCTGACGAGGTTTTTATCCCACTGACGGTCGGGGGAGGCGTGCGCAGCCCCGATGACTTTGATCGCCTGCTGCGCGCGGGGGCGGACAAGGTGAGTCTCAGCACGGCTGCCGTGCGCACCCCCGATCTCATCGATGAGGCTGCACGACTCTTTGGATCCCAATGCGTTGTGCTCTCCGTGGACACACGCCGCAGCACCAGGACGCCATCCGGTTTTGAAGTCACGACGCACGGTGGTCGCGAGGACACGGATCGGGACACCATCGCCTGGGTGCGGGAAGCGACCGATCGCGGCGTAGGGGAAATCCTGCTCAACTCCATGGATGCCGACGGCACGCGCTCAGGCTTTGACCTCGACCTCATCGCACGAGTGCGCGAGACCGTCGATGTGCCCATCATTGCCAGCGGCGGCGCGGGGGGTGTTGAGCACTTCGTCCCCGCGGTGTTGGCCGGGGCCGACGCCGTCCTGGCAGCGAGCATCTTCCACTTCGGTGACGTGTCCATCGCTGAGGTGAAGCGCACGATCGCCGACGCCGGATTGACGGTCCGGCCACGTGGCTGAGACGCGTCACGGTCCCTGTGGCGCCCACTGATCGGCGTGCCGGACAATAGGGGTGTGTCCGAGGTCCGATTCGACGAGCGCGGGCTCGTGCCCGTGGTCGTACAGCAGTGGGATACCGGTGAGGTGCTCATGATGGCCTGGATGGATGCGGAGGCGCTGGCTCGCACTCGCGCATCAGGTCGAGCCACATATTGGTCGCGAAGCCGGGGCGAGTACTGGATCAAGGGGGCCACGTCCGGACACGCCCAGCATGTGCGCGAGGTGCGGATCGACTGTGACGGCGACACGCTCCTGCTCCTGGTCGATCAGGTCGGTGCGGCCTGTCACACCGGTTCGCGGACGTGTTTCGTGCCGCTGAACTCGGACGACGTGGACTCGGATGACGTCGAATGAGGCAGCCCATCGCCTGGGGCTTTCCCCTCCCTGCTCCCGGGGGGACTGCTCCGGATCTTGACCGATTCCGGGAGTTGGCTCCGGGTCGACGGGTGATCCCGGTTGTGCGACGACTCCTTGCCGATGGCGAGACGCCGGTGGGCCTGTATCGCAAACTCGCGCAGGAGCGCCCGGGCACCTTCCTCCTGGAGTCGGCCGAGCAGGGCCGCTCGTACTCCCGCTTCTCGTTTATCGGTGCCCGGTGCACAGCCATGCTCACGGAGTCGAATGGTGTGGCGAGTTGGTGGGGCACACCACCCAACGATGTCCCTCAGGGGGGTGATCCCCTGGAAGCGCTTCGGGACACGGTGGCCCTCCTGCGGACCGATCGACCCGCGGGGTTGCCCCCGCTCACGGGAGGCATGGTGGGCTATCTCGCCTATGACGCCGTGCGTCGGTGGGAGCGACTCCCGGATGCGAATCCGGACGAGTTGGCGGTCCCTGAGTTGGGCTTCCTCCTGGCGACAGATCTCGCCGTGCTGGATCACGCTGACGGGACGGTGCTGCTGATCGCCAATGCCATCAACTCCGACAACACCGATCACAGAATCGATGAGGCATGGGCTGACTCGGTGCGGCGTCTGGACACGATGGAGGATGACCTGCGTCGTGCCGCCCCGTCGACGGTGTCCACATATGACCCGCTAGCCGAGATTCACGTCGATAGTCGTACGACGTCCGTGGACTTCCGCGCCAGCGTGGCACGGGCGCAGGAACACATTCGCGCGGGCGACGCCTTCCAGGTTGTGGTCTCCCAGAGATTCGATGCACCCTGCACCTCATCAGCCCTGGATGTCTATCGGGTCCTGCGCGTGACCAACCCCAGCCCCTACATGTATCTGCTGCGCATCCCCGATGTCGACGGCACCGACGTTGCCTTTGACATCGTGGGGTCATCCCCGGAAGCGCTCGTCACCGTGCAGGAGGGGCGCGCTCGCCTCCACCCGATTGCCGGGACTCGGGCGAGGGGCGCGACGCCCGAGGCTGACGCCGCCCTCGCGGAGGAGTTGCTCGCCGATGACAAGGAGCGTGCGGAACACCTCATGCTTGTCGATCTGGGACGCAATGATCTCGGTCGCGTCTGCGCCCCCGGCAGCGTAGAGGTCGTGGAGTTCATGCAGGTCGAGCGCTATTCGCATGTCATGCATCTCGTCTCGACCGTCGTGGGCGACCTGGCTGAGGGGCGATCGTCCTACGATGCGCTCGCGGCCACATTCCCCGCCGGCACGTTGTCGGGAGCACCCAAGCCGAGCGCCATGGCCATCATCGACGACCTCGAGCCATCGCGTCGCGGCCTGTACGGCGGCATCGTTGGGTACGTCGACTTTGCAGGTGACATGGACACGGCTATTGCGATCCGCACCGCCCTCCTCCGCGACGGCATTGCGCACATTCAGGCCGGGGCGGGAGTCGTCGCAGACTCCGACCCCGCTGCCGAGGATGGCGAGTGTCGGGCAAAGGCGGCCGCCCTCATCCGCGCGGTGGCCATCGCCGGATCACTGCGCACGATTGCTGATCGATGACCACCCGGGGTTTCCTGGGAGCCCTCGTGGCTTTGGCCGTGGGCTCCGTGCTCGTGGTGGTGTCGTTTGGAGCAACGTGGGCAACCGTGACCGTGGCCGCCCTCTCGGGAGCCACGAGTCCCGCCGACCCCGTCTCGACCGTGGCCCTGACCGGACGTGACCTCGCGCCCCTGGGCGCCACGATGGGTTGGGTCGGTCTCGCCGCCGTGGCGGCTCTGCTCGCGACGCGCACCTGGGGACGTCGCTTGACCGGAGCGCTGGTCGTTGTGGCGGGCGGCAGTGCGGGCGTCACGGCCGTGGCCTTTGCCCTCACCGATGCCGCGTCGGGCAGTGGCGATGCCTTCATTGAGGCAGCGCTGGGGGCTCGCGCTGATGGTGATGTGCTGTCCGTCGCGGTGACCGCGTGGTGGCTCCCCGCCATGGTCGGTGGCCTCCTGATGCTGGTGTGCGGCATCCTCGCGGTCGCTGTGGGGCCCGCATGGCCTCGACTCTCCTCGCGCTACAACCGTGCGGGAGCAGGTGACGTCCCCGTGAGCGCGGCAGCCACGTGGGACGCACTGGATCGCGGTGAAGACCCCACGGCGGATGTGAAGGACCACACCCATCCTGGTTCAATGGAGGGACCCAACCCGGAGGAGAAGCGATGATTGCAGGCAGCCACGGCTCCACACCTGCCGCCTGGACCCTCGTGGTTCTCATTGTGCTCGGTGTCATCGTGTCGACGGTCGCCCTGGTCCTGGGTTCGTGGCTCGGGTTCTGGATCGGAGTCGTCGTTGTGGCTCTGGGAGCGATCGCCGGGGGCGTTTTGAAGGTGGCCGGCTTCGGCAAGCCCCGTTCCCACACCGACGCCCACTGACATGGACGCCGGCGCAACGCGTCCGGTCATCCTGGTTGTCGAAGATGAAGAGCCGATCGCCGATGTGCTGCGGCTCTACCTCCATCGCGCCGGTTACGACGTCCTGGTCGCCCGCGATGGCATCTCCGCATTGGACGTGATTCGGCAACGGCGTCCTCAGGCGGTGATCCTGGATGTGGGGTTGCCCGGGATGGATGGCACCCAGGTGTGCCGCACGCTGCGGGCGGAGGGGGATTGGACACCGATTCTCTTTTGCACAGCACGCGATGATGAGGTGGATCGGGTGCTGGGACTTGAGCTCGGTGGGGATGACTACATCACCAAGCCGTTCAGTCCCCGCGAAGTTGTCGCGCGCGTCACCGTCGCCCTGCGACATGCGCGGCCGGTCGACACCGGCGACGTGCTCCACGTCGGGCAGATCACCCTCGATCGATCGAGCCGCCGGGTCACGGCGGACGGGGTGGAGATTGCCCTCACCGCGACCGAGTTCGACCTCCTGGCCTACCTCATGGCGCACCCGGGACGGGTGGTGTCCCGAGATCGCCTCCTGGAAGAGGTGTGGGGCTACGCCGCGGTCGTGGGCACGCGCACCGTGGATGTTCACGTGGCACAGGTGCGCGCCAAACTCGGGGAGGCCAGCCCGATTCGCACGGTGCGTGGGGTCGGCTACGCGGCGGAAACGTCATGAGGAGACCGGGCATCGTCGCGAGCACCGTCTTGCTGGCGGTGGCGGTCGCCACCATAGCCGTGGTCGTCGCGGCGCTGGTCTCTCTCCCGTTGATTCGCAGCAACGCCGAGGCCGTGGCGACAGCCGAACTCTCGCGTATCGCCGACATCACGGCGACGTCCCTGCGTGTGGATCGCGAGGGCCGCTATCTGCTGCCTCCCCGCGTTGCGTCGGTGCTCCAGGCGGAGGAAGTCACGGCGTACATCGTGACGCCCGGCGCGACGGATCTCCCGTCGGGTGTGACGTCCGGTGACGTGTCCTCGGTGACGCAGGGCGACAGTGTCGAAAGACGCGCCGATGCTGAGGCGGGCCCCGTCATCATCGTCGGACGCCCCTTCGAGCCAGGCATCGGCGTCATCCTCATCCAGCCGTCCGCTGTCGCCGGGGGTACGGCCACTGATGTACTCGTGCGGCTGGGGGTGGCACTCCTGATCGGACTCGCGATCGCGGTGGCCATCGCCCTCGTCGCCGGAGCCCGGTTGACCACGCCGCTGCGCCGCGCTTCCGATGCCGCTTTGCGTCTGGGCCGTGGCGAGCGCGGCGTCCACGTCGCGCTTGAGGGTCCGGCGGAGATCGCCGACATGGCCGATGCGCTGAATCACCTGGCTGCCGCCCTGGCCGTGTCGGAGGGGCGCCAGCGTGAGTTCCTGCTGTCGGTATCCCATGAGTTGCGCACCCCGATGACATCGGTGCGCGGCTATGCCGAGGCCCTGGCTGATGGTTTGGTTGCCCCGTCGGATGTGGCACGCACCGGTGAGGTGATGGTGGCCGAAACCCAACGGCTTGATCGCCTGGTCAGTGATCTGCTTGATTTGGCTCGGCTGCGTGCTGATGACTTCACCATCACGGTGGTCAACGTTGATCTGGCGCGTGTGCTGGCGGATGCGATAGACGTCTGGAGTGATCGCTGTGCTCGCGCGGATGTGAGACTCCTGGGGGAGCTGACCTCCGGGGAGGTGATGGTGCGGGGTGACCCCTTGAGGCTGCGGCAGGTGATCGACAACCTCGCCGAGAACGCCCTGCGCCTGGTGCCCGCGGGCGGCGTCATCGTTATGGGGGCGCGAGGGGACGGTGACTGGGGGGTGATCGACGTCCGTGACTCAGGCCCCGGCCTCAGTGCGGAGGATTGTGACGTGGCTTTCGAGCCCGGGATCTTGCATGAGCGCTATCGGGGTCTGCGGCCCGTGGGCACCGGCCTCGGACTCGCCCTGGTCGGGCGGCTCGCCAGCGGCATGGGGGGTTGGGCACGCGCTGACACGGCTCCGGAAGGCGGGGCGGCCTTCCGGGTCGGGGTCCCCTTGGCTGATTAGCACATCGTTGTGCCGATGCGCGTAGTCTGCCGTCATGGCGAGAGCCCTCCCCGTCGAGACCACGCAGGCGCGCATCGATGCGCGGCCGAGACTGCGCCGTCTCGCGGGACCGGTGGGGACCGCTCTCGGTGTCCTCGCTGCGACCGCCTACATCCGCTCCGTCAATCCCAATGAGCCCGGTCACTACCCGCTATGTCCCACCCTCGCACTGCTGGGCATCGACTGCCCGGGATGCGGAGGTCTGAGAGCGACCCATGCCCTGGCCCATGGCGACATCGGTGCGGCGCTGGATAACAATGCGCTCTTCGTGGTGCTCGTGCCCGTCGTGATAGGTCTGTGGGCGGTGTGGACCTATCGGGCGTGGACGGGAGTGTCTCCGGCACGCACGCCCCGACGTGAGCTGATTTCTCGCGGAGCCCCCATGGCCTTCCTGGTCGTCATGATGGTGTTCGCTGTCGTGCGTAATTTTGTGCCGTTCTTGGGCTCAGGGGTCGGCTGATCCTCACGACACTTCCTGTGGCACGCTGACCACGTGGGAGCCGGCAGAGCGCCAAACGGGTCGTTGAGGAGCCAGTCATGACGGTCCTCGACGACATCATGAGCGGTGTACGCAGTGATCTTGATCTGCGCATGGCGTCGGTGCCGCTGGATGAACTCAAGGCCCAGGCGTCGCGCATGCCGGCACCGCGTGACGCCGAAAGTCGCCTGCGTGAGCCCGGGGTCGGTGTCATCGCGGAGGTCAAGCGGGCGAGTCCAAGTAAGGGCCGCCTGGCCGAAATCGAAAACCCCGCGCAGTTGTCACGTGATTACGAAGCCGGTGGGGCGCGTTGGATCAGTGTCCTCACCGAGCAGAGACGGTTCGGTGGATCGTTGGATGACCTGCGCGCCGTGCGCTGCGCCGTCGATATCCCCGTTCTGCGTAAGGACTTCATCATCAGCAGTTACCAGTTGTGGGAGTCACGCGCCTATGGGGCCGACGTGGTGCTCTTGATCGTGGCCGCGCTTGATGAGAACGCCCTCGTTAGCCTCATTGAGCGAACCCGATCGATCGGCATGACACCCCTCGTCGAAGTGCACGATGAGGCCGAGGTGGATCGTGCGGTGGACGCTGGCGCAACGATCATCGGTGTGAATGCGCGCAACCTCAAGACGCTCGAGGTGGATCGTTCCACCTTCGCTCGTGTCGCCCCCCGCATCCCGCACTCATGTATTCGTATTGCCGAGTCGGGCGTCCGGGATCCACGTGACCTCATCGCGTACGCCGAGTCGGGTGCTGATGCTGTGCTCGTGGGTGAAAGCCTCGCGACATCGCCCGACCCGCGCGCGGCGGTCCATGACCTTGTGACGGCGGGATCCCACCCGGCCCTGCGGGGATCGCGTGACTAGCGCGCCCGTGGCCACGGGCCACTTCGGCCCCTATGGCGGACGATTTGTGCCGGAAGCCTTGACCGCCGCGCTGGATGGACTGGATGCAGCCTTCCAGTCGGCCATGGCGGATGCGTCATTCCTGGCGGAGTTGGAGCACCTGCAGCGGACGTACAACGGTCGGCCGAGTCCGCTGACCGAGGCTGTCCGCTTCGGACAGGAGCACTGCGGCGGAGCACGGGTGTTCCTCAAGCGTGAAGACCTCAATCACACGGGCTCCCACAAGATCAACAACGTCCTGGGTCAGGCATTGCTCACCGTGCGCATGGGGAAGAAGCGAGTGATCGCAGAGACGGGAGCCGGCCAGCACGGTGTCGCCTCCGCGACGGCTGCCGCACTGCTCGGCCTGGAGTGTGTCGTGTACATGGGCGAGGAAGACACGCGACGCCAGGCGCTCAATGTGGCACGCATGCGGTTGCTGGGTGCCACGGTCGTCCCAGTGACAGCGGGGAGTCGCACGCTCAAGGACGCCATTAACGAGGCGATGCGGGATTGGGTCACGACGGTTGACGAAACCCACTACATCCTCGGCACCGTGACGGGACCGAGCCCCTTCCCCACGATGGTGCGCACCTTCCAATCCGTCATCGGCGTTGAGGCGCGCGAGCAGATCCTCGCGGAGGTGGGCCGCCTCCCGGATGCCATCGCCGCCTGCGTGGGTGGCGGGTCCAACGCCATGGGGATTTTCGCGGCTTTCCTCGACGATGCCGATGTTGCCCTGTGGGGCTTTGAAGCAGGTGGCGATGGAGTCGAGTCCGGCCGTCACGCCGCTCGGTTTGCGGGGGGTTCACCGGGTGTGCTGCACGGAACTCGCACGTACGTCATGCAGGACGATTGGGGGCAGACCGTGCCATCCCACTCCATCAGTGCGGGCCTGGACTATCCCGGTGTCGGACCTGAGCATGCGTGGTTGCACGACACCGGCCGAGCGCTGTACGCCCCGGTGACGGATGCTGAGGCGATGGCGGCTTTTGAGCACCTGTGCCGCACCGAGGGAATCATCCCGGCGATCGAGACGGCCCACGCACTCGCCGGGGTAATGCGCCTCGGTCATGAGCTGGGTACCGAGTCTGTGATCCTGGTCAACCTCTCGGGCCGCGGTGACAAGGATGTGGCGACGGCGGCGCGTTGGTTTGGACTCGATCCGATCAATGAGTCTGCCGAGGGTCGATGACCACGCTGAACCAGGCATTTGCGCGGGCCCGCAGCGAGGATCGGGCAGCTCTCATCGGCTACCTCCCCGCCGGGTTCCCCACCCTCGAGGGCAGTGTGAGGTTGATCCGCGCCATGGTGGAGGGCGGTGTCGACATTGTCGAGGTGGGATTGCCCTATTCCGACCCGCTGATGGACGGGCCTGTCATCCAGGCTGCTGCGGAGCAGGCGCTGCTCTCCGGCATCACGCCCGCGGGCGTGATTGAGGTGGCGGGCGAGGCCACCCAGACCGGTGCGGCCACGGTGATCATGTCCTACTGGAATCCGGTTGAGCGATACGGAGTGGACGCCTTCGCGCGCGATCTCGCCGCCGTTGGCGGATCCGGTGTCATCACACCGGATCTCACGCCGGAGGAGGCTGCCGACTGGACCACGGCGACACGCGCCCATGGCATCGATCGCATCTTCCTGGTGGCCCCCTCCAGCACGGATGACCGCTTGCGTGTGGTGAGTGGTGCCTGCAGCGGATTTGTCTACGCGGCCTCCACGATGGGCGTCACCGGGGTAAGGACCGAGGTGTCGGACCGTGCGGGGACCCTCGTGGCGCGGACACGCACGATCACGGACCTGCCCATCGCGGTGGGGCTCGGGGTGTCGACCGGTGCCCAGGCGCGCGAGATTGCCGAATTCGCCGATGGCGTCATCGTCGGCTCGGCGTTCATCAGGCTCGTCCAGGAGGCTGGATCTCTGGCTGAGGCGGAGGAGGCCGTCGCTGCACTGGCGAGGGAACTCGCGGCCGGGGTGCGGCGTCGCACACAGGACATGACCCCCGTACCGTAGGGGACTGATCTCAACCGAACCACGGTTCGCTAGCGGAGGACGGCAATGGCCAAGGACAGGGAGACCAAAAGCACGCGCGACAAGGCTGCGGCGGCTCGAGCAGAGCAGGTCGCAAGCGAGAAGCGCCGAGAACGCACAGTGCGGATCATCGGAGCGATCGGTGTCGTCGTGGTTGTCGTGCTCATCATCGGCCTCGCGGTCGTCGTCCCTCGGCTGTCGGGTGACACAAATGCCGGTGGCACTCCCATGCCTGCTCCTGATCCCACGGCTGCCGTGCCGACGGGTGTCTTTACTGCCGACGATGAGGTGCCCTGGGGTGTGCCCATCGGTGCAGCACCCGCATCGGCTCCGCTACTGGAGATCTGGGAGGACTTCCAGTGTCCCGCGTGTGGATCGCTCGAGCAGATCAATGGCGCGGGCATCAAGAGCCTCGCCGACGAAGGCGCGGCGCGACTGGTCTACCGACCCACCGCCTTCCTGGACAACAACCTGGGCAACACCTCATCCGCGGCAGCCATCAATGCGTGGGGCTGCGCGATCGATGCCGGCAAGACCGTGGAGTACCAGCAGATTGTCTACGCCAATCAGCCCACGGCTGAGGGCGAAGGCTGGACGCCGGCTCAATTCGTCGGTTTCGCCGAAGAGGCGGGCATTGTCGGTGTGCCGCTGGAGCAGTTCAACGATTGCCTGACCAGCAACAGGTACCTCGGCTGGGCGGCCAACTCAACCCAGGCCTTCTACGACGCCAATGTCGAGGGCACGCCGCGCGGGTATCTCAATGGCGTGGTCATTGACGGTGCTCAACTCGCAGATCAGGCCCTCCTCGCGGGCCTCGTCGCCGAAGCGGCCAGCGCGCAGTAGCCCCGAGCTGATAACAACGCCGAGCTGACATCACCGTGGACCTCTTCGCTTCCCTACCGAGTCCGAGCCAGGGTTCGTGGGCTCTCGGGCCCATCCCCGTGCGGGCGTACGCCCTGCTCATCATTGTGGGCATTGTTGTCGCCATCGTGGTCGGCTCACGCCGGTATGTGGCCCGGGGTGGCAGCCCGGGAGTCATCGGCGATATCGCCATCTGGGCTGTTCCCTTCGGGATCATCGGTGGCCGCATCTACCACGTCGCCTCGGACTGGCAGTTGTACTTCGCCCCCGGTGGCTCAGGCTTCATCGGGGCGCTTCGGATCTGGGACGGAGGTCTCGGCATTTGGGGGGCGGTCGCCTTTGGAGCACTCGGTGCCTGGATCGGTGCCCGTCGACTCGGTGTGGCACTGCCACCCATCGCTGATGCGGTGGCACCGGGAATCGCCCTCGCTCAGGCCATCGGTCGCTTCGGCAACTACTTCAACCAGGAACTCTTCGGTGCTCCGACCACGCTGCCCTGGGCGCTGGAGATTGCACCGCAGTTCCGTCCCGAGGGGTACGTCGAATTCGAGACCTTCCACCCGACATTCCTCTACGAATCCCTGTGGATGGTCGGTGTGGCGCTCATCCTGATCTGGGCGGATAAGCGCTTCCGCATGGGACATGGTCGTGTCTTTGCCCTGTATGTCCTGCTCTACTGCCTGGGCCGGGTGTGGATCGAGTACTTGAGGATCGACACGGCTAACACGATCCTCGGCGTCCGTCTCAACGTGTGGACGTCCCTCCTCGTCGGAGTTGGGGCGCTGGTCTACCTCATCGTGTCCGCTCGGATGCGTCCCGGCCGCGAGGACGTGCTGCCACCTCGGCGATACGTCGAACAGGAGCAACGTGAGCAGGCGCGGGAGTCCATCGCTGCACCCAAGGATGCCCCACGGGTGACGGAGATCGTCCCCGGCGATGAGGCCTCAGCCGCCCCGGAGCCCGGGAGTCCCGGCACGTAGCCGCCGGACCGGTGCTAACGTTCCCTCACGGGCCAATGGCGTCCCGTCTTCGGCTCCGCATCGGCGGAGCGCGATCGACGTGGAGGTGTGGTCCGATGATTGTCCCCCCGGCACGGATGCTTTTTTCGGCGTTGCCCCCGGCCCAGGGCCTGTATGACCCCTCGGGTGAGCACGACGCCTGTGGTGTTGCCTTCGTCGCCACACTGACCGGCATCGCCTCCCACACCATCGTCCAGCAGGCGATGATGGCCCTGCACAATCTCGATCATCGCGGTGCCTCCGGCGCCGAGCCGGATTCCGGCGACGGTGCCGGCATGCTGATCCAGATCCCGGATCGATTCCTACGCCGCGTGGTGGGGACGGCACTTCCGCCCGTGGGGGAGTACGCGGTGGGCATGGCCTTCCTTCCCGACCATGACGAAGACGAGACCTCAGCGCGCACCCGTATCGAGTCCATCGCCCACGAGGAGGGGTTGGAGATCATCGCGTGGCGCGATGTCCCTGTGCGCCCCGAGGGTCTCGGTGAGACGGCGCGCAGTGTCCTGCCTCGGATGCGTCAACTGTTTGTCCGTGCCGCGGGTGAGCCCCTCGCCGGACTTGACCTGGAGCGTCGAGCCTTCTGCCTGCGCAAGCGCTCAGAGGCCGAGGCGGAGGTGTACTTCTCCTCGCTGTCCAGCCGCACCCTGGTCTACAAGGGGATGCTCACCACGCACCAACTGGGTGAGTTCTATCCCGACCTATCCGATCCCGATGTCGAGTCAGCCCTGGCCCTGGTGCATTCGCGTTTCTCCACCAACACATTTCCCTCGTGGCCACTCGCGCATCCCTACAGACTCATTGCCCACAACGGTGAGATCAACACGGTCAAGGGCAATCGCAATTGGATGCGTGCACGAGAGGCGATGCTCGCATCGGATGTCATCCCCGGAGACCTCACCCGGCTGTTTCCGATCTGCACGACGGGTGGCAGTGACTCCGCATCCTTTGACGAGGTGCTGGAGCTGCTGCACCTGGGGGGACGCTCCCTCCCGCACGCTGTGCTCATGATGATCCCCGAGGCGTGGGAAAACTCCGTGGACATGGATCCGCAGCGACGGGCCTTCTATGAGTTCCACTCCACGGTGATGGAAGCCTGGGACGGCCCCGCGAATGTGTCCTTCACCGACGGGACGGTCATCGGGGCTGTGCTAGACCGCAATGGGCTTCGTCCGGGGCGATTCTGGGTGACCAACGACGGACTCGTCGTCCTCGCATCCGAAGCTGGCGTCCTGGAGTTCGATCCGGCATCGATCGTCCGCAAGGGCCGCCTCCAGCCCGGTCACATGTTCCTCGTGGACACCGCTGCGGGTCGCATCGTTGAGGACGCTGAAATCAAGGCCGGTCTGGCTGCCGAGGCTCCCTATGCCGAGTGGCTGCACGGGGGGCTCGTGCACCTGGACACCCTGCCGGAGCGGGAGCACATCGTCTACACCACGGCCTCTGTGGCGCGCCGTCAGCAAACCTTCGGCTACACCGAGGAGGAGTTGCGGCTGATTCTGGAGCCGATGGCCACCAGCGGTGCGGAGCCCATTGGATCCATGGGGTCGGACAGCCCCGTCGCAGCATTGTCGGCCCGCCCGAGGTTGCTGTTCGACTACTTCCAGCAGGCTTTCGCCCAGGTCACGAATCCTCCGCTGGACGCCATCCGCGAGGAGATCGTCACGTCCTTGTCCACGGCCATTGGGCCCGAAGGCAATCTTCTTGAGTCCACTCCCGCGCACTGCCGGCAGGTGGTGCTGCCCTTCCCGATCATCGACAACGATGAGTTAGCCAAGATCCTCCACATCAACTCCGATGGAGACCTCCCCGGGTTTGCTGCCGCCAAGGTCATGGGCTTGTACGACGTGGATGGGGGAGCGGTGGCACTCGAGGCGCGCCTGGAGGAGATCTTCGCGGAGGTGGATGCCCTCCTGGATGCTGGGGTGCGATTTATTGTGCTGTCGGATCGCGATTCCACCACAGACCTTGCACCGATCCCGTCGCTCCTGCTGTGCTCGGCTGTTCATCATCACTTGGTACGACGTAAGACACGCACCCAGGTTGCCCTGATTGTGGAGGCGGGAGATGTCCGTGAGGTGCACCACGGCGCCCTCCTCATCGGGTATGGAGCGGCCGCGGTCAATCCCTACCTGGCGATGGAATCCGTGGAGGATCTGGTCCATCGCGAGGTCATCACGGGCATCCCTTCCGAGCAGGCTGTGCGCAACCTCGTCAAGGCGCTGGGCAAGGGGCTGCTCAAGGTCATGTCCAAAATGGGGGTGTCCACGGTCGGTTCCTACCGGGGAGCGCAGATCTTCGAGGCGGTGGGCCTTTCACACCTGTTGGTGGAGCGCTACTTCACCGGGACCGTCTCCCGGCTCGGTGGTGTTGGCCTTGACGTCCTGCATGCTGAGGTGCGCGCCCGACATGACGTCGCCTACCCGCCCAGCGGCATCTCGCCGGCCCATCGACGCCTGGATGTCGGCGGGGAATACCAGTGGCGCCGCGAGGGCGAACCCCACCTCTTCGACCCCGAGACGGTCTTTCGACTCCAGCACGCGACACGGGACAAGCGATACGACATCTTCCGCCAGTACACCGATCGCGTGGATGATCAGACTCGCCGACTCATGACCCTGCGGGGACTGTTTGAGTTCCGCGATGGTGCGCGACCGGCTGTGCCCATTGAGGAAGTCGAACCCATTGCCGACATCGTGCGCCGTTTTTCCACCGGAGCCATGTCCTACGGTTCCATCTCGCTCGAGGCGCATGAGACGCTCGCCATCGCGAT
Source organism: Candidatus Nanopelagicales bacterium (assembly GCA_030726915.1). Classification (GTDB taxonomy): domain Bacteria; phylum Actinomycetota; class Actinomycetes; order S36-B12; family S36-B12; genus Mxb001. The sequence goes on from JANRCR010000023.1 coordinate 55,798, forward strand.
GAACCGACTGGGTGCCAAGTCAAATACCGGTGAGGGGGGTGAGGACGCCGAGAGATACATCCCCATGCCCAACGGTGATTCGAAGCGGTCGGCCATCAAGCAGGTCGCCTCTGGCCGTTTCGGCGTCACCAGCGAATACCTCGTCAATAGCGATGACATTCAGATCAAGATGGCCCAGGGCGCCAAACCTGGCGAGGGTGGACAGTTGCCGGGACACAAGGTGTACCCATGGATCGCGAAGACCCGCTACTCCACTCCCGGGGTCGCGTTGATCTCCCCGCCACCCCACCACGACATCTACTCCATTGAGGATCTGGCCCAGCTCATCCACGATCTTAAAAACGCCAATGATCGCGCCCGGATTCACGTCAAGTTGGTGTCCGAGGCCGGCGTGGGGACCGTGGCCGCCGGAGTCGCCAAGGCGCACGCGGATGTCATTCTCATCTCCGGGCATGACGGTGGCACGGGAGCATCGCCGTTGACGTCCCTCAAGCATGCCGGCACGCCCTGGGAGTTGGGCCTTGCCGAAACTCAGCAGACGCTGCTGCTGAATGGTCTTCGCGATCGTGTCGTCGTCCAGACGGACGGCCAACTCAAGACGGGCCGTGACGTCATCGTGGCTGCACTGCTGGGAGCGGAGGAGTTTGGCTTCGCGACGGCACCCCTGGTTGTCATGGGATGCATCATGATGCGCGTGTGCCACCTCGACACGTGCCCGGTCGGAGTGGCAACCCAAAATCCGCAGTTGCGGGCCCGTTTTGACGGCTCACCCGAGTTCGTGGTGACGTTCTTCGAGTTCATCGCCGAGCAGGTGCGCGAGCACCTCGCAGCACTGGGCTTCCGATCCCTGGACGAGGCCATTGGCCAGGTAGAAATGCTGGATGTCCGTCCCGCCATCGATCACTGGAAGGCGCGCGGGCTGGACCTCTCGCCCATCCTGCACGTGCCTCGGGGGGTGGGGGCACGTCGGTGCGTGACCCGTCAGGATCACGGGCTCGCCCGGGCATTGGATCGCGAACTCATCGACCTGTGTGCCCCCGCATTGGAGTCGGGTGAACCCATCCGCGCACGTCTGCCCATCCGCAATGTCAATCGCACGGTTGGCACCATGCTGGGTGCCGAGGTCAGCCGACGCTATGGCGGCGAGGGCCTTCCCGACGGCACCATTGATCTCACCTTCGTGGGATCAGCCGGCCAATCCTTCGGTGCCTTCCTGCCCCGTGGCATCACTGTGAGACTGGAAGGTGACAGCAACGACTACGTCGCGAAGGGACTCTCGGGAGGTCGCATCGTTGTGCGCCCCGACAGGTCAGCCACCTTCCCGGCCGAGGACAACATCATTGCCGGCAACGTCATCGGCTACGGCGCCACTCGCGGTGAGGTCTTTATCCGCGGGGTGGTGGGTGAGCGATTCGCCGTGCGCAACTCCGGCGCCACCCTCGTGGTGGAGGGTGTTGGCGACCACGCGTGTGAGTACATGACGGGCGGTCGTGTCCTCATCCTCGGCCCGACCGGACGCAACCTGGCGGCAGGGATGTCGGGAGGGGTGGCCTACGTGCTTGATCTTGCCGCTGACCGAGTCAATCCCGAGATGGTGGACTGCGGTCCGCTGACGACCGACGACGCCGACGTTGTGCGCGATCTCCTGGAGCGCCATCGCGATGAGACGGGATCGCACATCGCGGCTCAGATCCTGGAGTCGGGTGACCTGGATCGATTCACCCTGATCATGCCCCGGGACTACCGTCGTGCGCTCGAGGCGCAGCGTCGTGCCGAGTTGGACGGCCGGGACCCGGCCGAAGCTGTGATGGAGGCTGCTCGTGGCTAACCCCCGTGGATTCCTCACCACCCCGAAGGAGCTCCCCACCCGCCGCCCGGTGGATGTCCGCATCCAAGATTGGCGGGAGGTGTACGAGGAGTTTCCCAGCGAGCGCCTCCAGGACCAGGCGGGACGCTGCATGGATTGCGGCATACCCTTTTGCCACAACGGCTGTCCGCTGGGCAATCTCATCCCCGAGTGGAATCACCTCGTGTGGCGCGGCGATTGGCGGGCGGCGGCAGAGCGCCTCCATGCGACCAACAACTTCCCCGAGTTCACGGGGCGGCTGTGTCCGGCCCCGTGTGAGACGGCCTGCGTCCTCGGGATCAATGCTGATGCCGTGACCATCAAGCAGGTGGAGGTCTCGATCATCGACCGCGCCTGGGAATCCGGCTGGGTCGAACCCCAGCCGCCGGATCGCACGACCGGCAAGGCCGTGGCGATTATTGGTTCGGGTCCGGCGGGACTCGCCGCGGCACAGCAACTCGCCCGTGCTGGTCACACGGTCGTGGTGTACGAACGGTCCGATCGGATCGGCGGGTTGCTCCGATATGGCATCCCCGAATTCAAGATGGAGAAACATCATCTTGATCGCAGACTGCGTCAGATGTCGCAGGAGGGTGTGAAGTTCCGTTCGGGTGTCGAGGTCGGCGTCGACATCACCCTGGCTGCCCTGCGCAAGCGCTACGACGCGATTGTCCTCGCGGTGGGTGCCACCCAATGGCGCGCATTGACCATCCCCGGCCACGATCTTGATGGGGTCCACCAGGCGATGGACTACCTTCCGGGCGCGAACCGAGTGCAGGAGGGTGATCTGGAACAAGCGCCCATCCACGCCGCGGGCAAGCACGTCGTCATCATCGGAGGCGGCGACACGGGCGCTGACTGCCTGGGCACGGCGCATCGCCAGGGGGCGGCATCCGTGACCCAGTTGGAGATCCTGCCGACTCCACCCGTTGATCGCCCACACGAGCAGCCGTGGCCGACGTACCCCATGACCTACCGGGTCTCCAGCGCCCACGAAGAGGGTGGTGAGCGGGTGTTTGCCGTATCGACGGAGGAGTTTGAAGGTGCGGACGGCATGGTCACCGGACTGCGGCTCGTCGATGTCGAGTGGGTGCAGGGTCGATTCACCCCGGTCGAGGGGAGTTCGCGGGTCCTTCCCGCGGACCTGGTCTTCCTGGCCCTGGGCTTCACCGGGCCCGAGGCCGAGGGACTCGTGGAGGGGGTGGATCTGCCGCTGACGGATCGCGGCTCCATCGCCCGCGCTGATGACTACACCACCTCGCTGGAGGGAGTCTTCGTCGCCGGGGATGCCGGACGTGGTCAATCGCTCATCGTCTGGGCGATTGCCGAGGGTCGTGCCGCCGCCGCGTCGGTGGATCACTTCCTGATGGGTGAGACGAATCTGCCCTCGCCGGTGGACGCATCGACGCGACCCCTTACGGTGTAGCACTACCCAGTCCCAAGGAGTTGCATGCGCCGCGCGAAGATCGTTGCCACGCTCGGACCGGCGACCAGTTCCTATGAGCAGATCCTGGAACTAGCCGAAGCTGGCATGGATGTCGCTCGACTCAATCTCAGCCACGGGTCATATGAGGATCACAGTCGTGCCTATGACTACGTGCGCAGAGCGAGCAACGAGTCCGGTCGAGCGATCGGCATTCTCATTGACCTGCAGGGACCCAAGATCCGTCTCGGGAGGTTCGCTTCGGGTCCCGTCCTGCTCCGGGCCGGTGACGCCTTCACCATTACGACGGAGGAGGTCCCGGGGGACTCCGCGTGTGCCTCCACGACGTACGCCGGTCTCCCCGGTGATGTAGCCGCGGGGGACGCCATCCTCATTGACGATGGCCGTGTCGCCCTGGAGGTCGTCGCCGTTGTCGGTCCGCGCATTGAGACGCGGGTGGTCGAGGGGGGGCGCATCTCTGACAATAAGGGCATCAATCTCCCGGGCGTCGCGGTGAGTGTCCCGGCAATGTCGGAAAAAGACGTTGATGATCTGCGCTGGGGATTGCGCGCGGGAGCCGACCTCGTTGCCCTGTCCTTCGTGCGTTCTGCTGCGGACATCGCTGATGTTCACCGTGTCATGGATGAGGAGGGCTTGCGGGTCCCGGTGCTTGCGAAGGTGGAGAAGCCACAGGCCGTTGACAATCTCGAAGAGATCGTCGCAGCCTTCGACGGTGTCATGGTGGCTCGCGGGGATCTCGGTGTCGAACTCCCGCTCGAGGCGGTGCCGCTGGTGCAGAAGCGCTCCATCGAGCTGTGTCGTATCGCGGCCAAGCCTGTCATTGTGGCGACGCAGATGCTTGACTCCATGATCACGGCGACGCGCCCCACCCGGGCCGAGGCCAGTGATGTTGCCAACGCGGTGCTGGATGGAGCCGATGCACTCATGCTGTCGGGGGAGACCAGCGTCGGTGAGCATCCACCGCTGGCGGTATCCACGATGGCGCGCATCATCGCCCACGTCGAGGACAACGCACTTGATCGTCTCTCGATCCTGCCTCCGGATCCCCCCGGATCCACCGCGCGGGCACTGACCAAGGCCGCGGTGGACGTCGCGGGTGCCGTGAGTGCGGCGAGCCTCATCCCCTTCACCGAGACTGGCTCGTCCGCGCGGCTGATTGCCCGCTGGCGTGCACCCGCTCCCATCCTGGCATTCACTCCCAATCCACGGGTGCGCAGTCAACTTGCCCTGGTGTGGGGGGTGGAGACGTTCCTCGTCCCCTCGGTGATGCACACCGATGACATGGTGGTGCAGGTGGACAAGGCCCTGCTGGATATTGGTCGGGTCACCTACGGTGAGCGGGTCGTTATCGTCGCCGGCGTGCCCCCCGGGATTCCCGGCACGACCAACGGCATGCGGGTTCACCTGATTGGCAGCGCAGGGCGGGGCGGCGGGGTGTAGTTTCACCGCCATGCTTGAAGCAGCACTCTTCGGCGCCGTCGCGCAGTCGGCCCTCCTTGTCGGCGCACTCCTCGTCTGGAAATTCCCCCACCTGAAAAAGCCGAAGTACGTCGGGGGTCTCATGGCCTTTGGCGCGGGCGCGGTCATCTCGGCGGTCACCATCGATCTCGTCTCGGTGTCCTACGACGAGGCAGGGGCGGGCCCCACCGCCATCGGCATCGGGATCGGCTGTCTCATCTACTTTGGCATCATCGCCCTCCTCGAGCGCAAGGGCCACGACACGCAGCCCGCTGAGGTCATCGAGGCTGAGATGGCCGCTGCCGAGGCAGGGACCGAGCCGGGTGCCGGGACTGCGGCGCCCGCCCCAGCGACCCATGACGGTGAGGTCCACGGAGCCACGAAGCAGGAAGCTCGCAATATGACCATCGGGATGGTCATTGATGGTGTGCCGGAGTCCGTCGCCATCGGACTCACCCTGCACACCGCCACCGTCGGCGTGTCCGCTGCGCTGGTGGGCTCGATCTTCATCGCGGCGATACCCGAAGCCATCGGCATCGCTGCGGCTCTCCTGGCCGGTGGCATGGTGCTCGGAAAGATCCTGCTCAGATTTGCCGTGATTGTGGTCATCGGAGCCGTATTCGCCGCCCTGGGCTACTCGGTCCTCTACGGGGCATCCGACGCGACCCAGGCCCTCATCCAATCCATCGCCGCGGGCGCACTGCTGGTGGTCGTCATCAATGAGATGATCCCCATCGCCGTCCGGAGCGTGAAGCAATGGGCCGGCCTCATCGGAGCGGCCGGTTTTGTCTTCTCAGCGGGACTGACCTGGGCAACGGGCGGCTGATCGCTCCACGGTGGGCGGTGCGCTCATCATCGTGCGTCACTCGCGTCCCATCGAGCGGGGTGGCGACAGCCGATCCGGTCAACCCCGTTAGGCTCTGCCTCAACATCCTTTAACGACCCGTCCTGTGAGGCGGGGAAGGAGGTCGAAGACATGACGGCTGCCGATGCGCCACACCAGGCTCCGGTGCTGAACGCCGATGACATTGCCCGCGTCATCGGGCGTATCTCCCACGAGATCGTTGAGCGTGCGCACGGAGCTGCCGACGTCATCCTGCTCGGCATCCAAACACGCGGTGTCCCGCTTGCCCGTCGTATCGGAGCGCGCATGTCCGATATCGAGGGCCAGCCGGTGCCCACCGGAGCCCTGGACATCACGATGTATCGCGATGATCTGCGCACGCGGGGTGCGCGCGCCCTGCACGTCACGGATATTCCGGCGGAGGGCATCGATGGTCGGCTGGTCATCCTCGTGGATGACGTCCTCTTCTCCGGCCGCACGGTCCGAGCAGCGCTGGATGCCCTCAGTGACATGGGGAGGCCACGGGCGGTGCAACTTGCTGTCCTGGTGGATCGCGGTCACCGCGAATTGCCCCTGCGCGCCGACTATGTGGGTAAGAACATTCCGACGTCACGCGATCAGGCTGTGCGCGTGAGACTCCGCGAGATGGACGGGGTTGACGAGGTCGTGGTGGAGGGGTGATGCGACATTTGTTGAGCGCGGGCGACGTATCCCGTGACGATGCCATCACCATCCTGGACACCGCCGCTGAACTCTCCCGCGTGACCGACCGTGCGGTGAAGAAGCTGCCGACCCTGCGGGGCCGCACCGTGGTCAACCTGTTCTTTGAGGACTCCACCCGCACGCGTATTTCCTTCGAGGCCGCGGCCAAAAGGCTCTCAGCCGATGTCATCACCTTCAGTGCCAAGGGCTCGAGCGTCTCCAAGGGAGAGAGCCTGAAGGACACGGCTTTGACCCTGGAGGCCATGGGCGCCGATGCCGTGATCGTGCGCCACGGGGCGAGCGGAGCACCCCATCGCCTGGCGCATTCCGGCTGGATCGAAGGGGTCGTCATCAACGCGGGGGATGGCACGCATGAGCATCCGACGCAGGCACTGCTCGATGCCTACACCCTGAGGAGTCACCTCTGCGATGGCGAGGGCGACCTGGGTGGCCAGCGCATTGTGATCGTGGGCGATGTCCTCCACAGTCGTGTGGCACGTTCGAATGTGCTGCTCCTGCGGACACTCGGCGCGGACGTGACCGTGGTCGCCCCGCCGACGCTCCTGCCGGTGGGTATCGAGTCGTGGCCGTGTTCGGTGTCCTATGACCTTGACGAGGCACTCCCGGGTGCCGATGCGGTCATGATGCTTCGGGTCCAGGCCGAGCGTATGAATGCCGCATACTTCCCGACAACGCACGAGTATGCGCGCCGCTATGGCTTGAATGCTCGACGTGCTGAACTCCTGTCCAGCCGAGGGATCGTGCTGCATCCAGGGCCGATGAATCGAGGGATGGAGATCAGTGCCGAGGTCGCCGACGGGCCTCGATCAGTGATCGTTGAGCAGGTGACCAATGGCGTGCACGTGCGCATGGCCGTGCTCTATCTCCTCCTGGGTTCGGCAGACGCCACGAATGCCGCTGAGGCAGTAGAGGAGGTAGCGACATGAGCACCGTGCTGCGCGATGTTCGGCCCTACGGGGGTTCGCCTGTTGACATTGTCGTGACAGACGGCATCATCGGCGAAATTGTCCCCGCGGGTGGCGGATCTGAAGCGGACCTCGTCATCGAGGGGCGCGGCGGGGTGGTTCTCCCCGGCTTCGTCGATCTCCACACTCATCTGCGCGAGCCCGGCCGCGAGGATGCCGAGACGATCGCGAGCGGGACGGCCGCGGCTGCCCTGGGGGGATTCACCGCCGTGCACGCGATGGCCAACACCATGCCGGTGGCGGATTCGGCCGGGGTCGTGGAGATGGTGTGGCGCCGAGGCCAGGAGGCGGGGCACTGTGACGTCCATCCCGTCGGAGCCGTCACGATGGGTCTCGCGGGTGAGCACCTGGCCGAGTTGGGTGCGATGGCCGACTCCGCCGCCCGGGTGCGCGTCTTCAGCGACGATGGTGTGTGCGTGAGCGACCCGCAGCTCATGCGGCGCGCACTGGAGTACATCAAGGCATTCGACGGAGTCATCGCCCAGCACGCGCAGGATCCGCGCATGACGGAGGGCGCCCAGATGAATGAGGGCGCCCTGTCGGGTGTCCTGGGGTTGCGGGGGTGGCCCTCGGTTGCCGAGGAATCCATCATTGCTCGAGACGTCCTGCTGGCCGAACACGTGGGCTCTCGCGTGCATATCTGTCACCTGTCCACCCGGGGGTCGGTCGATATTGTCCGTTGGGCCAAGGACCGTGGCATCGATGTCACCGCCGAGGTGACTCCCCACCACCTCATTCTCACCGAAGAACTCGCCCGCACCTATGACCCTCGCTACAAGGTCAATCCGCCGCTGCGTACGGCCGATGACGTCGAGGCGGTGCGTGCGGGCCTGGCCGATGGCACGATCGATGCGGTCGCGACAGATCATGCACCGCATGCTCGTGAGGACAAGGATTGCGAGTGGGCTGCGGGTGCCTTCGGAATGCTCGGACTCGAGACGGCCTTCTCCGTGGTGATGGAGACCATGGTCGTCGAGGGGCGACTGGACTGGCACGGGGTCGCTGACCGCATGTCGGTGCGACCCGCGCGCATCGCTCGGATCGCAGATCAGGGCAGACCCATTGAGGTGGGGGAGCCCGCCACGCTGGTCGTTGTTGACCCCGCAGGCACCTGGCGAGTCGATGCGGATCTGTCAGCGTCGCGCAGTGCCAATACGCCCTTTGCCGGTCGGGAGTTTCCCGGTCGAGTGCTGCACACGATCCTGCGGGGTCGACCCACGGTGATCGACGGAGTGCTCACATGACCCCGGGCGTCGGGATGCTTGTGGCAGCCACGTCGGCTCCCGTCACCCAGTGGCCTGAGCGGCTGATGCTCGTCGGGTTAGTTCTTGTGGCGATCCTGGCTGCACTGTGGGGCATGCGTCGCGGATGGCGTCGTCGCGCCGACCGCCAGGTCGACCTGAGCGCACCGGCCCCCGCCCCATCGGCGCTCACATCGGTGGATCTCGGCCCGGTGCCCGGTGTGTACCTCGGGTCCACCTTTCACGGTGACTGGCTCGATCGCATCGTGGTGCATGAGATGGGTGTTCGCAGCAGGGCCTCGTGCGAGGTGGGCTACGAAGGGATTCTGCTGCGACGAGAAGGAGCTCGCGATCTCTTCGTGCCCGCAGAAAACCTCTTCTCGGTCGGCACGGCCCGCGGCATCGCAGGCAAGGCCTACGAGCGGGGCGGGGTCCTGGTCGTCACCTGGGACCTAGGTGACAAGGTGGTGGACACCGGCTTCCGAGCCGATGCTGCCGAAGACCAGGAGAGTCTCCTCGCCGTTCTGCAGGGTCTCGTCGGACAGCAGACACCTGCAGAGGAGGGCACGACGTGATGGCGCGTTCCATCGACCCCGCCGTTCTCGTCCTCGAGGATGGGCGCGTCTTTCGTGGATACGCCTACGGCTCGCTGGGATCGACCCTGGGTGAGGCCGTGTTCTCCACGGGCATGAGCGGCTACCAGGAGACCCTGACCGATCCCTCCTACCGCGGCCAGGTGGTCGTGATGACGGCTCCCCATGTGGGCAATACGGGCATGAACGACGAGGACATGGAGTCGCGGCGGATTTGGGTGGCGGGTTATGTCGTGCGTGATCCCTCACCTCTGGCCTCCAACTGGCGGTCGGAGCGCACGCTCGAGGATGACCTGGTGGAAGCGGGAGTTGTCGGTATTCGCGATATCGATACCCGGGCACTGACGCGACACCTGCGCGATCGCGGTGCCATGCGAGTGGGCATCTTCAGCGGTGCCGCACTGGTGGATGACGAGTCGGAGTTGATGTCTCGGGTCCAGGCGGCGCCGTCCATGGCGGGGTGTGACCTCACCGCTGATGTTTCCACCGCTGAGGCCTACACCGTGTCAGCCCAGGGTGATGAGCGATTCGTCGTCGCCGCGGTGGACCTCGGCATCAAGTCGATGACTCCGGAACTCATGGCGGAGAGGGGCATAACCGTCCATGTCCTGCCCGGTGACGTGAGTGCCGAGGAGATGCTCAACCGAGGTCGCGACGGAGTGTTCTTCTCCAATGGTCCGGGCGATCCGGCGGTCGCTGACCATGCCGTGAGCCTTGTGCGCGCGGCCCTGGATGCACGACGACCGGTGTTCGGAATCTGCTTCGGGCACCAGATGCTGGGCCGGGCCCTCGGATTTGGGACCTACAAGTTGCGCTTCGGGCACCGGGGAATCAACCAGCCCGTGAAGGATGTCACCACGGGCAGGGTCGCCATCACCGCGCACAATCACGGCTTCGCGGTGGATGCCCCCGCGGGTCAGACGCTGCAGACGCCGTACGGTCGCGCGGAGGTCAGTCACATCTGCCTCAATGACGAGGTGGTCGAAGGATTGCGCTGCCTGGATGTCCCCGCCTTCAGTGTCCAGTACCACCCTGAAGCTGCTGCGGGTCCGCACGACGCTGCCGGGCTCTTTGATGAGTTTGCCGCGCTCATGGCATCCCCGGGAGGTCCCGATGCCACGCCGCGATGACATTTCCTCCGTCCTCGTCATTGGATCTGGACCGATCGTCATCGGGCAGGCCTGCGAGTTTGACTACTCGGGCACCCAGGCCTGCCGCGTGCTCAAGGCCGAGGGCATTCGAGTGGTGTTGGTTAACTCCAATCCCGCCACCATCATGACCGACCCTGAGTTTGCCGATGCCACGTACGTCGAACCGATCACTCCGGACTTTGTCGAAAAGATCATCGCCCGCGAGCGTCCCGACGCGCTCCTGGCGACCCTGGGTGGACAGACCGCGCTCAATGCGGCGATGGCCCTGCACCGCAGTGGCGTCCTCGAGCGATACGGCGTCGAGCTCATCGGCGCCGATGTGGACGCCATCGAGCGGGGCGAAAACCGCGAACTCTTTCGCACCATCGTCGAGCAGGTGGGAGCCGAGAGTGCACGCTCGGCCGTGTGCCACAGCATTGACGACTGCCTCGGCGCTGTCGGTGACCTCGGCTACCCCGTCGTCGTACGCCCTTCATTCACCATGGGGGGTGCCGGATCCGGCATCGCGTACAGCGAGGCTGATCTGCGACGGATCGCGGGCACCGGCCTGCAGGCGAGCCCGACCAGTGAGGTGTTGCTCGAAGAATCCATCATCGGATGGAAGGAGTACGAGCTCGAGCTCATGCGTGACCGTCACGACAACGTCGTGGTGGTCTGCTCCATCGAAAACCTCGATCCCATGGGTGTCCACACGGGTGACTCCATCACCGTGGCGCCGGCCATCACGTTGACCGACCGCGAGTACCAGCACATGCGTGATGTCGCCATCGACATCATTCGCGCCGTGGGCGTCGACACGGGTGGGTGCAACATCCAATTCGCGGTCGATCCGCGAGACGGTCGACTCATCGTCATTGAGATGAATCCGCGGGTCTCCCGCTCCTCGGCGCTGGCATCAAAGGCCACCGGCTTCCCGATCGCCAAAATCGCCGCTCGCCTGGCGATCGGCTACACGCTGGACGAAATCCCCAATGACATCACGCGGGAGACTCCGGCATCCTTTGAGCCATCCCTGGACTACATCGTGGTCAAGGTCCCCCGATTCGCCTTCGAGAAGTTCCCGGGGGCGGATCCGATCCTCACCACCACGATGAAGTCCGTGGGGGAGGCGATGGCCATCGGGCGCAACTTCACCGAGGCACTGCAAAAGGCTCTGCGTTCCCTTGAGCGCGCCGACGCCGTCTTCGCCTGGCCGACGGATGTCGATCACACCGCGCTGATGGCGTCCATACGCGTCCCGCACGACGGCAGGTTGCGCGAAGTGCAGCAGGCGCTGTGGACGGGGGCATCGATCGCGGATGTTCACGAGGCGACGGGTATCGACCCGTGGTTCCTGGCGCAGATCGAGATCATCAATGACCTGGCCGATGAGGTGCGTGACGCCATCGACCTCGATGATGTCCTGCTGCGTCAGGCCAAGCGGCACGGCTTCTCCGACCAGCAGATTGGGCGGTTGCGCGACCTATCCGAGGGGGATGTGCGCGCACGACGACATGCGATGGGCATCCGGCCCGTTTTCAAGACCGTGGACACGTGCGCGGCTGAATTTGTCGCGCGAACGCCGTATCACTACTCGTCGTACGACGAGGAGACCGAGGTCGAGCCCAGCGATTCCCCCAAGGTCATCATTCTTGGCTCAGGACCGAATCGGATCGGTCAGGGCATCGAGTTCGACTATTCCTGTGTGCACGCGTCGCTGACACTGCGCGAGGCCGGATACGAGACCGTGATGGTCAATTGCAATCCGGAGACGGTATCCACCGACTACGACACCTCCGACCGGCTCTACTTCGAACCCCTCACGCTCGAGGATGTCCTGGAGGTGGTCGAGGCGGAGCGTGCCAGTGGCACCCTCGTGGGCGTCATTGTCCAGCTCGGTGGCCAGACGCCCCTGGGTCTTGCCCGGGGCCTGCATGAGGCCGGTGTGCCCATCGTGGGGACATCACCCGAGGCCATCCACCGAGCGGAGGATCGCGCGGAGTTTGGTGCCCTGCTCACCCGGGCGGGCCTTCCGGCGCCGCGCTTCGGCACGGCGTTCTCCTTTGCCGAAGCCCGCACGATTGCCCAGGAGATCGGCTATCCCGTGTTGGTGCGCCCGTCCTACGTCCTGGGTGGGCGCGGGATGGAAATCGTCTACGACGACGACATGCTGCGGGACTACCTCGCGCGGGCCGCGGAGATCAACCCCGAGCATCCGGTGCTCGTGGATCGCTTCCTTGACGACGCGGTGGAGATCGATGTTGACGCGCTCTTCGATGGTGAGGATCTCTTCATCGGAGGCATCATGGAGCACATCGAGGAGGCAGGCATCCACTCCGGGGACTCCGCGTGTGCCCTGCCCTCGGTGTCTTTAGGACCGCGGGAGATCGACCGCATCCGCGAATCCACACGAGCCCTAGCCGAAGGCATCGGTGTCCTGGGATTGCTCAACGTGCAGTTCGCTCTGGCCGGGGGCATGCTCTATGTCCTCGAGGCCAATCCTCGGGCCTCTCGCACAATTCCCTTTGTGTCCAAGGCCACCGCCGTCCCCCTGGCAAAGGCCGCCGCGCGGGTCATGCTGGGTGAGCGGATTGCGGATCTGCGGCGTTCGGGTCTCCTGCCCATCTCCGGCGATGGCGGCACCCTCCCGCCGGGCAGCCCGATCGCGGTCAAGGAAGCCGTGCTCCCCTTCGGCCGATTCCACGGTGTTGACACCATCCTGGGGCCCGAGATGCGCTCAACCGGTGAGGTTATGGGCATCGACCGTGATTTCGGCACCGCATTTGCGAAGTCGCAGGAGGCCGCCTACAGCGGTGGTCTCCCCACCAGCGGGACGGTCTTTGTCTCGGTGGCCGACCGTGACAAGCGCGCCATGATCTTCCCGCTGAAGCGGCTGTCGGACCTGGGATTCGACATCGTTGCGACGGAGGGGACCGCCGAGGTCCTGCGACGCCATGGCCTGAAGGTTGGCGACCTGCGCAAGCAGCGTGAGGGGACGGGCTCCCAGGGTGAACCCACTACGGTGGACGCCATCATGGCCGGCGACGTTGACCTCATCATCAACACGCCCTTCGGTGTCGGCCCACGCCTAGACGGCTACGAGATTCGGACCGCGGCCGTCCTCAAGGGGATCCCCTGCATCACGACAATCCAGGGCCTGGCCGCCACCGTGCTGGGAATCGAGTCGCTCCTGGCATCTTCACCCGCGGGGCGCCCGATCGGCGTACGGTCCCTCCAGGAGTACGCCGTGGACATTGATCAATTGCGCAAGGCCGAAGGTGGTGGGTGATGCCGGTCCAGGTCCGCGGTGAGGTCGTATCCCTGCGGCGTGCGGGGTTGTACACCGTGCTCACCGTCACGGCACCCGGTGTCCCGGAGATCACGCGCCCCGGCCACTTCGCCGCGATCGCGATCGGCGACCTAGATTCATCCGGACTCATCCTGCGCCGGGCCTTCTCGATTCACGGAGTGCAGTCGCGGGGAATCTATGGCGGCACCATCGATCTCGTGATTGCTGATTCCGGTCCGGGCACCCACTGGCTCACCCAGCGTCGACGCGGTGACGCCCTCGACATTGTCGCTCCGCTGGGACGGCCCTTTTCCCTGCCCCGCGATCCGGTGTCCTGCGCGCTCGTGGGAGGCGGATATGGAGCAGCACCCCTGGTGATGCTCGCTGAGCATCTGCGGGAGCGAGGGTGTCGGGTCGATGTCGTCCTGGGCGCGTCCACGGAGGACAAGCTCTTTGGCGTGCTGGATGCCAAGCGCATCGCCTCCACGGTGACGATCACGACCGAGGACGGCTCGGCGGGTGTGCCGGGCCGGGTCACCGATCCGCTGGTCGACATCATGGCGCGGGCCAACACCGATGTCGTCTATGCCTGCGGACCCATGGGGATGCTGGCGGCCGTCGCTGACGTGGCATCCCAGGCCGGCATCCTCAGCCAGTGCGCCGTGGAGGAAGCCATGGCCTGTGGGATCGGCGTATGTATGAGTTGCGTGCTGCCGGTCATTGGGGACGACGGCATCACGCGCATGGTGAGGTCGTGTGTCGAAGGTCCTGTCTTCCGGGGTGATCGCGTCCGTTGGGCCGACATCGGCACCGTGCCGCCCGACACCCTCGGTGCGCCATCGAGTGAAGGGATCCCTCGATGACTCGCGCGGTGCTCCGACATCCTCATGACGAGGCGACCCCCACACCCCGGATCGACATGACGACTCAGCTCGCAGGCATCGACCTGCCCGGGCCGGTCCTCACCGCGTCCGGATGTGCTGCGGCCGGCAAAGAGCTCGATCAGTTCTTTGACATCACCGCCATCGGCGCCGTGGTGACCAAGAGCATCATGATGGAGCCGAGATCGGGACGCGCCACTCCTCGGATGGCCGAGACGCCGAGCGGCATGCTGAATTCCATTGGGTTGCAGGGCCCCGGCATTGAGGCGTTTCTCGAGCACGATCTGGCGTGGTTGCGAGAGCGCGGAGCCCGAGTGATCGTGTCGATTGCGGGAGGCACGACACAGGAGTTCGAGGCCATCGCACACGTGCTCCGCCAGCATGATGGATTTGATGCCATTGAGGTCAATATCTCCTGCCCCAATGTCTCTGATCGAGGTCAGGTCTTCGCCTGTCGCGCCGACTCGGCCGCGGGGGTCATCGCGAGCGTACGCCGCGCCTCCGATCCGGCCATCCCCATCTTTGCCAAGTTGTCTCCGGATGTCACCGACATCGCAACGATTGCCCAGGCATGTGAGCGAGCTGGCGCCGATGGCCTGTCTCTCATCAACACCACCCTGGGGATGGTCATCGATGTGACCACGATGCGGCCGGCGCTCGCGGGCGTCACCGGGGGACTGTCAGGGCCCGCCATCCGCCCCATTGCCGTGCGATGTCTGTGGCAGGTGCGTGAGGTGCTCCCGGACATTCCCATCATCGGCATGGGTGGGATACGCAATGGCTCCGATGCGTTTGAGTTCATCCTGGCGGGTGCCAGCGCCGTGTCGGTCGGCACCACGGTCTTCCACGATCCCTCCGCACCGATCCGCATCCAAAATGAACTCGCCTCCCTCGCTGCCCTGAGGGGATTCACCCGTCTGCGTGATGCCGTGTCCTACGCCCATCGTGACCCCGATCAGGCGAGGGTTGAGGACGCCGATGGCGATCTAGAACTCCCGGAGTGGGTGTGACCCGGGCACCGATTGCCGTTGCGTTGGATGCGCCGAATCTCGCCACGGTGACGGACTGGGCGCGCGAGGTCGGTCCCTTCGTCAGCACCCTCAAGGTGGGTCTGGAGGCCTACCTTCGCGACGGACGATCGGCCGTGGACGCGGCACGCCTCGCTGCCCCGGACTGCGCGATCTTCCTGGACCTCAAATTGCACGACATCCCCGCGACCGTGGCGGGGGCGGCACGGGCGATCCGCGATGTGGCGCCCGATCTCCTGACCGTCCATGCGGCGGGGGGCTCGGCCATGATTGCGGCTGCCGTGGAGGCCTTACCCCGGACGCGCATCGTGGCGGTGACCGTGCTGACCTCGCTCACCGATGCCGATCTTGTCGCTTTGGGACTGCAACAGGAGGCCACAGCATCGGCACGGGATCTGGCGGTGCGCCTCGCGGTGGAGGCGGTCGCCGCGGGTGCGGGCGCCATCGTCTGTTCGCCTGAGGAGGTGGCCGATATCCGTGCGGCCGTGCCCTCCCGCGATGTGCTCCTCATCACTCCCGGAGTGAGGCCGGCGGGTGCTGATCTCGTGGACCAGCGCCGTGTTGCGACCCCCGCGGAAGCACTGCGCAGGGGTGCCGATCTCCTGGTGATCGGGCGACCCATCACGGGTGCGGATGACCCGGCGCGTGCCGCCGAGGCCATCGCCCGGGATCTCACCGATGGGTGATCGCACATCCTTGGACGATGACGCGCGAGCCCGGGGCCGAGAGCGTGCCCTTGAGGCGCGGCGGACACGTGCCCGGGTGAAGCGGGACCTCGCCGCAGGGTTCCCCCCGACGGACATTCTCGACCGGCGCCTCGATGATCCGGCGGTGGGCCGGATGCGCGTGCGGGACCTGGTCGAGTCATGTCCGGGGATCGGTCCCGTGCGAGCCAGCCGCATCCTCGAGGAATGCGGTATTGCCGAGTCGCGCAGGCTGCGGGGGTTGGGTGAGCATCAGGCGCGCGCGCTGGCTTCTGCCCTGGGCGGTGCAACGACGAGACGGGGTCGCCTCGTGGTGCTCTCCGGCCCATCGGGTGTCGGCAAGTCCAGCGTGGTGACGTACCTGCGTGGTCACCATCCCGAGGTTGTCTTCTCCGTGTCAGCGACGACCCGCTCGCCACGGCCGGGTGAGGTCGATGGGGTGCACTACCACTTTGTCGATCCGGTCCGCTTTCAGGAGTTGATCGATGATGACGCCCTCCTTGAGTGGGCGGAGTTCGCCGGTCATCGCTACGGCACGCCCGCCCAACCGGTCGAGCGAGCACTCGCTGCCGGTCACGATGTGCTGCTGGAGATTGAGCTCCAGGGCGCTCGGCAGGTGCGCAGATCCGCCCCCGAGGCCCTGCAGGTCTTCCTCGCCCCGCCCTCATGGGACGTCCTCGTGGACAGACTCGAGGGGCGGCGCACGGAGAGCCCCGACGTCATCGCCCGCCGCCTGGAGACAGCCCGCATTGAGTTGGCCGCGGAGCCGGAGTTCGATCGCAGCGTGATCAACACGTCTGTGGGGCAGGCGGCGGAAGACATCCTGGACCTGCTCGGGGCGAGCCAGCCCCGGCCGGGGGGGTAGACTCCTGACCGCGGCGCCCGGTCCGGCGAACCGCCCAGTCCCACATTCGGTGAGAGGTTGACCATGCCAGGCTCCGTGCGTCCCGAGGGCATTACCTTCCCGCCCATCGACAACCTGCTCCAAAGGTCTGACTCCAAGTACTCCCTGGTTATCTACGCCGCGAAGCGTGCGCGCCAGATCAATGCGTACTACTCCCAGTTGGGCGAGGGCCTCCTGGAGTACGTCGGACCGCTCGTTGAGACACATGTCCAGGAGAAGCCGCTGTCGATCGCGATGCGCGAGATCGACGCTGGTCTGTTGACGTCTGAGCCATTTGATCCCGCAGCCGAGGCCGAGGCTGCCGCCGCGGTGGTCATCGTGGAAGAAGAACTCACCTGACCGCACGTGTCCTCCTCGGCGTCTCAGGGGGTATAGCGGCCTACAAGGCCTGCACCCTCCTGAGGCTCCTTCGCGAGTCTGGTCATGAGGTTCGTGTCGTTCCCACCGCATCCGCATTGCGGTTTGTTGGTGCGCCGACCTGGGAGGCACTCTCGGGACATCCCGTCAGTGATTCGGTGTGGGATGACGTTGCGTCCGTGCCCCATGTCGGTCTCGCCCGATGGGCCGACCTCATCATCGTCGCCCCCGCGACCGCGGATCTCCTTGCCCGTGCAGCGATCGGGCGCGCGGATGATCTGCTGGCCGCCACCTTGTTGACCGCCACATGTCCGGTCCTCCTCGCACCCGCGATGCACACCGAAATGTGGGAGCACCCAGCCACACGAGCCAATGTTGAGACGCTGCGTTCTCGCGGAGTGCAGGTGATCGAGCCCGCGATTGGTCGGCTCACCGGGGGTGACTCGGGACCGGGTCGGCTGCCCGAGCCTACGGAGTTGATGCGCCTGGTCGAGGCATCCCTTCAGCCCACCGTGCGCGATCTGGAGGGGCGCACGCTCGTGGTGTCGGTCGGGGGCACGCGTGAGCCGCTGGATCCTGTCCGCTACCTCGGCAACCGCTCCAGCGGGCGACAGGGCTTCGCCGTCGCTGAGCGCGCTCACACTCGTGGGGCTCGGGTCACCGTCGTGCGGGCCCACGTCGAGGTGCCCACCCCGGTGGGCCTTCAGGTGATCGACGTCGAGACGGCAGAACAACTTCACCGGGTGATGCTCGCGGAGCAGGCCGGTGCCGACGTTGTGGTGATGGCGGCCGCCGTCGCCGACTTCCGGCCGGAGTCCTCCGCCGCGACCAAGATCAAGAAGGTCGACGATCAGGAGCCGGATCCGGTCATCCTGGTGCGCAATCCTGACGTGCTCATGGACCTGGTGCGCGATCGTCGAGACGGCCAGGTCATCGTCGGTTTCGCCGCGGAGACATCCGCATCCACGGACGATTTGCTCGCACTCGGGCGAGCCAAGATCACGCGCAAGGGATGTGACCTGCTCGTCGTCAACGACGTTGCGGGGGAGCGCGTCTTTGGTCAGCCCGTGAATGACGCCTATGTGCTGTCCCGGTCCGAGGACGGACCTACCCTGCTGGCACACGTCAGTGGGAGCAAAGTCGAGGTCGCGGACACCATCCTGGACGAGATTGCTAAGCGCCTGCCTGCACGCTCTGGCTGACTCCGGTCGGGTAGGGTCTGCTCCGTCAAGAGCGCCAGCGTTAAGCCCCGGCTCGCTGGCCGGCAACCCTCGCACCGCGGTGGGGTGCCCCGGGTGAAGACCAGGCCCGCATCCGCGGGCAAGCGCGGGTCGTAAGACCCAGACCGAAGGGACGCACGTGGCACGTCGACTTTTCACCTCGGAGTCCGTCACCGAAGGCCATCCCGACAAGATGGCTGACCAGATCAGCGATGCCATCCTCGACAGCCTGCTTGAGCAGGATCCCCGCAGTCGAGTGGCCGTCGAGACGCTGTTGACCACGGGTCAGGTGCACGTCGCGGGTGAGGTGACAACCAAGGGCTTTGCCGACGTCATGTCGATCGTGCGCGATGTCGTTCTGGACATCGGATATGACTCCTCAGAGAAGGGCTTCGACGGCAAGTCATGCGGTATTTCGGTGTCGATTGGCGCCCAGTCACCCGATATTGCCCAGGGGGTCAACGACGCCATCGAGGAGCGCGAGGGCCACAGCACCGACCCCCTCGACCGGCAGGGGGCCGGTGATCAGGGGCTGATGTTCGGATACGCGACCGCGGAGACTCCGACGCTCATGCCGCTACCCATTTCACTGGCACACCAGTTGGCCGAGCGACTGACGGCGGTGCGCAAGGACGGCACGATGGAGTATCTGCGCCCCGACGGCAAGACCCAGGTGACGATTGAGTACGACGAGTCTGATCGCCCGGTGCGCATCGACACGGTCGTCGTGTCCAGCCAGCACGCCGAAGGCGTGGACCTGGAGGCGCAGTTGGCGCCGGAGATCCGCCGGCACGTGGTTGATCCCGTCCTGGCGGGTCTCAACCTCGACAGCGACAACTACCGCCTGCTGGTCAACCCCACCGGACGCTTCGAAGTGGGTGGGCCGATGGGTGATGCCGGTCTGACCGGTCGCAAGATCATCGTGGACACCTACGGAGGCATGGCACGTCACGGTGGGGGCGCCTTCTCCGGCAAGGATCCGTCCAAGGTGGATCGCTCGGCGACGTACGCCATGCGCTGGGTCGCCAAGAATGTTGTCGCCGCTGGACTGGCTGACCGCTGCGAGGTGCAGGTCGCCTATGCCATCGGCAAGGCTCATCCGGTGGGGGTGTTCGTGCAGACCTTCGGCACGGGTGTGCTGCCCGATGAGCGCATCCAGGAGGCCGTCCTCGAGGTCTTCGACCTACGCCCGGCAGCGATCATTCGGGATCTGGACCTGCTCAGACCCATCTACCGGCCCACCGCGGCCTACGGGCACTTCGGGCGCGAGCTTCCCGACTTCACCTGGGAGCGCACCGATCGGGCCGATGCGCTCACGGTGGCCGCCGGGTCCTAACCGCGTCCGAGGTGGCATCGCCGGGGGCCTGTCGCACCCGGGTGGCACGATCACCTCGTGGGATCCGTAGCGCGCGTCATCGTTGACGTGTCCCTGCCGCACCTGGACCGGCTGTTCGACTACAGCATCCCGGATGCGATGTCGTCGCAGGTCGTGGTCGGATCCCGGGTTCGCGTGCGCTTTTCCGGGCGCCTCGTCAATGCCTTCGTCGTGGACGTCACCGACACGAGTGAGCATCGACTGCAGCCCATTCAGCGCGTCACCACCGACTACGCCGTACTGACACCCGATGTCCTCGAGCTCTGCCGCGCTGTTGCCGATCGCTACGCGGGATCACTGTCGGATGTCGTGCGTGCCGCCGTGCCGCCGCGCCACGCGCGAGCTGAGACCTCCGTGATGGCGAGTGAGACCGAGCCGGTCGATCTGGCCGGGCTGGCCGAGAGCAGTCCGCTCAGCACCTGGTCGGACTACGCGGGGGGTGAGTCCCTCCTACGTCGCATGGCCGACGGTGAGCGAGGCCTGCGCACCGTGCTCACGTGCGCCCCGGGGGCCGCCTCTGACCCCGCCGGAGATTGGCCGTCGCTGCTGGCCGATGTCACCGCCGTCAGCGCCGCGCACGGTGGAGTCATCCTCGTCGTACCCGACGCTCGAGACCTCGCCCGCGTTGACGTAGCACTGGCATCCGCGCTGGGAGCCGATGCCTACGCGGTGCTCTCGGCTGATCTCGGGCCGCAGCGTCGCTATGCGCAGTTTCTGCGCATTCTCACCGGCAGGGTGCGCGTGGTTCTCGGCACCCGGGCCGCGGTCTTCGCCCCCGTCGTTGACCCGGCACTCCTCATCATCTGGGATGACGGAGATGAGTCGTTCGCTGAGCCTCACGCCCCCGGCTGGCATGCGCGCGAGGTGCTCGCCCTGCGCTCACACATCAGCGGGGCCGCACTCCTCGTGGGGGGCTACACCCGATCGGTCGAGGCACAAGCCTGGGTGGCGAGTGGATGGGCGGCAGCACTCTCACCCACGCGTGACGTCATCCGGCGCGTGGCGCCGCGCGTGATCGCTGACAGTCCGGCAGACAGCGCGGCGCGCATACCGCGTCGCGCCTATGAGTCTGCACGCGATGCCCTCAGCGACGGCCCCGTCCTGATTCAGGTTGCCCGTCGCGGCTACGTCCCCACGCTGGCGTGTCAGCAATGCCGGATGCTGGCCGCCTGCCCGGCGTGCGGGGGGCCGCTCGCCCTCGGCTCGGACGCCGCGGTGCCCACCTGCCGATGGTGCAGCACCCGGGTCGTGCCCTGGCGATGCCGATCCTGTGGCAGTGATCGCCTGCGTGCTCTCGCCGTGGGCTCGGGGCGCACCGCGGAGGAGCTCGGACGTGCCTTCCCCGGCATCCCCGTCATCACGTCCACCGCGGACCGGTCGATCGCGACGATGGGGCCGGAGCCGGCGCTCGTCGTCGCGACCACGGGCACGGAGCCATGGGCTGAGGGGGGTTATGCCGCCGTCGTGATTCTCGATGCGGGCGTGCAGGTGTCCCGGGTCGCCCTCCGGGCAGGGGAGGAGACGGCGCGCCGTTGGTTCACGGCCGCGGCGCTCGCTCGATCGGGTGCCCCCGTCGTGATCACGGCGGATGCGGGCCATCCCATCGTCCAGGCCCTCATCCGCTGGGACCCCGCCTGGTTGGCCTCCCGCGAGCTGGAGGAGCGCCGCGAGCTCCGACTGCCGCCGATTGTGCGCTCGGCCACCATCACGGGGGATCCGGCCGTGCTGGAGGGTGTTGCTGCTGGGCTGCCATCGCAGGCTCGGGTCATCGGACCGCTCCCTGCCGTCGACGGCGAGCACACCCGATTGCTCATCACCATCGACCGTCGCCACGGCCCCGATCTGACGCAGGCCCTGCACGCCATGATGGCCGTGCGATCGGCGCGCAAGGACCCTGATCGACTGCAGGTCACGGTCGACCCGCCCGACTGGGGAGGGGACTGAGCGCACCTAGACTGCTGCCACGATTCATGTTCAGCCCCATGTCACCCTGACCACCCATGTCACCTTGACCAGATGTCCGGATGGGTCCACCCCGAGGATTCATCGGATGAAGGGAGTTCCCGTGGCCGTGCAGCCGATCCGCCTCTTCGGCGATCCCGTCCTGCGGACACCGGCCGAGCCCGTGGAGACCTTCGATAAGGAACTCCGCAAACTCGTGGCGGACCTCACCGACACGATGCGTGAGGCTCCCGGGAGTGGCCTTGCAGCACCCCAGATCGGTGTGTCACTGCGTGTCTTCACCTGGTGGGTTGACGACGAACTCGGCCATCTGTGCAATCCGCAGTTGGATCTGTCCGATGAGATCCAAGACGGAGAGGAGGGCTGCCTGTCCATTCCCGACCTCGCCTTCGAGACCCCGCGCGCCTGGCGGGTGGTGGCCAAGGGTTTTGACATGCACGGTGAGCCCGTTGTCATTGAGGGCAGCGACTTCCTCGCGCGAGCGATCCAGCACGAGACGGATCATCTTGACGGCATCCTCTTCATCGATCGCCTGGATGCTGCGACGCGCAAGGAGGCGATGAAGGCCATTAGGGAGGCGGAGTGGTTTGGCCAGCCGGCACCCGAGGTGCGCATCAGCCCCCACACCGTCTCAGCCCGCTGGCTCTGACCGGATGCGCCTTGTTTTTGCCGGCACCCCGGATGTCGCCGTACCCAGCCTCGACGCGCTGATCGGCTCCCGTCACGAGGTCGTGGCCGTCCTGACCCGTCCCCCCGCGCGAGCCGGTCGTGGCCGTGAGCCACGCCCCAGTGCCGTGCACCTGCGGGCGGAGAGCCTCGGCATCCCGGTCCTGACGCCCGTCGACCTGCGCGAGGAGGGCAGCGCAGAGGACCTGCGGTCCCTGGCCCCGGACTGCTGCCCCGTCGTCGCCTACGGGCGGCTCATTCCCGCCGACGTCCTCGATGTGCCGACCCGGGGTTGGATCAATCTGCATTTCTCCCTGCTGCCGCGGTGGCGTGGTGCCGCCCCCGTGCAGCACGCCATCCGTCATGGGGATGCCGTCACGGGTGTGACGACATTCCGCATCGACGAGGGTCTCGATACCGGGCCGATCCTCGACAGCAGGACGACCCGCATTGAGGAGCGCGAGACAAGCGGTGACCTCCTGGCGCGTCTGGCAAGGGACGGTGCTGATCTGCTCGTCGCCACGATGGATGCCATCGAGGCGGGCCGCGCGGTCGGGCATCCCCAATCGAGTCGGGGGGTGACGTTGGCGCCCCGCATTGAGGTCGACGATGCGCGCATCGACTGGTCTGCTCCGGCCGCGGACATTGACCGACTCGTGCGCGCCTGCACCCCCCACCCGGGTGCGTGGACGACCCTGGGGGACCTGCGCCTGAGACTGGATCCGGTCGAGATCACCGACACCGTCGGCGCCCCGGGAGTGATGCACGTGACGAAGCGCGAGGTGCTGATCGGCACCGGCACCACGGCGGTGCGACTCACCACCGTGACCGCCCCGGGCCGACGCCCCATGGCTGCGCCCGATTGGGCTCGGGGCCTGCGTCTCGATGCTGATGCGGTCTGCACATGAGTGGGGTGAGCAAACCACGTCGCGATCGCGGTCGTCGACGCACAGCGCGAGGTGCGGCGTACGACCTCTTGCACGCCGTGCACGTCGATGATGCCTACGCCAACCTCGCCCTCCCGGAGATCTTGGATCGCGCCGGCCTGTCGACCCGGGATGCGGCCCTCACGACCGAGTTGGCTTACGGCACGCTGCGCTGGCAGGGCCTGTACGACGCGGTGTTGGGCACCTGCGTTGATCGACCCCTGAGCGAACTCGATGGGCGATTGCTCGATGTGCTCCGGCTCGGCTGCCATCAGGTACTCGCCATGCGCATCCCGGCGCATGCGGCTGTCAGCGAGACGGTCGCGCTCGCCCGTGACGTCGTGGGAGAGGGTCCCGCGCGACTGGCCAATGCCGTCCTGCGCAAGGTGGTGGATGGAGGCGATCGTGACGCCTGGATCGAGCGTGTCGCACCGGGTGACGGTGCGGTCGCCCTGGCCACCGCGACCTCGCACCCGGCCTGGATTGTTCACGCGTTCCACCAGGCACTCATGGCACATCGAGGATCTTCTGACCCACAGGAGTTGCGTGCCCTGCTCGATGCGGACAACGAGCCTGCCCGACCGGTGCTCGTCGCCCGCGACATCACCGGTGCTGAGCTGTGTGCGTTGCCCGGCGTCGAGCCGGGGCGTTGGTCACCCCGCGCGGGAGTACTCGTCGAGGGTCGTCCTGATGATCTGTACCAGGTGCGCAACGGGGCGGTGGGCGTCCAGGACGAGGGCAGTCAACTCGTCGCGCTCGCCCTGGCTGCTGCGCCCGTGGAGGGTCGCGACGAGGTGTGGGCGGATCTTGCTGCCGGTCCCGGGGGCAAGGCCGCGTTGCTCGCGCGCATCGTTGCGGAGCGAGGTGGACACCTGGTTGCGGTGGAGATGCATCCGCACCGCGCGGATCTGGTGCGCCGCTCACTACCCGACGGACCCCACGAGGTGCTCGTCGGCGATGGTCGAACGGTGCTTGAGCCATCATCGGCTGATCGCGTCCTGGTCGACGCCCCGTGCACGGGGCTCGGTGCGCTCCGGAGGCGGCCCGAAGCCCGCTGGCGACGCAGCTCCGCTGATCTCGCGACCCTCGGTCCCCTGCAGCGGGAGCTCCTCGACGCGGCCCTTGATGTTGTGCGTCCGGGTGGTGTCGTCATGTATGCGACGTGTTCACCCCATGTCGCAGAGACGGATCTTGTCGTGCAGGACGTGCTCAAGCGACGGTCAGATGTCGTGCAGGAAGATGTGCGGCCCCTGCTGCCCGGACTGAGTGATCTTGGTCCGGGGCCCTCCGCTCGGCTGTGGCCGCACGTGCACGGCACCGACGGGATGTATCTCGCTCTCCTGCGTCGCGTCTAGGGATTCGTGGGCACGATACCCACGCACCGCGGGGGATCGCTACCCTGCCCGGGTGGGCATTCAGATTTCGCCAAGCATCCTCGCCGCTGACTTTGCGCGGCTGGGGGAGGAGATGGCGCGCGTCCCCGATGCTGACTGGATCCATGTTGACGTCATGGACTACGACTTTGTCCCCAACCTGACCATCGGGCTGCCGGTCGTGGAGAGTCTGGTCCACGCGACGTCCATCCCACTGGACTGCCATCTCATGATCCGCGACCCCGACCGCTGGGCGCCGGGCTACGCGGAAGCGGGTGCGGGGAGCGTCACCTTCCACGTCGAGGTGGCTGCTGCC
This sequence comes from Candidatus Nanopelagicales bacterium, assembly GCA_030726915.1. GTDB lineage: Bacteria > Actinomycetota > Actinomycetes > S36-B12 > S36-B12 > Mxb001. The sequence goes on from JANRCR010000023.1 coordinate 81,043, forward strand.
CCCGTGCGTCTCGCTCGGAGTCTGCGCGCATTGGGCGCGCGGTCAGGGATCGGGATCAATCCGTCGACGCCCGTGGCACCGTACGTCGACCTCCTGCCTGAGGTCGACATGGTGCTGCTCATGACCGTGGAGCCGGGCTTTGGCGGCCAGCCCTTCCTCGAGATGGTGCTGCCCAAAATTCGCGAAGCCCGCGAGCTGGTCCGCCGCAGCGGCTGTGACATCTGGGTCCAGGTCGATGGCGGGGTGAGTGAGGCCACCATCGAACGGTGTGCGGATGCGGGTGCGGATGTCTTCGTCGCCGGGTCGGCCGTTTTTGGTGCCGATGATCCTGACCGGATGGTTCACACCCTGCGTGACATGGCCACGCGCGCCTCGGCCACGCGTGCCTCGGCCAC
>JANRCR010000023.1:81537-103608 GCA_030726915.1 Candidatus Nanopelagicales bacterium
GCCTCGGCCACGCGTGCCTCGGCCACCTAGTGGCCACCGTCGCTGAGCTCGCTGCCATGCAGCGTGCCCGGGACCTGGCCGTGTCGGTGGTCCTGGCCGACGGTCCCAATCCGCGCGTGGGCTGCGTGATCCTCGATTCCGGCGGCCGCGTCGTCGGCGAGGGGGCACACCACGGCGCGGGCACCCCCCATGCCGAGGTGGTCGCACTTGCGGCAGCGGGAGTGAATGCCCGTGGTGGCACCGCGGTGGTGTCGCTTGAGCCCTGCCATCACACCGGTCGGACGGGCCCGTGCAGCGAAGCACTCCTGGCGGCAGGAATTCATCGCGTCGTCTACGGCCAGACGGATCCCCATGCCCTTGCCGCCGGAGGATCGCAGGCGCTACGCGCTGCCGGTGTCGATGTCGAGGGAGAGGTCGATAGTGACCTCGCGGCGGATCTCAACCGCGCCTGGACCTTCGCTGTCACTCAGGGGCGCCCCTTCGTCACAGTCAAGATGGCGGCCACGCTGGATGGCCGCGTGGCCGCTGTCGATGGCACGAGTCGCTGGATCACCGGGGAGGAGGCGCGACGTGACGTGCACCGATTGCGATCCGAATGTGACGCCGTACTCGTCGGGACCGGCACCGTCGTGCTCGATGACCCCGCGCTGACAGTCCGTGACGCACCGGTGCCGCTGGGGGGCCAGCCACTGCGGGTCGTTGTCGGCCGGCGGGACATTCCCGAGGGCGCCCGCCTCCGGGATGAGGGGGCACTGACGCTCCATCTGCGGACTCATGATGTCCGTGCGGTGATGACGGCCCTTTCTGAGCGAGACATCCGGCACGTTCTCGTGGAGGGCGGCCCCACTCTTATCGCGGCCTTCCTCGACGCCGGGCTCGTCGACGAGGTGGTCTGGTACGTCGCGCCCGCACTCCTGGGGGCGGGTGCTCCGGCGCTGTCAGATCTGGGGATTAACACCATCGATCATGTGCTTCGCCTGCGGGACGTGCGTGTGGTCCAGATCGGGGGAGATGCGAGGATCAGCGGACGCGTCGGCTGAGGAGGGTCAGTGTTCACCGGAATCGTGGAGGAATCGGGTGTGGTCACCGAGGTGGTCCGCCTGCCCGATGATGCCATGCGCCTGGTCGTGAGCGGACCGGTCGTCGCCGAAGGCACGCGGCACGGGGATTCGATCTCGGTCAACGGGGTGTGTCTGACGGTGACAGAGGTGGGGGAATCAACATTCGCTGCGGATGTCATGCGGGAGACCCTGGTGCGCAGCTCCCTGCGCGATGTGGCCCCCGGCAGCCGGGTCAACCTCGAGCGTGCGGTCACACTGTCCACGCGACTGGGGGGACATATCGTCCAGGGACATGTGGACGGCACCGGGACGATTGTGTCCCGCGTATCAACCGAGCATTGGGATGTCGTCCGGGTGGCCATCCCGGTCCATCTCGCGCCCTACCTCGTTGACAAGGGGTCGGTCGCCGTGGATGGGGTCTCGCTGACCGTGTCCTGCCTCGACATCGCGAATGAATGGTTCGAGGTGTCACTCATCCCCACGACGTTGTCCTTCACGACGCTGGGGGATCGTCAGGCGGGAGACGTGGTCAACCTTGAGGTTGACATCCTCGCCAAATATGTTGAGCGGCTCTTACGCGCAGGAGAGGCACCCACAGCATGACGAGTATCGACGCGCTGGCCGAATCGTCAGGGACGACCTTCCGGCCGGACGCTATCGCTGCGGCGATCGAGTCGGTGAAGCGAGGAGAGCCTGTCGTCATCATTGATGATGGGGACGATGTGGTGGGGGAGCCCAGTGGCGGTGACCTCGTCCTGGCGGGCGCTTCTGCGGATGCGGTGCGTGTCGCCTACGTCGCACGGCATACGTCCGGGTCCTTCCAGGCGGGCGTGGATACGACGATCCTGGACCGTCTCGATGTGCCGCCCATGACCGTGGGCCTCGGTGGACGGCCATCCTCCGAAGCGGTCCTGGTCGATGCGCGAGCGGTCCTGGCCGGAGGGGTTTCGGCGGAAGATCGCGCGGTGACCCTGCGCGCCCTGGCCGATCCGGGGAGTCGGCCCGATGACCTCATCCGCCCCGGCCATCTCGCTCCCGTGCGCGCCCTGCCGGGAGGAGTTCTCCGCCGTCCTGGCCGCATCGAGGCGGGCGTCGACCTATGCGGGCTCGCCGGAGTGCCCCCCGTCATCCTGCGCAGTGAACTCATCGATGCATCCGGTGCGCTCAGGACTCCCGAGAGTGCGCGTGCCTTTGCACGTGAGGAGTCCCTCGCATGCGTCTCCATCACCGAGATCATCGCTCACCGGCGTCGACATGAACGCCATGTCATGCCCGGTCACGAGGCACATCTGGTGACCGAGTTCGGTGACTTTCGGGCGATCTCCTACCGCAATGTTCTTGATGACATCGACCACGTCGCCCTGGTGGTGGGTGACATCGGTGATGGTGAGCAGGTGCTGGTGCGGGTGCACTCGGAGTGCCTGACCGGTGACATGCTGGATTCGCGTCGATGTGACTGCGGCCCTCAATTGCATGCTGCGATGCTCGCGGTGGCCCACGAGGGGCGCGGTGTCGTTTTGTACCTGCGAGGGCATGAGGGGCGAGGTATAGGCCTATTCCACAAGCTTCAGGCGTATCAACTCCAAGACTCCGGTCGGGACACCGTCGATGCCAATCTTGACCTCGGCCTGCCCGCCGATGCGCGAGACTATGGCATCGGGGCCCAGATCCTTGTCGACCTGGGGGTGACGTCGATGCGCCTGCTCACGAACAATCCGGCCAAGCGCGCGGGGCTCGAGGGCTATGGCCTATCGATAGCGGAGAAGGTGCCGCTCGTCATTGAGCCGAATGCGCACAATGCCCGCTACATGGCGACCAAGGCGGCGAGATTGGGTCATGAATACTCCTCCGGCGACGTCGGAGATGGCGAATGAGCGGCTCGGGCGCGGTGCGCATACCCGTGGAGGGGGCGGCCGGGATGCGCGTCGACATCGTGGCTGCGTCCTGGCACGAACGCGTCATGGAGGGGCTCATTGACGGGGCCCTCCAGGTCGCCCGCGAGGCGGGGAGCGAGGTGCGGCTGCACCGGGTGCCCGGCACCTTTGAGTTGCCTATCGTCGCCGCGGCATGTGCACATTCCGGAGCCGACGCGATTGTGGCGCTGGGCGTGGTCATCCGCGGTGGTACGCCGCACTTTGACTACGTCTGCGATGCCGCGACCTCCGGTCTCACCCGGGTGGCACTGGACACGGGCGTGCCCGTCGGATTTGGTGTCCTCACCTGTGACGACGAGGCACAGGCGCTCGACCGAGCCGGGCTCGCGGGCTCGCGCGAAAGCAAGGGCCGGGAGGCCGCTGAGGCTGCCCTCGCGACGGCGGCTCTCCTGCGCGGCATCCGCAGCCCCTAGGCTGTCACGGTGAAAACCTTTGATGCCCTCTACGCCGAACTCCAGGGAAAAGCAGCATTCTCGGAGGCGACCGGCAACACGCGCCGTTTACTGGATGAGGGCGTGCATGCCATCGGGAAGAAGGTCGTCGAGGAGGCGGCCGAAGCATGGATGGCTGCCGAACATGAGGGGCGCGAACGCACGGCCGAGGAGATCGCTCAGTTGCTCTACCACGTGCAGGTGCTCATGATCTCATCCGGCGTGACCCTCGCGGACGTTTACGAAAGGCTGTGACATGTTGCGCGTCGCCCTGCCAAACAAGGGCCAACTAGCCGAACCTTCGCGCGAGATCCTTCGTGAAGCCGGCTACCTGCGCGCCTCGGCCGCGCGTGACCTGGTCGTCCAGGACCCCGACAACGATGTTGAGTTCTTCTTCCTGCGCCCCAAGGACATCGCGATCTACGTGGGCGAGGGCACCTTGGACCTGGGCATCACCGGGCGCGACATGCTGTTGGACTCCGGTGCGGAGGCGGTCGAACTCGTGGAGTTGGGCTTCGGGGGCTCGACGTTCCGGCTTGCGGCAGCACCCGGATCCGTGCGTGTGCTCGCCGACCTCTCGGGTTTGCGCATTGCGACCTCCTATCCCGGAATCCTCACGGCCTATCTGCGGGACAATGACGTGCAGGCCCGCATCGTGCGCCTCGACGGTGCGGTGGAGAACGCCGTGCGATTGGGTGTCGCCGATGCTGTTGCTGACGTCGTGGCCACGGGCACGACGTTGCGCATGGCCGGCCTTGAGGTTGTGGGGGAGCCGATTTTGGTGAGTGAAGCCCTCGTTGTACGCCGTAGTGGCGCACCCGAGGACGCCGCGGTGGACACCTTTGTCCGGCGACTTCACGGAGTCATGGTCGCGCGGTCCTATGTCCTCGTCGACTACGACATCCGTGCTGACCAGGTTGATGCCGCCTGCGCGATCACCCCGGGTTTTGAATCACCGACGGTGTCTTCCCTGCATGACCCCGCGTGGGTCGCCGTTCGGGCGATGGTGCCGCGCAGAGACGTTCACGGGATCATGGATGAACTTTACGAACTCGGCGCTCGCGGCATCCTCGTGACCGCCATCCATGCCAGCAGACTGTGACCCCCGTTGAGGGCGCCGGTCGCCACATCGACACCCCCGTGGCGTTCGCCGGGGATGAGGGTGCGGCGGACCCTCGGCTCGCCGCAGCGCTAGGGCAGGGCCGCGGTGATGCGGTGCTCGCTGTGCTCACGGAGGGGGTGCGACTCCTCGTCCCCATCGTGGCTGTCCGAGACGACGTCGATGCCGATGGCGCTGATACATCCAGCCACATGGCTTCGGTGAGCCTGGTCCAACCGGATGGTCGGCGCGGGATGTTGGCATTTACGTCCCTCGAGACGATGCGTGCCTGGGATCCCACCGCGCGACCGGTCCCGGTCCGCGCCTGCGATGTCGCTGCTGCGGCCCTGGCCGAAGGCGCGGACGGAGTCCTGGTGGATATCGCGGGCCCGATTCGCTTCGCACTGGATGGGGAGTCCCTGCACCGGGTGGCCGAGTCGGCGTAGCGCATCAGCCGCGACGCGAACCGGTCAATCGCTCGCCAGGACCGTCGCCGGGTGCATCGGGGATGGGTGACGCATCTCGAAAGGCGCGTTGCAGGGCCGAGAGCCCATCCTTCAGGGGAGCGGCGTGCATGGCTCCCAGGTCGGGGGTGGCCGCCATGACGAGTCCAGCCAGGGCGGTGATGAGGATGCGCGCCTCGGCCAGATCCACCTGGTGGCTGGCCTCGGGATCATCCGCCAAACCACATCGAACGGCGGCGGCGGTCATCAGATGGACCGCGAGCGTCATCACCACCTCGACAGCCGGTACGTCGACCAGATCTCGGACGGCTACCGCATCGATGGTGGCCTCGTCGGTGGACGAGATCTGCGGGGACGATGTCGGGGGGGAGGAGTTCTCCTGGGTCACAGCGACAGGGTGCCAGGCCATCCGCTCAGCCCTCCCGGGGGAGTGCCCGGGAGCCATGCGGCGAGAGGGTCTCCCCCCTGCTGATAGTCTTCGTACCGATCGGCTGCCCCGTGCAGCCCGCGAAGTGGAACTCGGTTCCCACCTGCCGCCTCCGGGCATCAGGTCACGGTGGTCCCAGCTCAGTCGGGGCCTGTCGTACCGAGCCCTCCGCGATGAGGGCCGACCCCCTCGCGATCACGCTGATGATGGTCATCGGCGATAGACGTCGAGGAGGCGCCATCAGCGTCGAGCCCAGGATCAATGACAGGATCCGTGTCCCCGAGGTGCGACTCGTCGGACCCCAGGGTGAGCAGGTAGGCATCGTCCGCATCGAGGATGCCCTCCGACTCGCTCAGGAGTCTGATCTCGACCTGGTCGAGGTCGCGCCGATGGCGAAGCCTCCCGTGTGCAAACTCATGGACTACGGCAAGTTCAAGTACGAAGCCGCTGTGAAGTCACGCGAGGCGCGCAAGAACCAGGCGCACACCGTCATCAAGGAGATGAAACTCCGCCCCAAGATTGATCAGCACGACTACGACACCAAAAAGGGTCACGTTGTGCGGTTCCTCAAGGCGGGGGACAAGGTGAAGATCACGATTATGTTCCGCGGACGTGAGCAGTCCCGACCCGAATTGGGTCTACGACTGTTGGCCAAGTTGGCGGAGGATGTTCAAGATCTCGGATTCGTCGAAGCGACTCCCAAGCAGGACGGTCGCAACATGATCATGGTTTTGGCGCCGCATCGCACCAAGGCGACACAGATGAGGTCCCCCGAGACCTTCATTGAGTCCATCGCCGCCGACGCCTGAGTACGACGCGACACCGCCCGACCGAGAGGACAGCGATGCCAAAGCAAAAGACCCACAGTGGGGCAAAGAAGCGATTCAAAATCACCGGTTCAGGGAAGATCACCCACGAGCAGGCCAATCGCCGCCACCTCATGGAGGGCAAACCCACCAAGCGCACTCGTCGTCTCAAGCTCGACGAGACCGTTAAGCCCGCCGACGTCAAGAAGGTTAAGCGCCTTCTGGCGAAGTAACCAGCACACCCTCGAAGGAGATCCGACATGGCACGCGTGAAAAGGGCCGTCAACGCCCACAAGAAGCGCCGTGAGGTCCTAGAGCAGGCGAGCGGTTACCGCGGCCAGCGCTCCCGCCTCTATCGCAAGGCTAAGGAACAGGTCACCCACTCCCTGGTCTATGCCTACAACGACCGCAAGGACCGCAAGGGAGACTTCCGCCGCTTGTGGATTCAGCGCATCAACGCAGCGGTGCGTGCGCGCGGCATGACCTATAACCGCTTTATCCAGGGGCTCAAGGCTGCCGACGTCCAGGTCGATCGCCGAATGCTCGCGGAGATCGCCGTGAGCGATCCGGCCGCCTTCGACGTCATCGTCGAGATGGCCCGCAAGGCGCTGCCCGCATCGGCGGTCTGACCGCCCCTGATGGGAGCAGACCCCCTGACGTCGCCTCGCTCCGCGCGGGTCACCGAGGTCCGGCATCTGCACGATCGAAGGCACCGCGCTGCGCGCGGTGCCTTCGTCGTCGAGGGGCCACAGGCCGTCGCAGCGGCGGGCGACCACGGCATATCCGACCTCTTCGTCACAGAGCGAGCAGCCGAGCGCTACCCCGATCTTGTGGCGGGTCAGCGGGCGCGTGGGGCACGCGTCACCGTCGCCAGTGACGAGGTCCTCGAGGCCATGTCAGAAACCCGCCAGTCCCAAGGCATCATCGCCGTGTGTCCCCTCGTGACCACACCACTGGACACGCTCATGATGGGCGCCGTGGGGGACTCGGCCGCCCCGCCCTTCCTCGTTGTTTTGGATCGCGTGAACAACCCTGGGAATGCGGGCACGGTGATTCGGTCGGCGGATGCGCTGGGTGCCAACGGCGTGATCATGACCGAGGGATCGGTGGATCCTCACAACGGCAAGTGTGTTCGCTCGACCGCCGGCTCCCTGTTTCACGTCGCCATCAGTGACGGTGTCACAGCCACCGACGCCATCGCTGCATGTCGCTCCGCCGGTGTGGTCATCGTGACGGCCCATGCGGCGGGAGATGTTGACCTGGATGGTCCCGCGGCCATCCCGCTCCTGCGCGGGCCTGTGGCCTGGGTCTTCGGCAGTGAGGCTCACGGGATCGATGCACAGTGGCGGGATGCTGCCGGCGTGAGCGTGCGGATACCGATGACCGGAGCTGCTGAGAGCCTCAACATGGCGGCCGCTGCCGCGATCTGTCTCTATGCGACCGCGCGCATGCGCCGGTGAGGTGGGTGACCCTCGCAACACCCGCGTGCCCACGACCCCACTTCACCGCCTCGTAGGGGAGAATGGACCCAACGGGCCGTTGGCCCCTGCGCGAGAGGTGACCCATGTCCTACATCACGTTGCCCGAGCTGGACGAGACCGGCTATGTCGTGCTCGACGGTTATGACCAGGTCCTGGACCCCCAGGAGTGGCAGGACATTGAGTTCGTGGACTGGAAGTCCTCAGGCGAGACTCGCTTTGCGCCCCTGGCATCGGCCTACGGCGACCTTGAATGCAATGGGTTTTGGCACCACGACCCGCCCAAGACCGACAAGGACGGGGTATGGGTCGACGCCAACATCGCCAAGGCGCCTCGACTCAAGGCTCGCGCCGAAGAGCCGGGTGCCAACATTGGCCGCTGTCGCGTCATCGAACTCCAGCCCAACGAGTATGTCGATTGCATCTGGAATCTTCATCAGGATGACAACAACCGACTCAACCCGGAGGGCACCGGTTGGATCGTCCGAGGCTTCTTCAATCTCACGGACAATCCTGACTCCTACATGATTTTGCGCGAGGACAAGGATGATCCATCGACCGAGACGCGCATCGCCCTGCCGGCGGGCACCCAGGTCATCATTGATACGCAGCGGCTCTGGCACGCGGTGTGGCACCGGGGAGGTGAGCCGCGCTACTGCCTGATCACGTCCTGGGAGTCCGGCCCCGAACTCAAGACGTACATCCGGGATCGCCACCCACGCTCCCGGGTCGACAACGCCCCACTCGACCCCGAGGTCATCGCCGCTGCCCAGGAGACCGTCGCCCGTCGACGGTCTGAGCGGGAGTCCGCATCAGGAGTCGTCATGGACGTCTTGAGTGAGGCCTGAGGCGATTTCCCCGGCGTACCCTCCCGCAGGTAGCGTGGAGGTTCTCCCAGCCCGCACCCTGCGGTGACCCAGGAAGGTGACTGTGACCTCCGCTGCCCCCGCGCCGGTCTCCGATGACGATGTGCTCGACGCCCTCGAGGCGGAGGCCATGCACGTCTACCGAGAGGTCGCCGGCGCCTTTCGCCGGCCCGTTCTGCTCTACTCGATCGGCAAGGACTCCTCCGTCCTGCTCCACCTCGCACGCAAAGCCTTCGCGCCGGCCCCGATCCCCTTCAAGGTGATGCATATCGACACCACCTGGAAGTTCAAGGAGATGATCGAGTTCCGCACGCGCATGGTTGAGGAGCTGAACCTTGATCTCAAGGTTCAGACCAACCTCGAGGCGGTGGCAGAGGGCATCACGCCCTTCACCCACGGTGCTCACGAATACACGCGCATCATGAAGACGGTCGCCCTGCGTCAGGGCTTGGATGAGTTGCAGGCTGACTGCGCCATCGGGGGTGCCCGTCGCGACGAGGAGAAGTCGCGCGCCAAGGAGCGCATCTTCTCGCTGCGTGAGCCGGGACATCGCTGGGACCCACGCAAGCAAAGACCAGAGTTCTGGCGCACGGCCAACACCATGCTTGCCGAGGGTCAGACGATGCGGGCATTCCCCATCAGCAACTGGACCGAATTCGACATCTGGCGCTACATCCGTCGCGAGAACATTCCCATCGTTGACCTCTACTTCGGTAGGCCGCGCCCCGTGGTCCAGCGCGAAGGCACCTGGATCATGGTGGACGACGACCGGCTTCCGCTTCGTGAGGGAGAGGAGCCCCAGATGCGATCCGTGCGCTTTCGCACTCTCGGCTGCTACCCCCTGTCGGGCGCGGTCGAATCCACCGCAACGGACCTCGACACCCTCATCGCTGAAATGCTCGAGAGCAACGTGTCCGAACGCGCCGGTCGTCTCATCGACGGCGAAGGAAGCGGTTCCATGGAAGCCAAGAAGGCGGAGGGCTACTTCTGATGACCACCCTCCTCGAACGCTCCACCGGTATCGACATCACACCGGTCGTCCGACTCGTGACCTGCGGGTCGGTTGACGATGGCAAGTCCACGCTGATCGGTCGCCTGCTCGCGGAGACGGGCTCCATACCCGAGGACCAGTTGGACTATGCGCGACTGACCCGACGTGGTGGCTCGACCATCCCCGTGGGCGAGATCGACTACTCCCTGCTCACCGATGGGCTGGAGGCCGAGCGCGAGCAGGGCATCACGATCGACGTCGCCTATCGGCACATGTACCTGCCGAGTGGTCGACGGGTGATCATCGCCGATGCTCCCGGTCATGAGCAGTACACCCGCAACATGGCCGTGGCGGCGTCCAATGCGGACGTGGCAGTTCTCCTCGTGGATGCAGCGCGTGGTGTGCGCCCACAGACCTTCCGACACCTCACCGTGTGTGCGCTCATGGGCGTCACGAGCATCATCATCGCCATCAACAAGATGGATCTTGTGTCGTACGAACACGCCATATTCGAAGAGATCTCTGGTCAGGTCAAGGCAGCGGCAGCGCGCCTCGGTCTCGACGATGTCATGACGATCCCCGTGAGTGCCGTGGCCGGAGACAACGTCACGCTTCCCACGACGCAGATGCCCTGGTGGCACGGCTCCTCCCTGCTGAGCGCGGTGCAGGATTGGATGCCCCCCGTCGACACGAGCACCACTGCGTTCCGTCTGCCGGTGCAGTTCATCACCCGCGCTGAGGGCAATTTCCGCGGTTACGCCGGCACGGTGGCCGCGGGAATCGTCCGACCAGGAGACGCCGTCGTCGTCGCCGACTCGGGCCAGACCGCGGTGATTGATCGCATCGTGGCTTTTGAGGGTGACCTCGCGGAGGCGCGTCGGGGCGATGCCATCACCGTCACCTTGGACCGAGAGGTCGATGTCACCCGCGGGGACCTTCTTGCGGCCGCCGGCACCACGCCGTCGGGCGAGACCGCCTGGCCGCAGCCCGCGGATCGGTTTGCCGCCGATGTCGTCTGGGTGGGCGAAGAGGCGCTCATGCATGGCCGGTCCTATCTCCTGGCTGTGGGTCCGCGCGTCGTGCCCGCCACGGTGACGGTTGTCCGCCATCGCCTTGACGTCGTTTCCGGTCAAAAGCTTGCCGCGCGCGTCCTGGACATGAATGACATCGGTCGCATCGAGATCGCCACGGATGTGCCGATTCCGATGGACATGTACACGCAGTGCCGCGACACCGGTGGGTTCCTCCTCATCGACCGAGTGAGCGCCGACACGGTCGCCGCCGGCATGGTCACCCACGCCCTGCGGCGTTCACTCAACGTCGTGCCCCACGCCTATGAGGTTGATCGCGCGGCGCGTGCCCGCCTGAAGCATCAGACGCCGCGAGTCGTCTGGTTGACAGGGTTGTCAGGCTCGGGCAAGTCCACGGTGGCGGATGCCCTCGAGCGTCGACTCTTCGCACTGGGCATGCACACCTTCGTCCTCGATGGCGACAACGTCCGCACCGGCATCAATAAGGATCTGGGGTTCACCCCCGAGGACCGAGCCGAAAACGTCCGCCGAGTGGCCGAAGCGGCCAAACTCATGGTGGATGCGGGACTGGTCGTGATCGTTGCGCTCATCTCACCCTTCCGGGCTGATCGACGGGCGGCGCGCGAGATTTTTGCGGATGACGATTTTGTTGAGGTCTTCATCGACACCCCGGTGGAGATGTGCGTGGAGCGTGACCCCAAGGGGCTCTACGCCAAGGCGAAGTCAGGATCCCTTCCCAACATGACGGGCATGGGCCAGGAGTACGAGCCTCCGGAGCATGCCGACGTGCACCTCGATGGCACGGCCTCTGTCGATGACAATGTCGAAATCCTCGTCCGACGCCTCGCGGGTGACTGAGTGTCGGCCCCCAATAAGTCCTTCGATCCGGTGGGTGTCGCTGCGCTGGAGGCCCAGGCCGTGGATGCCATGGTGGCCGGTGCCCTCGGGGACATTGCCGCGGCTGCCGATCTGGATCAACTCAAAGTGGCGCGCCTTGCCCACGCGGGGGATCGGTCGCCGTTGGCCCTGGCCAACCGCGAGATCGGAGCTCTCCCACCGGCGGCCAAGGCTGAGGCGGGTAAGCGCATGGGAGATGCCCGGGGGACGGTCCGTGCCGCCCTCGACGCGCGCGCAGAGGTACTCCAGGAGGAGCGTGATGCGCGTGTCCTTGTGGAGGAAGCCGTCGATGTCACCCTCCCCACGCGGCGTCGCTCGACGGGTGCCCGCCATCCCCTGACCACGCTGATGGAGCGCATGGCCGACGTCTTCATCGCGATGGGTTATGAGATTGCCGAGGGCCCCGAGGCTGAAGCCGAGTGGTTCAACTTCGATGCTCTCAACGTGCCTCCGGACCATCCCGCTCGCACGATGCAGGACACCTTCTTTGTGGGCAGCGAATCCAGCGGTGTTGTGCTGCGCACGCAAACATCTCCGATCCAGTTGCGCGCCATGCTCCAGCGGGATCTGCCGATCTATGTTGTCGCCCCGGGGAGGGTCTTCCGCACGGATGAACTCGATGCGACGCACACGCCCGTCTTCCATCAAATCGAGGGCCTGGCCATCGATGAGGGCATCACGATGGCTGATCTCAAGGGCACCCTTGAGCACCTCGCAGCAGCGATGTTTGGTCCGGGTGTGCGCGTGCGGCTGCGACCGTCGTACTTCCCCTTCACCGAGCCCAGCGCCGAATTGGATCTGGAATGCTTCGTTTGTCGTGGGGCTTCGGTGACCGACCCCAACGCCCCGTGCCGCACCTGCTCCAGCGAGGGCTGGATCGAGTGGGGTGGTTGCGGGATGGTCAATCCCCGCGTGCTGATGGCGGCCGGCATCGATACGGAGCGCTACTCCGGCTTTGCCTTCGGCATGGGAGTTGAGCGCACGCTCATGTTCCGCCATGGCGTCACGGATATGCGCGACATGGTCGAGGGCGATATTCGCTTCACCTCCGCGTTCGGGATCGAGGTCTGATGCGCGTCCCGATGTCGTGGCTTCGCGAGATGGTGGATCTGCCGATCGAGGTGACGGGGCGAGAGGTGGCTGATCGCCTCACCTCGGTGGGCCTCGAGGTCGAGTCGGTCACCCTCGTGGGCGGTGGCGTGAGCGGTCCCGTGGTGGTCGGACGCGTTGAGTCCATCGAGGAACTCACCGACTTCAAAAAGCCCATTCGACTGTGCCGGGTGGACGTCGGTCCCACGAGCGGGGGAGTCCGCGACATCGTCTGCGGAGCGAGCAACTTCACCGCGGGGGACTTCGTCGTGGTCGCACTCCCCGGTGCTGTCCTCCCCGGTGACTTCACCATTACCGCGCGGACGACGTACGGCCATGTCTCTGACGGGATGATCTGCTCTGAGCGCGAGTTGGGCCTCGGTGATGAACACGGCGGCATCATGGTGCTTGCATCCGGGGCGTTGGGCGCAGATGCCCGTGAGGTGACCGGTGTCGGTGAAGAGATTCTCGACATCGCTGTGACGCCGGATCGTGGATATGCCCTGAGCATCCGAGGCATTGCCCGCGAGGTGGCAATCGCCTACGACGTGCCCTTCGTCGATCCGGGGGAGGCGCTTGCTGACCTGCCGGCGCCGTCGGCACACACGGCCCTGCCGGTGCCGCCCGACTGCGGGGTCGACGATGCCACGATGTGCGAATTGTTCACTGTGCGCCGCATCCGTGGGTTTGATCCCACGGCACCGACCCCTGAGTGGATGAAGCGACGACTGCTCGCCTGCGGTATGCGCCCGATCTCCCTGGCCGTGGACGTGACGAACTATGTGATGCTCGAGTTGGGGCAGCCGCTCCACGCGTTCGACGCAGCCAAGGTCCGGGGGCGCATCCGCGCCGGGCGCGCCGGCGCGGCGGACACAGTCGTGACGCTGGATCACGCGGAGCGCACCCTGGATCCGCAGGACGTGGTGATCCGCGATGACTCCGGGGTGATAGGCCTCGCGGGAACCATGGGTGGACTGGATTCGGAGATTGATGATTCCTCGACCGACATTCTTCTCGAGGCCGCGTGGTTTGTCCCGGAGGAGGTGGCGCGCACGGCCCGCCGCCATCGGCTGTCGAGTGAAGCATCGCGTCGATTCGAGCGCGGAGTCGATCGGGTCCTCGCGCCCTACGCGTCGGCTCGAGCCGCTGCCCTGCTGCTCGAGCACGGCGGTGGTGTGTACGAGGGCATGGCCGCGTGGGAGGCGCCGTATGCGCCGACCGTCATCGACATGCCCGCAGACCTGCCCGCGCGCACAGCAGGCATGGAGATCGATCCCGAGGTGACGACCACCCTGCTCACGCGCATCGGTTGCACCGTGGCCGGGGGGGACGACCTGCAGGTGGAGGTGCCCCCGTGGCGTCGAGACCTGACCGATCCTGCGGACCTTGTCGAAGAGGTCATCCGCCTCGTGGGGTATGACCACCTGCCCGCACGTTTACCCATGGCTCCTGCCGGCTATGGACTCACCCGGGAGCAGCGACTACGTCGGCGAGCCGGATTGGCGCTCGCGGGTCTGGGCATCGTGGATGTCCTCACGTACCCCTTTGTTGGAGAGGCCGACCTCGACAACCTCCGGTTGTCTGGTGACGACGTACGTCGCCGGGCGCCCCGACTGGCCAACCCGCTGTCGGATGAGCAGCCGCTGCTGCGCACCACGCTGCTGCCCGGGCTGCTGGCGACGGCGCGGCGCAACATCTCGCGGGGATTCGATGACGTGGCCCTGAGCGAGATCGGGCGGGTCTTCCTGCTGCGCGAGCATCAGCAACCGCAGGGCGTGACTCATCCGCCGCGTCCGTCCGTCACCACCCGCCCCTCGCAGGCTGACCTGGAGGCGCTTGAGGATCTGCTGCCGGACCAGCCCTTCCACGCGGCTGCTGTTTTTGTGGGAGCAGGCGAGGCCAAGGGATGGTGGGGTGCAGGTCGCGCATCGACCTGGGCGGACGCCGTCGAGGCCGCCCGTGTGGTCGCCGCTGCGCTGGGGGTCCCCCTGGACGTCATCCAGGGTGATGACGCAGCCTTCCATCCCGGTCGCACGGCGACCCTGGTCGTGGATGATGTCGTCGTCGGACACGCGGGTGAGGTGCATCCGCGGGTGGTTGCCGCCTTTGATCTGCCGGAGCGCACGTGCGCCATGGAGATGGATCTGGATGCGCTGATGGCATCAGCCCACCCGGTCGCACCCGCGCCGGACTTTGGATCCCAGCCGCTGGCAAAGGAAGACATTGCCCTGGTCGTGCCCGACTCGGTCGCCGTGGCCGATGTGGAGGCTGCCGTCCGCGCCGGCGCGGGGGACCGATGTGAGGACGTCCGGCTCTTCGATGTGTTCGTCGGCCCCCAGGTCCCCCCGGGGCATCGATCCCTGGCCTTCGCACTTCGCCTGCGCGCACCGGACCGCACCCTCTCGGCGGAGGAGATCCTCAGCGTGCGTGAGGCCGCAGTCGCCGAAGCGATGCTGCGGCACGGGGCGGTTCTGCGCGGGTCCTGACCCCCCGAGATGCGGTATGCAAGTATGCGTATACTTTCGCCGTGGCCTTGACTGCAGCGGTAGCGGGAGCGTCTGGATACGCGGGCGGGGAGTTGCTGCGCCTCCTCCTGGGCCATCCCAGCCTGCACATCGGTCCCATCGCGGCCGGTGCGAAGGCTGGTCTCAGCCTGGCTGAGGTCCATCCCCAACTGACACCGCTGGCCGACCGCATCCTCAGCCCCACAGACCCGGACCTGCTGGCGCAGGCGGATGTGGTGTTCCTCGCGCTCCCCCACGGTGAGTCAGCCGCGCTGGTGCGCGACCTGCCCGAGTCGCTCCCGGTGATCGACCTCGGGGCTGACTTCCGCTTGGCGGACGAGCGGATGTGGAGACAGTTCTACAACGACGCGTACGCGGGGGAGTGGCTGTATGGACTGACGGAGATCCCGGGTACGCGAGCTGAGATCGTGCAATCCACGCGCGTGGCCAATCCCGGGTGCTATCCCACGGCCGTCGGTTTGGCCATGGCGCCGCTGCTCGCGCAGGGGTTGGTGGGGGATCTCATTGTCGTTGTTGCCGCCTCGGGCACATCGGGTGCGGGGCGCTCACCCAGTGATGCGTTGATGGCGTCCCAGGTGATGGGGTCGATGTCGTCCTACCGGGTGGGAGGGATACATCAACACACGCCGGAGATGGAGCAGACGCTGTCACGCGCCGCTGGCAGCGCTGTGCGCGTGTCCTTCACACCTCTCCTCGCCCCCATGCCACGTGGGATCCTTGCGACCTGCTCAGCGGACATGGCCTCGGGTGTCACGACGGATGATCTTCAGGAATGCCTGCGAGCGGCCTATGCAGACGAGCCATTTGTCCATGTGTTGCCGCCGGGTGCATGGCCGCACACCGCATCCACCGTGGGGAGCAACGCCGTCCATCTGCAGGCCACGGTCGACACCCACACGGGTCGGGCCATCGTGGTCGCGGCCCTGGACAATCTGGGCAAGGGTGCCGCGGGTCAGGCGCTGCAAAATGCCAACCTCGTCCTGGGACTTCCGGAGACCGCGGGACTGTCCAGTGCAGGGGTCGCGCCGTGAGCGTCACGTCGGCCCGGGGATTCCGCGCGGCAGGGGTGACCGCGGGGCTCAAGGCCAATGGGCGCCCCGACGTTGCTGTCGTTGTCAATGACGGACCCCTGCAGGCGGCCTCGGGAGTTTTCACGAGCAATCGATTTGCCGCCGCCCCCGTGGAGTGGTCACGCCAGGTGCTCCTGGACGGCGAGGTGCACGCCGTGGCCCTCAACTCGGGGGGCGCCAACGCGTGCACAGGCTCGGCGGGTTTCCTTGATACGCACGTGACCGCCGAGCACGTTGCTGCAGCGTTGACGACAGCGGGACGGGAGACCGGAGCCGGTGAGGTTGCCGTGTGCTCCACCGGGCTCATTGGCGAGCGCCTTCCGATGGCACACCTGCTGTCAGGTGTGGACGCGGCGGTGCTGGCACTGTCTGCGGAGGGCGGATCCGACGCTGCGGTCGCCATCATGACGACCGACACGGTCCCCAAGACAACGACCATTCACGCGGATGGCTTCATCGTTGGCGGCATGGCCAAGGGCGCGGGGATGCTCGCACCGGGGCTCGCCACGATGCTGGTGGTCTTGACGACGGATGCGGTCGTTGACGCAGCAGATTGTCAGTCCGCACTGCGTGCGGCGACGCGCGTGACCTTTGACCGCATCGATTCCGACGGGTGCATGTCGACCAATGACACCGTCCTGCTCCTCGCCAGTGGCGCGAGCGGGGTCGCTGCCGGACGTGACGCATTCACCACCGCGGTCACCGATGCCTGCGCTGATCTTGCGCGCCAACTCATCGGTGACGCCGAGGGTGCGAGCAAGGAGATTCGTATCGATGTCCGTGCGGCCCTGGATGACGATGAGGCTGTCGACGTCGCTCGGGCTGTGTCGCGCTCCAATCTTCTCAAGTGTGCTCTGCACGGAGAGGATCCCAACTGGGGACGTGTCCTCTCTGCCGTCGGCACGACGAGGGCCCACTTTGATCCGTCCGCTGTCGATGTAGCGATCAACGGTGTCTGGATCTGCCGCGGTGGTGGCGTCGGTGAGGACCGACACCTCGTGGATATGTCGGGACGCGACATCGTCATCACCATTGATCTCGGCGCAGGATCGGCGGTGGCTTCGCTGTGGACCAATGATCTCACCGCGGATTACGTCCATGAGAATTCGGCGTACTCGACATGACAGTCACCCGACGGGAGGCGCAGATGCGCGAGCGAGCCCTGCCCTGGCTCGAGGAGTTCACGGGCACCACCGTCGTGGTGAAGTTTGGCGGCAATGCCATGGTGGATTCCACGCTGCAGGCCGCCTTTGCCGCCGACATTGTCTACCTTCACCGGGTGGGACTGCATCCCGTCGTTGTCCACGGCGGAGGTCCGCAAATTTCGGCCATGCTCAGCCGCCTCGGCGTGGCAAGTGAGTTCAAGGGGGGGCTCCGTGTCACCACACCGGAGGCCATGGATGTCGTGCGCATGGTGCTGACCGGTCAGGTGCAGCGCGACATTGTGACGCTGATCAACACGCATGGCCCCTACGCGGTGGGCCTCTCCGGCGAGGATGCGCATCTGTTTGTCGCGGAGCGGCGGGGGACGATGATCGATGGGGTTGAGACAGACCTCGGGCTCGTCGGTGATGTCGTTCGTGTCCGTCCTGACGTGGTGGTGGAGCTGATTGACGGCGGCATGATCCCGGTCGTGTCGACGGTTGCCCCCGATGTCCACGGGATCCCGCACAATGTCAACGCCGATACGGCGGCCGCGGCACTCGCCGTTGCCCTGGGGGCGAGCAAACTCGTGGTGCTGACTGACGTGGCAGGTCTCTACGCGGACTGGCCCGCCAGCTCAGAGGTGATTGCGCGGATCAGCGCACAGGAGTTGCGGGGACTCCTGCCGGGTCTGCAATCGGGGATGATCCCCAAGATGGAGGCATGTCTTCGCGCGGTCGAAGGTGGTGTGCCACGTGCCCAGGTCATTGATGGTCGCGTCGAGCACGCCCTCCTCTCCGAGGCCTTCACCGACACCGGGGCCGGAACGGTGGTCGTGGCATGACCACCTCCTCGCGGGTCGATACGACCACCGGACACTGGCAGGAGCGATGGCGCGGGTCGGTCATGGACACCTACGGCACCCCCGCGGTGGCGCTGGTCCGCGGTGAGGGTGCACGCGTGTGGGATGCGGATGGTCGCGACTACGTGGACCTCCTCGCCGGCATCGCCGTCAATGCCCTGGGACATGCGCATCCGGCGGTCGTGGGGGCGATCGCCGCCCAGGCTGCCGTGCTCGGGCACACGAGCAATCTGGCGATCAGCCCCCCCGCGGTTGAGCTGGCGGAACGTCTCCTCGCCCTGCTGGATCCCGGGGGCACTCGGGGAGGCCGGGTGTTCTTCTGCAATTCGGGCGCTGAGGCAAACGAGGCCGCAGTCAAGCTGACGCGACGCACCGGGCGACACCGGATCGTTGTCGCGGAGCGCTCCTTCCACGGCCGCACCATGGGGGCGCTCGCCCTGACCGCACAGCCGGCCAAGCAGGATCCCTTTCGCCCCCTTCCGGGCGACGTCGTTGCTGTGTCCTTCGGCGACGCGGATGCGCTTGCGGCGGCAGTGACGGATGACACGGCGGCGGTGTTCCTTGAACCGATCCAGGGTGAAGGTGGTGTGATCCCGGCCCCGACCGGATACCTTGCTGCGGCGCGTGCCGCATGCGATACGCACGGCGCACTTCTCATCCTTGACGAGGTGCAGACCGGTATTGGTCGCACGGGGGTGTGGTTTGCCCATCAGTCGGATGGCGTGCTCCCCGATGTGGTGACGATGGCCAAGGGACTCGGTGGCGGCCTGCCCATCGGCGCGTGCGTCGCATTCGAAGACGCGGTCCATCTGCTAGGCCCGGGCTCACATGGGTCGACATTTGGCGGCAACCCCATCAGCTGTGCGGCGGCGCTCGCCGTCCTGAACACCATCGCCGAGGACAACCTGTTAGATCGCGTGTCACGGGTGGAGTCGCGCGTGCGCGACATCGTTTCGCTCACCCCCATCGTGGACCATGTGCGCGGTCGCGGTCTGCTCCTGGGCGCCGTGCTCACCGGGCCCTATGCGGCTGAGGTGGAGATGCGCGCACGCGAGTCAGGCCTCCTCGTTAATGCGGTGGCCCCGGATGTCATCCGCCTGGCACCTCCGCTGACTCTCACCGATGCGGACCTGGCGTTGGTTGCCGTCCGTTGGCCGGCCGCGGTCGAGAGCATCGCGGGTGCGCGGTGAGCACACCCCGCACCCAGGCGGCGCGTCGTTTGCGGGTGTCTGAACTTCTCGCCGCCGGTGATGTGCACTCCCAGGAGGAGTTGCGCGACCTGCTCGCGGGGGAGGGCTTCGCGGTCACCCAGGCCACGGTGTCTCGCGATCTCATCGACCTGGGAGCGACGAAGGTGAGTGGCCCCGATGGCCGCGCTGTCTACCGCGTGGTCGACGACGCGGCGATGGACACGCGCGTGGACATGGTGCGCCTCGTGCGCACCGCTCACGAACTCGTGGTGTCCGTCGAGGCCTCGGGCAACATCGTTGTCGTGCGCACCCCTCCGGGAGGTGCGCAATACCTCGCCTCAGCATTCGACCGAGCGCAGTGGGACCCTGTCGTGGGCACGGTAGCCGGTGATGACACGGTCCTGCTCGTGGCCAGGGATCGGCTCGGGGGCGACCACGTCGCGGCCGAGGTGTTGACGATGGCCGAGGGGCGAGCACCGAAGGGAGCGGGTGAATGAGTCGCGACGAGCCCACGCGTTTGTGGGGAGGCCGATTCACCTCGGGTCCCTCCGCGGCCATGGTTGCGCTGAGTGCCTCGACGCATTTTGATTGGCGTTTGGCGCCCTATGACATCCGTCAGACCGCGGCGCACGCCCGCGTGCTGCACAGCGTGGGATTGCTGGACGAGCAGGAGTTGACGACGGTCCTTGCCGGGCTGGACGCGCTCGCGGTCGATGTCACCTCTGGGGCGTTCCTGCCCACCGCGGATGATGAGGACGTGCACACCGCCATCGAGCGTGGACTCATTGAGCGTCTCGGGCCCGTGGGGGGCAAGCTGCGGGCAGGGCGCAGTCGCAACGATCAGGTCGCCACGGACTTCCGGATGTACCTTCGAGATCAGGTGCGTGCCATCGCCCTGGCGGTGATCGACGTGGAGGATGCGCTGCTGGATCAAGCAGCCGAGCACATTGTCACCTTCGCGCCCGGATTCACTCATCTGCAGCATGCTCAGCCCATCTCCTTCGGACATGAGTTGGCCAAGCACGTGCACGCCCTCAGTCGCGATATTGACCGGCTGCGGGACTGGGACCAGCGCGCCTCCCTATCGCCCCTGGGGGCCGGAGCGTTGGCGGGCTCATCCCTCGGATTGGACCCCGTCGCGGCGGCACTCGACCTGGGCTTTCGGGGTGCGCTGCCGAATTCCATCGATGCGGTGAGTGATCGCGATTGGGTTGCGGAGTTCCTTTTTGTGGCGGCGATGATCGGCGTGCACCTGTCCCGTATCGGCGAAGAGGTGGTGCTGTGGACCTCGAGGGAGTTTGCCTGGGCTTCCCTCGACGATGCGTGGTCCACCGGATCCTCGATCATGCCGCAGAAGAAAAACCCCGACGTCGCCGAATTGGTGCGCGGCAAGTCCGGCCGACTCATTGGCAACCTCACCGGATTGCTCGCGACACTGAAGGGTCTGCCCTTTGCCTACAACCGAGACCTGCAAGAGGACAAGGAGCCTGTCTTCGATGCGGTTGAGCAACTGCTCCTGGTGCTCCCCGCCGTCACCGGCATGATCTCGACGCTTCGTTTTGACACGGTGCGCATGGCGGCCGCAGCGCCCGAGGGCTTCGCGCTCGCGACTGATATCGCCGAGTGGTTGGTCCGGGAGGGAGTCGCCTTCCGCGAGGCACATGAGATCGCCGGTGCCTGCGTGCGGGCTGCCGAGGCACGCGGTGTCGAACTCTGGGACCTCGACGATGCGGAGTTCGCGGGAATCTCGGTTCATCTTTCCCCCGGGGTGCGTGACGTGCTGTCTGTCGAGGGCTCGGTGTCCTCACGGTCGGCATTCGGCGGCACAGCCCCTGATCGCGTCCGGGAGCAGATCGCGACCGTGCGCGAGGTGATCGCCGCGGACCGGGCCTGGGCCCTTGAGGATGTCTGAGGATTCACCGCGCGTCCTGGGGCTCGCCCGACGCGACTGGGCCGTCGCGGCCCTGGTGCTGGTGATTTTGGCAGCGGTTGCCGCCTTGCTACCTCCTCGAGGTACGCCGGGGTTGCAGATCGCGGATCTCGGGGAGTCGTGGGCGCTCCTCCTGCATGGACTCGGGTACGCCTTCCTCGCGTTCTGCGCAATGTTGGGCCAGCGATATCCGCGAGGCGGACGCACCGCCATGGCCCTCATCATCTACGGCGTGGTCCTGGAGTTGCTGCAGGGGCTCGGGGGAGTGCGCTCCCCGCAGATCGTTGATGCGCTGGCCAATGCAGCCGGTGTAGGCGCGGGGGTGTGGGTCGCCGTGCTGGTCGTGCGTTCCCGGGCCTGAGCGTCATTGTCAGACCTCTCGGGCACGGTGTCATTGGGTCGCCTGCCACCGACGCGACGGGGGGAGCGAGCGTGGGCGGGCGACCCACCCCGATCACCTGGGGTGACTGGTCGTGGAGGCCGCCGGTCTTTGAGCCCGCCAGGGGGTGGGCAGAGCCGGGGGAGTGTCCTTCCACTCTCCCCTTGCTTCCCCAATTGTTTGTTGCGGGGTACCGTGTCGACAACTATCTACCGTTGTGGAGGATGTATGGATGCTCAAGGTTTTTTGGCAGCGCTTGCCCCGGCGGTGACTGATGCGGATGCGCGGGAACGTTTCCTTGCTGACCCCAAAGCGGTGCTCGCGGCTGCGGGGCTGGATCTACCGGAGTGGTTCACGGTCACTGCTCGTGAAGGTGATGCGGCTGAACTGATCATCAC
>JANRCR010000024.1:0-18840 GCA_030726915.1 Candidatus Nanopelagicales bacterium
GGCGGCCTCCTCATCGGCAACGGCGGCAACGGCGGCAACGGTGGCAACGGAGGCAACGGCGGTGTGTTGCCCACAATCGTGAATGGTCCCGGCACGACGGCCGTCGGGGCTGGCGGTAATGGCGGTGCTGGATCCCATGGTTCTCGCGCGGGCGCCGGCGGTCATGGCGGCAATGGCGGGACCATCAGCGGTCATGGCGGCAATGGCGGCAATGGCGGCGCGGGCGGATCTGGCGGTCATGGCCACCATGGAGGGCACGGGCCGACAAGCGGAAGCGCCGGCGGCAACGGTGGCGCGGGTGGCGACGGTGGCAGGGGCGGAGTCGGTGGCAACGCGGGTGCCGCGCTCGGGGCTGGCGTAGACGGCGCCGGAGGCAACGGAGGCGCCGGTGGAACGGGCGGCAACGGCGGCAACGGGGGCAACGCGGGCGTCGGCGGCAATGCGGGAGTCGGTAGCAACGTAGGCGTCAGCGGCAACGGCGGCAACGGTGGTGCCGGTGGAGCAGGCGGCAACGGTGGGGCGGGTGGCCGCGGCAGCTCGGCGGGGAGCCCAGGTCTGGATGGCGCGGGCGGCAACGGCGGCAGCGCGGGACGTTGATCCGGATAGTCCGCACGTGATTGAGGGTGCGTCAGACTCGCGGCGGACCCTGCTCGGCATTTGTCTGACGGTGGGTGGATCTTTCACCGTCATGGCGTCCTTCAACTATGTGCTCACGCCCATGCTCACCGACCTGGGCCTGACTCAAGATCAAGCCAGCATCGCCTTGTCTATACCTCCGATCGCATCGCTCCTGGTCGTCTTCCTCGCGGGGACGCTGGGTGATCGCAGGGGCCATCGCACGGTGATGATCTGGATGTCAGTGGCCTTCATCGTCGGATCTGCGGTCGTGGGGATCGCGCAGGGTCTGCCAGCGGTCGTCGTCGGACTCCTCATCGAAGGTATCGCCGCCACCGCGATCCAGATCATTGGCATCGGCCTGCTGTCGGATCGATTCTCCGATCCCAAGGCGCGTGCTGCGGCCTTCGGCACCTTTGGGATGGTGTCGCCGCTCGTCTGGCTAGCCCTGCCAGTGTTCACCGGCTGGATCGTGGGGGAGGCCTCATGGCGCTGGGTGCCCGTCCTCTGGGTGGGATGCGGGGTGCTCATGCTCGCCGCCACAGTCTTCCTGCTCCCGCGTCCGTCGTTGACCACACCACTCGGCGAGATCGCGACCCCGATCCTCGCGGGTGCCACTGTGGCCGCAGGGGTGCAGTGGCTCAACCGGGTGAGTGATGAGGGCCTCCTGGCACCGGTGACACTTGTCAGCCTTATCGTCACCTGCGGTATGGCCGTCACCTGCACGATGCTCATGCGGCGACTGCCGTCGCCGAACTTTTCGCTGGCTCCGCTGCGGGTGACCAGGGCTCGTTCATTGCTCGTCGTCGTCATCATCATTCCGCTGATCAACACTATTTTTCTCATGACGATGGCATTTCAATACCTGTATGGACTGTCGGTGCTCCAAACGGCGCTCGTCATGGTCCCCGCACAGGCGGCAGCCATGGTGGGCACGCGCCTGATCGCTGGCCCGCTCATGCGCCGCATCGGAGTGACGAACACGGCTACGGTTTTTTTCGCTGTCCTGTCCGTGGCGATGCTGGGAGTCTTTGCCATCACACCTACGTCCGCACTGTGGGTGCCGATCCTGTACGTCACCGTCTACAACGTCCTGACGGTCGGGGCGTCCATCACGGTCACCAGCGGTGTCCTTACATCGGCTCCGGGTGTGGACTCCGGTCAGCTCAGCGCCTACCGGGGATCAGCGCAATCACTGGGTGTCGTGCTTGCCGTCGTCGTGATGAACACCGCTGTCTTCTCCCTGGGCCGAGCCTTCATGTCCACCGACCTCCAGGCCAATGGGATGTCAGAGGATGACGCGGCAAGCCTCATGGCGGACATGCAGGCCTCCGCAACATCACCGGAGGTCATGAGTCAGTACGCCGTACCCCTGCCGTCGGGTGTTGAAACAACCCAGGTCATGGCTGAGAGCATCGTGGCCGGACTCCACGTCAACGGACTGATCGGTTGCGTCCTTGCCCTCACGTGCGTGGTGTTGATGCGCGTCGGGCGCCGTAGGGCAACCGCTTCGGCCGAGGTCAGATAGCGCAGGCCATATCGGCGCCGCAGCACATGGGCGACTTGATCTTGCCGTGGCCGCCGGGGCACTCCGAGATGCGCACCTCAGCACCGGTATCGGTGATCAGCACGCTGTCGACAAGTGCGGTGTCGCAGGCGCCGCAGGAGGTATTGACTGACATATCGCACGAGGGGCAGTTGTAAAGGGCCATGGCGAAATGCTAGACCCTGGGATCCCCGCCAGCATCCGGGACCGACGAGGGGACTTCACGCAGATCGATCCGGGCCGATGCGAGCTGCTCCGGCAGTCGGGTGACGACGTCACGACGTGGATCGGGCACCTCGAGGTGCGGTCCTCGTGGGAGCGCCCCGAGGGTGCGCAGTCGGGGATCCCCCAGGGCCTGTTCAACCAGGGGCCGGTCTCCTCCGGTCACGACGTACGCCACAGCGGGGGCGGGGAGGATCACTCGCGCGGCGTAGTCCACAGCCGCGTCCACCAGGTTATTGGCCTGGTTGTTTCGACGGCGAGCGAAGCGCTGCTGAGACCAGCCGCCGGCAGCCGAGCGTCCCTGCACGTGGCGCCGTCCGATGTCGCTCGCCTCGATGTGGCCAGCATCGACGATCGCCACGGCGAAGCCGCCCCGTCGGATGAGGATCACGGCGCATCGGGGTGGATGGGCGATGTGGTCGATGAATGACGCCCGGGGTTCGGCGTCGGACAGGTGGATCGGGAACGGGGAATGCACGGTGGCGGAACTGCCATCTGTGCCCACCAGCGACACAGTGCCCCCCGCCTGATGTTCGTGAGCCGCGTGACGATCGATGAATCCTGTGATCCAGCGGTCGAGTCGGGTGGCGGGGACCCAGACAGTACGGGCGGACACGGATCCCTGACGCATCCTGTCAACGTACCCGCCGGGCGAGTCGGACTGAAACCCCGAATGTGCGACGCGCTGTCGAAGACTGCACACTGATCACCATGGCTGAGGCGTACAACGTGCTGGGGGACCCGCTCGAGGAGTGTGGTCGCGACCCTCTCACCGGGTTCTATCGGGATGGATGCTGCTCGACCGGGACGGATGATCTCGGTTCCCACACGGTGTGCGCGGTGGTCACGGAGGGCTTCCTCGAGCATCAGCGTGCAGTCGGCAACGACTTGATCACCGCGCGGCCGGAGTACCGCTTCCCCGGCCTCAAGCCGGGTGATCGGTGGTGTGTGTGTGCGAGCAGGTGGCTGCAGGCCTATGCGGATGGGGCTGCGTCTCCCGTCGTTCTCGCGTCGACGAACGCCGCCGCCTTGCGTATCGTCCCGCTGGAAGCACTTCGCGAGCACGCGGTGGACGTCCCGCTGTCGCCAGAGGGTCTGAGCGATTAATGGATCGGTGCTGGCAGAGTCAGTCCCGAGCGTCGTAGGCTCCGCACATGACACAGGTATCCATCGTCGGAGTCGCCGATTCTGTTGCCCAGGCGCGGCAGCGCTACGCCGAGCGCAGGCCGGTGGCGGCGCGGATGCACGCGGAGGCATGCGAGGTCATGCCGGGTGGCAACACGCGCACCGTGCTCTTCCACGGGCCGTTCCCGCTGCGGATCGCCCGAGGGTGGGCCCAGCGGGTCGTGGACGTTGATGGCTACGAGTACGTCGACATGCTGGGGGAGTACACCGCCGGCCTCTACGGACACAGCCAGCCGGCAATTCAGGCTGCGGTGCGCCAGGCGCTGGACGATGGGTTGAGCCTTGCCGCGCACAATGTCTACGAGGGGCGACTTGCGCGTCTGCTTGTCGATCGATTCCCCGGATTGGAACTCGTGCGGTTCACCAACTCCGGCACCGAGGCCAATCTCATGGCCCTGTCCCTTGCCCGTGTCGTGACCGGTCGCCCGGCGATCGCCGTGGCTCGGGGTGGGTATCACGGAGGCCTGCTCTATTACGGCGGAGGAGGTTCACCCATCAACGCGCCGTACGACGCGGTGGTGTTCGAGTACAACGATGTTGCAGGGGCCCGGGACCTCATCCGGACGCACGGACATCGACTTGCCGCGGTCATCATCGAGCCTGTCCTCGGATCAGGTGGTGTCATCCCAGCGGAGCGTGAATTCCTCACCATGTTGAGGGAGGAGTCGACGGCCGCCGGAGCACTCCTCGTCGTCGATGAAGTCATGACCTCGCGGTTGTCACCGCAGGGTGCGTGCGTGCTCTACGACGTTGCACCGGACCTGCTGACCCTGGGGAAGTATCTCGGTGGCGGCCTGTCCTTTGGCGCTTTTGGCGGTCGTGCTGACCTCATGCGCCGATTCGACCCCACGGCACCGGATGCCTTGCCTCACGCCGGAACCTTCAACAACAACGTGCTCACCATGGCCGCTGGGATCGCCGGGCTGACCGAGGTGTTATCCGATGAGGTAGTCCTGTCACTGAACTCCCGCGGTGAGCGATTGCGTCGAGCGCTCAACGATGTCCTCGTCCGCTACGGATGGTGTGCCACCGGTGTCGGATCCATGGTGGGCATCCATCCGCTGCCGGGCCCCATCCGATCAGCTCACGATCTGGCGGGCGCTGAGGACCTTCGTCGGGAATTGCTGTTCTTTGACCTGCTGGAGCGCGGTTGGTACATCGCGCGCCGTGGATTCATTGCACTGAGCATTGAGGTGACCGACGCTGATGTGGATGGCTTCGTCGAGGCCGTAGTCGACATTATGCGCGATCGCCCCGAACTCAGCGTGTAGTCAGGCCCGGCCACCTCCTTGCACGCGAGCGCGTCACGGGTGCGTGGAAAGATCCCAATCCACGGGATCGGCGCCTAATTCCTCCAGGAGTTGGTTCGCACGGCTGAAGGGCCGGGAGCCAAAGAATCCTCGATCGGCAGACATCGGGCTGGGATGCGCCGTCGCGATGATGGGGGTGTCGCCGAGCAGGGGAGTGAGGGACTGTGCGTCGCGCCCCCACAGGACAGCGACCAGGGGTGCGTCGATGCGGTCGACGAGTCCGCGGATGGCGGCCTCGGTGATCTGCTCCCACCCCTTGCCTCGATGGCTGCCGGATTCACCGGCCTGCACGGTAAGGACTCGATTGAGCAGCATGACTCCCTGGGCGCACCATGGTGATAGGTCCCCATGGGGGGGTCGCTCGACATGGAGGTCGTCGACAAGTTCGCGGTAGATGTTTTGCAGGCTGCGGGGGAGTGGGCGGACATCGGGTGCGACGGCGAAGGACATCCCGATGGGATGCCCCGGGGTCGGATAGGGATCCTGGCCCACGATGAGGACGCGGACGTCGTCGATTGGTGTCGCGAAGGCACGGAGGATGACATCGCCCGCGGGCAGCCATGGGCGCCCCGCAGCACCCTCGGCGCGCAGGAAGTCGCCGAGCGCGGTGAGGGTCTCGCGCTGCCCCTCGAGCACGGGCACCCACGTGGGGTGAACGAGATCCTCCAGGGACTGAGCCACGGCATGACCGTATCCGCCCACGCCCACCGATGGAGGGGATAGCGTGCGGGGAATGTCGACGGCGCCCCTGCATCGCAACCCCGCGTGGTTCGGAGCCGCCATGGCCACGTCGGCCCTCTCGGTCGCCTTCCTGCAGCAGTCGGACTACATCGGCGGTGCGACCTTCGTGGCCATTGCGGATGGGCTCCTGGTCCTGGCAACCGTCCTCGCGATCGGCCTCACGCCGCTCTATCTCATCCGCGCGCGCAACCGGGAGGCACTCACCGCCGAGCTCGCCGACCCCACGCAGGGCGCCATGCTCGCGACCTTCCCTGCGGGCATCCTCGTGTACGCCGCGGCGTGGGGCACCGTGGGCGCGGGATGGCTCGACGCCGACCTGGCCTTGACGGTGAGCGCGGTGCTCCTCGTCATCGGAGCAGGGCTCGGCATTGGCCTGAGCGTGGTCTGGGCGTCACTGCAGTCGGGTGAGCAGCTCGATCTGGTGGACGTCAACGGTGGGTGGCTGATTCCCGTCGTCATGAACCTCATCGCTCCGTTGTCGATCGCGCCGCTGATCGTGGCGTATCCCGACCAGGCGACCTGGCTGCTCATGATCGGCCTGGCCTTCTACGGCATCGGCATTCTTCTCTTCATCCCGATGTTCGCGCTGCTCGTCGCCCGGCTTGCGCTGCGCCCGCCCGTGCCCAACACGATGCAGCCGACGCTGTGGATCCCCCTCGCACCCGCGGGACTCATGGGCCTCTCCCTGCTGCGGCTCATGCAAGCGGGAGCCATCGTCGCGTGGCGCTCCGCCGCCGCTGTCCTGCGCGCCCTGCGTCCTGCGTAGGCTCACGGCATGGGTCACGATCTCCTACCGCCTGCGCCGCTCCGACTGTCGGGGGAGGCCCTGCCGATGGTCGGCCCTGCCCGCATCTACGTGTGTGGCGTCACTCCGTACGACGTGACGCACGTCGGCCACGCCGCCACCTTCGTATGGGTGGATGCACTGGTCCGCACCCTGCGTCATGCCAATCTCGCACCGATCGTCACGCGCAACATCACCGACGTTGACGACGTGCTCACGGAAGCAGCGCGCCGGGCGGGATCGCCCTATGACGAGTTTGCTGCGATACACCAGTACGACTTCGAGCACGACATGTCTGCCCTGGGTGTACGCCGTCCCGACCATGAGCCGCGTGCCCATCAGCACATCGGTGATGTGGTCCGCCTCGCGCAGGCACTGCTGGATCGGGGTGCGGCGTACGAGGTGGCCGGCACGGTCTACTTCCGAGGACAGTCCGTCCTGCGGGACTGTGGACTCTCAGAGTCCGCGGGGCTCGCGGCGCTCCAGGAGTTCGGCGAAGATCCCTTGGACTCAGCCAAGGAGCATCCGGGTGACGTGCCTGTGTGGCGCGCCTCGCGCGCCAGCGATCCTGCGTGGCCGAGCCCCTGGGGACAGGGCCGACCGGGTTGGCACGCCGAATGCTCCGCGATGGTCCTGTCGACGTATGGCGCGAGCGTGGATATCCACGCCGGTGGGGCGGACCTTGCCTTCCCCCACCACGCCTACGAAGCGGCGCAGGCCGAGGCCGCCACCGGGGTGCGGCCCTTCGCGCGCGCCTGGATGCGGGTCGGCACGGTGCGCATCGGCGGGGAGAAGATGGCCAAGTCCACCGGCAACCTCGTGCTCGTGTCGGATCTACTGCGCGACTACCGCGGAGCGGCGCTCCGGTTGATGATCCTGGACAGGCCCTGGTGGCAGGAGTGGGACTTTGACTCCTCCCTCCTGGATGCCGCAGAGGGACGACTCGATGCATTGCACTCCGCAGCCGGTCGACGAGATGACGATGCGATCGCGGAAGAGCAGGTGATGAAGCACCTGCTCAATGACGTTGATGTGGTCAGCGCCATGGGTGTTGCTGTGGAGTCCGGTGGTCGCGCCGCCCGGGTCCTGGTGCGAGTCCTGGGACTCTCCTGACCATCGAGTGGTCTCAACTGCCCGTGTGATGCAGTAGAGTGGGGTCATCTTCTCCATCTGGAGTTGACTCTTCGCGAGGCACGTACCTCATGCGGAGAGATCCCATGAGGTCATATTGACCTCGCGCGACGCGTGTCACTCACAACGGCAGGTTCGCGATCCACTGCCGGAAGGTTCACGCATGTCTGCTCTACCTATTGATACGTCCTTACCCACCCATGGGGCAATCGCCTCAGCCGATGGTGATGCCATCGGACACGGTGATATCGCACCGCGCTTTGCCGACTGTGGCCTGCCCACAGAGTTGGTCACCACATTGGCCCAGCAGGGTCTCCATGAGGCGTTCCCCATCCAGGCGGCCACCCTGCCTGATTCCCTCGCGGGTCGAGACATCCTCGGCAAGGGGCGCACAGGTTCGGGCAAGACCCTCGCCTTCGCCCTTCCGATGGTCACGCGACTCGCCGAGACACGACAGCGTCGAGTGCCGGGCCATCCGCGCGGTCTCGTGCTCGTGCCGACGCGCGAACTCGCTACCCAGGTGGCTGCCGTGCTCACTCCACTCGCCGAGGCTCTCGGGATGAGAGTGACGACCATCTTCGGTGGGGCGCCCTATGGCCCTCAGCGCAAGGCTCTGGCCGACGGTGTCGAGATCATCGTTGCCTGTCCCGGGCGTCTCCTTGACCATCTCGACACGGGCACGGTGAATCTTGACTCCGTGTCCGTCACGGTGATCGACGAGGCCGACCATATGGCGGATCAGGGCTTCCTGCCCGTCGTCCGACGCATTTTGAAGGCCACTCCCGTGTCCGGTCAACGCATGCTCTTCTCCGCGACGCTCGAAGGCGGCGTGGGTGCGCTCGTGGATGCATTCCTGGACAAGCCGGTATCCCACGTGGCGCAGGCCGAATCACCCACCCTGCTCGAGCACCGCGTTGTCGTCGTTCGGGAATCCGATCGGGTGGCCACGGTTGCCTCGATGGCACGCAAGGAGCGGGTCGTGGTCTTCACCCGGACGAAGCGTCGGGCCCAGCGCATGGCGCGTGATCTCAAGGCAGCGGGGGTGCGTGCAGTCGACCTGCACGGTGACCTCCCGCACAACCGGCGCCAGCGCCACCTCGATGACTTCAGTCGCGGATCCGCAACCGCTCTTGTGGCGACGGATATCGCAGCGCGCGGCATCCATGTCGATGATGTCCCCCTGGTTGTCCACGCGGATCCACCCGTTGAGCACAAGGCCTACGTGCACCGCTCGGGCCGCACCGCCCGAGCTGGCGCGGCCGGTCAGGTCGTCACCGTCACCTCACTCGAGCAGGTAGAGCACGTGCGCTCACTGCTGAACAAAGCGGGTGTGACCGCGACCTGGGAGGGGATCGCCGTGCCGGAGGCCGTGTCAGCACCTCGCGCTGCGACACGCTCGGGTGGACGCCCCGGTGGGGCGCGGCAGCGTCGTCACCGTGCATCTCGTCATCCGGCCTGACTCGGCGGCCGGCCTGACTCGCCATCCGGCCTGACTAATCTGGGGCAATGACATCGAGCCGTGAGGATCGTCGTGGGGAAATCCTGGCGGCGGCCTCGCGGCTTTTTGGGCGAGACGGCTTCCACGGCGTATCCATCGATGAGTTGGGTGCGGCCGTAGGGCTCTCCGGTCCCGCGCTCTATCGCTACTTCCCGGGGAAGGAAGCGATCCTTTCTGCGATGCTGATCGACATCAGCCAGCGACTCCTCGATGGTGGTCGCCAGCGAGCAGGCTCCCTCGAGGGTCTCGTCGAATTCCATATTGACTTTGCCCTTGATGAGCCCGATCTCATCGATGTGCAGGCCCGTGATCTCGCGGTGATCCCCGAGGATGATCGACGTACGGTGCGCCGATGCCAGGCGCAGTACGTTGACCTGTGGGTGCGCGCCCTTGTGGCCCGACGCCCGGGCATGAACCCCGACCGAGGCCGGGCCGCCGTACACGCAACCTTCGGGTTGATCAACTCCACACCGCACAGCGCCCGGTTGTCCCGTCCGGACATGGCAACCCTGCTGCGCGGGATGGCGCTCGCCGCCCTTGCCGATGCTCCCGTGGGCCGGTAGAGTGAACGATCGTTAACATCCAGGCTGTGCGCGGGGAATCGGAGGAGTCGTGACGGGTCGCTCGGACTTCGAACCGCTCCTGGCGGATCTCGCTGATCGGCGTGCCCGCGTCCTGATGGGTGGTCCCCCTGCCTCACGTGAGCGCCACATCGAGCGAGGGAAGTTGCTCCCGCGTGATCGGGTCGACGCGCTGCTCGACGATGGTTCGGCCTTCTTGGAGATCGCCCCCATGGCTGCCGATGGCCTTTACGGCGATGAAGCGCCAGCTGCGGGTGTGATTGCCGGCCTCGGTCGTGTCAGCGATCGACTGTGCATGATCATCGCCAACGACGCGACAGTCAAGGGCGGCACCTACTACCCCCTGACGGTGAAGAAGCATCTGCGCGCGCAGGAGATCGCCCGTGACAACCTCCTGCCCTGTATTTATCTTGTTGACTCAGGCGGTGCGTTCCTGCCAATGCAGGACGACGTCTTCCCCGACCGGGATCACTTCGGTCGAATCTTCTACAACCAGGCGACCATGTCGGCCATGGGCATCCCGCAGATTGCGGCGGTCCTGGGTTCGTGCACAGCCGGTGGCGCCTACGTGCCCGCCATGAGTGATGAGACCGTCATTGTGCGGGGCCAGGGCACGATCTTCCTCGGAGGTCCACCCCTGGTGAAGGCGGCAACCGGTGAGGAGGTCAGCGCAGAGGATCTGGGCGGGGGCGAACTCCACGCCCGCATATCCGGAGTCGTCGACCACCTCGCCGATGATGATGCTCATGCCTTGAGAATCGTCCGAGACATCGTCGCCACGCTGCCATCCGCGAGTGACCCCGCGTGGGCGGTAACTCCTGTTGTGGAGCCGGTCCGATCAGCCGAGGACATCCTCGACATCGTCCCGGTCGATCCACGCATCCCCTACGACGTCCGAGGTGTCATTGAGTGCCTGGTCGACGGTGGGGTGTTCACCGAATTCAAGGCGGACTTCGGCACGACGCTGGTCACCGCATTCGCCCGGCTCCACGGCCATCCGGTCGGCATCATCGCGAACAACGGCATCCTCTTCTCCGAGTCAGCGCAAAAGGGAGCTCACTTCATCGAGCTATGCGATCAGCGGCGTATCCCACTCGTCTTCCTGCAGAACATCTCCGGGTTCATGGTGGGTCGCGACTATGAAGCGGGAGGCATCGCCAAGCACGGGGCCAAGATGGTGACTGCCGTCGCGTGCGCACGTGTGCCTAAGTTCACCGTGGTCATCGGCGGTTCCTTCGGCGCAGGCAACTACTCCATGTGCGGTCGCGCCTACTCTCCGCGCTTCCTGTGGATGTGGCCCAATGCCCGGATATCGGTGATGGGAGGAGACCAGGCCGCGGCCGTCCTCGCCACCATCCGGCGCGATCAGGCTGAGTCTCGAGGTCAGGAGTGGTCGCCTGACGATCAGGAATCCTTCACCGCTCCGATTCGTGAGCAATACGAGACGCAGGGATCTCCCTACTACTCCACCGCGCGTCTGTGGGATGACGGTGTGATCGATCCGCGAGAGACCCGACGCATCCTCGGCCTGGCACTTGAGGCTGCACGCCATGTGCCACTTGAGCCCGTCCGCTATGGCGTCTTCCGGATGTGACCATGTTTGATCGCGTGCTCGTCGCCAACAGGGGAGAGATCGCCGTGCGCATCCTGCGCACGCTCCACAGGCTGGACATCACAGGAATCTCGGTCTACAGCGATGCTGATGCTCACGCACGTCATGTGCGCATGGCTGACGTGGCGGTACGCCTCGGTCCGGCCTCCCCGAGGGCGAGTTATCTGGACATGGACCGTGTCCTCGAGGCGGCTGAGGCCACGGGCGCGCAGGCCATCCACCCGGGCTACGGATTCCTGTCGGAGAATGCCGCCTTTTCCCGGGCCTGCCGCGATGCGGGGCTGGTCTTTATCGGGCCAAGCCCGGAGATCATCGCCTTGATGGGAGACAAGATCGCTGCCAAGCGCAGGGCCGTCGAGTCGGGGGTGCCCATCGTCGCGGGATGCCACGACGATGACATGGACGACGAGGCCTTGGTGGCGGCCATGGGTGCACTCGGTCTGCCCGCCCTCCTCAAGCCGGCCGCGGGCGGTGGCGGCAAGGGCATGCGCATCGTGCGGGCCGGTGATGATCTCCTCGCCCTCATCGCGAGCGCACGTCGTGAAGCCCGCGCCAGTTTTGGGGATGACCGGCTCCTTGTCGAGCGATACGTCGACTCCCCTCGTCACATTGAGGTGCAGGTCATCGGTGACCGCCACGGCGCCGTGGTGCACCTGGGTGAGCGTGAGTGCACCCTGCAGCGCCGCTATCAAAAGGTCATCGAGGAGGCCCCATCCGCCCTGCTCGATGAGGCGACTCGTCAGGAGCTATGTGCGGCTGCCGTGCGGCTGGCCCGCGACGTTGGCTATGTCAATGCTGGCACGGTGGAGTTCGTGGTGCCATCGGAGCGGCCCGGTGACTTCGCCTTCCTGGAGATGAATACCCGTCTGCAGGTGGAACATCCGGTGACAGAAGCGGTGACAGGCCTGGACCTGGTCGAACTCCAACTGCGGGTTGCCGCGGGGGAGTCCCTGGGGCTGAGCCAGGCTGACATCTGCTTCTCCGGCCACGCGATGGAAGCCCGGGTGTACGCCGAGGATCCGCTGCGTGGCTACCTGCCAACCGGAGGTCAGATCCTGCAGTGGACAGAGCCTCAAGGAGTGCGAGTTGACTCCGGAGTGGGCGCTGGAGATGTCGTGCTCTCCCATTACGACCCCATGCTGGCCAAGGTCATCGCCCATGCCTCGACGCGAATCGAGGTGATCGAGGATCTGCATGCGGCCTTGCGGGAGATGGTCGTCTTCGGGGTCGTCACCAACATCGATGACCTGGCAGACCTGTTGGAAGATCCGCGCGTACGCACGGGTGACATGGACACCGGGTTGCTTTCCGATCACGTGCCCCGACACATCCCACCCACCCCACCGGCTCTGGCGGCGGCTGCCCCGACTCTCCTGCCTGCTGCTCGGGACACGCTGTGGGCCGGTGGGGATGCCTGGCGACTGGGTGGTCCCGCCGCTCAGCGGTGGCACGTGGCGGATCGTGATGTCGAGATCCGGGTTGACGATGCGACGTCCGCTGAGGCAGGAGATGGTGCTCCGGGGATCACCGTCCGGGTCGATGACGAGGCGGTATCAGCGTCCATCATCGAGGCGGCGGCGTACACGGGCGAGCACCTGTGGATCCACGCTGACGGGCGACATCACGTTGCGACCCCTCAGCGGATCCGTGACAGGCGCATGCGCGCCATCGTTGGAGGACACGCGGCGGGACGGTGGTCTGCGCGCAGCCCCATGCCCGGGGCGATCATCGAGATCTGTGTCCACGAGGGAGACGCCGTTGCGGCGGGTGATCCCCTCGTGATCGTGGAAGCGATGAAAATGGAGCACACGGTGCGGGCGCCGGGGCCGGGTGTCGTGGTCTCGGTCACGGCAGCGGTCGGTGACCGCGTGCCGCTGGACGCCCCGCTGATGGACATGCACCTGGAGGGGACGCCGTGACTCTACCCATGGTTGTCCGCGATGATTCGCTGCCGACGGCCGTCACTATCTGGGAGGTCGGAGCTCGCGATGGACTTCAGAACGAGGCGACCATCCTGGATGCGTCGACCAAGATTGAGTTCATTGACCGACTCAGTGCCACGGGCCTGAGCATCATTGAAGCCACGAGCTTCGTGCGCGCCGACCGGGTCCCGCAACTTGCAGACGCCCGTGACGTCATGTCGGGCATTGCGCGGCGCGACTCGGTGAGATATCCGGTCCTGGTGCCCAATGAACGCGGCCTTGATGGCGCGATGGCGGCGGGTGTCGCCGATGTGGCCATCTTTGCCAGTGCGACCGAGACCTTTGCCCAGCGCAACCTTGGACGCAGTTATGGGGAGCAGTGGGACATGTTTGCCCCCGTCGTCCAGCGGGCCCGCGCGGCGGGTCTGCGTGTGCGCGGCTACCTATCGATGTGTTGTGGAGACCCGTGGGAGGGTCCCGTCGACGTAGATCGCGTTGCTGAAGCGGCTCTGCGGTTGCAGGAGATGGGCTGTGACAGCCTCAGTCTGGGCGACACCATCGGCGTCGCAACACCGGGCCAGGTGGGTGCCCTCATCGGCCGGATCACGGATCGTGGGGTCCCCATCTCGAGCGTCGGAGTCCACTTCCACGACACCTATGGTCAAGCACTCGCGAACACCCTCGCCGCCCTGAGGGTCGGCGTGACCACGGTGGATTCATCCGCGGGAGGCCTGGGTGGCTGCCCCTACGCTCACGCAGCGACGGGCAATCTCGCCACCGAGGACCTCGTGTACATGCTCGATGGGCTAGGCATCAGCCACGGTGTGGACCTCGATGCGCTCATCAGCACCAGCGTCTGGCTCGAGTCGCAGCTCGGGCGCCCCAGTCCCTCACGCGTTGTCCGGGCGCGGAGCAGTTCGTCAGGGGTGGACACGCCAACCCACCGGATCACAATGGAGGAATGATGGATCACCACCTGTCGCATGAGTATGCGGAACTGCAAAAGACGGTCGCTGCCTTCGCGCACGATGTCATCGCTCCCGTGATCGGTGATCTCTATGAAGCGCGCGCCTTCCCCTACGACATCGTCCGCCAGATGGGTGAGATGGGACTCTTCGGCCTTCCCATTCCCGAGGAGTACGGCGGTATGGGTGGTGACTATTTCGCGCTGTGCCTCACCCTCGAGGAGATCGCCCGAGTCGACTCCTCCGTGGCGATCACGTTGGAAGCGGCCGTGAGTCTGGGTGCGATGCCGATCTACCGGTTTGGGACGGAGGAGCAAAAGCGCACCTGGCTGCCCTACCTCGTCACCGGTGACATGCTCGGGGCCTTCGGATTGACCGAGCCCGGGGGAGGCACCGACGCCGGTGCCGCGCGCACGACCGCCCGCCTCGATGGTGACGAATGGGTCATCAATGGCACGAAGTCCTTCATCACCAATTCCGGCACCGACATCACCGGCTTCGTAGCGGTCCTTGCCATCACGGGTGAGGATGGCGATGGCCGCAAGGAGTTGTCGACCATCATCGTGCCATCGGGCACTGCTGGATTCAGCGTGTCTGAGCCATACTCCAAGGTGGGCTGGAACTCCTCTGACACCCATGAGCTCGGCTTCGTGGACTGTCGGGTGCCCGTGGACAATCTGCTGGGCACCCGCGGCAAGGGGTATGCGCAGTTCCTGCAGACACTGGACGAGGGGCGCGTCGCGCTCGCTGCCCTGTCGGTGGGGCTCGCCCAGGGTTGCATCGATGAGTCGGTGCGCTACATGCATGAGCGCCAGGCCTTCGGCAAGCCCCTGTCGGCCTATCAAGCACTCGACTTCATGGTGGCAGACATGGAGGTGCGTGCACATACGGCGCGACTCGCCTACTACGACGCCGGATCGCGGATGCTCGCGGATGAACCATTCAAGCGACAGGCAGCGATCGCCAAACTGCATGCATCTGATGCCGCCGTCGAGAATGCTCGCTCGGCAACTCAGATTTTTGGAGGCTATGGCTTTATGAATGAGTACCCGGTGGCCCGCTTCTGGCGGGACAGCAAGGTCCTGGAGATCGGCGAGGGCACCAACGAGGTGCAGCGCATGCTCATCGCACGCGACCTCGGTCTGGGGCGATGAGCCTGCTGCTCAACGCGGATTTTGCGCCGCTCGTCGATCTCGCAGCGCACCGGCAAGCGCTGTGGGAGCGTCAACGTGGCTACATCCTGGAGCGCTCGCCACTGCTGCGTGATGTATGGGGCGAGCAGGAAGTCCCTACCCGCCTGGAGGATATTGAATCTTTGCCGTTGGTCGACAAGGAGCTGCTGCGGGCCAGTCAGCGCTCGGCACCGCCGTTTGGTGCCTATCTCGCCGCGGACCCGGTGGTTGTCATGCGCATTCACCGCACCGGAGGCACGAGCGGTGAGGCGATGAATCTCGCGTTGTCGGCGGCGGATGCGGACCAGACCGCAATCGTGGGTGCGAGAGCTCAGCGAGCATCAGGGCTCCGCCCGGATGACGTCGTCGTCCACTGCCTGAACTACCAGATGTGGATGGGAGGATTCACCGATCACACCACACTTGAGGCAACGGGTGCAACGGTCGTTCCCTTCGGAGTGGGCAATCCAGAACTACTGCTGCGCACCATCCGCGATCTCGGCGTCACGGCCATCAGTTGCACCCCGAGCTATCCCGCGGTCCTGGAGGACGTCCTGGCAACGCAGGGCGTGCTTCCACGTGAGTTGGGTCTGCGGCTTGGGCTATTCGGTGGTGAGGCAGCCCTTGACGTCCCGGGATTCAGGGCACGGCTAGAGGAGACGTGGGGATTCGCGGCCCGCAACAGCAATTACGGCGTCACCGATGTGATGTGCAATCTTGCTGGCCAGTGTGAGGAGCAGGATGCCCTGCACCTGGTCGCACTCGATGTTGTGCATCCCGAACTCATCGATACGCACGGCAGAGGGGTCCCATGGGAGTCCGGCGCGTCAGGCGAGTTGGTTCTGACTCACGTGGCGCGCGACTGTCAGCCGCTGGTCCGCTTCCGCACCGGCGACATCGTTGTGGTGGAGTCGACGCAGCCGTGTGCCTGCGGTCGCACCGCACCGCGCTTTCGAGTCGTCGACCGGGCTGATGACATGGTCGTCGTACGCGGTGTCAACGTCTTCCCGACCTCGGTGGCCGCACTCGTGACTGCCGACCCAAGCCTCTCGGGCGAGTATCGCATCGTGCTCCCCGGACCCGGTCCCTATGACTACCTTCCACTTGACGTCGAACGATCCCGCACCTCCCAGGAGGAAGCTGCGCCGATTGCCGCCCGCATCGAGATGGCTGCGCGGGCCGACCTGCGCGTGTCGGCTCGGGTGCGGGTGCTTGACTTCGGGGGCCTACCACGCACCGAGGGCAAGACGCGGCGGGTCATCCGTCCACAGGAATGAGGAGTGTCGATATGCGCACCGTGTTGACCCAGGACCGCGGACCGGTCCGCATTGTGACCTTGAATCGTCCGGAGCGACTGAATGCCATCACGGTTGAACTCGTCCAGGATCTCCTAGCGGCTCTGACCGAAGCCGATGGCGACCCTTCCGTGCGCGTCGTTGTCCTCACCGGAGCTGGGCGGGCCTTCTGCGCGGGGGACGACCTTCATGAATACGCCGACCAGGCGAGCAGCCGGGAGACGACCCAGGCCTACGTCGAGGCGCTGCAGCAGGTGACGCGAGGCATCATGCTGGGCCGTGTCCCCGTCGTCGGCGCTATCCACGGCTGGGCGGTAGGTGGTGGACTGGAATGGGTGCTGAATTGCGACCTCGTCGTCGTGGGCGAGTCGGCTCGCGGATTCTTCCCCGAGATGGCGCTGGGACTCTTTGTGACCGGCGGGGTCACGACCCTGCTGCCCCGCATCGTGGGGCTGACCCGTGCGCGGCGCCTGCTCATGCTCGGTGAGCACATATCTGCGGATGACATGGTTGCCTGGGGCATCGCGCAGTGGCAGGTGCCAGACGAGGTGCTCCTCGACGAAG
Source organism: Candidatus Nanopelagicales bacterium (assembly GCA_030726915.1). Classification (GTDB taxonomy): domain Bacteria; phylum Actinomycetota; class Actinomycetes; order S36-B12; family S36-B12; genus Mxb001. The sequence goes on from JANRCR010000024.1 coordinate 17,144, forward strand.
CCGTGGCGGTGGCGCAGCGACTGGCTGCCCTCTCCGAGCGTGCCGTCACAGACCTGCGCCGAGCGCTCACGTCGGTGACCGTCGCTGATTTGGAGGCCGCCATGGCGGTGGAGACCGAAGCCACAGTCGCGGCCTTCGGGGATGCAGACACGGGCACGCGGGTCCGGGCCGCAGCTCCGTGACACCAGCCTCGGGCGACGTAGGTCCCTCGCAGGCGAAGTGAATCTCACTGGACCGACGAGAGCAGTCCTGCGAGTTAGGTGAGGAGTCCCGCTTTGCGTAGCCCTGTCCAAGCAAGGGGCAGCAGGCCAGCGGCGAGGGCGATCTTGACCGCATCACCAATGAGGAAGGGTGCAACACCAAGTTGCATGGCCGTTAACCAGGTGACACCGAGTGCGAACTTCAGCCAGGTCGCGCCGACGGCGTAGATGACGAAGCTACCGAGCACCATGACCCCGGCGGTGCGCCACACGGTCCGCGTAGCGCCGTGCTCCGCAATCCGACCGACGATTCCTGCAGCCAGGATGAACCCGAGGATGTAGCCAAAACTCGGCATGGCAAATCCGGAAGAACCTTCGGCGAACCACGGAAAGCCAACGATGCCGGCCGCGGCGTACACGGTCAGAGCCAGCACGCCCCGCAGGGAGCCGAGTGTGGCTCCCGCCAGCAGCACAGCAAATGTTTGCAGGGTGAGCGGCACCGGCGTGAAGGGCAGGGGAATCGCCACCTGAGCGGCGAGGCCGACAAAGGCAGCGCCGCCGAGGACGAGCACGATTTGGCGGGCAAAGACTCCTGCGCGACTGTGGGAACGGATGCTCCACACGTCTGCGAGGACGGCGGGCTGGGCGATGGCCATGGACGTTCCCTCCTGGATCGGCGTGTCGTGACCCTATCCAATGCCACCATCGGCCGTGGTGACGGTCTAGGGTGGGAGTACGTGATCGGGCAGCCCGCTGTCAGATCACGCCACACCGGGCCACCGGGATGAGGACGCAGGGGAAGGCGAACCTCATCGAAGGAGGACACGGTATGGCTATGTTGCCGCCAACGCTGCCGACGTCCGGCCGCGCTCGCGGGGTTGTGCTCGTGCACGCCGCACCCCGCGCACTCTGCCCGCATATCGAATGGGCGCTCAGTGCTGTCGTGGATGCCGAGGTGCGCCTGGAGTGGCAGGCCCAGCCGGTCGCACCACCGATGCTGAGAGCAGAGCTGCCCTGGATCGGACGCCCGGGTTTGGGGTCTCGACTCATGAGTTCACTGAAGGCCATCCCGGATATCGTCGCCGAGGTGACGGAAGATCCGTCAGCGGGCCGGGAGGGTGAGCGCTACGCACTCACTCCGACGCTGGGTCTGCATCGTGCGATTGTCGGTGTCCACGGGGACATCCTCGTCTCGGAGGATCGACTCAGGGCTGCCGTCGCTGGTGCGCAGTCAACGGGCGCGGACCTGGCTGACGGCATCGCCTATCTGTTGGGCGCGGCCTGGGATATCGAACTCGAGCCCTATCGCGTAGCGACCGAGGATTCACCGGTGCGGGTGCTGCACCACGTGATCTAGATCAGCCTCCCCCGTCCCAGACGTCAGGTCTCAATTCGCACGTCACGTCGGTAGGTAGGGCTATATGCCTTCCGATGTGTCGATATGCCAACACATCGACGTCAGGTGCGGGCTGCGGGGCGCTGGTGGCTGGTGGGCGC
>JANRCR010000024.1:18940-34122 GCA_030726915.1 Candidatus Nanopelagicales bacterium
GTGGGCGCGGGTGCCGGTGACCGCCGGGTCTTGCATCCTCAGAAGGTGGCAGGGCCGAGCGCCCAGAGTATCCGCTCGATGAGTCGGCCAGGGTTGCGTAGGACATCGGCGTACGACCAGCGAACAACCCGCCACCCAGCCCGCTCAAGGTCTTCCTGCCGTAGTTTTTCGCGATAGAGAACATCCGGCGCGGTGTACTTCACGGCCCCGTCGCATTCACCAATGACTCCATGCTGGCTCCACAGCATGTCAACCCAGTAGACCCTGCCGCTGGCTCCGGTTACCGGCATCCCGCACTCGGGTCTTGGGACTCCGCCCGCGATCAGGACGCCTCGGGACTGTGACTCCAGCGCGGACTCCACCGCCGGGTCCGCGAACCGCAGAGCTGACGAAGCAGACGTCACTCCCGTCCACCTGTACTGGGTCGTGATGACCGAGTTGACACCAGCGAAGGCCTTCTGGCGCGCGGAATGGTCATGCACGGCAAGTCGTAGTGATGTGGCGTCGTAGAGCGTGTGCTCGATGGTTCGCCGCAGGACAGCATCGAGGCAGATGAGCGCCTCTGGAATTGTGCTCATCCTGGCAATGTCGATGGCGGTTCGCGCGGGATTGGTGAGTCGCAGGCCATCGCGGATCATGGTGTGCTCCGGTGGAAGGGCTGCCGAGTGGATGCGGACACCCGAGGTGATGCGGGCCCGTGCACCGGGATGAGTGACATGAGCATCTCCTGCTTCGCCTCGTGGGATGGGAAGGCCCAGCAGAAGTGCCGCCGAGGTGTGCGACACCGCGCTGCCCTTGAGCCTGTGGCTTGCGCCGCACGCAGAATCGAGGGCGTGCTGCTGGGCGCGCGGCATCGGTGGGTCGGTGATGTCCCCGGGTGTGGGGATGGCGTAAACCCCCGGGTGGAGGCGCCGGACGGTACCTACCCGCACCGCTCGGTGGACCTGGTCGCGGGTTAGGCCGGAGCCGACGGCCTCGTCCAGGGAGAAGGGTGCGCTGCCGAAAACCTGTGCGAGGTGTGTGGCTATCGCGGGAGAGAGTGATCGCCTGCCCATGGCGACACTGTCTCCGAAGCGGGCGATCCCTGTGCGGGACTGTCCACAGGCTGGGTCGGACGGGAATGGGGTCGACGGGCCTTGGGGTGGATGAGGGCCTGGGTCGGCGTCACGTCCGGGTGTTGGGGGACGTCACGTCCGGGTGTTGGGGAATGGGCCCGGGCGAGGGGGGAATAGGTCAACGGGAGAACAGGTGGTGGGCAAGACGGGCCTGGAATGGCCTGATCAGGTGAGTGCGGCGCGCATGGCGGCAATGTGTTCGGGGGTGGAACCGCAGCACGCACCAATGACGGAGAAGCCGAGATCGCGCATGTCGGCGGCGTACGTCGCCATTTCGTCTGGAGTGCCGTCAAAGATGAAGGTGTCACCCTGCAGGCGGGGGAGTCCCGCGTTGGACTGCACCATGAGGCGAACCGATCCTGCTCCTGACTCGGCGAGCTGAGCGGCGATGATCCGCATCTCATCCAGGCCGCGACCGCAATTGGCACCAATGACATCGGCCCCCATCTCCGCGATTGATTGCACGGCCATGGTGGGAGATACCCCCATCATCGTGCGCAGATTGGTGTCGAAACTCAGTGTGACCAACACCGGCAGCCCGGGGGCCTCCGCGCGGGCAGCGGTGACCGCGGCTTCAACCTCGGCGAGGTCGCTCATGGTCTCAATCAGGATGCCATCGACGCCACCGGCAACCAGCCCGCGAATCTGTTCGCCGAACATGTCGGCAGCCGACTCCGGGGTCAACTCACCCATCGGTTCCATGAGTTCACCCGAGGGTCCAATGTCACCGAGGACGAACACGCCGTCGTACCGGTCAGCGACTCGGCGAGCGAGCTCTGCGGCCGCCTGATTGAGCTCGCCAACACGAGCCTCCAGGTCATGCATCTGCAGTCGAGCCCGGGTGCCACCGAAGGTGTTGGTGGTCAGGAGTCGAGATCCTGCGGCGGCGTAGCCCTCGAGCACCGCCTCGACCACATCGGCTCTCTCTACATTCCACAGTTCAGGCGCACCTCCCTCGGAGTTGCCCAGGTCCTGGAGCATCGTGCCCATAGCGCCGTCGCCGAGGAGGGGTCCATCGTTGAGGGCATCGAGGAGATTGCTCATGGGGCGTATCCCATCACAGAAGGCGATGGAGGGCGATAAAGGGCGGCCACGGCGCGCAAGAGATACCGGGACAACACGGTCGTGCAGGGGGATTCCTGACTACAGCGGAATGTTGCCGTGCGCACCGCGGACCCCTGGGGTGTCCAGGAGGACGCGCGCTACGGCGCTCCGGGTGCGATCCGGGCTGACGACCTCGTCGACGACCCCCATGTCGACCGCGCGAGCGATCCCGCCGGAGATCACCTCGTGCTCTGCGGCGAGTTCGAGTTCGAGCTGGGCGCGAGACTCCTCATCGGTGGCCTCCGCCAGGCGGCGCCGATGTAGGACACGCACGGCCGCAACGGAGCCCATCACGGCTACCTCGGCGCCGGGCCATGCATAGACGCGCGTGGCTCCCAGTGACGCGGAGTTCATGGCGACGAATGCCCCGCCGTAAGCCTTACGTGTCACGACGGTCACCCGTGGGACGACGCATTCCGCGAAGGCATGGAGCAACTTCGCCCCGCGCCGGACGATGCCATCCCACTCCTGACCGACCCCGGGGAGGTATCCGGGGACATCGACGAGCACGACGAGGGGCACGGCGAAGGCGTCGCACATGCGCACAAAACGAGCCGCCTTCTCGGCACTCGTGGAGTCGAGACAGCCACCGAGTCGTAGTGGGTTATTGGCCACGATCCCCACGGTGCGGCCACCGAGGCGGCCGAGGGCAGTGACGACGTTGGGCGCCCACTTTTCGTGGAGTTCGACCATGGAGTCTGCGTCGAAAAACGCCTCCACGAGGGGATGGACGTCGTAGGCGCGCTTGGAGGATTCGGGCAGGAGACTGCCGAGATCGATGTCCTGGACAGAATCCAGATCCAGCGATCCCTGGCGACCCAGCAGATGCGCAAGGCGCCGCCCCTCGGCCAGCGCATCTGCTTCGCTGTCCGCGACCAGGTGAACGACCCCGCTGCGTCGCCCATGTGGGTCTGCCCCACCGAGACGATCCATGTCGACCTGCTCACCGGTCACTGATCGGATGACCTCAGGACCCGTCACGAAGATCCGTCCCTGAGGTCCGAGGATCACGATGTCGGTGAGTGCGGGGCCGTACGCCGCACCGCCCGCGGCCGGGCCGAGGACGATGGAGATTTGCGGCACCTTGCCGGAGATACGAGTCATTGCTGCGAAGACGCGACCCACCGCATCCAGACTCGCGACACCCTCGCGCAGTCGCGCGCCTCCGGAGTGCCAGATGCCGACGACAGCACATGAGTCAGCGAATGCTCGGTCGTACGCCGTGATGATTGCCCGGCACCCGTCGCTGCCCATGGCGCCACCCTGCACCGTCGGATCCGTCGCGAAGGCGACGACTTCAGCACCGTTTACCCCACCCACTCCGACGAGCACGCCCCGATCATCTTCGGGTGTGATGGCGGTGAAGGTGCCCGCATCAAAGAAGGCTTCGAGTCGTACGCGCGGGGAGCGTGGGTCCACCTCGTCGACCATCAGGCGGACCTGAAGGCGAGGGCGACGTCGTGCCCGCCAAAACCAAAGGAGTTATTGAGCGCTACGCATTCACCGTCGGGTAGTTGGCGAGGCTCGCCGTGGACGACATCCAGATCGATTGAGGGGTCCTGGTGATCGAGATTGGCCGTCGGAGGGACACGTCGATGGTGCAGGGCGAGGACGGTGAAGACACTCTCGGCCGCCCCGGCGGCTCCCAACATGTGCCCGGTCATGGACTTGGTGCCCGTGACGGCGGGCTGCGCTGAGCCCAGGGCCAAGCGGATGGCCACCGCTTCGGCGCTGTCACCCTGCGGGGTCGACGTCGCATGAGCATTGACGTGTACGACGTCCTCGGCACTGGCCTCACCATCGGCAAGTGCCGCCAGGATTGCCCGGGCCGCGCCACGACCCTCGGGGTCTGGCTGTGCAATGTGGTGGGCGTCAGCGGTGAGACCGGCTCCGATGAGATAGGCGTAAATGCGAGCACCGCGAGCGCGCGCGTGCTCCTCGGACTCCAGGATCAGTGCGCCAGCCCCCTCACCCATCACGAAGCCATCACGGTCAATGTCATAGGGGCGCGATGCAGCACTGGGATCATCATTGCGGGTGGAGAGTGCGCGCATCGCTGCGAAACCCGCCATGGTGAGGGGATGAATGGGCGCTTCCGTCCCACCTGCGATCACCACGTCCGCCCGTCCGTCCGTGATCATTCGGGCAGCCACCGCGACAGCTTCCGCGCCGGATGCACAGGCGCTCACCGGCGCATGAACCCCTGCTGCCGCGTTGTGGGCCAATCCCACGACCGCTGCGGGGCCATTGGGCATGAGCATCGGCACGGTGAGCGGGGAGATTCGGGAGGGACCGCGCTCCTTGAGTACGTCGTAGGCATCAAGGAGGGTGATGACTCCGCCGATGCCGGTGCCGATCACGGTGCCCATGCGTAGCGGATCAACCTCGGGTGATCCCGCGTCCGCCCACGCCTCGCGTGAAGCGACCATGGCCGATTGCTGAGATCGGTCGAGGCGCCTGGCCTCAACTCGATCCAGGGGTGGTTCCTCTGCGAGAGTGCCAGCGAAGCGGACGGGGAGGTCCTGCGCCCACTCGCGCGGGAGCGCGCGGATCCCGGACCGGCCAGCGAGGAGGGCAGCCCAGGATGTCGCGACGTCCCCCCCCACGGGCGTGGTGACACCGAGGCCGGTGATCGCGATGCGCACGATCAGGCGGTCGACTTCTCGATGTAGGCGACGGCATCGCCGACTGTGCGCAGGTTCTTGACCTCGCTGTCGGGGATTTTGACGCCCCACTTGTCCTCGGCAGCCATGACGACCTCCACCATCGACAGCGAGTCGATGTCGAGATCATCGATGAATGATTTGTCCGACTGAATGTCAGCGACGGGCACGCCGGCAACCTCGTTGACGATGACGGCGAGGCCGTCCAAAATCTCCTGGCTCATGGCTTTCCTTTCGTGGCGGATGATGGCGGATGAGTCTTGTAGGGGACCACGCTAGGGCAGGGTCACGACCTGAGCTGCATAGGCCAGGCCGGCACCGAATCCGATGAGGAGGGCGGTGCCTCCGTGAGGGGCCTCGCCGGTGGAGAGCATGCGGTCCATCGCAATGGGGACGGACGCTGCCGAGGTGTTGCCCGTCGTCTCGATGTCACGAGCGACCGCGACGTGTTCGGGCAGGTGTAGCGCCCGAATCATCGCATCGGTGATGCGCATATTGGCCTGGTGGGGGATGAAGGCGTCGAGCTGGTCCGCCGTCACGCCAGCTCGATCAAGCGCCTCCTGTGAAGCCACCGCCATCTTCGACACGGCCCAGCGGAAGACCTGCTGGCCCTTCATCACGAGTGTGGGGAAGCGGGGACCGCCATTGTCTCGGTAGTCAATGAGCGACTGCGTCATGCTGATGGCATCGAGCTGGGATCCATCAGAACCCCAGACGACCGGTCCGATAGCCGCTTCATCGGATGGACCAACAACAACCGCACCGGCACCGTCGGCAAAGATGAAGCCCGTCGATCGGTCGTGTAGGTCGATCCAGTCGGTGAGTTTTTCGACACCCACGAGGACGACGTACATGGCACTGCCGCCGCGCACCATGTCCTGAGCCATCGCGAGTCCGTAGCAAAAGCCCGCGCAGGCCGAGCTGATATCCGTCGCGCCTGCGTTGGTGGCTCCGAGGCGGTAGGCGACCTCGGCTGAGGCCGAGGGAGTCGGGTAGGGATGCGTCACGGTGGCCACGAGGACGAAGCCGACCTGATCCGCAGAGATCCCAGCGGAGGCGAGTGCCTTCTCTGCCGCAGAGACCGCCATGTCCACCACGGACTCATCCGGTGCGGCATACCGGCGTTCGACGATGCCGGATCGCTCGCGAATCCACTCGTCGGTGGAGTCGATGCGCTCGCATACCTCGGCGTTGGTGACAACGCGCTCAGGACGGTAGCTACCGATCGACAGGATGCGAGCAAACGCTGCACCCGCCGGAGATTGGATTGTTGCACTCATGCGGAGACCTCCTCGTGCGTTGGATGTAGGCGCACAATGGGCTGCCCGGGTGCCACGGGATCGCCGTCTTCCACGATCCACTCCACGATGGTGCCACCATGGGGTGCAACGACGTCAACACTGTCTCGGAGATTCGTCACGAGTCCGACAGCGGCATCGTGTGCGAGTCGCTCACCGATGCCCCCCGCACTCTCGGCCCGATGGAAGGTTCCCTTCATCGGCGAGATGATCAGGCGCCAGGTGGGAGCGGTATCCAAGGTGCTGGGAATACCGTGCCGCTCGACCAGAGCCCATGCGGCGTCGAGGTCGTCGGGTGAGTTGAGTGCGACCGTGTCAACGCCGGGGAGCGCCCGCTTGGCAAGCCCGGTCAGGGTGCCGGCGGGCGGAATCTCGATGAGGGCGGTGACCCCAAGATCCGCCATCGTTGACATGCACAGATCCCAGCGCACCGGGCGGCTGACCTGGGAGACAAGCCTGCGGAGCACATCGCGCCCGTCGTGGACGACGCGGCCGTCGGCGTTGGACAGCAGGTTGATCCGTGAGTCGTGGGTGGAGACAGATCGCGCGTATCGCTTGAGGACCTCAACGGCAGGGGCCATAACGTCGGTGTGGAATGCGCCGGCCACCTGCAGGGGACGCACCCGGGCCTTCTCGGGTGGGGAGTCTGCAAACTGAGCAAGTGCCGTGAGTGACCCGGCCAGGACGATTTGACCGGCGCCATTCATATTGGCCGCGGTGAGACCCAGGGCGGTTGCAGCGGTGAGGATGTCCTCGGTGTCGCCACCGAGGACGGCGCTCATGCCGGTGGGCGCGAGGGCAGCAGCGTTCGCCATGGCCCGACCCCGCTCCCGGACGAAGACCATGGCCTGCTCGGCGGTGAGGACGCCAGCGGCGGTGGCGGCGGTGATCTCGCCAACGCTGTGACCTGCCCCCACCGATACACGGGTGAATGCCTCGGCGGGGTGGGGGAAAAGAGCCAGCAGGGTGACCAGGCCGGCCCCAACGAGCAGTGGTTGCGCGATGGCCGTGTCGCGGATCGTCTCGGCGTCGGAGCGAGTGCCATGCTCAATCAGGTCGATACCGCTCACGACGGATAACCACTCCAGGCGCGCTGCCACGCCGGGGACGTCCAACCAGGGCGTGAGGAATCCAGGCGTCTGGGCACCTTGTCCGGGGGCAACAACGACGAGCACGGGCGCCACTCTCTCGTGGCGTCGATCCGCTCGGCCCGGTGAGTGACGCCAATGTCTCACCAGGAAACTTGTAGGTATCCTACAAGCGGGCGAGGATCAGGCCGAGTCTCAGGGCCAGGGCATCCCGCGGGTCCATAGGGGACCGGCCGGTGAGGGCCTCGACGCGGCGGAGGCGGTAGCGCACCGTGTTGACATGGACGAAGAGCGCCCGGGCGGTGCCCTCCAAACTTGTATTGCTCTCGATGTAGGTCTCCAGGGTGCGTCGGAGATCAGGATCGTCCAACACCGCGGAGAGGTCGGTGACCAGGGCGTGACGGGCGGATGCATCTCCGGCCAGCACGCGTTCGGGTAGAAGGTCGTCAGCCGGGACCGGACGGGGAGCTTGAGGCCATCCGCGGGCAGCGGCGTAGGCACTCACGGCCACTCCACAGGCGGGGGCGATATCCGCAGGCTCCCGGGCTGCGGGGCCGATGACGACCGGTCCCGGGCCGAAGTGGGGTGAAAGGATTCGCGCGGTGCGTTCATCTGAATCCTTGCCACTCGCCAGGACGACGAGTGCATCGCCGTGCAGTGCCGCGAGGAGGGAAAGGTCGTGATGCTCCGCTGCACGACGCATGACGTGCAGGCCCGCAGCGCTGTCGCCCGCGGGAGGAGGCCCAACGAGGACGGTTGCACCAGCACCGGACGGCCAGCCAAGGGCGGACGCACGACCCAGGAGGGTGTGATCGGATTCCCCTCGCAGCATGCCCTCCATCACCAGCGCTTCCAAGCGTGCATCCCAGGCACCCCGCGCCTCGGCCGCGCGGGCGTAGACCTCGGCCGCCGCGAAAGCAATCTCGCGCGAATAACTCAGGACCGCGTCGCGCACACCAGCAGCATCGTCAGGTCCGGCGAGTTCCGGGAGGAGTTGTTCGAGAAGATCCACGGTGCAGCGCACCATTTCGACCGTCTGCTCCAGCGTGATCGCGCCGGCGAGCTCCCGGGGTGCCGCGCTGAAGACGTCCTGCGCGCTGGCACGTGCGGCATCCGGCTCGCGGTACCAGGTGATGACCCCCGCAACGCCAGCCTGCGCGATCAGGCCTACCCAGGAGCGTTCGTCTGCGGGCAAGTCCCGGAACCACTCGAGTCGTTCGTCGAGATGGACAGTGACAGCGGTCGCGAGACGCCCTGATGCTTGCTCCAGCCTGCGCGCAGTCGCGGCGCGCTGCGACGGGGTCACTATCCCAAGCCGGTGGAGCTGAGGCCTGTGAGATCTCCGATGATCCGGCCGATGATGTACGTCACTCCGGCGGCCAGAGCGCCGACGGTGAATTGGCGTAGTGCCCCTCTCGCCACCCCGCGGCCCGAGAGCCTTCCGACCAATCCGCCGACGATCAGCATGGCGACCGCTGAAAGGACGACGGCTGCAATGAGGGGGATGGTGCTGCCGAAGGTGTCGGGCCAGACGACCGCGAGCAGGTAGGGCAGCACCACGACAAATGCACCGATGGCGAAGGCAAGGAAACTCGACAGGGCGACCTTGTAGGGGTTGCCTAACTCATCAGGATTAAGACCGAGCTCTTCTCGCGCCAGGGTGTCCAGTGCCACCTGAGGATCTTTAAAAATGGCATCAGCGGCGGCCTTGGCGGTGGCCCGGTCCATGCCCTTGGCGCGATAAATGAGCTCAAGTTCCTTGCGCTCTTCCTCGGGCTTCTCGCGCAACTCCTCGGCCTCCTTCTCCAACTCATGCTGGAAGAGGTCACGCTGGCTTGCGACGCTGACGTACTCACCGGCTGCCATCGAGAAGGCACCCGCGAGGAGTCCCGCCACTCCCGCGAAGAGCACGACGCCGTTGTCCGTCCCGGTCCCTGCGAAGCCCATGACGAGAGCGGTGTTGGAGACGAGGCCATCACTGATACCAAAGATCGCTGCCCGGACGGATCCGGAGGTGTCAACGCGATGCCATGTCTCACCGAACTCCACTTCACCGCCCGCACCAATGATGCCCCGCTCGACTTCACCCGGGGCCGGTCCGCGCTCGCGCAGGCGCCGGAAGGTCTCCGCATGCTCGCGCTCATCGACAGACATCTGCGGCGGAGCCTCCGGCTCGTCGTCGTACATTCCCGCGTCCGCACCCTCCGCCTCTTCCAGTCGGGCGAGTACATCGTCCATGCCCGCGGCACGAGCGCGACCGACGAGCGCGGCATCTTCGGCGTCTAGGTGATCCGGAGCGGGCGGGATGGCCACGCCGTACTCCTCGAGCTTGGCCAGCCAATGGGCCGCATGGTCATCTTCGATGTCGGCTAGTTCGAGCAGCGCCTCGCGACGTTCACCGTCACTCACTTCGGCCAGGGAGCGATAGAGCATCGACGCCTTGCGCTCCGCCTCGAGATACTTCACAAACCGACGCGGATCTGCCTTGTCTGAGCGGCTCATCCCGACCCCTCGGTGTTGCCCGCATCTGCTGCCCCCGGATCCAACAGTCGATATCTCTCGATGGCCTTGGCCAGGTCCTGTCGTGGGACCAGACCCTGACCCGCGAGCCCCGTCAGGGTGCGCACGGTGATCGATTCGGCGTCGACGAGGAAGTGGCGCCGCAGGGCACCTCTGGTGTCGGACATGCCCCATCCATCTGTCCCGAGAGTGAAATAGTCGCCGGGAATCCAGGTCCGCACCTGGTCCTGGACGGCGGTCATCCAGTCGGAGACACCGACGGTGAGCCCACCTCGATTCCTGAGTCGCTCGGTCACGTAGGCGACCCGGGGCTCCTCGAGTGGGTTGAGGAAGTTCCACCGATCGACATCCAGCGCCTCGCGGCGCAATTCATTCCACGATGTGATCGACCAGACGTCGGACTCGACCCCCCAGTCATCCTTGAGCAGGCGCTGCGCATCGAGCGCCCAGTTGACCGCCACACCGGAGGCCAGGATTTGTGGCTTCGCCTGATCGCCCCCGCCGGCGCACACCAGGTGCATTCCCCTCAGGATGCCGTCGACGTCGACATCGGCGGGCTCGACCGGCTGCGGATAGGGCTCGTTGTAGACGGTGAGGTAGTAGAAGACGTCCTCCGGATGTTCGCCGTACATCCGCCGCAGCCCGTCGCCGACGATGTGACCGATCTCGTATCCGTAGGCGGGGTCGTAGGCCACAGCGGCCGGATTCGTTGACGCGAGCAGCATGGAGTGGCCATCCTCGTGCTGGAGGCCCTCGCCATTGAGTGTGGTGCGACCGGCCGTGGCTCCCAGGACGAATCCCCGGGTCATCTGATCCATCGCCTGCCAGAAGGCGTCACCGGTGCGCTGGAAGCCGAACATCGAATAAAAGATGTACACCGGAATCATGGGGATGCCGTGTGTTGAGTACGACGACCCGGCGGCTATGAAGGAAGCGACGGAGCCAGCCTCATTGATGCCCTCGTGCAGGATCTGCCCATCCGCGGCCTCCTGGTAGTTGAGCACCAGTTCGCGATCGACGGAGGTGTACTGCTGCCCACCGGGGTTGTAGATCTTTGCCGTGGGGAAGAGCGAATCCATGCCGAAGGTGCGCGCCTCATCCGGAATGATCGGCACGAAGTGAGCGCCGATACCCTTATCCCGCATGAGGTCCTTCAACAGGCGGACAAACGCCATGGTTGTGGCGATGGGCTGCTTCCCCGATCCCCTCCGGACAACGTCGTAGGTCTCCTTGGGAGGCAGGGGGAGCGCCGCGGCTCGGGTACGCCGCTCCGGCACGGATCCACCGAGTCGCCGACGTCGATCAATCATGTACGTGAAGGCCTCAGAGTCAGGGCCGGGGTGGAAGTAGGGGGGTAGGTAGCCATCGCCCAATTCGGCATCGGAGACGGGGATGTGGAGACGGTCGCGGAAGAGTTTGAGGTCGTCCAGCGACAGCTTCTTCATTTGATGCGTTGCATTGCGGCCTTCAAAATGCGGGCCGAGGGTGTGGCCCTTGATGGTCTTGGCAAGAATCACTGTGGGCTGTCCGGTGGTTTCGACTGCAGCTTTGTAGGCGGCGAACATCTTGCGATAGTCGTGTCCGCCTCGCTGCAGGCTCCAGATTTGATCATCCGTCCAGTCGTGGACGAACTTTGCCGTGCGAGGGTCTCGGCCGAAGAAGTGCTCGCGGATGAATCCGCCGTCCTCTGCCTTGTAGGACTGGAAGTCACCATCGGGCGTGGCATTCATGAGATTCACGAGCGCGCCATCACGATCCTGTGCGAGCAACTCATCCCACTTGCGACCCCAGATGACCTTGAGGACGTTCCAGCCGGCACCGCGGAAGAGAGATTCCAACTCCTGGATGATCTTGCCGTTGCCGCGCACCGGTCCGTCGAGGCGCTGAAGGTTGCAGTTGACGACGAAGACAAGGTTGTCGAGTTCTTCGCGCGCGGCCAGACCGAGGGCACCCACGGACTCGACCTCATCCATTTCACCGTCGCCGAGGAAGGCCCAGACTCGCTGCTGGGCCGTGTCCTTAAGCCCCCGGTTGTGGAGGTACTTGTTGAAGCGGGCCTGGTAGATCGCGGAGAGGGGTCCGAGTCCCATCGAGACGGTGGGGAACTGCCAGAACCACGGCATGAGGCGGGGATGGGGGTAGGACGGCAGGCCACCACTGGGGTGGGACAACTCCTGGCGGAAGCCATCGAGTTGGCCCTCCGACAGGCGCCCCTCGAGGAATGCTCGAGCGTAAATGCCGGGGGAGGCGTGCCCCTGGAAAAAGACCTGGTCTCCGCCTCCGGGTGCATCGGGGCCGCGGAAAAAGTGGTTGAAGCCCACCTCGTAGAGCGTTGCCGACGACGCGTAGGTAGAGATGTGGCCGCCGACGCTGATGCCGGGCCGCTGAGCTCGGTGCACCATGATGGCCGCATTCCAGCGGATGAACTCGCGGATGCGACGCTCGAGAGCCTCATCACCGGGGAACCACGGCTCGATCTCCGGAGAGATGGAGTTGATGTAGTCCGTCGAGCGAAGGCTGGGAACGCCCACATTGCGTTCGGCCGCTCTCCTCAGCAGGGCCAACATGAGATAACGGGCGCGATAGGACCCGGATCCGTCAATGAGCTGGTCGAGGGATGCGGTCCACTCTCCCGTCTCCTCGGGGTCCACATCGACGTACTGCGTGGGCAGGCCGCCGGCCAGGAGCGGCTGCGGGCGCAGCGGGTCGAAGCCTGGTGCCATTGGATCCCCTTCGCCGGGGGTGCCTCGGCTGTTGCCCGGCACCGTGCGGATGGCCCCATCCTCGCGCATCGCGGCTCCCAGCGCCGTCGCGCCCCGGGTACGCATGAGTAACCGGCTGGCCAATAGTTGCGACCTGGTTGCGCAATGGCCTCCGGTCCGGTGGACTACGCCTGTGGATCGATGCGTGGTGGACTGTCCGTGACTGACCAGAGCACGGCGATGCTCGGCGTCTTGGGGATCGAACCCGGGCACGCTGTATGGGAGATCGGCGTCGATGGTGATGCCGATGATGCCGTGCGGCAAGCCGTGAGTGGCGCCGCTGGCGTTGAGCTCGTCGACGATGACTACGACGATGTCGTCGATGTCGTCCTGCTGTGGTGGCGGGACGATGATGGTGATCTTGTGGACGCCCTCGTCGATGCGATCGGGCCCCTGGCCGATCACGGTGTTATCTGGCTGCTGACCCCGAAGCCTGGTCGCGATGGACACATCGAGGCTGAGGACATCTCGGACGCCGCTCCCACAGCGGGCCTGCAGCAAACATCGACGGTGAGTGCGGGGCGTGATTGGCAGGGCACCCGCCTCGTCGCGCCACGCGCAGGTCGTCGCTGATTTACTCCCGACGAAGTCGTCGCCAGGCGCCTCCCACCGCACGACCCATCGCATCAGCAGCCCGTGTCGTGGCCGCATAGGCGCCGACAGCCGCGCGCAATCCTTCCGTACCGGGAAGGCCTGGGGCCGATGCGAGGATGGTCGCTACGCGTAGGAGGCCGACGAGGTCGTGCGCCTGGATAGCACCGCGTGCGTAGGCCACCGGAGCCGCGAGGCGACCCGAGGCAATGTCCACAAGGACATCGGGTGTGCAGGTGAGCGAGGGACCACCATCCGTGGCCGTGTCGCTGCGTTCGCCGACGTCCACGCGCCAATCCGCTCCGACGACGCAGATGCGCACACTGAGTCGCGGTGTGTCCACCGACAGATCAAGTGGCGCCTTCTCCGTCGCTGAGCCCGATGCCGCCACAACGGCACCGACCGAATCCAGGAGGGAGCACACGCCCGCGTCCACGACGATGTCGGGCGTGTGCATACCCGCGGGTGCCAGGTCCCTCGAGGCCACTGCCAATTGGTACGACGACGCTGCCACCATCGTGCCGAGAGGGACCACGCCCAGGGGACCGCCCACCTCCAACAGGGATTCGGCCGCAAACTCGGTCGAAGCTCCCCAGGCGGCAATGTCATCGCGGGCTCGTATGAGTGCCGCGAGGATCTGGTCATCGGTGGCGTGCGCCCGCATGGCGAGCACTCGGCCCTCGGTGTCGTCGAGTGCTTCTGCCCCGTGGCGTCCGGCGATCGCGTCGGCGCGCAGATGCTCCAGTGGACGGCCCTCCGGCCAGGATCCCAGCACCGTGAGGACGCGGGCGACGGAGCGGTTCGACGTCCGCGTGGGCCCATCTCGGTCCACATCGGCCAGTGCGAGGAGGAACGCATCCCAGGCAGCCACGGTCTCCGCTATGACAGCATCGGGGTCGGAGCTGATCCGACCCCGATCTGCGGATTCGGGCCGAGGTAATGTCATGGGGACATCCTGCCCCTGCAGATGTGGCCAGCGCGAGTTCTGATCCGCTAGGTGGGCGACCGAGGAGTTGTGGTGAGTGGCGGACCGGGCATAGGTCAGGAAGCGCCAGGCTTCACGCTTCCTGACCAACACGGCGTCGCGACGTCACTATCGGCGGATCGTGGGGCCGTGCTGATTGTGTTTTTCCCTGCCGCCTTCACACCTGTATGCCATGACGAGTTGCGTCAATTGCGTGACGTGGCGGCGACGCTGCCCGTCCTCGCCATTTCCTGCGACTCGATGTACGTCCTGCGAACCCTTGCGGACATCGAGCACCTTGACTTCAGTCTGCTGAGCGACTTTTGGCCCCACGGGGACGTGGCCCGGTCGTATGGCGCTTTCAACGGCGTGACCGGTCTTGCCGAGAGGGCCAGCTTCCTCGTTGATGCCACGGGTGTTGTCCGAGGAATGTGGCGGTCCTCACCGGACCGAGCCCGTGACACCGCTGACTATCTCCGGCTGTGGGAGGCACTGGGAGACACCCCGGACGAGGTGGCCTGACGCGGCCGGGGTGCTCTCCGGATGCGGACCCCGACGAATGGGTGTGAAGTAGGACACGGATGCGACCGGCTGGGGCCCGAGACCCTGCCGGTCGCATCCGCCGCGGTGGGCCCGGCCGGGCTCGAACCGACGACCCGGTGCCATCATCAAGCACTGCGGTCCCGGCCTACCAGTGCACCATCACCACGACGGGCGAACCCCTTGACGACCAGGATTTCAATCCGCATTTCCCACCGAATAGTGGGAAATGCGCTTGTACCCATTCGTAAGGACGCACTTATAGATAACTAGCCCGATTGAGAGTTTCGGACGTGGCAACTGGCGTCATCTCGACGAAGTGAGAATGCGGGCCTGGGCCACCCGCGGACCCGAGGGCACATGAATCCAGATACGGGCACTTCTAACAACGAAACGGGTGAGAGAAAAAGCCTGGAGGGAAGCCGCCACCTACAACGTCCAGTTGTTCGTCGCTGACGTCGGCATCCGGGTCGAGGAGGCCGGGCACGGTGATGATCAGTTCAGCGGCATCACCTTCACGTGCAGTCACCGTGAACC
>JANRCR010000025.1 GCA_030726915.1 Candidatus Nanopelagicales bacterium
GCACTCGCGGCCTAACACCTCAACCCCGCGAGGTAACCAAAGCCGGGGCAGTCCCAGGTCTGGAAAGCATTCTCCGCATCCGTGAACCTCTCGCGTCAGCGATGCACTAGCCAATCAGTGAAGTCTCCGCTTCACCTGCAGTCCAGTGAATCGAGATGTACGTATAAGTAGGCCCCCGAAATCACAAAGTCAGACATGTGGAAAGCCTAAATGTGTATGTGGTTCTTCGCGCCCGATTTACGCCGCTATCTCGATGCTGGGAGATCACGAAGGCATAGACGGATGGGGAGTCCGCTCGCGGCCCTACCACGCCCGGGAGACGTGCTCGGCGGCGCGAAATGCCAGCGCCATGATCGTCAGCACCGGGTTGAAGCCGCCATTGGTCACGTGCACCGAGCCATCGGCCACGTAAAGGTTGTCGTGGCCGTGGACCCGACTCCAGCGGTCGGTCACCGAGCTGGCTGGGTCATCGCCCATGCGGGCGGTGCCGGCTTGATGCTGGCCGCCGCTGAGCTTCACCTTCGGCGGCGACCCCCAGATCCGCTGCGCGCCTGAGGCGGCCAGCCACTCCCCTGCCCGCGCGTACATGAACTCGGCCGTGCGGACCGTCTCGGGATGGGCCGCACCCGAGAGCCGCGCGGCCGGGATGCCCCAGCGATCGCGCACCTTCGGGTCGAGCGTCACGCGCGCGTCCGGGCTGGGGATCTCCTGCACCGGACCCATCACGCGCGCCACCCGGGTGTAGTTGTCGCGCATAAAGCCTTTGGCTTCCGCACCCCAGCGCGGCAGATCCGGTGGCAGATTGCGCGCCCAGAAGATGATCGGCAGCACCACGAACTCGTCCGCGATCATGCCGCCGCCGATCAGGTCGGCGTTGCCGTGATTGAACTGCGTGATCGCGGTGGTCACGCCCGGACCGATGCCGTCGTGCACCGGCTCGGACATCAGGCCGACCGCGCCGGGGTAGTAGTGGCCCTGCAGGTTGCGCCCCACTTGGTCGTGCGCGTTGCCGAGCCCGTGCGGGTGCTCCGACGAGACGGAGTTCAGCATGAGCCGGGCGGTCTCGATCGCGCCAGCGGCCAGCACCACCACCTCGGCGCGCGCACTCTGGCGCTTGTCATCGCGGTCGACGTACGTCACGCCGACCACCCGGCCACCGACAGTGTTGACCTGCTCCACCATGGCTTCGGTCACCACCTCGACCCGGCCGGTCGCACGCCCACGCGCCAGCAGAGTGTTCTGGCTGTCGTTCTTGGCGTCGACCGGGCAGGCGAAGCCGATGCAGTGCTGGCAGTGGATGCAGGCCGGCCTGCCGCCGTACGGCGTGCTGTTGATCAGCAGTGGCACTGCCAGCGTCGACCAGCCGAGCGCCTCCGCACCGCGCCGCATGAGCGCACCCTGGCGATTGAGCTGCACCGGTGGCATCGGGTAATCCCTGTCACGCGGCCAGCGCTCGGCACTCCCGACGCTGTCGCCACACACCCCGATCTCCCACTCGGCGCGCTCGTAGTAGGGCGCAACGTCGGCGTAGCCGATCGGCCAGTCAGCCAGCGAGCTCCCGGCCGGTACGCCGTAGGTGCTGGCCATCTCGAAGTCGGCCGGCAGGTAGCGCCAGGCCTGCGCGCCGTACACCCGCGCACCGCCACCCACGCCGGTGGCGTTGTTCTGGTACGCATCCTCATGCGGGCGCAGCGTGTGTTCGTGGCCATCCAGGTCCACCAGCACGCGTGGATTGCCCTCCAGGCTCGGACCGGTGTTGTGCCCGTAGCGCGAGTAGCGGTGGTTGCGCAGGTGGTCGCGCGGGACGTCCTCAAACGCCATTTCGCGTCCGCGCTCGATCAGCAGGACGGCCTTGCCCGCCTCGGCCAGCACGCCGGCGGCGACACCGCCACCGGCCCCGGCACCCACGACAATGACGTCGTACGTGCTCATCCGGTGACCTCGAAGCCGATCATGCGCCAGGACACCCCATCGCGGTTGCCGCCGTTGCCCGGGTCGCCGTAGAAGCCCTCGGCAGCATGCTCGGCCGCTGCGTGGAAGAACACGGCCGGCTCGATCGGCCAATCGGTGACCACATCGCCCAACTCGACCTTACGCAGCAACGCATCCTGCGCATCGGGGGCGAGCTCGGCGAAGTTGACCCCGGCCGTCGCGCGGGCCTCGATGTCAAACGCGTCGAGCCCTGCGCGGTACATGTCGAGCTGATGGCACAGGTCCCCTGCGAACTGGCGGTCAAGGTAGCCGCCCACTCCGGCTTCCCAGCCACCCGGGAAGTCGTCCGCCGGGATGATCCGGTCGATCAACGCGCGCAGCGTCGCCCGCTGCGACTCCGTCAACATCGTCAAGATCACTGCACCCTCTGTCGCTCGCTCGCGTGGCTTCCGGCCATCGCGATTGGGGCTGAGGGTAGCTCACGCACTGCCGCGCCGGCCCGCCTTCAGCGTCTGGAGAGTTGAGCCCGGTCCCATGACGGGCACGCACTACCCTTCGGGACAATGCGCGTATGAGCATCCGCCCGGCCCTCCCCAGCGACGTCCCCGACATCCTGGCCATGATCCGCGAATTGGCCGAGTATGAACGGGCTCTCGACGAGGTTGCCGCCACGGAGGACCTCCTCGATGCAGCACTGTTTGGACCCGATCCGGCCGTCTTTGCTCTCATCGCCGAGACCCCCGACGGCACCGTTGTCGGATTCGCCCTGTGGTTCCGCAACTTCTCCACCTGGCTCGGCCGGCACGGGGTCTATCTGGAAGACCTGTACGTGCGTCCGGCATATCGCGGCGAGGGATACGGCAAGGCACTGCTTGTCGAACTCGCACGCATCTGCCGTGATCGTGGATACGGTCGACTCGAGTGGTGGGTCCTGGATTGGAACGAGCCAGCTCTGCAGTTCTACCGCAGCATCGGTGCTCTTGCCATGGATGAATGGACTGTGCAGCGTGTGACGGGTCAGACCCTGCGCGACCTTGCCCGGTGAACGTCTGGGTCCGGGTCGCCCCCGCTGTCTTCGTCATTGTGTGGAGCACGGGCTTCATCGGCGCCAAGTACGGCCTCCCATACGCCGCTCCGCTGACCCTGCTCGGCGTGCGCATGACCATCGCGGCTGCTGTCTTCGTCCTCCTGGTTATCGCGCTCCGAGCCCCACGCATCACGCACAGGCGACAGGTGCCACAGGCTGCACTCATCGGAATCCTCCTGCATGCCGTCTATCTCGGCGGACTCTTCATCGCCATTGATCTCGGTCTGCCCATCAGCGTGACGGCACTCATCGTGTGTCTGCAGCCAATCCTGGTCGCTGTGCTCGCGGGTCCCACCCTGGGCGAGCGAGTGTCTGCCCGCCAGCGGGTGGGATTCGGCCTCGGACTCATCGGTGCCACCGTCGTCCTGCTCCCCGGGCTCGTCACCGGGACCACCTCACCGGGAGCCGCTCTTGCGGCGATCGTCGCCCTGGCGGGGACCACCGCCGCCATGCTGCTGCAAAAGCGCTGGGGGGATGGCATTCCCCCCGTATCCGGCACGACTGTTCAGTACGTCGCCGCTGCCGTGGTCCTCGCCCTGGCTGCTGCTGCAACAGAACCGCTGACGATTGAATGGACACCTACCTTCGCGGTGGTGATGGCGTACATGGTGCTCGTGCTGTCCGTTGGCGCGATCCTGCTGATGTTCTGGCTCATCCGCCGCGGGACCGCGTCAGGTTTTGCCAGCCTCTACTTCCTCGTGCCTCCCGTCACACTCATTGAGGCGTGGATCCTCTTCGGCGAGCGACTGTCCCCGCTCGTGCTCGTGGGATTCGCGATTGCGACAACGGGGGTTGCTCTTGTCCGCTCCCCCCGGGCGGCCATCAAGGCGAGTTAAGCGCGCAGGCTCAATCCGCCCGCTCCAGGGCCCGTGTCGTCGTCGGGAGGAAAAGGCAGATCAGCGCGGTCACCGCCGCGATGATGGTGACGATGGCGATCGAGCGCTCCACGGATCCGATCGCAAAGGCCAGTGGCACGGCCACGATGAGCGCAAGAAGCTGGCCGAGGATGGCTGGAGCGCGTCCCCATCGCCGTAGCTGCCACAGTCCCCATGCCGAGGCGAGCAACCCCGCACCGATACCGGCAAAGATCACGATTTCCATCATCACCGACACGGGGTTGCTGACCGCTTCGGGGCCGGTGATGCCCAGCCGTGCCACCTGAACAGCAATGTAGAGGGCATAGCCGATGAGGAAGACACCCTCGACGAGTGCCACGGCAGCGGCAAGGACGATGACGAATGGACGTCCGGAGATCATGCCACCAGCGTAGGCGGACTACAGTAAAAGGGTGCGTGGACTCCTCGTTGTCAACCCGCACGCGACGACCACGTCCCCACGCGTCACCGATGTCCTCACACGGGCACTGGCGGGTCAGGTCGATCTGGAGATCGTGGCCACCGAGCACCGCGGCCATGCGGCCGAGATTGCCCGGCGTGCGCGACGGGAGCGGGCGGATGTGCTGTGCGTCCTCGGCGGCGATGGCACGGTGAATGAGGCGGTCAACGGCCTCCTCACACCGGATCTCCCCATGACCGATGGGGACGGTGCTCTGCCTGACCTCATCGTGATCCCCGGGGGGAGTGCCAACGTTTTTGCACGCGCCCTGGGCTTGCCTGCCGATCCGGTGGAAGCCACCGGGGAGATCCTCCAGGCCGTGCGGGAAGGACGTCGCCGCCGCGTCAGTCTTGGCCGCGCCACAGTGACTCCCTGGGAGGGTGACACCTGGACTCCACGCTGGTTCCTTGCCAATGCCGGGCTTGGACTCGATGCGGAGATCATCGCCGCTATGGAGGCGGACCGAGACAAGGGCCACGAGGCCACTCCCACTCGCTACTTTTTTACCACCATGCGCCAATTCCTCCTGCGCACGAATCGCCGCGACCCTGCGCTCAGCGTCCGCCTGCCGGATGCCGACATCGCGGGGGTCTTCGTCGCGCTCGTCCAAAACACCTCACCGTGGACGTACTTCGGATCCTTGCCCATCACGCCGTGCCCCGATGCCTCCTTTGACACCGGCCTCGATCTCTTTGCCGTGCGTCGCATGGGGGTCGGCACCGCCCTGCGGCTCGCCCGCCGCATGATTGCGGGGAGTCGGGCGGGTTCCACCGCACGGAGCCTGACGGTCGCGCACGACCTCACGACATTCACGGTCGCAGCAACTCGGGCGACGCCTCTGCAGATTGACGGGGAGGGGCTCGGTGCGGTGCGGTCGGTCTACTTCGAGGCGCAGGCCTCAGCGTTAGGGGTCATCGCCTAGTCCTGCGAACGTATCCGTACAATGTCCTATAAACGGACATGGCCGTGATATGTGACCAAACTGACAGTCTGCCGGGGAGGCGCGTATGCCGTTTCGCCTTGTGGAGACACGCGCCGTCTGCGACCCTTAAGGGCTGGATACATCCGGCTCGTGATCTGCGCACGTGCACCCCTGCCTCATGGGTGCGCCCCCCCGGGAGTGCGCGTGAATCACGTCACAAGCACGTGATCGAGGTGAGGAGGGACCATGGATTGGCGCCACGACTCTGCGTGCCGTGACGAGGATCCCGAGCTGTTCTTCCCCATCGGCAACACCGGACCCGCTCTCCTCCAGATCGAGGAGGCCAAGTCCGTGTGTCGCGTGTGCCCGGTGATCGACGAGTGCCTGCAGTGGGCACTTGAGACCGGGCAGGATGCCGGCGTCTGGGGCGGCCTGAGCGAGGATGAGCGTCGAGCGCTCAAACGCCGCAATGCTCGCCTGCGCGCCCGCACCACTGCCTGAGGACGCTCCGCGACCCTTCTGCTCGGTCGGTTGGGCGCCCTAGTCATTCCAGGGCAGGCTGACACTGATGACACATCCTCCCCCGGCGGGTGACGTGATCTCGCACTCACCGTGAAGGTCCTCCTCGATGAGGGTGCGCACGATCTGCAATCCGAGACCCTCGTCAGTGGTGAGTCCCATACCTGCACCGTCATCACGCACCGTGACTCCGATGCGACCATCGCTGCGCGACGGCTCGACGCAGATGGTGTGTGCTCCCGCATGTTCCACGGCGTTGTGGACCAACTCAGACACGGCCATGGCCAGCGGACTAGCCGCATCCGTGGCAACCATCCCCAACGACCCCTGTCGGATGATCTCAACACCCGGCGCGTACGCGGATGCAAGATCCCGCTCCACACTCAGGAGCCGGTCAAGTACGGCATCAAAATCGATGTGGTCTCCGGGGTCTTGGGCAAGCACCTCGTGGATGGCAGCAATCGAGGCAACCCGCCGACCTGCCTCCGCCAAGGCCTCCCGGGCTTCTTCGGCCTGCACCCTGCGCGATTGCAGGCGCAGGAGTGCACCCACCGTCTGAAGATTGTTCTTGACCCGGTGATGTACCTCGCGCAACGACGCATCCTTGCTCAGGAGCGCTCGCTCGCGACGCCGGAGATCCGTGATGTCTCGCACCAGCACTATGGCGCCGGCGGAACCACTCTCGGGATCCAGGGGCACCGAGCGCACCGTGACGCAGGCCGAGGCATTTTCCACTTCCGCATAGGCAGCCACCCGGCCGCTGGCCGCCAGGGCGAGTCCCTCGTCGATGGGGCCCGGGCGATGCCACAGGCGCGTCGCCAGCGAAGCCAGATCCGCACCCTCCAACGGACGCGCAAGCCCAAGGCGGCGGAACGCCGACACCGCATTGGGGCTCGCGAAAGTCACCCGGCCATGAACATCAACGGTGATGAGTCCATCTCCCACGCGGGGAGGGGCACTGCCCGATGCCCAGTCTTCATGAGCCGGAGGGAACGTCCCCTCACCCACCATGGTGAGCAGTTGTTCAGCGAGGCCGCGGTAGACATCTTCGATCTGCCCTGTTCGCCGGGTGGACGCCTCTCGCGCGAGCACCGCAATGACGCGAGCCCCCACGTGGATCGGGACCGCCACGGCACCCTCGGCTGACGGCACCATCTGCAACGATGCAGCAGCGCGGTCCAGCGCCGGCTGACGACCGCGCGGCAGGAATGACCCGACGACATCTTCGGGAACGCTCGTGGACGCCGTCGTGGGCCGAACGAGAGAGGCCGCCACCCACCCCCCCGAATTCCAGGTGGGCAGCCACAACACCAGGTCGGACATCGCCAGGTCGGCAACCAGCGCCCAGGCACCCACGAGACCTTGAAGGTGCTCCACCTCGGCGGGGGTGAGATCGGTGCGCTCACTCGCCAACCGATCGAGACTGCCCATGAATGGGCAGATTAGGGCGTGCGACCCGTGGCTGAGGGACCGGCCCCAGCGACCGGTAGCCTGGCGAGGTCGAAAGGATCCCCGTGCAAAACAAGACACTCATCACGGTCACCGCCATCGTTGCCCTTGTCGCACTCGGCGCGAGTGTGCTGGCCCTAGCCATCCTGTGACTTTGGGTGCCCTGTGACATCGGTTGACGGAGCACTCCCGGTCCATGGGGGCGTCCAGGCAATCGATGCTGCCCTCCGGCATGGATCACGACATCTCTTCACGCTCTCCGGTGCTCACATCTTCCCGCTGTACGACGCTGCCGTAGGCGGAGCAGCCACGGTGCACGCCCGTGGTGCGGGCCCGATGCGCATCGTCGATGTGCGACATGAGCAGACAGCCGTCTTTGCCGCCGAAGCCATGGGCAAACTCACCCGGATCCCAGGATGTGCTGCGGTGACCGCTGGGCCCGGGGTGACCAATGCCATCAGCGCCGTGGCCGGAGCCTGGGTGCACGGCTCACCCCTGGTCCTCTTCGGCGGCCGCGCACCCGATGGGCGCTGGGGTTCGGGGGCGCTGCAGGAGATCGACCATCCGCCTCTGCTTGCTCCCGTGACCAAGGCCGCCACCACGGTCCACGACCCCGCCGAGGTGGGGTCCGCCGTGGATGCAGCCTTCACCGCAGCCGGGACCGCTCACCGCGGGCCGGTCTTCGTCGATGTCCCCATGGACGTGCTTTTCACGCCCGCGGTGCCGAGAGCGGCCGACGTCGCACCTCCTGCCCAGCATCTCGAGGCGGATCTCGCGCACATTGCCGGACTGCTGCGCGCAGCCGAGCGCCCCGTCCTCATCCTGGGCAGCGATGTCTGGGCAGACGGAGCCGACACCGCGGCCCGCGCGTTCGCCGACGCCACCGGCATCCCGGTCATCGCCAATGGCATGGCCCGCGGCATCCTCCCGCCCGACCATCCGCTGCTGGTCACGCGCGCGCGCGGTGCGGCATTCGCCGGCACCGATCTGGTCATGGTCGTCGGTACACCACTGGACTTCCGCCTCGGCTACGGCAGCTTCGGTGATCCAGCGGCGCCGGTCATCCACGTCGCCGACTCTGCTGGACAGATCGCCACCCATCGCGAACTCGCCGCGAGTGCCGCCGGGGACCTCACCGCCTTCTTCCTCGGCCTCGCCAGCGACATCGGTGATCCCCTGGCCGTCGAGGAATGGGCGGGCAGCCTGCGGGCGCGGGCCCTCGCCGCCATTGCCGCGGACGCCGATGACCTCGCGAGCGATGCCGATCCCATCCATCCCGCCCGGATCTACGGCGAGCTGCTGCCGCGCCTCGCCGACGATGCCGTCGTCATCGGTGACGGCGGAGACTTCGTATCCTTCGCGGGTCGCTACGTCGAACCACAGCGTCCGGGGCACTGGCTCGATCCGGGCCCGTATGGCTGCCTCGGCACCGGACCCGGCTACGCCATGGCTGCTCGCCTGGCGCATCCGTCATCACAGGTCGTGCTCCTCCTGGGCGATGGCGCCGCGGGCTTCTCGCTCATGGACGTCGATTCACTCGTGCGCCACGACCTGCCGGTCGTCATCGTCATCGGCAACAACGCAGGATGGAATCTCGAGCGCCACCCCATGCGCTTCCTCTACGGATACGACGTCGCCGCCGACCTGCGCCCCACGCCGTACGACGAGGTTGTGCGGGCTCTCGGCGGTGCGGGGGAAACAGTGACGCGGCCGTCGGACATCGGGGTGGCCCTCGACCGGGCCTTCGCCTCCGGGGTGCCCTACGTCGTCAATGTGATGACGGACCCGGATGTCGCCTATCCGCGGTCGACGACCGGCGTGTAGCCGCTCACGCGCCATCGCATCTGCCGAGCACGAGGACGGCGCCTACGCCGCCGCGCACAGCTTGCGAATAATCGGCTCCGCATCCTGCGCCCCACCCGACCAGCCGCGCGGGCGCAATTCAATGTGCAGGTGCACCGCGCCGGGTGAGCCGGTGTCGCCCATCTTGCCGATGAGTTGACCCGCCTTCACCCTGTCCCCGACGCGGAAGAAGATCTCGTCGAAGTGTCCGTAGAACCACATGGACCCGCGCTTGTCCGTGATGTCGAGGATGAGGGACCCATTGCCCTGGAATCCACTCCGGGTCACCCTGCCGGCGTCGACGGCGTAGATGGGCGTGCCGCGCGTACCGAGGAGATCAAAGCCCATGTGATTGCGCCCCGCGCCGAGTCCATCACCGCTGCGGAAGTCCACCGCCGGGCAGTAGCGGCCATCGACCTGGACATCCCCGAACGACTCATCGGCTCGAGCCGCTGCCAGGGCCGTCTCACGGCCCAGGACAGTCCAAGTTTCGGCCCCGACAATGCCGGTGGGCTCCAACGCATTCGCCCGCTGCAATCCCTCCACGGCAATGCGCGTGACCGGACCGAAGTAGCCGGAGGTGAGCCTGATGCCGAGAGCGCGCTGGAGGACCTTGACCGACTCTCCCGTGCTGCCCGTGCGCAACTGCGGGGCCGCCTCGGCAAAGGCGGGGGTGCGGGGCTGCGAGGCGGGGGCGGCCTGGCTGGCCGTGGGAGCAACGACCAGGGCGGTGAGGGCGAGGGCCGCGGTCGAGATCACGGCCAGGACCTGGTGTGCACGCGGACGACCGAATGAGGTCATGCATCCTCCGGCACCTGCGGGGTCAGCTGTCGGGTTCGCCGGGCCACGGTGCGCCCGACGGCCGATGCAGCATCAGTGCTGATGCGTGCATGGGCTTCACCCCAAGGTCTGCGTGAGCAGACCGTGCCGGGACCTGCTGGGCCCGGCGATGGGTCCCCCGCTCCTGCCCGCGGTGGTGCACCCGGCGCGGGCAGGACTCGGCGTACGCCTGGTGGCCGATCGGAAGACCGGCTCACCTAAGGTAACAGAAAGGTCACAGCGCCGCCGGTCCGCGGCCCACGATCGGGTCCCAGGCCTCAGGGGGCGGTGCTGAAAGCCCGCAGCCGGATGCCGGGGCCCGGCGAATGATCCCGCGGGGGCACGGGCACAAGGCCCGCCCGGACGTAGAGGCGCGCTGCCGGCTCGTTGCCCTCAAGCACGCTGCAGACCACCGGGGACGTGCCTGCGCGAGCCATGACCTCCTGGACCAGGGCGAGGCCAATCCCGCGCCCCCAGGCGTGCGGGGCAACCGCCATGAAGCGGAACTCCACCTCCCCCTCCCGGGCGACGTCGGCGAAGGAGGCTCCGGGACGCACGATGGTGACCGATCCGACGAGCTCACCCTCGGCGTAGGCGACCAGAACGTCGCACTCCACCGTCCGGGCGGCAACATCCCGCAGGGTGTGGAGGTAGAAGTCCGTATCGCTGGAGAGTCCCGAACCCGCCGAGTAGGCGACAGCGCAGAGGTCTCCCACGGCATCCCACTCCTGGGGGAGCGCGGGTCGGATGATGAGGTCCGGTGTCGAGCGCTGGATAAATCGCTCCCGGCCGACAATCACGCGGGTGATCTCGCCGTGGGCGATGAGGACCGGACCGTCGCCCACATCATGGTGGGCGGCAACGGCAAACCGGCACAGCCGACCATCCCGGTGCACGAGGTCGGCCGTGGCCTCGACACTCGCACCCAGGGGGGATGCCATCAGGTGTTCAACATTGACCCGGGTGCCGACACTGGTGTCGTCGTCCCCCAGATCCGTCAGTGCCGTGACGGTGGCGGCTTCAAGCCACGCGATGAGTCGGGGAGTTGCAAGGACGGGGACGTCCCCACTGCCCAGAGCGTCAGCGGTGTCGTAGCGCGCGACGACGTATGAAGTCATAAAACGACGGCGATGAGGTCACCCTCGTGGATCACATCGCCGACAGCGACGGCGATCTCCGCGACCGTGCCGGACGCCTCGGCCAGCACCGGGATCTCCATCTTCATGGATTCCAGGATGACGAGGGTGTCACCGATGGCAATCACAGCGCCCGGCTCGACCAGGACCGAATGGACCTGGGCGACCATCTCGGCGCGGACATCCACGTCAGGAGTTGGGGCGCTTGCCGTGGTTGGCGCTGCTCTTCTTGCGATCACGCTTCTTGCGGCCACGCTTGCTCATGGGTACTCCCGGTTGTGAGGGAGCCCCATGGTGCCACAGAGCCCCTAGGGGCTACGACGGT
Organism: Candidatus Nanopelagicales bacterium; assembly: GCA_030726915.1. GTDB lineage: Bacteria > Actinomycetota > Actinomycetes > S36-B12 > S36-B12 > Mxb001. Next base: position 11,367 of record JANRCR010000025.1, read on the forward strand.
AGGTGATCCGCACCTCGGAGATGCGGGCCACGATGCGCACGCGCAGCGTCTCGGGTGCTCGATCCTCACAGCAGGTGCGCTGGACGAGGGACTTCACCACCTGCTCCATCGTGAATTGCTCCCGGCACTCCCCACAGCCATCGAGGTGGGCCGCGATGTCGGCGCGCCGTACGTCGTCCACCTCACCGTCGAGGTAGTCGTACACGTAGGAGAGGGCGTCACTGCAGGAGCAGTGGGGTGTGGGTGTGTCCGGCGCGCTCATGACAGGGCTCCCGGCAGATACCCCTCGGTGATCGCGTAGTCCTCCAGCAGGGTGCGCAGATGCTTTCGCCCTCGGTGGAGCCGGGACATCACGGTGCCGATGGGTGTCTCCATGATGTCCGCGATCTCCTGATAGGAGAAGCCCTCGACATCAGCCAGATAGACCGCGACACGGCGCTCCTCCGGCAATTCCGCCAGCGCATTGTTGATGAGGTCATTGGGAAGACGATCGAGCGCCTCCGCTTCGGCTGATCGAAGTTGGCCCGTCGCATAGGCCTGCGTGTGCCGCATCTGCCAGTCATCCAGGTCATCCGTGCCTGTCTGCAGCGGCTGACGCTGCTTTTTACGGTAGGTGTTGATGAAGGCGTTGGTCAGGATGCGGAAAAGCCACGCCTTCAGGTTGGTGCCGTCGGTGTAGGACGAGAAAGCGGAGAAGGCCTTGACGAAGGTCTCCTGGACCAGATCCTCAGCATCAGCCGGATTGCGGGTCATCCGCAGGGCAGCGCCGTACAACTGGTCGAGAAAGGGCAACGCGTCTCGCTCGAAGCGCGCGGCGCGATCCTCATCCGTCTCGCTCACCATCACGGCCTCATCCATCGTGCTCAAGGATACCCGTCCGGGCTCTGCCGACGATGCGGCCGCGTACTCCCCCGAGGGAGAGGAGCCTTCTGCGAGGGCACCTGGTTTGGTGAGCACGGATACGTCAACACCTCGGGGCGCACCGTCATTCCCGCGGACCATCGCGCCCGAGTGGGGCCGACAGCGGCGCAACCAACTGCGGGCCCTGATGGCGCACCGAGTTGACCTCGGTGGAGACCGGGTAGATCTCCCAGAAGCCGGGCCGCGCCGGCTCCAGCAGCTCGGCGAGCACCTGCGAGCCCGGGGTCGCGGGGTCAAGCCAGGCATCGCGCTGCTCTGGGAGCACGGCCACGGGCATCCGATCATGGATCTGCCCGACCTCGTCGCGCGCACTCGTCGTGATGATGGTGGTGGACAGCAGCCACGCCCGCGGATCCTCGTCATCCTCGACGTCCTTGTCCCGCCACCACTCATACAGCCCTGCCATGGCGAGCCCGGTCCCGTCAGCCGGATGCAGGAAGTAGGGCTGCTTCCGAGGCTTTGTGCCGGTGGCCGCGATCGATCCCTCCGGAGGAGACTGCCATTCATAGAAGCCGTCGGCCGGTACCAGACACCGCCTCGATGCCAGTGCGCGCTTGTACGACGGCTTCTCGGCGACGGTCTCCGCCCGGGCATTGATCATCCGATTGCCGACGGCGGCATCCTTCGCCCAGGACGGCACCAGACCCCACCGGGCGATGTCGAGGCGACGTGGATGGTGGCCGCTGTCGTCGGGCTTGCCGTCGCGGACGACGTAGACCTCGTTCGTAGGGGCGATGTTGTAGCGCGGAGGCAACTCGACCACCGGCGGCACCTCGACGCCGAACTCCTCGACGAGGGCAGCGGGATCACGTGATGCGGCATACCTCCCACACATGGGACCAGCCTGCACGATCACCCCTGCGGCTACCCTCAGGGGTGATGACTGACTCAGACTGGCCCGCACCCCTGGCCGAGGGACCCATCTCGGCCACCGTGCGCGTGCCGGGGTCGAAGTCCGCGACCAACCGCGCCCTCGTGCTCGCGGCCCTGGCCGACGGTCCCTCCACCGTCCGTGGCGCACTCAGCGCCCGGGACACGCATCTGATGGCCGGTGCACTCACCGAGCTCGGCGTAGACATCCTGGAGGTGGGAGCGGATCCGGTCGGCAACATCGACTGGCGCGTGACCCCCGGGCCGCTCCACGGCGGCGTGCACATCAATGTCGGACTGGCCGGCACGGTCATGCGCTTCCTGCCACCGCTCGCGGCGCTCGCGCGCGGGGCTGTTGACTTTGATGGAGACCCACGCGCGCGGGAACGACCCCTGCGGCCCATGGTGAATGCACTGCGGGAACTCGGCGTGACCTGCACGGATGCTGACGGGTTCCTACCCCTGCGCATCGATGGCACCGGTCAGGTGCGGGGAGGCACCGTCACCATCGACGCCTCGGCATCGAGCCAATTTGTCAGCGGACTCCTGCTGTCGGCAGCTCGCTTTGATGACGGCCTCGTTCTCAGCCACACCGGTCCGTCTCTGCCGAGCCTGCCGCACATTGCAATGACCCTGCACATGCTGACCGAGCACGGCGTACAGGTGAGTTTTGATGCACCCGCATCGACCTGGTCGGTGGCGCCAACGACCCTGACCGCGCACGACCGTCGCATCGAACCTGACCTGTCCAACGCCGGTCCCTTCCTCGCGGCAGCGATGGTCACCGCGGGCACGGTCACCATCCCGGATTGGCCACAGCACACCACACAGGCGGGAGACGCATTGCGAGGTCTCTTCACCCGTATGGGCGGATCCGAGGCTCTCGGTGAGCACGGCCTCACGCTGACCGGCCCAGGATCACTCGTGGGGATGGACGTCGATCTGCGCGATGTCGGCGAGCTCGCACCGACGGTCGCGGCCGTGGCAGCGATGGCCACCTCACCGTCACGCCTGCGCGGGATCGCCCATCTGCGTGGTCACGAGACCGATCGGCTCGCCGCACTCGCCGACATGATCAACAGCCTCGGCGGCCACGTCGAGGAGACCGATGACGGCCTCAGCATCTCCCCCACACCACTGCATGGGGGCACGGTGTCGTCCTACGGCGACCATCGGATGGCGACAGCGGCCGCGATCATCGGTCTCGCCACGCCCGGCATCGTGGTCCACGACGTCGCGACCACGAGCAAAACCCTCCCCGACTTTCCCGGCATGTGGCACCGCATGGTCACGGGAGCGGTGTGAGCCGCCAACCACGCACCTGGGATGAGGACGACGTCCGCATCCGCCCCGGCCGCGGCAAGTCACGGCCACGCTCAAAAGACCGACCGACCTACAGCGACGCACTCCCCGCTCGCGTGATCACTGTCGATCGCGGCAGATTTACCGTCGTGACGGATGACGGACGGACCCTCCTTGCCATCAAAGCTCGTGAGTTGGGTCGCAAGGGCGTGGTGGTCGGGGATCGCGTGGCGCTGGTCGGTGACACATCGTCGGACACGGATGCCCTCGCTCGCATCGTGCGGCTCGAAAATCGTTCCACGATCCTGCGACGGACGGCTGACGATGATGATCCCGTCGAGCGGGTTGTCGTCGCCAATGCCGATCAGATCGGCATCGTCGCCTCTCTGGCCGATCCCGCACCCCGCTACGGATTCATCGACCGGACGCTCGTGGCGGCGTATGACGCCGGTCTCCAGCCACTCCTCATCCTCACTAAGGCTGATCTCGCGCCCGCGCGTCCCGTGATCGATGCCTATGCAGCACTCGACGTCCCCGCGGTGACGATCGCTCGCGGCGAGGCCAAGCAGCCCGCACCCGCCGACCTCGACGCGGTGGTCGAGCACCTGACCGATCACGTCACGGTGCTTATCGGCCACTCGGGTGTGGGCAAGTCCACACTCGTCAACGCCCTGGTGCCGGGCGCCCATCGCAGCGTGGGCCACGTCAATGAGGTGACCGGCCGGGGGCGCCACACGTCCACCTCAGTCCTCGCCCTCCCCCTGCCTCGCGGTGGTTTGATCATCGACACTCCGGGGATTCGATCCTTCGGACTCGCCCATGTGTCTGCAGACTCCGTCATCGCCGCCTTCGATGACCTCGCGGGCGGTCTTACCGAATGTCCGCGAGGCTGCTCGCACAATGAATCCGAATGTGGGCTGGATGCCTTCGTCGCGGGCGATCCGCATCTGGTGGCCCGGCTGGATTCACTGCGTCGATTGCTCGCAGCAGATGCACCCGAGGATCCCCAGGACTAGGACGCGCGGGTCAGCATGCGCTCCACAGCCCTGCCCTGGATGCACGGGCCTCCCCCTCGGCTTGCACCATCTGGGCCTGGTAGCGGGCGCCCTCGCTGTAGGTGTACTCCTCGGCGAAGCCCTCACGCACGAGTTGCTCATTCAGCATGAGGTCGGTTGTCAGCCACACGTAAGCGAGCGTACGGTCGTACTTGTCTGTCAGCCCTGACACCTCGTCGTACTCCAACCACACCTGCTTGCCCTCGACCAGTTGCGCCGTCCGCGCGGTAGCCTCCGGGCCAAAGCATTCGATCGGTCGGTCCTGGGCCACCGTCTCCGGAGTGTCGATGCCGATGAGCCGCACGACGATCTCTTCACCGTCTCGATCGACCCGGATGGTGTCACCATCGACGGTGCGGACCACGTCATAGGGGCCCTGCTGGATACCCGTCTGCAGATCCACTCTCCCCTCGCTGCTGCCGCAGGCGACCAGGGCTGCACATAGGCACGCCACGACGAGGGATGTGCGTGCGACGTGCGTCATCAGCCACCCATCTGCTGTGCGATGCCCTGCCAGACGGATTCAGCACCCGAGTGACCCGCGCGAATCACCCAGGCGATGAGCAGGACCGCCGCGACGATGACGAGGACGGCCAGGATCTGCGAGGGGATCTCACGCCGCCCACGTCGATCCAGGAGCCACAGCGCGAGAACAAGGACAAAGAAGATCAGCGCCCCAAAGGGGAGCAGCGTGCCCGCCTGGACATGGACCTGGGATACCGAGACGACCTCGGCGAGTTCCTCGCCGCTGATCCGAGCGACAAAGGCCGACACCACTCCCGCGGCAGCGACAGCGACGACCAGCGGTCCGAAACGCACCGAGAAGCGGGCGGACAGCCCCATGATCAGGCCACCCAGCGCCGCCAGTGGCAGCAGCACGACAACGGCGTGCACCACGAGCGGATGAGTCGGTAGCCCAAAGATGGTCTCCACGGGGCCAGGCTACGTCCAGTGGGTAGCGTGTGCCCGGTGGCGACACTCGACGATCTGGCCCTTGCGCTCTCCCTGGCGGATCGGGCGGATGAGATCACCCGTGAATTTTTCCGACGCACCGACCTGCACACCCAGACAAAGGCGGACCTGTCTCCGGTGACGGAGGCTGACCAGTCCACCGAACGTGCCCTTCGCGACCTGATTGCACGTCAGCGCCCGGAGGATGGGATCGTCGGTGAGGAGTACGGCGTTTCGGACGGTGGAGGCCGACGATGGATCATCGATCCCATCGACGGCACCAAGAACTACGTCCGGGGCGTACCCGTCTGGGCCACGCTCATCGGTCTTGCCGACGGGGACTGCGTCATCGTGGGCGTGGTGTCCGCCCCTGCTCTCGGTCGCCGGTGGTGGGCGGCCCAGGGGACAGGATCGTGGACTCAGGGTCCCGAAGATGGCGAGCCGCGCGCCAACAGGGTGAGCAGCGTGTCGCTGCTTGAGTCAGCTTCATTGTCCTTCAGCGATGGCATCGACTGGCCCGAGGGTGCCCTCGTGCGCCTGATGGACTCCGTGGGGCGCAGTCGTGCCTATGGTGACTTCTGGTCGCACATGCTGGTGGCAGAAGGTGTGGTTGACGTGGCTGCTGAGCCGGTGCTCAACATCTGGGATGTGGCCGCTCTCGTGCCCATCATCCAGGAGGCCGGCGGTCGCATCACAGCCTTCGACGGAGGCGACCTACTCACCGGGGCGGGTGCGGTGACGACCAATGCGCTTCTCCATGACGCGGTCGTGCGGGTGATCCACGACTAGTCAGCCGGGGCGTCCAGAACGATCTCCCACCGGACAACGCTCTCGTCGCGATGAGTCTCAGCAAAGCCGGCACGCAGTACAACAGCCTGGCTGGCCACATTGGCGCAATCTGTCTCGGCAACAACACAGTGCACGCCTCGCTCACCCGCGTGCGCTACCAGCGCCATCACCGCCTCGGTCGCGAATCCGTGGCCACGCGCCTGCGAGGCAAGCCCGTAGTTGATTTCCACCACACCGTCCTCGCCGGGTGCACCCGTGAAACCCACACCCCCAATCAGGGCACCCGAGTCCAACGCGCGCACCTGCCAGGGACCCCACTCACCCGACGGAAGATGTCCATCGGCCACCAGTCGGGCAATGAGCAGATCGCCCACAGTGGGGTATCCCGGCGCGGCCGGGCCCATGACTCCCGCGAGGAGATCTGTCCACACCCCGTGATCAGCCGCATCCAACTCAAGCCGTGCCGTGCGAAGTTGCATGGCCTGATTGCACCACGGCTCTTGCCAAGCGGCGTGGGCCCAGCCAGCATGGGGGTGGAGGTGGTTTTATGAAGATCTCGGCAATCCTCGCCAGCAAGGGTTCCGACACCGTCACCATCACGCCCGACGCCACGGTCGCCAGCCTCATCCATATCCTCGCCGAGCACCGCATCGGAGCGGTCGTCGTCTCCCCAGACTCGATCGTGATCGCCGGCATCGTGTCAGAACGAGACGTCGTACGCGCCATGGCCGCCGATCCGGATGCGGGCACCACCGGCGGGGTTCGACCCAAACCCGTGAGTGAGATCATGACGACCGATGTCGCCACGATCTCACCGGATGACACCGTTGACGCGGCAATGCACTTCATGACCGAGGGTCGATTCCGCCACCTGCCGGTGGCCGTGGAGGGCGTCCTCGTCGGCATTGTGAGCATCGGTGACATCGTCAAGGCTCGCCTTGACTCACTCGAGCAGGAGCGGGCCGCCCTTGTCGACTACGTCACCCGCGGCGGCTGACGAGGAGTTCAAGCCCACCCTCGGGACGCAGTGTCACGAGCGGCACGGCCCGCGGATCTGATCCGGCTGGAATGCGAGCCACTCGCACGTGCTGGAGTAGCCGGGCCAGCACGACCATCGCCTCGACGTACGCAAAATCTCGACCGATACACATGCGCGGACCCAGCCCAAACGGCCAATAGGCCGCATCGTCATCACGTCCACCGCGGCACTGCCCGACGAAGCGCTCCGGCTGAAATGCCGTGGCATCCGCCCACACATCGGAATCTCGCTGGGCGATGTACGGCGTCATGATCAGGAGGGATTCCGCCGGGATCTCCCGCCCGGCCAGGACGTCATCCGCCACGGCGCGACGCGTCACGAGCCAGACCGGTGGAAAGAGTCGCATCGTCTCGTCAAGGATGGCGCGGATCCAGGGCATCCGATCAAGATCCGCCATCGTCGCTGTCCCGCCGACAAAGACCGATCGCGACTCCGCCGCCGCTCGCTCCTGAGCCTCGGGATCGCCTGCCAGGAGCCACAGGGCCCATGTGAGAGCACTCGCGGTCGTCTCATGCCCGGCGACGAGAAAGGAGACAAGTTCGTCTCGCACCTCGCGCAAGGGAATCGGATCATCACCCCGGGCCGCCGCGACGAGCATCCCGAGGAGATCGATGGGCGGGCGGGGATCGTGCAGTCGCATGCTCACCATGGCATCGACCGACACGTCGAGTTCGTGCATCGCTCGCCGGAGCCGGCGTTGCGAGGGAGCCCAGGTGGGCAGCCGCAGCGGCATCTGCGCGGAGGAGACCACCACATCGAGTGCCTCGATGGTGGAGCGCGCCAGCCGATCAGCATCAGCGGAGAGATCCGTGCCGAAGAGCGACGCACCCACGGTCTCCAAGGCGACGCGCATCATCGCCTCATCCACGTCGATGATGCCCCCTCGACTCACGTCCCCCCAGCGACACAGGAGGGCCGCGGTCGCACGATCGGCATGCCCCACCACAGCATCCAGGCTGGCCTGGTGGAAAGCCGGCTGCACCATCCGGCGCTGCCGGCGCCACATGTCGCCGGATGTCGTCAGTAGGCCCTCCCCCGTGACCAGGGACAATGAGCGGTACTGCACGGTGGCCTTGTCGTAAGCGCGCGAATGATCGACGAGGACATGTCGCACGGCAGCGGGATCCGATACGAGATACGTAGCGGGGGATGGCATCGGGAATTGCACGACCCCGCCGTAGTCCCGGGTCATTCGCTGCAGGAAGCCCAGGGGATCTCTCCGGATCTCCCGCAAACTGAGGAGCATCTGGGGACCACTCGGACCCGGTGCGGTTGCTCGCGTCCGCAGGTATGTGCGATCAGGGACGTCCTCCCGCGAGATCACGGGAAGATTTCCACTCGACACACCCTGAGCCTAAGGGCCTGCGCCTCTCGATCCCGACCCGGCACAATGACACCATGAGTCTGCATCCCCGAGCTGGACAGGTTGCTGAGGACGCCGACCTCATCGACGTCGCGGCCCTCGTCACCGCGTACTACACCGGTCACCCTGACCCCTCGGATCCGGAACAGCGGGTGGCTTTCGGCACCTCGGGCCACCGCGGTTCGTCGTTGAACAACGCATTCAACGACGATCACATCGCCGCAACGACCCAGGCCATCGTGGAGTACCGCAAAAAGAACGCCATCAACGGGCCGCTCTACCTCGGCCGAGACAGCCATGCCCTGAGCCAGCCGGCCTGGGCAACAACCCTCGAGGTCCTTGCCGCACACGGTGTGACCGTCGCCATTGATGCCGGTGACCGACTCACGCCGACACCGGCGATATCGCACGCCATCCTGCGCCACAATCGCGGTCGGAGCGACACCGATCCCGGCCGCGCCGATGGGATTGTGATCACCCCCAGCCACAACCCACCGCGCGACGGCGGCATCAAGTACAACCCACCCGACGGTGGACCTGCCGGCTCAGACATCACCACGGGAATTCAGGCTCGGGCCAATGACCTCCTCGCGGCACACCTGGACGGGGTGCGACGCGTCACCCTCCCCCGTGCCCTCGCGGCATCGACCACCCACGCCTACGACTATCTCGGCACCTACGTCGACGACCTTCCCTCGGTGGTCAACATGGATGCCATCCGCTCGGCTGGCATCCGAATCGGAGCAGATCCGCTCGGGGGTGCGAGCGTTGACTACTGGGCAGCGATCGCTGAGGCATATGACCTTGACCTCACCGTCGTCAATCCGCGCGTTGATGCGACATGGAGATTCATGACGCTCGACTGGGACGGCAATATCCGCATGGACTGCTCATCGCCGCACGCCATGGCATCCCTCATCGCTCGCCGCGACGACTTCGATATCGCCACGGGCAATGATGCTGATTCCGATAGACACGGGATCGTCACCCCCGATGGTGGATTGATGAATCCCAACCACTTCCTCACCGTCGCCATCGACTATCTGTTCACCCAACGCACGGACTGGTCCCCCGCTGCCGTCGTTGGCAAGACGGTCGTGAGTTCCTCGATGATTGATCGCGTCACATCAGCACTGGGCCGCCGTCTATGGGAGGTACCGGTGGGATTCAAGTGGTTCGTGCCCGGTCTCATCGATGGCACCGTGGGCTTTGGGGGGGAAGAGTCTGCCGGTGCTTCTTTCCTGCGGCGCGATGGCTCCGCCTGGACCACCGACAAGGACGGGATCATCCTGGCTCTCCTCGCGTCCGAGATCCTCGCCGTCACCGGGGAATCACCAACGCATCACTATCGCCGCCTGACGCAGATCCATGGCGACCCGGCGTACGCGCGCATCGATGCGCCCGCAACGCGGGCACAAAAGGCATCACTCGCCGCGTTGACACCCGACCGAGTGACATCAACCAAACTCGCCAGAGAGCCCATCACCCGGGTTCTCACCACCGCCCCCGGCAACGACGCGCCGATCGGCGGTCTCAAGGTCGAGTCGGCGAGCGCATGGTTCGCAGCGCGCCCGTCGGGCACCGAGGATGTCTACAAGATCTACGCCGAGTCCTTCCGCGGCCCCGAGCACCTGGCCGAGGTGCAGCAGGCTGCACGCGCCGTCGTCGACGCAGCATTGGCTGACTCATGACCGTCACCACCTGGACGGAGGCCACCGCAGCGGGCGACGTGACGGTCATCGAGGTCACCTTCCCGCGGATACGGGTGCAACTGCTCTCGTTGGGCGCGGCGATCTGCGAGGTCGACGTACCCGACCGCGACGGCAATCTCGGCGGCGTCCACCTCGCCCTACCGACCGTCGCCGACCACGCGGTGCGCGCCCTCAATCCCCACCTCGGGGCGACTCTGGGCCGCTACGCCAACCGGATCGCCGACGGCACCTTCTCGCTCGACGGGGTCGAGTACCCGCTCGATGTCAACAGCGGCCCCAACACCCTCCACGGCGGCAGCATGGGCTGGGACCGTGTCATCTGGCATGTCGATGGGATCTCCGACGACGACGGTGCCGCGACGATCCGCTTGTCGCTGACCAGCCCCGACGGCGACATGGGATTCCCCGGCACAGTCTCGGCGCGGACGACGTATGTCGTGAGTGACGGCAGAATCGAGACGCGCTATGCAGCGACCACGGATGCTCCGACGGTCATCAGCATGGCTAATCATGCTTACTGGAATCTCGCCGGCTCAGACTCCATAGCCGATCACGAACTCCACGTCCCGGCCGTCCGCAAACTCGTCTACGACGAATTCCAGATCCCCACCGGCATCACCGACGTCGAGGGCACGCCCTACGACATGCGGGTGTCGAGCACACTCGGGCCGATCCTGGAGGCCACCGGCGGACTCGATGACTGCTACCTGCTCGATGGCGTCGGAGGCCAGCTGCGCCCGGGTGCCGTCCTGAGCCACCCGGGCACAGGACGGGTGCTGCGCGTGCTCACGGATGCGCCCGGCATGCAGGTCTACAGCGGCAACAACCTCGGGTCGCCGTTCCATGTGCACCAGTCGATGTCACTGGAGACGCAGCGCATGCCCGACGCGCCCAACCAGCCGGCCCTCGGTCCCTGCGTCCTGCGTCCGGGCGAGCACTACGCGACGACTACGCTTCTGGACTTCACCACCTCTGGGACCTGAAGGAGCATCATGCAGGCACGTGCCTACGCCGCCACCGAGGCGGGCGCTCGACTCGCGCCCACCACCATCGAGCGCCGCGAGGTCGGTCCGCGTGACGTGAGCATCGAGATCGACGCCTGCGGCGTATGCCACTCCGACATCCACCAGGCGGAGGCTGACTGGGGGATGGACATCTTCCCCATGGTCCCCGGGCACGAGATCGTCGGGCGCATCACCGCCGTCGGATCGGATGTGACCAAGCATCGCATCGGTGACCGCGTGGGCGTCGGCTGCTACGTCGCTTCCTGCCAGAGCTGCGATGCCTGCGATGCCGGCGACGAGAACTACTGTCCCGACTGGTCCACGACCTACAACGGCTACGAGCGCGACGGTGCCACGCCCACCTACGGCGGCTACTCCGACCACATCGTCGTCGACGAGCACTTCGTGCTGCGCATCCCCGAGGGTCCTGACACGCAGGCCGTGGCCCCGCTGCTGTGCGCGGGCATCACCGTCTACCCGCCGCTCAAGGACTACGCCGGGCCCGGCAGGGAGATCGGCGTCATCGGCCTCGGTGGACTCGGGCACGTGGCCGTGCGCATCGCCAAGGCCATGGGGTCGCGCGTCACGGTCTTCAGCCACAGCCCCGGCAAGGAGGCCGATGCGCTCCGACTGGGAGCACATGCCTTTGTTTCCACGCACGACCGCACAGCCCTCAAGCCGCTGCGCATGTCCTTCGACATGATCCTGAGCACCGTGTCCGCACCCATCGATGTCAATGCCTACCTCGGCCTGCTCAAGACCCGGGGCACGCTGGCCATCGTGGGTCTCCCGGTGGAGCCCCTGAGCTTCGAGGCGGGCAACCTCGTCGGCGAGGCTCGCACGATCGTCGGTGCCAAGCTCGCCGGTGTTGACGCGACCCAGGAGATGCTCGACTTCTGCGCCGAGCACGGGATCGTCGCCGATGTCGAGGTGATCGATATCGCGGATATCAACGAAGCGTGGCAGCGCATCAAGGACTCGGACGTGCGCTATCGATTCGTGATCGACATCGCGGGGTCACTGCGCGACTGATCGCCACCGTCACAGTCCCTGGTCGAAGAGCACCTGCGCGACAGCCAGCGGTGCACCGTGCACGAGGTCGTGGGACTCGAGCATCCACAACTCCGCGATCACGCAGCCCACGAGCCCCCAGGCGCGCAGGCGATCCACGTCGTAGTCCGTCACCTCGGCATAGATCTCGGCCCGGCGGCCGGATCGCTCCGCGAGCCGTCGGCCGTCCATGCCACGCGCATCACCACCCTCGACAAGTCCGCGCGGATTGGCGAGCAGGGCCGCAGCCTCGAAGGCCGGGTCGCCGACCCAGCCGTGCGGATCAATGGCGCGCCACCCCTCCCCCGTGTTGAGCACATTGAGGTGCTGGAGATCGCCGTGCAGCACGACCCGCGGCGTGCGCTCGGCCATGAGATCGTTGAAGACCCGGCGCGCACTGTCGACCAGGTGCCTCGGCAGTCGATCATCATGCGGCGCGTCGAAGGCCGCACCGATGTCCCGAAGCGGCGGCAGCCCTGACCCGGTTCCCTGCTCTCGATGCAGGTCCACGGCCAGGAGGGCGATCTCCCGCGTGGCCGCGTCATCGTCCTGCCGGGCCAGGGGGCGGATGTCATCGCCGGGCAGGACGCGTCGGGTCACGAGGAGTCCGAGATCCCGATCGTGCTCGATGACATCTGTCGCTCCGACTCCGAAGGCACGCAGGGCGAGCGCCTCGCGATGGCGCTCGCCCTGATCGCCGGCCTTGACGACGACGTGCGTATCGTCGCGCATCGCCCACCAGGCGAAGGGATGGTCATCCACCTGCGCGAGAGCCACCACACCCCAGGCCTCCAGCCGCGCGAGCTGATCCGATGTCAGGGTCATTCGACGCGCTCGCGCAGCGCAGCACCGGCGAGGGGGATGATCATCAGTGCCGCGACCACGACGACTCCCATGCCCCAAGCGATGCCCGCACCCTGGGCGATGAGGCCCACCGCGAGCGGGGAGATGACGAAGCCGATACGCGAAAACCATGTCACGAGCGCCACGCCCGTCGCGGGTGTCACTCCCGGCAGGTGCGATGCGGCGCGCATGGCCGCAGGGAAGAGCGTGGCGACACCGAAGCCCGACACGGCACTCGCGATGACAAAGGCAAGGGGGGTGCCGACGACGAGGGCCACGCCGATGGCGACCGCGACAGCCGCCATGGACCAGCGAATCCAGCGGACCTCCCCAAAGCGCTCCGCGAGTCCGTCGCCGGTGAACCTGCCGAGGGTCATGGCACTCGTGAGCGCGACATACGTGACTGCGATCCACGTCACAGGATCAGCCAGGCGATCGGTGAGGTAAACCGAACCCCAGCGTGCAGGGACGTCCTCGACGAGGACCGCCCCCATGATGAAGGCGGCAAGCAGCGCACCTCCGGACGCGAGCATGACCGTCAGGGCACGCCGTCGACTGAGGTGATGGGTGCCACCAGAGCCGTGATCATTGCGCCGCTGCACCGCTTCCGGGACAGCTCCCGTGCCACCGATCCACACGAGGATCAATGCGGCGGCCGACAGGAGGGCCAGCACCGACAGGAAGGGTCCGAGCGGGATGCCCACGATGGCCGATAGCGCACCCAGGCCGCTGCCGATAATCGTTCCCAGCGACCACCAGGCATGGAATCCGTTGATGATGGAGCGGCCATAGGTGGCCTCCACTTCGAGCGCGCGCGTGTTCATCGCCGAGTCCATGACCGCGTCCGCGGCCCAGAAGAAGAAGAAGGCGATGGCAAACACCGCGGGGATACTCGCCCATCCCATGACGACAAGGGGAGGCAGGGACAGCAGGCCTACCGCCGACGCGACCGGCACGGCACCCCAGCGATGGATAAGCGGCGCCGCCAGAGGCCCCACCACAAGTCCGCCCGTTGTGCCCACGGCGAGGACCACTCCCAGGCCCGCGGCATCGAGGCCGAGGTCGGCCTGGATTTCGGCGAGCCGCGGCACGAAGGAAAAGCCGAGGATCCCGTTGATGGCGAAGAACGCGGTAGCCCCGACCCGGGACCCCTGCAATGGGGTCACGGTGCGGCCGCGAGCGTCATCCGACTCACGGCCTCGGCGAGAATCTCGGGCGTCGTGGCAAGATTGAGCCGGGCGAAGCCTGCGCCCTGAGCACCGAAGTCGGGGCCGGGACTTAGCGCCAGGCGGCCCTGCTCGAGAAAGACGGCCGCAGGATCATCGCCCAGCCCCAATCCGCGACAGTCGAGCCACGCCAGGTAGGTCGACGGCCCGGGGGTGTACTCGATCGCCGGCAGGTGGTCGGCGAGGAGACGTCCAAGGAGATCGGCGTTGTCCGCGATGCTCTCTCGAGTGGCATCGAGCCACGCATCGCCCTCACGGTAGGCAGCGATCGACGCGATGACACCCAGGTGGCCTGCCGAATAGGTGACCTCGATGGGGATGCGCTCGGTGAGCAGCCGCATCGTCTCGTCGGAGCCCGCGATGACCTGCGCGGACTTGAGGCCAGCCAGGTTGAAGGCCTTGGATGCCGCAACGAGGGCGATATCCGGACCGGTGAGGTCCTCTCCCAGGCTGAGGTACGGCGTCATCGTGCGGCCCGGGAGGGTGAGCGGAGCCCAGATCTCGTCGGAGATGACGATGACGCCATGGCGCCGGGCGAGAGTGGCGACCTCGACGAGCTGCTCGCGCGTCCAGATGTCACCCGTCGGATTATGCGGATTGCAGAGCAGGAAGGACGTGACCTCGGGGCGTGCGAATGCATGGGCGAGTCCCTCCAGGTCCAGGCCGACCCCGGGCACCAGGGGCACCTCGACGAGCTCGCGCCCAACGATCGTCGTCGCGACATGAAAGAACGGCGGATAGACCGGCGGAGTGATGACCAGGGCGCCACTGGACATCCGACGCACCGTCTCGGACATGCCCACGAGTGCGTCGCCGAGCAGCATCACGCGACCGGGATCGGGCGCCCATCCGAGGCGCCGAGCGCTGAACTCCGCGAGCGCAGTCGCCAGCTCCCCCGCCCAGCGATAACCGACATCGGATCGGTCGATGGCCTCATGCAGAGCGGCAGCGATGGGATCGGCAAGCGGATAGTCCATCTCGGCCACCCACAGCGGCAGGACATCCTCAGGGAAGGCCTTCCACTTCGCACTCGTGCGCGGAGGTCGCTGAACGGTCACGCCACGATGCTAGGCGCGAGCGTCAGCCCCGGAGCGCGGGGCGTAGGTCCGGGCAACACCTCGGGATGCGATCCAGGTCCAGCCAGGCTCGCGGCCGGGGGTCTGCTCGGTCACGATCGAGAGGCCCGCCGTGGCAGCATTGCCAAAATCGTCATCCACCAAAACGGCGTTGTGGATGCCCTCCTGCTGGAGCAGCGACACCACGGCGGCGGCACGGTAGCCAGAGCCGCAGTAGACATAGACGGGGCGGTCCCGTGGGATCTCCGCAAGACGATCGGCGATCTCATAGAAGGGAATGAAGTGCGCTCCCTCGACATGGCCGGACTCCCACTCCAGGATCTGGCGCGTGTCGATGATGTACGCTGCAGTCTCGGTGGCGATCTCGCTTGCGAGATCCTGGAACGACAGGCGACGTAGCGTTGCTGCCTGTGCAGGATCCGCAAGCCAGAAGTCAGGTCCGCCGACGGCGGCACCGGAGAGTTGATCAATTCCTACGCGGACAAGTTCGCGCTGGGCCTGAGCCACCTGCTCGGGGGTTGCACCGAGCAGCGTCACGGGCGTGCCCCACGGCATCATCCACGCGAGGTAGTTGATGAACGACCCGTCCAGATCGAAGTTGACGGACCCCGGCACGTGCCCTGCGGCGAAGACCTCACGTGAGCGCAGATCGACGATCCACTCACCCCGAGCGATGCGGTCTCGCACCTCATCAGGATCCACTCGCACCGGCTGGCTGAGGTCCACGTTGGCCGCACCGGCGACATTGGCCGGGCCCATGTGCGCGTAGTAGGCCGGGAAGACGTCGAGCCCCGCGAGGGTCATCTCGACAAACGACTGCTCCGATTCCTTCAGGGCAGGATTGATGGTCTTTTCGTGGCCGATCGTCGAGGACACCCCCTGGGTCTGGGTGGCTGAGCAAAAGGATCCAAACCCATGGGTGGGGAAGACGGCCGTCTCGTCACCGAGTTTGCCCGCAAGCCTGTGTGCCGAATGCCATTGGTCATGTGTCTGCTTGACGGTCAGATCTGGGGCGACAAGATCGGGACGACCAACGCTGCCATACAGCAGGCCACCACCGGTGAAGACGACGGTGTTATCCCCGATGCTCGCGGCGTAGGACATGGAATTGGGCGTGTGGCCCGGCGTATGAATGACCTCGACAGCAACATCCCCGACCATGAAGTTATCTCCGTCGTCGACCTGGGTCGCCGCGAATGCGATATCGAATCCGGAGGGCACGACGTACTCCGCGCCATGCTTGCGAGCAAGTTCGAGACCACCCGAGACGTAGTCGTTGTGGAAGTGCGTCTCCACCACATGCGTGATGCGCAGCCCGTGCTCGGCAATGAGGTGTTCGACTCGGTCGATGTCGCGCTGTGGGTCCACGACGAGGGCTGTGCGCCCATCATGGACGACGTAACTGCGGTCACCGAGTCCGGTGGAGTCGAGCGTGATGACATGGGGTACGCCGGGTGACGTCATGAGCGGAGCCTCCTCGTTGGTCTCCTACAAGACTATACCCCCCCGGGTATCCCGCGCAAGCCCTCTGCGGCCGCTCGAGCCATGAGGACCGCGGCCGCCGGCGTGGGATGGAGACCATCAGCGGAGTACCCCGACAACCAGCCGCCCGCGGGGTCACGCAAGGGAGCGGCCGTATCCAGGAGCAGGACATCCTCCTCCTCGGCCCACACCCGCAGGGCAGCGTTCAGCGCGACCGCACGTGCGTCCGCGGCAGGATCCCACCGCGGCGGGACAGTGCAGACCGCCATCGGGATGCCATAGCTATCCGCCGCGTCCTTGACGCGCTGAAGGTTGCCGATGACGTCCTGGGGGTCGACCTCCCCGGAGATGTCGTTTGTGCCTCCGTGGACGACCAGCACGTCAGGGCCTAAGGCCAAGGCCTGATACACCTGGCCGGCCATCCACCCCGTGCTCACGCCGTTCTCCGCGACCATGCCGCCGTAGCGGACGACACCTTCACTGTCATCAATCAGGCGGTAGAACCAGGACCACTCCGTGACATCACCCCACGTTGAATCGATAGTGGCGCCACGGGTGATGGAGTCGCCGAGGAAGACAGCAACGGGCCGTTGCTCCGGGGGAAGGTACATCGGTGAATCATCCGAGGACGTCGTCGACTCCGTTTCGGACGTGGGCAATGGTTGGGCCTGCGGGGCGAGATCCTCAAGGCCATCGGGCTCCACGGAGGGCTCCATGGCCACGGAGAGCCGAGGGGCACTCGTCGTCGGGCCCGTGGCCACAGCCACCCCCACCCCGAAGACAACAAGCACAGCGGCCAGCCCCGCCAATCCCCGCCATACCCACATCACTCCCCCATTGAAGCCCGGACAGCTCGTGGACGCGCGGTGGGGGGCGGGTGACGCGCGCCACGTCCGCGCGCCCCCGGCACCGAGCACCCCGGGCGCTGGGGTGACAGTGGAGGTGTGCCGGGGAGATCCTCCGACGCACAAGGGACCAGGCCACAGCCGCGGTCCCGCAAGGGAGTGGTTTGTATGTCTCCGTTTGGCTCAGTCTTCGCTTCGCTCCTCACCAGGGCGACCCCGGATGAGCGGTTTGAGGGTGATCGGATGCACGATGACATGCAGCCCCTCGCCCGCCGCCAGCGCGGGTAGTCAGCGGGACCCGCTTAGGGTTCCCCCGTGACCTTGGCTGCTGGGCAACCCCGCCTGCGCATTCACTACCCCGCAGACCTGCCGGTCTCGGATCGTCGGGATGACATCATCGCCGCGCTCCGAGACCACCAGGTTGTCGTGGTCGCCGGCGAGACAGGATCGGGCAAAACCACGCAGTTGCCCAAGATGCTCCTTGAGTCCCTCCGCGGTGAGCGCACCCCGCGCATCGCCCATACCCAACCGCGTCGCATTGCCGCCAGGGCCGTGGCGGAGAGACTCGCGGACGAACTCGGCACCCCACTCGGGACCGATGTCGGCTATCGCGTGCGCTTTACCGACCGGACCAGTGATGCGACAGCCATCACGGTGATGACCGATGGCGTTCTTCTCGCGTCCATTCGCCGCGACCGACTCCTTAAGCGCTACGACGCCATCATCATCGATGAGGCGCACGAACGTTCACTCAATATCGACTTCCTTCTCGGATATCTGGCGTGGCTGCTCCCCCAGCGCCCGGAGCTTCGCGTCATCATCACGTCGGCGACTCTCGACACCCAACGCTTCGCTGATCACTTTGGAGCAGCCCCCGTCATCACCGTGGAGGGCCGGACACATCCGGTTGAGGTGCGCTACCGGCCCGCCGAGGACACCGACGACATTGAGGCCATCTGCGCGGCGGTGGACGAGCTCCTCCGGGACACCAGCGGCGACATTCTGGTCTTCCTGACGGGTGAGCGGGAGATCCGAGACGCGGCAGAGGCGCTCGCCGGCCGACACGGACTCGACGTCCTTCCGCTCTATGGGCGACTGTCCTCGACCGAACAGCATCGTGTCTTCGCCCCGCACGACGATCGGCGCGTGGTCCTGGCAACGAACGTCGCTGAAACATCCCTCACCGTGCCGGGCATTCGTAGCGTCATCGATACGGGGCGTGTCCGGCTCTCGCGCTTCAGCAGTCGACTGCGCGTCCAGCGGTTGCCCATCGAGCCCATCTCCCAGGCCAGCGCCGCCCAGCGCGCAGGTCGATGTGGGCGGTTGGGGCCCGGTGTGTGCATCCGGCTGTATTCCGAGTCAGACCTTCAGTCGCGTCCGGCATTCACCGATCCCGAGATTCTGCGTACCAATCTCGCCAGCGTCCTGCTGTCCATGGCCACCCTCGATCTCGGCGACGTCGCTGACTTCCCCTTCATCGACCCGCCGGATAGACGTGCCATCTCGGCGGGCATCGCCATTTTGGAGGAGGTGGGCGCCCTCCGGGCCCCCCATCGTGCGGGAGAACCATTGCGGTCGCGGGTCACCAGCATCGGCCGGCGTCTCGTGCGCCTCCCGATCGATCCTCGGCTCGGCCGCATGGTCCTCCAGGCCCAGGATGAGGGGTGCCTCGACGACGTCATCATCATCGCTGCTGCGCTCGCTATCCGTGATCCCCGTGAACGACCGGCAGAGCACACGGCAGCAGCAGACGCCGCCCACCGCCGCTTCATCGACCCGACATCGGACCTCCTCACGCTGCTCAACCTGTGGGATCACCTAGAACGCTCTCAGGCGCGACTGTCCTCCACTCGCTTCCGCACACAATGCCGGAGCGAATTCATCCATCATCTTCGCGTGCGTGAGTGGCAGGATCTCGCGGCACAGATTCGCGGGGCCATCGGCAATGGCGCATCCGCCCAAGCGTCCAGCCGACACGGGGATGCGATTCACCGAGCCGTCCTGTCGGGACTCCTATCCCATATCGGCATGCGCGCTCCGGCTGATGATCACAAGGCTGGCCGCCAAGCCCCCTATCTCGGGACCCGCGGCAGTCGCTTCTCGCTCTGGCCGGGATCGGCCCTCGTAGGAGCCAAGCCGGACTGGGTGGTCGCGGCCGAGCTTGTCGATACGGGACGACTGTGGGGGCGCATGGCCGCGCGCATTGATCCGACGTGGATCGAGCCCCTGGCTGGATCATTGGCCCAGCGCTCGTACTCCGAGCCCATCTGGTCCCCCCGACAGGCGCGTGCTCAATGCGTGGAGCGCGTGACGGTCCTGGGACTCCCGGTGGTGACCGATCGCCGCATTCCCTTTGATCGCATCGATCCCGAGGAGGCACGTCGCCTCTTCATCCTGCATGCCTTGGTGCGCAACGAATGGCGGCACAATCACACCGAGCTCATCGACAACGCACACCGCCTGAACGAGGCGCGCGAGCAGACACAACGCGCCCGGATTGCGGTGGATGGTGTTGACGAGGATGCCCTGGTCCGCTTCTTTGACAACCGGATTCCCGATGACATCACCTCCGGACGTGCCTTTGATGCGTGGTGGAGGCGCATGCGCCAGGACGATGCGACTGCGCTCAGCCTTGATCAGGAACTTCTCGATGTCCTCCCGGAGGAGGCTGACTTTCCCGGCGCCTGGCCGTCAGGAGACTGGCCACTCAGTTATCGCTTCTCGCCGGGCGATCCGAGGGATGGAGTCACGGTGCATCTGCCGGTTGCCGCCCTGGCATCCCTGCCGGACGACACCTTCATAGCCCAGGTGCCCGGCTATCGAGAAGACCTCCTGATTGCACTCCTGCGCGCCCTGCCTAAATCGCAACGCAAGGCAATGGGGCCGGCGCCAGAGGCTGCGCGCGCGCTACTTCACCAGTGGGACCGCTCCCATCCGCGGCCATCACTCAGTGCCGCAGTGAGCCAACGCTTCGCCGTGAACATTTCCCCGGACGACTGGCCCTTCGACTCCATTCCAGACCATCTGAGACCCACGATCAGCGTCGAGGACGACGCGGGCCAAGAGATCGCCGTCGGCAAGGATCTGGCAGATCTACGCCGCGCCTGCGCACAGCAGACCCTCACGGCAATCCGTCAGACGCTGCCCCACCTTGAACGCAATGACGTGCGGGAGTGGCTGGAGGTGCCACGGGAGGTCCTGGGTGATCACGGTGCCGTGGCCTACCCGGGCCTGGTCGCCACGTCCGACGGCGGTGTCGGAGTGCGGGTCTTCCCCGGTCCCAGTGAGCGCGACGAGCACCACGAGCGCGGCGCGGCGCGATTGCTGTGCATCGTCGAGCCTCTTCGCTCCAAGGATCTGCGCCTGCCTGATCGCGACATGCTCGTGCTCGCGCGCAATCCGCAGGGATCCGTACGCGCACTCCTCGACGACGCCCGATGTGCCGTGGCCCACACCCTGATGGACGAAGCAGGTGGATCACCCGTGACCGCAGAGGAATTCGCCGGGCTGCGGGAGCGCTTCCGCATGAGCCAGTCAGGAGCTGTCGGGGACATGTTGAGAGCTGCCGTCCCGGTGCTTGAGGCTTGGTGGACTCTCGAGGAGGCGTTGAGCACCCGACCCGCTGGGGCCCTTGCCGCGGCGCATGACGACGCCTCTGCTCAATTGATGCGACTCATGGATGACGGCTTCCTTGTCCGCTGTCGCAATACCGGACTGCCCGATCTCCTGAGATATCTGCGCGCGCTGGAGCGACGCATGGCAGCACTGCCGCATGACGCCGCACGCGATCTGCTGCGCATGGAGCAGGTGCATAAGGTCGAGGACGCTTTCGATGAGCTTCCGGTTCGACAACGCCAATCCACGGAAGGCCGCCGGATCGAGAGCGATATCCAGGAACTGCGCGTCAGCCTGTGGGCACAGGACCTCGGGACGCGTGACCGAGTTTCCCAGAAGCGGCTGCTTGACCGCATCGCTCACTGTGGAGTGGACGCGTCCGACCGATCAGGTTGACGAGGTGAACGCCGACGAGGGCAGATCCTTTTCGCCCAAGTGAATCGCGTCGACAATGCGCTGAGCGACGGCATCGGCCGCCAATCCGGTAGGCAGCCGTGGAGCCGTCCCCGCCAGGGGTCGATCTGCCAGCCCTGTCTCCGTGTGGGGTGGCCGAGCATCGATGAGCCGGATCCCCTCGCGTCGCAACTCGCGTGCGGCTGCTGCGTCGTACGCGGCGAGGGCAGCCTTGGACGCGGAGTAC
>JANRCR010000026.1:0-1198 GCA_030726915.1 Candidatus Nanopelagicales bacterium
GCCCGCGGGAGTCCGGCTGCGGGAGTCCGGCCTGGGGAGTCCGGCCGCGGGAGTCCGGGCTCGGCGTTCTCCGTGCCAAAAGCACCGCCCGGTGACGCTATTGGCACGAAGAACGGGCCTGTGGACGGTCTCCGTCGTGCGGGCGCACCAGAGCGCATCCTGCTGTCATGCCGCACGCGACCCAGGATCTGCGCGCGCTCCGCCAGCGCGCGGAGTGGCGCGGCGGTGTTGTCTCGGCCGAGGACCTGCGCGAGTGCGGCTTCAGTGCGGCAGTTGTACGCCGTCGCCTCGCGAGCGGTGACTGGCATCAGTGGGGTAGGGCTGTCGTCCTCGGCCCCGCGCCGTCGATGGCGCCACGCGGGAGTGGCGCTCGCGGCTGGAGCGACACGCGGGAGGCAGGTGTCACACGCCGGGGTGTCAACGTGCCGGCCGGCATCGGGTTGACGCCCACCGGGCTGGGCGAGCATGGACTCGCCTGGGCGCTTCAACTCACCTACGGACCGAGTGCGGTCATCAGCGGCACTCCAGCCATGAGCCGGGCCGGCTGGCACCTGCCCGCGAACACGCCCATCGCGGTGGTCCACCACAGACCCCGGATCGTGGTGCCGGGTGTGTGGATCACGCGCCGACAGCAGGACAGGGTGCTCGTGTTGGCCGACGGGCGCCGCTACGCGCCGGCGCTGGACGCGCTCCTCGACACACTCGTATGCCTCGGGCCTGCAGCGGGCGCTGATCTCCTCGATGCTGCTCTGCAGAGGCGGTACGTCGATCCGGCTGCCCTGGACCGTGGGGCGCAGGCACGTCTTGGCCGTGGGCGCACCGGGGCGACGTACCTGCGCACGCTCATGGAACGAGCCCTCTCGGGCTCACGGTCGGAGGCCGAGCAGCGCATGGGTGTGCTGCTGAGGCGCAGTCGGAGCGGACCCTGGCGGGCCAACCACGCTGTCCGCGACGTATCGGGGCGCGTCGTCGCCGAGATCGACTTTGCCCACGAGGACTTGCGGATCGCCATCGAGGTGGATGGCCGCGCCCATCACTCGGATCGACGTTCGTTTGAGCGTGATCGCGCGCGGCAAAACCTGCTCGTCGTGGCCGGTTGGCTCGTGCTGCGTTTCACGTGGGAGCAGATCACGCAGCGGCCGGAGGAGGTGCTCGCCGCGATCGATGCTGCGGTGCGCATGCGCCAGGCCGCGTGATC
>JANRCR010000026.1:1298-32189 GCA_030726915.1 Candidatus Nanopelagicales bacterium
AGGAGGTGCTCGCCGCGATCGATGCTGCGGTGCGCATGCGCCAGGCCGCGTGATCGGCCGCGTGACCGGCCGCGTGATCTGCCGCTTGGGGTGCATTCTCCGTGCCATAAGCGCCGCCCAGTGGAGCTATTGGCACGCAGAAGCCCGGAGAAGCCCGACTACTCGGTCGCGAGGGTGAGCGCCCGCAACATCGCGGCCGCGCTGCCGAGGTCCTCGACGTGGCGCGTGATGGCGCGCTCCTCGGCGTTGAACTTGGGGAAGATATTGCGCATGAGTTTGCGTCCCGCCGCGGTGAGTGTGACATCGACGAGGCGGCCGTCGGTCTCGCTGCGGCTGCGCTCGACGAGCCCGCGCCCCTCAAGGGTGGTGAGTACGCCGGACAGCGTCGCCTTGGAGAAACCGCCTTCGGCCGCAATGACCCGCGTCTCGACGCGATCCCAGATCCACACGACCCAGAGCACGACGAACGCCGTCCAGGTGAGGTCGGCCGGCGCCAGCACGCTGCGCTCGAGGTAGTTGCGGACCGCATTGGCGGCACGAAAGAGGTTGGAGATCACGGCCATCGCCTCGAAGTCGAGGGTGAGCTCCCCGATCCGGTCGGCCACCTGCCGCTCGGTCTCGGCGAGAGTGTGCGGACCGGCCATGACGAGAAGTGTCGCAGGCGCCCCCCGGGGAATGCTCGGGAAGTCCTTCCCAGCCGCCACCGACATCTGGCACGATGCTAGATAGTTCGGGCCCGAACGATCTAGCCCGCGACCGTGGGGAGTGCGCATGTCCGTGAAGTCCGACGTCACGCTGGCCGACCTCGACCTCTTCGAGGCGGGACCACCATGGGCGACGTTCGATGCCCTGCGGGCGGAGGATCCCGTGCACTGGGATAGCGAGCCCGAGCCCAATAGCGGCTTTTGGTCGATCACGCGCTACCACGACATCGTCAACGTCCTGCGCGACACCGAGACCTTCTCCAGTGAGAAGGGCACCGTCAATCTTGAAGAGCTCGACGATGATCAGATGCGCGTGCGCAAGTCGATGCTCGAGACCGATGGTGCTCGCCATCGCGCGCTGCGCAAACTCATGCAGGGTGAGTTCACACCCCGTGCACTCGCGGGCTACGAGACCTTCCTCCGAGGCTTGACGGCATCGACCCTGGATGAGGCGTTCGCCCAGGGTGAGTTCGACTTCGTCTCCGAGGTCGCCGCAGACTTCCCGATCCGCGTGCTCGCGCGCATGCTCGACGTACCCGATATTGACATTCCCAAACTCATCTCCTGGGGCAACCGCATGGTCGGCAACACCGATCCTGAGCACGCCGATGTGCTGGCATCTGATCCCGAGAGCGAGAAGTACCGCATGCTGCCCTTCCGCTCACCTGCGGCGTTGGAACTGTGGGCGTACGGCGACGAACTCAAGCGTCAGCGACTCGGCAGTGACCGCGTGGACCTGGTGTCGACTCTCGTCAACGCCACGCCGATCGATGGCAAGCCCCTGACTGAGGATGACTTCCACGCGTACTTCCTGCTGCTGGTCGTCGCGGGGAATGAGACGACGCGGCACACCATCAGCCATACGATGAACAACCTCATCGACAATCCCGATCAGATGCGCCGACTGCAGGAGGATCCTTCGCTCATCCCCTGGGCGGTAGAGGAATTCCTGCGCTACGCCAGCCCGGTCTATCACTTCCGGCGTACGGCGACCCGCGATGTCGAGATGCGCGGTACGCAGATCAGGGAAGGTGACAAGGTCGTGACGTGGTTTGCCTCCGGCAACCGTGATGAGACGGTCTTCGAGCGGCCCTATGACTTCGATATCACGCGCAAGCCCAATGAACACATGGCGTTTGGCCGCGGAGGCCCGCACATGTGCCTGGGCAACTCCCTCGCGCGCATGGAGATCACGATCATGTTCGAGGACTTGCTCTCGCGAGTGGACTTTGTGGAGCGGACCGGGCCGGTGGAGCGACTGCGGTCCAACTTCGTCAACGGGATCAAGCGCTTCCCCGTCAAGGTGTCGCTGGCATAGCGGCCGCGACGTCGCGAGTGCGGTCAGGACTTCTTGAGGGAGTAGCAGCGCACCGCCGTGTAGCCGGCAAGCCACTCGGTCTCGCTGGGGCCGTACCAAAAGAACCGTTTGTGGCCGAGAGTCTTCTCGCAGAAGCCGGCGGCCTTCCGCTGCAGGCCGCTGCTGCCCGGGTAGGGCCGATTTGCCAGGGAGGTCAGCGGTTTGCGCGCGGTGTAGGTGCCGGTGCCGAAGTCGGTGCGGAAGGTGATCGGCTTGGATGCCGCAGCATTGCCCGCGATGGAACCGCGCACGGGGATGAGTTTGCCGCGGCGCTTTTCATCCGCGGGCACCGAGGAGGCGGCGCAGGACACCCAGTGCGCACCGGCCTTCCACTGCTTCGCGGACGGCGTGTACCAGAGGAACCAGGTCCGTGTGCCCGGTGCGGCCGTTGCTGGATTAGCAACGCCGGCGTAGCGATTGACCTCCGGCTGGCACCGCTGGTCCATCCAGAGCACCACCTCGGGGCTGCTGTTGCCTCGGGCAGCGATGGCGCGCGGCACGTCGAGAGTGATGACGGTCTCCACGGTGTGTGGCTCGTCGCAGTCGACGGGCGTGCCGGTGTAGGACGTCCGCGCCGCCTGCCGGTAGGTGTAGTTCCAGCAGGTGCCGGCCTCGGGTGCGGGGACGTCGGCGCGCGTGCTGCTCGGGGTGGCGTTCGCGGTCGTGGTGGCGCTCGCGACGGGGCTCGTGAGGACGCTGGCCGCCAGCGCGGCTACGGCGAACGCGGGCAGGGCGAGAGAGGCGGCACGGCGTACAGGCATGACGTCATTGTCACCCGAGGGGAGACCTTGATGTGCGGTGACCCGCTCCCGGCGGATCTCGTTCTCCGGGGCAAAAGCGCCACCGGGTGAAGCAATCCGCACGAAGAACGGCCCCCCGATGAGTTAGGAATCAACGGCGATGCGGTCGAGGAAGGCATCCACGAGGGCGTGGGCGCGCTGGATGGCCTTCGGCTCCTCGCGCACCGTGAAAGCAAGCAACTCATCGGGGTCGACACCGTCCTCCTGCGCCTCCTCCAATCCACCCTCGTCGAGCCAGCCACGCAGGCACGCGGTCGTGACCTCGGGGTGGAATTGCACGGCGAGTGAGCGGCCAATGACGTAGGCCTGCGACGCAAGTGGATTGCGCGCGATCTCGACCGCACCGGGCGGCACGGTGAAGCGGTCGTAGTGCCACTGAAACCACGGTCCACCAGGCACGAGCGACTCATCATCGGAGGTGATCCACGTGTAGCCGATCTCCGCACGCGGGCCGGGAGCAACCGAGCCGCCGAGGGCGCGTGCCAGTGCCTGCGCGCCGAAGCAGATACCGAGGATGGGGACGTCACCGGCCTGCACATTGCGCAACCAGTCGAGCTCGGGTGTCAGCCATGTGCCGATGCGCTCGTCATCCCAGGCACCCCAGGGTGCCCCCATCGGCACGACCACGTCGTACTCGCCGACCTCGGGGAAGTTGAAACTGACATCGGGAGAGTCGAATCGATCGCGCGGCACGATGACGGACTCGACGACCTCGTAGCCGCGCTGGGCGAAGCGCTCCGCCACCGGACCGGGCGGGCTCACGTGGTCATGTTGCATAAAGAGCACCCGCACGGCGGCATCCTCCCATACGATCCGTTCGTACCCGAACGATCGGAGTCAATCATGGATGGCCATCGCCCGCTAGACCTCTCCGACCTGCGCGCCGAACTCCAGGCCCGCGGGATCGACGTTCTGCGTGTCCTCTACTCCGATGTCCTCGGCATCACCCGATCCAAGGACATGCTCGTCACGCAGATGGAGCGTGCCCTGGGTCACGGCCCAACCTTTTGCCAGGGCGTATGGGTGACGACGACGCACGGGGACGTGCTGGATGCGCACGGATCGGTCAGCGATGGACTGCCCGATCTCGTCACGCGCATTGTGCCGTCCATGATCCGCGATATCCCGTGGGAGCCAGGAGTGGCGTACGCCGTCGCCGATGTCTATGAGCCCGATGGGTCATCGCATCCCACGGCTCCGCGCTCGGTGCTGGCGAGTGTCATCGAGGGCTACACCGAGTTGGGCCTCACGCCTGTCACCGGTCCGGAGTTGGAGTACTACGTGATGGAGGATCGCGACGGCCGCTGGGAGCGCACCTTCGACCACAAGGGCCTCGTCTATACGACCGGCGCCATGGTCGATCCGCACGGCTACTTCCTGCATACGCTGCGTATGTGCGACAAGCTCGACATCGGTGCCTTCGCGGGCAACCATGAATTCAGTCCCTCGCAGTATGAAATCAACCTGTGGCATGCCGATGCCATGCTGTCGGCGGACCGCACCTTCATCTTCAAGACCGCCATCAAGGACATCACCGCACGCCAGGGCTTCCTTGCCTCATTCATGGGCAAGCCCTTCAACGACGAGGGCGGCAGTGGCTTCCACCTGCACTTCTCCGTCGAGCGCGCGGGCGACAACATCATGGCCGATGACTCCGGTGGATTGACGTCGACGGCGCTGGCGATGATCGCCGGCATCCTTGAGCATGCACCCGCGCTCGCAGCGCTCACCAACCCGACGGTCAATGCCTATAAGCGACTCGGCCCCGACACTCTCGCGCCGTACAGGATCAACTGGGGATTGGACAATCGCTCGACCATGGTGCGCATCCCACCGGAGCGCGACAGGGGCACGCGCCTGGAGGTGCGCATCGGCGATGGCGCAGCCAATCCGTATGTCATCAGCGCCGCCATCCTGGCCGCTGGGCTGGACGGTATCCGCCGCGGGCTGACCCCGCCGCCGATGCTCGAGGGCTGGACCTACGAGGATGAGTCGGCCGATGTCCTGCCCATGACGCTGGAGGTTGCGCTTGCCGCGCTGGCCACCGACCAGGTGCTGCGGGACATGCTGGGCACGACGTTCATCGAGACCTTCGTGACACTGAAGGCTGACGAGGTGCGCCGGTATGGCGAATCCGTCGATGACCCTGACACACGTGACGTGACGGCCTGGGAGGTCGAGGAATACCTCCTGCACTATTAGGGCGACTCCGGCACCGACATCGTCCCTGCTGGATACCCTTCGGGCATGAGTCAGGTGGAGGCGCCGCCCGATCCCGCGGCTGTTGTCGATCAGCGGGCGTCGTCCCTGGGGCGCCCGCTCGTGATTGTGCTCATCGGACTCTTCCTTGTCACGCTCGCCATCGTCGTGTGGGCGATCTTCGGCCGGGTTCCACAGACAGTGTCGGGATTCGGCTACGTCGTACCCGAACAGGGCTTCACCGAGGTGGGCACCACGGTGAGCGGTCTTGTGGAGGGTGTCGAGGTCCAACCGGGCGATCGCGTGAGCCAGGGCGACGAACTCGTCCGCGTGGACATCGTGGGCGGCGACATTGAGTCGGTCGTGAGCCCGGTGGATGCCGTCGTCATCGAGGTGGTTGCCCTCCCCGGTCGGATCACCGAGCCGGGGGACCCCATGGTCTACCTGCAGCCCATCGCTGCTCCCCTTGTTGTCAAGGCGTTCATCCTGGCAACGGATGCCTACACGATCCGCGAGGGCATACCGGCAGCCGTGTCGCCTGCCGATGCGCCGCGCGCTGCGCAGTACGGCGTGATCCGCGGCACCGTGACTGCACTGTCGCCGACGCCGGTGACGGCTGAGCGGATCAGATACACCGTCGGGGGCAACGCCTCGCTCGTTGATTACTTCCTCGCGTCGGGACCGGTGATCGAGGTGACTGTCGAGCTCCAGCAAGATCCCTCGACTCCGTCCGGATACGACTGGAGCGTCGGCCAGGGCCCGGACGTGGAGATCAATGCGGGCACTCTTAGCGAGGTCACCGTGGTGGTGCGGGACTCGGCGATAGTCGGCTGGTTCCGTCAGTGAGTCGGGTGGAACAGTGAGTCGGGTGGAGCGCGTGGTGGCTGCGCTTGCCTCACGGGGGCGTGTCCTGTCAGCCGAGACGGTTGCGCGCCAACTCGGAGGGCTCGAAGGGCTGCCATCGGACCTCGCCGCGGATGCGCTGCTGCGCACGTACTCGCTTGCACCCGATGGTACGCCGTTGCCGGGCTTCGAGCCGGATCGCACGTCACGCGGGGTGATCGTCAATGTCCTGCGCCAGTCGCGGTCGAGCGTGACGTATGTCTTGGTGGCGGCGCTGATTGGCCTCGTGCCCGCCATCGCGGTGCCGATGCTCATGCGGCTCTTCGTCGACCGCTACATCGTCGCCCAGGACACCACCTGGGGGTTTGCGGTGGTCCTCGGCCTCCTCATGGCGGCGATCATGGCTGCGGCCGTTATCGCCATGCAGTCCGCCGCATGCAAGCAGCTCCGAATACGCCTCAACCGCACGGGCAGCACGGCCTTCGCCTGGAGCATGCTCACGATGCGAATCCCGAACCTTCAGCGCTACGGCACGGGTGAGCTGATTGGACGCCTTAATTCCGCACAGCTCTACGCCCTCCAGGCCTATCTTCTCCCGCAAACGCTGGTCAACTCACTGATGGTCGTCGTTTTCCTCGTTGTCATCTCGGTGCTTGATCTCTTCATGGGCCTTGCCGCTCTCGCTATCGTGGTCGTGGTCCAGCTCATCTCCAGATCGCTACTACTGCGCCGCAATCTCCTTATTCGCCACTTCGACGCCGAGCGCATTCGTCTCAGCGGCTATACCTCCGATGTCATCTCCTCGGCTGAGTCGATCAAGGCGGCAGCGTGGGAGCAATTCGCCTTCGCACGCTGGGCGGCTGTGCGCGAGCACATGTCGGCCTCGCGCACCCGTCTGGGCATCGCAAGTCAGTACACCACTCTCGTGCCGGTCCTCGCTCAGACCGTGGGCCTCGGCGCCTTCCTTGCCATCGGGGTAGCGCAGATCTTTGCAGGCACAGTGTCACTGGGCACCGTGGTGGCCGCACAGGCTCTCATGGTGGCCCTCCTGACCAGTGCCGCGATGATCACCTACCTCGGGGTCTTGATGCAGTCCATCGCCAGTGCCGAATCCCAGTTCGGGCCGGTGATACGCGAGCCACTCGATCCGGAAATGCTCTCCGTATCGGGGCACCGCGGCTCGGGTCGGCTGACGGGTGCGGTCTCGCTGCACGCGGTGGACTTCGGCTATGACGACGCTGCGGCCCCGCTGCTCAACGGACTCTCGATCGAGGTTCATGCCGGTCGTCGCATTGCTATCGTCGGGCCGAGTGGGAGTGGCAAGACCACCATCGCGAAGCTCATTACCGGCGAGTTGCGCCCATGGTCGGGCTACGTCTCTCTCGACGGCGCACCCCGCCTGGCCGTCCCTCGCGACCGACGCACCCGCGACATGGCCTACGTTCCGCAAACGCCCACGCTCTTCCCCGGCACGATTCGCGACAACCTCACGCTGTGGGATGACACCATCACCGACGAGGCTCTGGGCCGGGCGGCGCGCGACGCCTGCATCGAAGACGTGATCCTGGGCCGGCCCGGCGCCTTCTTCCACGAGATCACCTCCACGAATGGTGGCTTCAGCGGAGGCGAGTTGCAGCGCCTGGCTATCGCGCGCGCCCTGGTTGGCGATCCGCGGGTGATCGTGCTGGATGAGGCGACAAGTGCACTCGACCCCGTCATCGAGGCCGATGTGGAGTCCCGCCTCCGCGCACGCGAGGTGACTGTCATTCTGGTCGCGCACCGACTGAGCACGATTCGCGATGCCGACGAGATCCTCGTCGTCGATGCGGGCCGAATCGTCCAGCGTGGCAGTTTCAATGACCTCTCGCGCGAGGGCCTTTTCGCGGAGTTGGTCCATGGCTGAGCAGCGCGACACGCCTCGCGATACGTCATGGGATGACGCCGTCGACACCATGGCGGCCGCCGCCACACCCGACGAGCACATCGCGCGTGCGCCCCGCTTCTCGTCACCGCTACTCGATGCCTACTCCATTGCGCTAGCCACGATTGATGGCAAGGTGCGTGCACCGGATCCGCGCGTCGAACGCCAACTCTCGTCCGTGGATGCCATCGCCGCTGCATCCGGTGTCATGGTCGCGCCGCCACCGCGCGTCGGACGATGGTGGGACTCGCTGCCGGGTCCTGCGGTGACCGTGGCGGGAGGAGCGGCCAGGGCCATTCTCCCGCGCGGATCGGGTTCTGTGGCTGTCGCGGGCGGCACCCGCACACGCACGCGCTTCCGCGGTGCCGAGGACGCAGACGACACCGTCGTGGTGACCGGTCCACTGCCGCCCGGCGCATCGTGGCGCGCACTCATCCGGTGGTCGCTGAACCGCCGTTGGATGCCGTTGGGCACCCTTCTCCTACTGACAGTCGCCGGAGGCGCCATTGGGCTTCTCCTACCGCTGGCTACGTCGGGGCTGTTTGGCTACGCCGTACCCGCCGGGGACACGGATGCCGCGGCCGCCATCCTCATCGCATTCGCCCTCGGCAGCGCGGGCGGTGCGCTGTTCATCGTGGCACGCAACATCCTGCTCATCCGGCTTCGGGATTCCAGTGATGATCGACTGGCTCCGGGGATTATGGCGCACCTGCTGCAACTACCCGTGCCCTTTTTTCGGCGCATGTCCACGGGCGAAATCCTGAACCGCACCCTCGCGGTGGAGACCGCCCGGGAGACTGTCAACGACAGTGTGATCGCTTTGGTGCTCACGTCTGCCTTCGGCCTGGTCAACCTGGTCTTCCTGCTCTATGTCGACATCGTCCTCGGGATCGCGATGTCCTTCGCCATCGGCATCATCGTCATGCTCGTGGCGATTTTTCAGCGACGTGGACGTCATCTTCTGCAGCAATTACTCGTGGAGAAGAGCGCCACCGATAGCAATCTCATGGCGGTTGCCGAGGCGATCGTGCCCATTCGCGTGAGCGGTGCGGAGTCGCGGGCCCTGGCACGCTGGTCCCAACTTGCCGCACCCCAACTGACCACGCTGTCGCGTCGAGTGTCCGCGATCATTTCATCGGATCCGGTGCTGGTTGCCGGCCCCATCGTCATGAACGCGGTGCTCGTCCTCGCAGTCGTCGCCGAGCGGGGCTCGTTCACCGCGTCGGCGTTCATGGGAGCCTACGTCGCGGTCGCACAACTCACCATTGCGATGGGCCTGCTTGCCCAGAATCTGTCGACATTGGGTGAGTTCGGCCCCACGCTCGAGCGCATGGTGCCGATCACGTCCACCGCGGTCGAGCGACCGGGTCACGCGCGCGCGCCGGGTCCACTGGAGGGCCGCATCCAGCTCACCGACATTGTCTTCGGCTACGACCCCGACCAGCCTCCACTGCTCAACGGCGTCAACATCACGATCGAGCCGGGGGAGTTCGTGGCGGTAGTCGGTCCGTCGGGGTCGGGCAAGTCCACGGTGATGCGCCTCATCCTCGGCTTCGAGACACCATGGAGCGGGGTCGTCTCCTACGACGGACAAGATCTTGCCGACCTTGATGTCGCGGCCGTGCGTCGGCAGATGGGGACGGTGTTGCAGTCCTCCATGCCTTTTGGGACGACCTACCGTGAGTGCATCTGCGGCCCGCTCCAGATTGATGACGAGCGCCTGTGGCAGGTCATCGCGGAGTCCGGGCTCGAGCCCGAGGTGCGCGCCCGCGGTTTGGATGTGCCGATCGGTGACCGGGGCGGTGCGATCTCGGGCGGGCAGCGCCAGCGGCTCATGATCGCGCGAGCCCTTGCCAGTGACCCGCGGGTCATCCTGCTTGACGAGGCGACCAGTGCGCTTGACAACGTGACCCAGACCATTGTCATGCATTCGATCCTGGGTCGGCCGGTCACACGCATCGCGATTGCGCACCGGCTCACCACGGTGGAGCACGCGGACCGCATCCTCGTGGTCTCTGGCGGCCGGATCGTGGAGGAAGGCTCGCCGGCTGACCTGCTGGCGAGCGGCGGACACTTCGCGCGGCTCGCGGCGCGGCAGGAGTTCTAGTAGTGACCGAGCTCGTCGAGGACGTCGATCAGGGTGCGCGGACGTGCGATACGCAGCCCCAAGTACTTCAGAGGACCTGCGAGCGGTCCTCGAGCAGCGTGCCGCCGGCGAAGGTCACGCCGACCTCGCGGTAGAAGCCGCCGATGACTTCGCGCACCGGCAGCAGTGACGCGGGCTGATCCCACTCGGAGTCCCAGAGGTCAAGTTCCGCGTCGCCCTTCCAGGACTGGCCGAGATCGGCATCTACTCCACCCATCGTGACGACCTGGTCGAGGCTGAGCGCGCCGCCCGCGATGCTCGGCATCTGGCGATGATGGAGCATCGGCAGCGCGTTGACGAATCCATTGGTGTCGCTGGGCTCGCGCAGGGTCACCCGCGCTGTCGCGAGGCGATGGTCGTACGCCGCGAGCGTCGCGCCGAAGGCACCACCGGGTGCCACGCGCGGAGCCGCCAAACCATGGTTCATCGCGCGCGTGACGTAGATGCTGCCGAGTTTTTTAGGGTAGCCCTGGAACCATCCGCGGCCGATCGCAAAGTCGGTCGTCACCCAGATGAGCACGCAGCGGCTGTACGTCGTACCGGCGTACGAGCACCGCACCACCGCAAAGGCCTCCAGGTATTGCGAGCGTGATGGATCGAGCAGTTCGCGGCCCCCGGTGCTGCAGGACTGCCAGTCGGCCCAGATGAAGGCGACCGCCCCGGGATCCTCAGGCGCGAGGTCAACATCGGCCGGGAGCAGGGCGCGCACACGCTCAACGTCGGTGCGGTATTCGACCGTCAGCAACGTCCCGGAGTAGTGCCAGGGCATGTCCGGCACGAGGGCCGAGCCGCCGTCGGGTGTGTAGGGAGGAAGGAAGCCGGCCACGAGGTGAGGCTACTCGGAGATCGTTTGGGCCCGCACGAATTTGCCCGAAGTGCTTGACCTGCGCGGCGGATTGCGTCACTCTCGCTTTCATTAGGGTCCGTACGATGCGGATCCGCCGATCCGGAGGGCATCCCCATGGCCGATCTGCAGCCGGCTCCCGCTGAGACTCCCGAGACCTCCCTGCGCAAGGGTCGTATCGGCGTCATCGGGATTGTGTTCTTTGTCGTCGCAGCCGCGGCGCCACTGGTCGGCATGACGGGTGCGGTGCCCGTCGCGACCGTCCTCGGCAATGGCGCGGGCGTGCCCGGTGCCTATCTCGTTGTCGCCTTCATCCTGCTGCTCTTCAGCGTCGGCTATTCCGCGATGAGCCAGCACGTCACTAATGCGGGCGCCTTCTTTGCCTACGTTGGTCGGGGACTCGGCATCATCACCGGTGTCGGTTCGGCGTTCGTCTCCCTCGTTGCCTACTTTGCGATCCAACTCGCCATCTTCGGCTTCTTCGGCGCGGTGATGGCGGGCCAGATGAATGCGCAGTTCGGCATCGAATGGGCCTGGTGGGTGTGGGTGTTCATCGCCTGGGCCGTTGTGCTCATCCTCTCGGTCCTCTCGGTCGATATCGGCGCCAAATTCCTCGGCATCCTGCTGACCCTGGAGTTGCTCTCCATCCTCATCGTCGCCATCGCTGTCTTCGCCAAGGGCGGACCGGAGGGCATCGATATTGCGGCCTCCTTCTCGCCGGGAGCGGTGCTGGCCGGTGGCATCGGCGGCACGGCGGGGATCGCCCTGGCCTTCGCCTTCGCCTCCTACATCGGCTTCGAGGCGACAGCGATCTACGGCGAGGAGTCGCGCGAGCCCAAGAAGACGGTGCCGCGGGCGACGTACACCGCCATCATCCTCATCGGCATCGTCTTTGCCTTCGTCACCTTCGCGATGGTCACCGCCCTGGGCGCCAGCACGGTCGTGGATGAGACCCTGGCGCGCTCCACGGTCGATGACATCCCGCTCTTGGATCCGGCGGCCGTGCTCTTCTCCATCGCGGCCGAATACGTCGGCGATTGGATGGCGACGGTCATGAGTTGGCTGGTGCTGTCATCGCTGTTTGCCGGACTCCTGGCCTTCCAAAACTCCCTCGCGCGCTACTTCTTTGCCATGGGTCGCTCGGGAGTCTTCAGTCAGCGCCTTGATCACACCAACCGCTTCGGCGCCCCCGGCAATGGTTCCATCACCGCCTCGGTGATCACCGCGATCATCGTCATCATCTTCGTCTGGCGCGGATGGGATCCCGTGCTCAACCTCTTCTACTGGTCCTCCGCCGTGGCTGTGCTGGCGATCGTGCTTGTGGAGATCCTGGTGAGCATCGCCGTCATCGTCTACTTCCAAAGGACCAAGGCCGACACCCGCGTGTGGCACACCGTCATCGCCCCGGTCCTGGCCATCATCGGTCTGGCGCTGGGTGCCTATCTACTCATGAGCCGCTTCGCGATCTTTGCGGGTACGGCGGCCGAGGGCTCCGATCCGACTGTGCAGGCGTGGGCGCTCAACCCCCTCGGGTGGTCGCTCGTGCTGCTGCCCTTCGTGGCCTTCGCCATTGGACTGCTCGTGGGCGCCCTACGTCGCAAGACCGAAAACGTCGACGCCATCGCCGATCTCGTGGGCTGATGCTTGACCAGGTAGTCGTCTCCGAACGGGAGGACGTGCAGCGCCGGCAGGCATTCCCTGCCGGCGCTGCCGTCACTCTGGCTGACCTCGAGGACGCCGGCCGCGAGCACGTGCTCGATGAGTTGCGCGAACGCGAGCCGGTCACGTGGCTGCCGGCACTCAGGGGCTGGCTCGTCACGGCCCGCGAGCCCGCGCGGCAGATCCTGCTGCCGAAGTCCGGTGCGACCGTCGAGGCCGAGCAGAACATGGTGCGCGCCTCACTCGGCCGGATGATGCTCACCGTCGATGGCGTGGAGCACGAGCGCTATCGCCAGCCCTTCGAGGCGCCCTTCCGCGCACGGGAGGTCGAGCGCGAGTTTGGCGCGCCGATCCGTGAGTTCGCACGCGAGCTCATCGGCCGAATCGGCGAGGAGACCGAGCTCACCGAGGCATTTGCCGCCCCCTTTGCCGTGGGCGTCGCGGCGCAGGTGATCGGGCTGCCGCTGGACGACGTACCCAGGATCGACGGCTTCTACGCGGCGTTCGCCGGAGCCATGGAATACACGGGTGACCCGGAGCCACTCGCCCAGGCCGACGTGGCCCGAGCTGAGCTGACCGCGCTGCTGATCGAGGGACTCGCACGGTCCAAGGTTGTGGAGGAGTCGGACCTCACGCCCGAGCAGGTTGCTGCGCAACTGCGTGTGGTGATGTTCGGTGCGATCGAGACGATCCAGGCATCTGTGCTCACCACGCTCATGCTGCTCATCCAGCATCCGGAGGCGATGGCCGAGGTGCGCGCAGACCGCGCTCTGCTCGCCGGTGCGGTCGATGAGGCGATCCGCTGGATGCCGCCGGTTGCCTTCACGGAGCGCTGGACGCGCGAGCCGGTCACGCTCGCCGGCGTGGAGATTCGTGAACGCGAGTTCGTCGGCGTGAGCGTCATCGCCGCCAACCGCGATCCATCGGTATTCCCCGACCCGCTGCGCTACGACATCCATCGCGCCAATGCGCGGCACGGGCTGTCCTTCTCCTCGGGGGAGCACCACTGCCTCGGCGTGCACCTAGCGCGCATGCAGACGGTGATCGCACTCGAGGAGATGCTCGATGCATGGCCGTCGATCGACCTGGTGTCCGTGACGCCGCCGAGTGGCTTCGCCTTCCGGCGCCCGGCCGACATGATCGTGCGGGTCTAGGGACCGCCGGTAGCCTGCGCGCCATGCCCCACTACTTCCTCGCCCAGGGCGCCCTCGTCTATCGAATGGCATCGCGAGCGAGTCGTTCGTGATGGACGCCAGGGGTGAGTCGGTGGTCGCATCAGCCGGTCCGTATGTCGCCGGGCCTCGACGCCTCGCGGGCTTCTGGATCTTGGAGGCACCGGGCGCCGAGACGGCGCGGGAGTGGGCGATCGAGGCATCAGGTGCCTGCAACGAGCCGGTGGAACTGCGCGCCTGCCACTGACCGATGCGCAGGTCTATGGGGCTGGGGGCAAAGGGCCCGCGGCACAAGGCAAGCGATCCGCTAGTAGGCGCTGATCTCACCGGAGCCGCGCTGGATGAGTTGCGTGGGAACGACGTGGATGCGCTCACCGTCGCCGATGGGTGCGAGCGCGAGCTCGGCGGCCAGCGCGCCGATGCGACGAGGGTCCTGAGCGATCACCGTCACGCCCGGCTGCAGCAGATCAGCGAGCTCGAAATCGTCGAAGCCGACCAGCGCGACGGTCTCGGACAGCCCCCGACGTTGCAGCACCGACACCGCCGTCATCGTAATCATGTCCTGGGCGGTGAAGAGAGCCGTGGGTGGATCGGCCAGGTCGAGGAGTTCCTCCACATGGTGGCGTGCGGAGGAGCGGGTGGTGCCTTCGCGGCGGACAAGATGGGGATCGACGTCCATGCCAGCAGCCGCAAGCGCCTCGACATACCCGGCGTAGCGGGTGCGCGAGGTGAAGATCGCCGGGCCGCGTCCGATGTAGCCGATGCGTCGATGGCCATGCGCGATGAGGTGCTCAACACCGGTGCGAGCACCGGACTGATTGTCCGCGAGCACCACCGGGACATCCAGGGTGTCGATCGGACGGTCGACGAGCACCACCCTCGCACCCTGGGTGATCGCCCGGCGCAGATGTGTCGCGTCGGACTCGGCCGGAGCGGATATGAGCGCATCCACCTGGCGCGCGGTGAAGGCAGCAGCCATGTCGCGCTCGCGGTCGATGTCGAGATCGGTGCTGGACGAAAAGACAGCGACCCCGCGGGAGCGGGCGACCTCTTCGATCCCGCGCAGCAGGGCCGCAAAAAAGGGATTGCCCGCATCCTCCAGGAGTACGCCGAAGGTGGCTGTGCGGCCGTCGGCTCGGCGTAGGGCTGTGGCCGCGGCGTTGGGCCGATAGCCCAACTCATCCGCGGCGACGCGCACCCGCTCGGCAACGCTCGGCGATACGCCCGGCTCGTGGTTGACGACGCGGGAGACGGTCTTGAAGCTCACCCCGGCGAGGGCTGCGACGTCCCGAGACGTGGGGCGGCGCCGCCCGGAGGGTGGTGCGGGGCTCTGCGGGGCAGACCCCGCGGTGGGGGACGCCCCCTCAGGGACTGATAACGAAGCCATAACAGAGCGGCCTCCTCGGGCGAAATGCCTTGACGTGGATGTGACCTAGGCCATAGAAAACCCTGTACGACAACGTTGTCAAGG
Organism: Candidatus Nanopelagicales bacterium; assembly: GCA_030726915.1. Taxonomy (GTDB): domain Bacteria; phylum Actinomycetota; class Actinomycetes; order S36-B12; family S36-B12; genus Mxb001. The sequence continues at coordinate 16,415 of JANRCR010000026.1, forward strand.
TCTCAGCGTCAGCACGATTTCGTAACAGGCAGCATGGCTGCCTTGCGGATGACGCCAGATCACGACAGGTTTCCTACATCCCCGGGGTCAACCGACCCCCTATGAAGAGGAGTTTCTTCATGGCACGTGCATTTACAAGCCGGCGAGTCGCATTTGTGGCTACCGCTGGCGTGCTGGCCTTGGGCCTCGCCGCATGCGGTGGCTCAAGTGACAGCACAACATCAAGCTCGGCTGCTCCTGAGTCCTCCGCTGCCCCTGCTCCCGGTGAGCCCGTCAAGGTGACACTGATCACCAAGGACTCAACCAACCCGTTCTTCGTCGCCATGCAGGAAGGCGCGAAGGAGGCTGCTGCAGCCCAGGGTGTCGACCTCACGGTCGGCTCCGGCAAGGCAGAGGGCGACGATCAGGGTCAGATCGACCTGATCGAGCAGGCCATCGCACGTGGTGATGCAGGCATCCTCATCACCCCGATTTCCACCAACGTCAACGCGGCGATCGAGAAGGCCCGCGCTGCTGGCCTCTACGTCATCGCGCTCGACACCCCGACCGATCCCCCGGAGACGGTGGACATCACCTTCGCGACGGACAACTGTCTCGCGGGCCAGGCCATCGGTCAGTGGACCGCAGGCTGGCTCAATGGCGAGAAGGCAACAATCGCCCGTCTGGTGATCTTCAACGACCGTATGGTCTCCGTCGATTACTGCCGTGACAACGGCTTCCTCGAGGGCCTCGGCGTTGACGTCGTGGATCCCACGGTTATGGGCGACGAGGCTGAGTCCGGCACGTACACCACCGGAGCCGGTGGCGACTACGAGTGGGTCTGCCTCGAGGCAACGGGAGCCAACCAGGAGGGTGGCCGCGCCGGCATGGAGAAGTGCCTCGCTGCTAACCCCGATATCAACGTCGTCTACACGATCAACGAGCCCACCGCCTTCGGTGCTGCTGAGGCCCTCAAGGCTGCAGGCAAGACCATCGGCACAGACGTCATCATCGTTTCTGTTGATGGCGGGCTCGCAGGCGTTGAGGCTGTGAAGGCTGGCGAGATCCAGGCCACGTCACAGCAGTACCCGCTGCTCATGGCTTCACTCGGCGTCGAGGCAATTGCCACGATCGCCAACGGTGGCGCGCCGCCGCAGAACACCTCGGCCAATGGCCAGTTCTTCGATACCGGTGTGAAGCTGTGCACCGAGGATCCGCAGGACACCGTCACGGCTGCCGAGCAGTGGACCGCTCAGCAGTGCATCGACAACGCCTGGGGCTGATCCATCCCTAGGTAGTACCTGAAGGTGCGGGGCGGCTTTCTTTACGAAGGCCGCCCCGCACTTTCATATCTCCGATACTCTCCCCCCAGTTCTCTCACCGGAGGTTGACGTGGCTTCAAGCGCTCCAACGACGGCAATTGATGAGTTCGCCGATAAGGCGACGACGATGCAAAAGGTTCAGACACTTCTGCATCGATACCCCTGGCTGAGCCCGATCGTTGTCCTCGCGCTGCTGATTGTCATCTTCGTCTTCCTCGGCCAGGTCATGGGTGTCGGTGACCTCGACAACTTCATCCTGCCGGGCACGATCTCACTGGTGCTGCAGCAGACCGTGATCGTCGGCACGCTGGCCATCGCGCAGACCATCGTTATCCTCACGGCCGGCATCGACCTGAGCATCGGCGCCATCATGGTGCTGAGCCAGATGTTCATGGCCAACCTCGCGGTCTATGCCACGGCGTCCAACGTCACCTTCCTGGCCGGGCAAAACCCCGTCCTCGCGGTGGCCGTCGGCATTGTGGTCGCCACCCTGGCGAGCAGCCTCAACGGCTTCCTCATCGTGCGCTTTAATCTGCCGCCGTTCATCGTCACCCTCGGCACGCTGAGCATCTTCACGGCCCTCACCCTGATCCTCTTCAAGGCCCGCACCATCCAGGGCAAGGAATTCCCCGATTTCCTCGGCCTCTTGGGCACCGGCTTCCAGATTGGCCCCTTCACCTTCACCCTCGGGCTCCTGGTGATGCTCGCCCTCTACGCGATCTTCTCCTACGCTCTGCGCGGCACCGCCTGGGGCACGCACGTGTACGCCGTCGGTGACGATCCCGCGGCCGCCGAGCTGTCCGGTATCAATGTCAGGCGCGTCCTCTTCAGCGTCTACTGCGTGGCCGGTTTCATCATCGGCATCGCGGCCTGGATCACCATCGGGCGCCTCGATGCGGCCAGTCCGAACGTCGCACCCGACATCAACCTCGAGACCATCACCGCTGTCGTGATCGGTGGCACCTCGCTCTTCGGTGGGCGTGGGCGACTGATCGGCACGCTGCTCGGAACGCTCATCATCGTGGTGCTGGACTTCGGCCTCTCCCTGGCCGGTCTCGATCAGGCATATCGCGTCCTGGCGATTGGCGTCCTCGTCATTGCCGCCGTTGCAGTCGACCAGTGGATCCGGAAGGTGAAGGCATGAGCGCCACGACCACCACTCAGCCCCTCGTGCAGGCCACGGACTTGAGCAAGTCCTTCGGCCGCGTCGTTGGCCTGGCCAGTTGCCAGTTTGAGCTCTATCCGGGTGAGGTGTGCGCGGTCGTTGGTGACAACGGCGCGGGCAAGTCCACCCTGATCAAGTGTCTCTCGGGTGCTCTCACCCCAGATGCCGGCGAGATGTTTGTCTCGGGTGACAGGGTGGCCTTCAAGTCGACCAACGATGCTCGCGCCCACGGCGTGGAGACCGTCTATCAGACCCTGGCTGTGGCACCCGCGTTGGACATTGCCGAAAACCTCTACCTCGGTCGCGAGGAGCGCAAGAAGGGCATCCTCGGGACGGTCTTTCGCTCCCTGGACAAGAAGGGAATGCGCGCCGAAGCCACGCGCAGCCTCAATGAGCTCGGTGTGCTGACCGTCCAGAGCATCACGCAGCCGGTGGAGACCCTGTCGGGTGGTCAGCGCCAGGCTGTTGCTGTTGCTCGCGCGGGTGCCTTCGGCTCCCAGGTCGTCATCCTGGATGAGCCCACGGCTGCGCTGGGTGTCAATGAGTCAGCGCGCGTGCTGCAACTCATCAGGGATCTTCGTGACCGTGGGATGAGCATCATCCTTATCTCCCACAACATGCCGCAGGTCTTCGAGGTTGCCGATCGCATCCACGTCCAGCGCCTCGGTCGTCGGGCCGCGGTGGTCACACCTCAGTCCCACACCATGAATGACGTTGTTGCCATCATGACCGGTGCCATGACGGTGCCGGAGGAGGAGCAGCAGCTCACTGCTGTTCGCTGACCCCGGCCGGGCGTGTGTCTCGGCGTACGTCGTCAGGGCTGTACGTCATCAGGGCTGTGCGTACAGCGCAGGTCGTATGGGCAACTCAATGGCGTGAGGTCCGTGTCCGATGGAGGCGACCGCCGCATTTGCCGTGAGCGTCGCCAGCAGTCCATCCCACGCCGTCGCCCCGCTTGTGCGCCCCCGATGTGTGGCATCGACCCAGGCCTGGAGTTGGCGCCGGTAGGCATCCTCGAAGCGCCCGAGCCACAACTCGGGCAGGTCATGGCCGATGGCGCGCTCGGACCGGCGGGTGAGATAGGCACCGTCGCCCATCTCCACGGTGCCCTCGCTGCCGACGACCTCGCAGCGCACCTCGTATCCGTAGGTGGCGTTGACGAAGGCCTCCACCTCGACAAGCACTCCGCGACACGTGGTTAGGAGAATGAGAATCGGATCAAACTCCCCCTCCGGAGTGCGGGGACCCGATCGTCCGGTCACCACCTGCACCGTCGCATAGTCGTCATCGAGCAGCCAACGGTTGATGTCGATCTCATGGATGGCCGAGTTGGTCAAGGTGCCGGAGGTCGTCAAGCCGTACGGCGCATATGAATTGCGGTGCACGTTGTGCACGATGAGGGGATCACCGATGGTGGTGAGTGAGTCCTTCAGCGCGACGTATCCAGGATCAAAGCGACGCATGAAGCCGAGCGAGATGAGCCGACGGCCCAGGTCCACCTCGGCATCCACGACCGATTGCGCCTGCGCCACCGTCGGTGCGAGGGGCTTTTCGCACAGGGTGGGGCGCTGGGCGTCCAGACACATCAGCGCCTGCTCGGCGTGCAGGGCATCGGGGGAGGCAATAACGACCGCATCACTGGAGGCGATGAGTCGTGCGACGTCGGGGGCGACGTTAGCCCCGAGTTCATCTGCGAGTTGGGACGCCCGAGCCGTGTCGGCGTCGTAGAGCCAGGCGATCTGCGCACCGGATACCTCGTGGTGGAGGGAGCGGGCATGTGAAGTACCGATGTTGCCCGTGCCGATGATGCCGATGCGCAGGGTGTCCACGCGGGCATTCAAGCAGCGGGGGCCGGGACGAGCCGATGCGGCCCACTCGGTGCGGCCCATAGGATCCCCCCATGTGGATTGGCCGCATGGGCCTTGCCGTCGCACTCGCCGTGCTGACGAGCGCGGCTGTGCTTCCGGCGACGGCTACCACGTCGACTCTTGCAACCGCGCTGCCGGCGAAGGCCACCACGCTGACCCTCGGGACGGCCCTGCCCGACACGGGATCGCTCAAGGCCTACGGCCCGGCGACGCAGGCGGCTGTGCGTCTGGCTGTCGAGGATGCCAATGCGGCGGGTGGCGTCATGGGCTCACCCATCACGCTGATGCCCGGGGACTCCGGCGGCACCGGGAGCACAACCTTTGCCCGTACGCTCGCCCGGCTGTCCGGTGCCCAGGCGATCATCGGCCCGCTGTCGTCACCGTTAGCTCTCGAGAACTCACCCCTGCTCAGGGGCCGCACGATCGTGTCGCCCGCGGTGACGAGTGCCCTGCTGACCGGACGGCTCGCCCGCGTGGTCCCCGCGGAGTCGTTGCAGGGCGCGATGCTGGTGTCGCTGGCGCAGCGACGCGGAGCAGTCCGCATCGTTGTCGTGGCCCCACGCAACCAGCAGGCGTTGGTCGATGCGGCCCTGGATCGCGCGGGAGACCTGGGCCTCCAGGCGAGCAGTGTGGTCTATTCACAGCGTCAGTCGGTCACCAACATCGCGACGCGCATTGTGCGGTCCAGCGCGGATTCGCTGCTCCTTGCATCCTCGGCTGAGACGACGGGGATCCTCAGTGCGTTGCTCCCGCGGGGCATGCCCGCGACGGTGCTGCTGACCCAGGGAGCAGCCGCCAGCATCGATCCGCGCCAACTCCGTCGGGGGACACTTGATGGCGCGCAAGCCATTGAGTTGGACCTGCGCGTCCCGCGCAGCCTCGCGGCGCGCATCCGTGCTGCGGCCCCGAGGGCGCAGGAGTTGGCCTACTCACCCCAGGCCTATGACGCAGCGGCGGTAGCGATCCTGGCTGCGGAGCAGGCGGGACGATCGCTGGGTGTGATCACTGCCGAGGGAGTGCGCGCGGCGCTGCCGGCAGTGACGTCCGTAGGGACCGCGTGCGACTCACTCGCACGATGCCTGCGGTTGCTGCGCCAGGGTGATGACATTGATTACGTCGGCTACTCGGGACCCTTTGACCTGTCGCGAGATGGTGATCCGCAGGCGGCGCGCTACCTCGTCCGTATCTACACCGATGCCAATAGGCCGGGGTCGACCGCACGTCCCGTGCGATATCCCTGACGCCGCGGGATCACCGACCGTGGATGGGCGATTTGTGATGGAATAGTCCCATGCAGGAGAGTGCGGACGTCGTCATCATCGGCAGTGGCATGGGAGGGGCGACGTTCGCCTACGGCCTTGCCCAGCGAGGCTTCGATGTCCTTGTCGTCGAGCGCGGACACCACCTGCCCAAGGAACCACAGAACGACTCCCCGGAGGCGGTCTTCGTCGAGCGGCGCTACAAGCCCGATGACACCTGGTACGCCACGGATGGCACCGCCTTTGCACCCGGTGTCCACTATGTCGTCGGGGGCAACACCAAGGTCTACGGGTCGTCGCTGCCGCGCCTGCGGGAGCGCGATTTCGAGGAGACGATCTACCCCACCGCGGTCTCACCCGCGTGGCCCTTCAGTTATGCCGACCTCGAGCCCTACTACGTGCAGGCGGAGCGGCTGTACGCCGTACATGGGACGCCCGGGCCCAACGAACCGTGGCGCAGTGAGCCCTATCCCTATCCGGCCATGCCGCATGAGCCCTACGTTGCGGAGACGGTGCGGCGCCTGAGCGAGCAGGGCGTGCATCCGACGACCACCGCGATGGGTGTTGATCTGCGCCCCGGCGGACGCTGCATCCGCTGCGGCACCTGCGACGGCTTCCCCTGCCGTTGGGATGCCAAGTCCGACTCCGAGATCTGTGCCCTCGAGCCGGCGATAGCGACCGGTCGGGTGCGGCTGCTCACCGGTGCCTACATCGACCGCCTTGAGACGGACGCCTCCGGCCGAGTGGAGCGCGCGTTCGGCACACTGGATGGTGAGCCCCTCGAGGTGCGCGGTCGAGTCTTTGGACTAGCCGCGGGCGCGGCCAACTCAGCTGCGCTGCTGCTGCGCAGTGACGTCGCCAACTCCTCCGGCCTCGTCGGCTCGCGATACATGATGCACAACAACACCCACATTGCCGCCATTGATCCGCGGCGTACCAATGATGTTGTCTTCCAAAAGACGGCGTGCATCAACGACTTCTACGAGGACATGGGGGATGGCTACCCCGGTGGCACGCTCCAACTCATCGGCAAGGTGCAGGCGTCGATGATGAAGACCCACGCGACCCGGGCGCCGATGGCGATGCTCAAGCCGATGGCGGCACGCAGCATGGAGTGGCTCGTCATGACGGAGGACACCCCCGACTCCGCCAATCGCATCACCCTCGATGAGCAGGGTCGGGTGGTGGTCTCCTGGCAGCGCACCAACTATGACCGGCATGAGTTGCTGCTGGCCAAGGCCCGGCAGTTGCTGCGGGCGGCGGGCTATGTCGCTGTCTTTGAACAGCGCTTCGACATCTCGATGAATTCCCACATGTGCGGCACGGCAGCCGCCGGAGAGGATCCGTCGACCAGTGTCCTGGACCGCGATTGCCGCAGCCATGACGTCGACAATCTCTATGTCGTGGACTCGGCGTTCTTCCCCTCCTCCGGGGCGCAAAATCCTGCCCTCACCATCGCTGCCAACGCGCTGCGGGTGGCTGAGGCCGTCCCCGCCTAGCGCTCGCTAGCATCGGCACCATGGCCGACGCCCCGCTCTATCTCATTGCCGTCATCAAGCCCCGCATGGACGTCGCTGACGCGGTCCTGGAACGTCTGCATGCCATGCGCGACGCGACCCGCGAGGAGCCCGGCAACATCTCCATGGACCTCGTCGTGGGTGAGGAGTCGGACACCTGGCTCATGCTGGAGAAGTTCAGCTCCCGCCCCGCCTGGGAGGAGCACATGACGCTGCCGCACGTGGGCGAGGGCAACGCCTTCCTCGCCGACAAACTGCGGGAGCCGACCGAGTTGCGGTTCTACACCGAAACGTAGGGCTCAGCGTGCCGGTGTGGCCGACAGATCTGAGACAGCCTCGACGATCGCGTCGGGAGACTCCCAATTGAGCATGTGACCGGCGCCGGGCAACCACCACACCTGGGCGCCGGGGATGGCATCGGCGATGCGCTGGGACTGCCACGGCGGTGTCAGGGTGTCCTTCGTGCCACACAGCACGATCGTGGGTACGGCGATGTCGATGAGACGGTCGCCACGATCTTCGTCACCGAAGGCCTTCAGGATCGGCAGCAAAGACGTGTGATCGGCAGCGCGGAAGGTGTCGAGGAAGACCTGCACCATCGCCGGCGAGGGATTGTCACCGCATAGCCCGGCGCCGAAGACCGTGCCGATGGTGTCATTGGCAACCATCGCCTGAAGCATCCCCAACTTGATCAGGGGGATCTGCGCCTTGTTGTGCGGAGCACCGCGCAGCACGTCACCGGGGAACGTCGACATGAGGATGAGTCCGCCCAGCCGCTCGGCGACACCGGGCACGTCGAGCACCGCGGCGATCGCTAGGAAGCCCCCCATCGAGTGTGCGAGGAGCACCGCATCCTGGGCATCGACGTACTCCAACACGGCGAGGTAGTCACTCGACATGGACTCGGTGCTGATGCCATCACGGCCGATGGTCGAGGATCCATGTCCACGCTGGTCGAAGGCGACGACGCGATAGCCCCGGGCCAGCAGCATGTCCCACAGCACACTCCACTCGACGACGTCCATATAGATGCCGTGGGCCAGCACCACCGTCGGCCCGCTGCCTGCGATGACCACCCGCAGACGGGTGCCGTCGGGACGCTCGACGTAGCTCGTCTCCCCCCGCGGCTCCGTGCTGAGGAGGTCGTAGGGATAGGGGTCCGGGGACGCCGTGATCTGCCGGGCCTTGCGTCGGGTGGCGGTGACGGCGAGCGCGCCGACAGCCACGGCGGCCGTGCCGGCGATGACTCCTGCTCTCATGTCAGCGATGGTGCCACGCGGGCCACCTGCGCGTGACCGAATCCGTGGATACTGGCCGGCGTGACATGCGTGGAGTGATTGGATAGCGCCTATGCGTGCCGCTGAATGCCGGGTGGAAGACCTTGCCGCGATCGTGGCGGAAGAGACCCGGTTGCAGGACTATCCGCTGGCGGAACGGGTGGAGGCCAATGTGCTCGTCTACTCCGCGGAGTCCCTGCGACGCGCCGACCGTGAGGTGGCCCTGGCGGAGGTGTCGCGCGCGCTGGGGGAGGGCCCCGGAGTCCTCATCATTGAGGGGGCGGTGGACCCGGTGGTCGTCGATCGTGCGTCGGATGTCTTCCGGGGCATCATTGATGAGCAGAACGCTGCGGGGCGCTCGGTGGGTGACCACTTCGCGAAGCCCGGCTCCAACGATCGCATCTGGAACTCCCTGGAGAAGTTGGCTATCACCGCACCGGATGTCTTCATCGACTATCACGGCAACGACATCGTGGATCTCGTGTCGACTGCCTGGCTCGGGCCGGCGTACCAGATGACCGCGCAGGTCAACGTCGTCAATCCCGGGGGAGCGGCGCAGGTGCCCCACCGTGACTACCACCTGGGCTTCATGTCGGCGGAGCAGATCGAGCCCTACCCCGACCACGTGCACGCGCTCTCGCCCGCGCTCACCCTGCAGGGGGCCATCGCGCACGGTGACACCCCGCTGGAGACCGGTCCCACGATGCTGCTGCCGCATTCGCAGAAGTACCCCGGTGGCTATCTCATCGCGGGTCGCGAGGACTTCGCTGACTTCACCACCACCCATTGCGTGCAGGTGCCCTTTGCCAAGGGGGATGCGATCTTCTTCAATCCGGCGCTCATCCACGGTGCGGGCACCAATCGCACTCAGGATGTACGTCGCATGGTCAATCTGCTGCAGGTGAGCAGCGCCTTTGGACGCGCGATGGAAAGTGTCGATCGTGAGCGCATGGTGCTTGCGATCTATCCTGAGATGTTGGATCGCGCCCGGCGGATGGGTGACGACCCGGGCAGTGAGGTGGCATTGCGCTCGGCGGCGGAGGGCTATGCCTTCCCCACCAACCTGGATCGGGATCCACCCGTGGGTGGGCTCGCACCGCCCAGTCAGGCCGATGTTGTGCGCACATCGCTCGCGGAACGGCGCGGCGTAGACGAACTGCGGGCAGCACTGAAGGACCATGCGACTCGACGGGAGACATCGTGACCGGCACGACACTCGGTGCACCCCTGCGCATTGGCGTCATCGGCACCGGGCGGATCGGCCGGATGCACGCGGGCATCATTGCGCGGCAGACCCCACGCGCGATGCTGTCAGCGGTGAGTGACGTCTCATCCGAGTCCGCTGCTGAGGTCTCCTCGCTGTACGGCGTGCCGGCACTCAGCCCGGACGAGGTGATTGCGGCATCCGATGCGGTCGCGATCTGCACCTCCACCGACACGCACGTGGACTACATCATCGCGGCGGCCGAGGCGGGCCGAGCTATCTTTTGTGAGAAGCCGGTCAGCCTCGATCTCGCCGAGGTGGATCGCGCCGCCGATGTGCTTGGTCGCACCGGTGTGCCCTTCATGGTCGGCTTCAACCGTCGGTTTGATCCCGGCCATCGTGCGGTGCGCGATGCGGTGGTCACCGGGCGGATCGGAGCTGTGCGGATGGCCCGCGTGACGAGCCGGGATCCATCACCACCCCCGATTGACTACGTCAAGGTCAGCGGTGGCATCTGGGTGGACATGATGATCCACGACTTCGACATGGCAGCCTTCGTCATCGGCTCACCGGTGGTGCAGGTGTGGGCGCAGGGTGCCAACCTCATCGATCCCGCCATCGGCGCCGCCGGGGATGTCGATGTCGCGGTGGCGGTGCTCACACACGCCAATGGCGCGATCACGACGATCGATATCAGCCGCGAGGCTCCCTACGGCTATGACCAGCGCGTCGAAGTGCTCGGCTCACTTGGCATGGCCGTGTCCGACAATGAGCGCCTCAATCGCTGTGAGATCTATCTGGCGGATGAGACGCGCAGCCCCGTGCTGCCCAACTTCTTTATTGAGCGCTATGAGATCGCCTACCGCGATCAGTGGCGCTTCTTCACCGACTATGTACTCGATGGTGGCCCGTCACCGGTGTCACTGGCCGATGGTCGGGCGCCGGTCGTCATCGCAGCGGCGGCTGCCGAGAGTGCACGGACAGGTTCGCCCGTCAGCGTGTGATCCGCGAGCGCCACCTACACCCCGCGGCGCTGGTCCTTCAAGCCCGCATCCATGCGCGCGCGGGCAGCGCGGACCTCGACTCGCTCGCTCACCTCGGGGACGCCGACCTGCCAGAAGGCGCCGCCCTCGGTCCAATCCGACTCGCGCACCCGGATGGAGATGACGCAGGTGCCCGTGACGCCTCGCGCCTCGGTCAGGGCCGCAGCGAGATCGTCCGCCGTGCTGGCGGTGATGGCATGCGCCCCCATCGACGCCGCATGCGCGGCGAAGTCAACGCGAGCCCCGGTGTCTCCACGGGAGTCACGCAGCATGTTGTTGTACGACGCTCCGCCCTGGCCGACCTGCAGGCGCTCGATCACGGCGAATCCTTCGTTGTCGCACACGATGACCGTCATCTTGGTCCCGGCCAACACCGCGGAGTAGATGTCGGAATTCATCATCAGATACGAGCCATCGCCGACCAGGACGTAGGTCTCACTGCCCGGCACCGACTCCCGAGCCATTGCCGCGCCCCATCCTCCGGACACCTCATAGCCCATGCAGGAAAAGCCGTACTCACAGTCAAAGGTCCCGAGGCCGATGCTGCGCCAGTTGATGTTGAGCTCCCCGGGCAGGCCGCCCGCGGCCGTGAGCACAAAATCAGCCGGTGTCGCCTGGTCGTGCACAACACCGACGATCTGGGCATAGCTCAGCGGCAGGTCACCATCGAGTGCGGTGCGTGAGTCGATGAAGGAATTGAGCTGGACTTGCATTCGCTCACCCTGGGCGGTCCGCTCGGCGGGGGCGGTCCAGGAGCCGAGACGCTCACTCAACTCGCGCATCCCCTCGCGGGCATCGCTGATGACCGGCACGGACCGGTGCTTCACCGCATCAAAGCGCGCGGCGTTGAGCCCGATGAAGTGCGCCTGCGCGTCGAACGCCGTCCACGACCCCGTCGTGAAGTCCTGCAGTCGCGTGCCGATCGCGAGGATGACGTCGGCGTCTGCGGCGAGGACGTTGGCCGCTGCCGCTCCGGTCACCCCGATCGGGCCGGCGTAGCGGGGATGGTCGGCCAGCAGACTGGACTTGCCCGCCACGGTCTCAACCACGGGGATGCCGTGGCGCATCGCGAAGTCAGCGAGTGCGGTCTCCGCGAGGGAATAGTGCACACCGCCTCCGGCGATGATGAGCGGCCGCTGCGCACCACGCAGCAGGGCGGCGGCAATCTCCAACTGTCCGAGGTCCGCACGCGGACGCAACGGCGCGTGGAGCACCGGCGCAAAGAGTTCGTCAGGGAAGTCGTAGGCCATCGCGGCGACGTCCTGGGGCAGGCCGATGAAGGCGGGTCCGCACTCCCCGGGATCACGCAGCATCGACACGGCCTGCGGCAACGACGTGATGACCTGCGCGGGATCGGTGATGCGATCCCAGTAGCGCACGACGGGGCGGAAGGCATCATTGACCGTCATCGACGGAGTCCCCGGGTGCTCGACCTGCTGGAGCACCGGATCGGGGAGGCGGCCGTGGAAGGTGTCGCCGGAGATGAGGAGCACAGGCAAACGATTGGCCATGGCGACACCGGCCGCGGTGACCATGTTGGTGGCACCCGGTCCGACGGAGGAGGTGGCCACCATGAATTGCTGGCGGCGTACAGCCTTGGCATAGGCGACCGCGGCCAGCGCCATGCCCTGCTCATTTTGCCCCCGCCACAGCGGTAGCTGCGCGCGATGCATCTCCAGGGAGTGACCAAAGCTGGTGACATTGCCGTGGCCAAAGATGGCGAAGACACCGGGGACGAGCGGCGCCTCGACGGCAGTGGCCCCGGGTGTGGTCTCGACGACGGCGCGCTGGGCGATGAGATAACGCACGATGGCCTCGGCGGTGGTGATCAACATGCGGACGCTCCGAGGTCGATGACGGGCTCCCAGGTGCGAGATGCCCAGGAGGTGATGAGGGCCTGCTGCACGCTGACAACATTGACGGCTTCGGCGAAGCCCGGTGAGAAGGTGCCACCGGTGGCCAGCGCCTCGAGGAAGACGAAGTCCTCGGTTGCGACGATGTCCTCGAAGCCGATCGCATTGGCCTGACCCGGCACGAAGGCACCGTGGAAGGGGAAGCGGTCACCGCCGAAGATCGTCGTCCACCCGGTCTCCTTGGTCGACGGTTCGTGGCGGTAGTACTGCAGTTCATTGAGCCGCTCAAAATTCCACGCCAGGGCACCCTTGGTGCCGTAGACCTCAAACGCATTCTGGCTCTCGGGGCCGATCGTTGTCCGTGAGGTCTCGAAGGTGCCGGTCGCACCGCAGTCGAAGCGGCAGAGCATGGACGCGAAGTCCTCGTTTTCCACCGGTCCCGTGGGATCTTCGGGGCGACCGCGCCCGTAGTGACTGGCCGCTCCCTGCGGGACGGGGCGCTGGGTGATGACGGTGTGCTGCATGCCAACGACCTCGTGGATGCCACCGACGAGGAACTGCGCGAGCGATACCGAGTGGCTGAGGATGTCGGAGCTGACGCCGTATCCACCCTCATCCAGTTTAAAGCGCCAGGTCAGCAGACCCATCTCATCGGAGCCGTACATCGACAGGAAGCGACCGCGGTAGTGGGTGATCTCACCCAGCGCACCGGAGGAAATCAACTCGCGGGCGTGGAGCACGAGGGGTGACCAGAGATAGTTATAGCCGACGCCGGTGAGGACACCGGCCGCACTAGCCGCGACGTACGCCTCGACGGTTTGTGCGGGCGTGCCACCGATGGGCTTCTCGCTGAAGATCGCCTTGCCCGCTGCGGCGGCGGCCTGGATCATCGGCACATGCAGCATGTTGGGGGCGGTGACCCAGACAGCGTCGACCTCCGGATCCGTCACGGCCTCGCGCCAGTCCTCGGTCGCGCGGGCAAATCCGAAGTCCCGCACGGCACGCTCACGACGGTCCGCCTCGGTGTCGGCGCAGACGATGAGACGCGGATCGCAGGAGCGATCAGGGAAGAGCGACGGGATGCGCACCACCGATCGGGAATGCGCCTGGCCCATCCAGCCGAGACCGAGCACGGCGACTCCAATGCGCTTCATCGCAGTCGACCCTCCGCCGAAGTCATGGGCAATCGTGGGTCTAGATCGTCCCAGGTCGCGCGGATCCAGTGGTGGTTTGGGTCATCACAAAAGGCCATCGTGCGATCCTCCCCGGGACCGGCGAGGACATTGAGGAAGTACATCGGATAGTCCGGAGCTGCCGCGGTCGGACCGTGATAACCCTCCGGCACCAGATAGGTATCGCCATCACGGATCATCACGGTCTCATCGACCGATCCGTCCACGGTGTAGACGTGGAAGAGACCCTCACCCTGGGGCGTGCCGTGCAGGGACTCCTGCGTGCCGATGCGGAAGTAGTAGATCTCCTCGTTGGTCGTCGGACAGCCATCGATGCCGTCATGGCGATGCGGTGGCCAACTCGACCAGTTGCCGCCGGGTGTGATGACCTCGCAGACGTTGATGCGATCCGCGCCGGCGAAGGAATCAGGAGTAGCGATGTTGGTCACCTGACGCGTTGCGCGTCCACCACCACGCACCTCGACGGCGACATCCGCGGCGGGGGTATGCACGATGGGGTGGTCGACCTGCGCCTTGGCAGTGAGGATCGCGACCTCGCCGTGGACATCGGCAAACTCCAGATGTGCACCGCGCGTGACGTAGAGCCAGTCACTCACGGCGGCGAAGACACCCTCGCGTCCCGCCAGCGTGTACGTCGTTGCCTCGCCGTTGACCGTGACGGTGACCTTCACCTCGCGCGCTGACAGTGGCAGCACGATCGCCTCGCGATCACCGAGTGTCGGCTCACTGAGGTCGATCACGCAGTCGCGATCGATGACGATGAGACCGCTGTAGGTCCAGCCAGCTTCCTCAGCCGATATGGCCATGGGTCCATCGGCGTGGGCGATGCTGCCCTGCGGCTTGAACCAACCTGAACTCATCGCGAACCTCCGTTGTTGTCCGGTCCATGGACGATCCGCGCCGCTGTCGCCACGATCCCCTCGATATCCCCATCATGCGGATAGAGCAGGGCGCGGCCGGGGATGAGGCCACGCACATTTGGCTCGCGCATCGCGCGCTCCCAGCCGTCGACGACCTGCGGCAGTTGATCACCCGGATCACCGCCGAGGAGCAGGATCGGCATCGTCGTCGCGGCGGCGACCTCCGCGATCCGGGGGGTGGAGGGGATCTTGAGCCAGGTGAAGGCACTGCTCGAGCCCAGGCCCGAGGCGATCGCCACCGCACGGATGAGCTCCTCATCGCGGGTGTCGAGATAGGAGCGGCCCTGCGCATCCTTGAGGTAGGGCAGCGGTTCGACCATGCACGCAATGCCCTGCTCGGACAGTTTTGTCACGACCTCACCGCACATCTCGATGGTGCGCGCCACCCCGGGGTCGGTGAACTCGATGCGCAGCAGCAGCTTGCCACCGTCGAGTCCCGCGGAGGCAATGTGCTCCGGGTCGTACGCCGTGATCCTGTCGTCCAGCTCCCACAGTGCACCCTTGAGTCCACCGCGGTTGATCGTGCCGATGGCCACGCGACCTTCAAGTGCACCCAGCCACGCCAACTCCTCCAGGATGTCGGCACTGGCCATGACGCCATCAACCCCGGGCACCGACAGTCCACGCAGGAGGTTGTCGAGCAGGGTGTAGCGGTCAGCCACGGCCAGGGGATCGGCCCCGACGGCGAGCATTCCGCGCGCGGTGTGATCAGCGGCCAACATCATCAGGTTGCCGTCCGTGCCGGCCAGGGTGCGACGACCGCGATCACGCAGTGCACGCTGCAGCGCGGCCGGATCAAAGACGCGTGCTTCGCACAGGGCGGCGTACCGATCGCGATCCAGCATCAGGAACGTCCCTCCATCATGGCCTCGACCTGCACGATTGTTGGCATGGCATCCGCGCACGTGAGTTTGGTTGCGACGTACGCCCCCGCGGCGTTGGCGAACATCCCCATCTCCGGCACCGTCCACCCCGACAGAAGTCCGTGCACGAGTGCACCGCCGAAGGCATCCCCCGCACCCAGCCCGCAGAGCACACTGATCGGCAGCGGTGGGATCGTCCAGCGATCATCCGCGGTGGCCAGGAGCACACCGCTGCCCCCGCGCTTGACGATGGCCAGTCGCACCCCCTCGGCCAGGAGGGCATCGGCGGCACGATCGGGGTCGGTCTCACCG
>JANRCR010000027.1 GCA_030726915.1 Candidatus Nanopelagicales bacterium
AGGTCTGGGACCGAGGTGGCCTCGGTCCACAGGTCATCCTCAGCCTGACTGGCTTGGATCTGGCGGTACACCAGGTAGCCGATACCGGCCAGGGCAATGACGAGCAGCAGTTTCTTCATGTGGGCCTAGGTGGACTTGAACCACCGACCTCTTCCTTATCAGGGAAGCGCTCTAACCGAGCTGAGCTATAGGCCCTCGAACAGAGCGCTCAGGCTACACATCGCCCCTCGGTCACGCCCCGACCGGGGCCGACCTCAGACCCGCCCGACGGCCCACGAGCACGGCGGCCAGGTAGATCACCGCCGCCACCACAATGAGGAACCGATAACCCGTCAGGAGGGACAGATACTCCAGGCAGCCGCCAATCATCGCGCCAAAGAGGTTGGCGGCGAAGGCTGCTGTCGGGTTGGCCGCCTCCTTGAATCGCGACGTGAAGTAGAGATTGGCGAAGAAGATCGGGGCGAAGGCCAAGATCACCGCCAGCAGCAATCGCACCGGGACCGGCACCGTCAACAACCAGGCGTTGGGCACGAGCCACAGCACCGCGAGGGAGATAAAGAGGGCCGCAATCACCCAGCGCCGCGGCGGGGTACATCGTCTGGTGACCTCGATAGCCAGCAGGACCGCGCAGAGCACCCCCGCAAAAACCAGGGCATTGACCAACCACGTCGTACCGAAGAGCAGCGCGAAGGTCGTGATGGAGCGCGTCTCTAAGAGGAGGAAGGCCATGCCCATGAGGAAGAGGTCCAGGTAGCCGCGCATTTGTCGCAGCGGCCCGCCGACGACACGGATGGCGATGATCGACACGGCAAGGATGAGACCAATGAGCAGCAGGTAGATGCTCGGGATGGAGGCATCCTTGAGATAGAGGAACGGACGATCATCGCCGGACGCCTGCGGGATCTCCTCACCCGCGGCAACCACCGCGTCGCGCTCCCAGGTGTCAGCGCAGACAGCATTGTCCGAGGCCTTGCCCACCGCGATGACGGCCAATGATTGGACCGCGGTGAATCGGTCGATGCAGGGGGCGTGCCCGAACACCTCGTCGACGGTGCCCGCGAGACGGTTGATGAGCCAGTCCTCGCGGTAGTAGTTGTACATAGCGAAGACGCCATCGGGACTGAGATGGTCGTAGGCCTCCTGGATCGACTCACGCGTGAAGAGGTAGGACTCCAGGCGCAGTTGGCTCGCGCCCGAGACGAGCGTGAGGGAGTCGGGCAGTGCAAAAAGGATGAGGTCGTACTCGGTGTCGGTGCGGGATAGGAAAGCGCGACCATCGTCGATGTACGTCGTCACGCGCGGATCGGCGTACGGCTGGTTGGGATTTTTTTCCTCACCGATCTGCTGAATGCGCGGATCAATCTCGACCGCGTCGACACGTTGAGCACCACGCGAGAGCGCCAGCGCTACATCCGTACCCGTCCCGGCGCCGATCACCAGCACATTGCGCAGGGGGTTGTCCACGGCCCGCTCGTAGGGTCGACCGTAGAGCGGCTCATCCTGCAGGCGGCTTTCGGCATCCAGCACGTTTTGATGTGGGATGCCATTGACCTGCACCGCGGTATACGGCGCGGGCTGGGCATCCGGGTAGTCCTGTGTCGTCACCTTGTAGTAAGGAGACCAGGAAACACCCGGCGTCAGTGACTCCAGTGCCAGGAGGACGATAATGCCGATGCTCGCCAGCCACGAGATGATCGGAAGCGATCGTCCGTAGAGCAGGACGAGTGCGATGAGGAGCACCGTCGGCCAGATCCACGAGGGTGAGCGCAGGAAAGCCACGAGCGTGAAGGACAGGGTCCCGGCGATGGAGCCGATGATGTCCCACCGATAGGCGTCAAGGGCCGTGAACTCCAAGAATGCGCGTCCGGTGATCTCCCCGAGCAGGGTCATGGCGAAGGCGACCACGATGAAGACGAGGGGAAGGGTGATCCACGTGGGCAAACCGGTTGGCTTGACCTCGGTAAAGAAGATCAGGTCACTGGATGATCCCTCAATGCGTGCGGGGAAGACCGTGATGAAGATGATCAGGACCGCGAGTGCCACGGGAGCAAAGCGCCCCAGGTCTCGCTTCTTGCGTGCGCGCAGGAAGCCCAGTCCGATCCCCAGGAACGACGCCAGGAGGATGAGGTTGGAGAAGTACGACAGATGGACAAGATTGGCGCCCGTCCACTTGATCAGGGCCAACTGCACAAACAACATCAGGGCACTCGCCACCACGAGGCGAAGTCGGGCCGAGAGCAGTCCCACGGGCACGGTCGCCTGCGCTGTCACCCGGGCACTCTAGTGGTGGGTTAGCCCAGTCAGAGCGTGGTCCGCCTGGGTGAGACCCTGCGCGATAAGTGACAGCGACTCAACGACGCCGAAGATATCCCGCAGTTCGACCGCATCCGCTGATCAGGTCGTCGATGACCGGATCGAGATCGGGGGCGAGGGCGCGCGTGAGACCCTCCGGTCCCACCTTGGCCACCGGCGCTACGGGACCCGGACGGGTGCGGGTTGAGCGAGATTGATGACGTGGGCGCGCAAAATCGCTCGCACATCGCCCTCGTCGCGCAGGAGAGGGTCGGTCATGCACTCCAGTGACAGGCCATCGATGACCGCGTGCAGGAGACGACCTTCGATCGTGAGGTCGCGCCCGTCGCCGATCATCCCCTGGTTGCGCATGATCTCGAGGAAATCCTCGAGCCCGTCGGCCACGAAGCGATTGAGTCGTCGCAGCACATCTGCAAATTCTGGATCAGATGCGGCCTGGGAGGCGAGTAACAGCCACACTCCCGACTTGCTGCGTCGCCTAGCACTCACGGGCACAAGCGTGTAAAGCACCTCGGTCACCTTGTCAACGTCGAGATCGAAAAGGCCAAGTGAAATCATGTACTCCGTGTTGGTCGCGACAAAATCATCGACGGCGAGCCCAAGAAGTTGCGGCATCGTGCCGACGTAGTGAGCGATGCTTGACTTGGGCATCCCCGCCTCGGCGGCCACATGCCGCACGGAGATTTCGTTTGCGCCATCCCGCTCCACCAAACGCCAGAAGGCATCAAGGATGTGCCGTCGGCGCTCATTGTGGTCAACGATCTTGGGCATGTGGGAAGGCTACCCCTCTCTGCTCAGACAGCATCCGTAAAGGTCGCTTCGATACCCCCGGTTATGCCTACCGTGAGGTTATACAGCACAGCAAAGAGGGCCGCAAGAATGGACACGAGCATCACCTCGAGGGCCGCTATGACCACGGTGATCCCCATGACGCGATCAAAGGCGAGGACCGCCTCGAGATCAAAGGTTGTGGTGCCCGAACCAATGACCTCATCGACATTGCGTGACAACGTTGCGATGACCCCGCTGTAGTCCAGAAGCCACCACAGAGCGGCGACCGCGCAGACGATGACAATTCCGAGCGCAACCGCCAACATGAAGGCAACCTTGAGGACCGACCACGCATCCATTCGATAGATGTAGAGGCGGGCACGCCGGGGCGTGCGGCGTCGAGGCGTCTCCCCCTCCACAGCGACAGCGCCCACCGATGGTGCGGGGGGTGTGGCCGAGGCGGCAGAGCGTGGGACCGGATCCGCAACGATGGGCACCGGTGGGAGGCCCTGGGCCGGCGTCAGGTCGCGCGGGCCGACAGCATCGGCGGGTGCCTCGCCCAGCGAGCGCCCGATAGGGGTTGGCTGACCTGGCGTCACCGTGCTGGCCACGCGATTCCCCTCTCTACGACGACCGGCAATGAGGTCAAGACTAACCCTGCGGAGTGACCTCATCGGTCACTGACTCGTCCACAATGAGATCGTCTTCGTCGACCTCATCACTCTCTGTTGTCCGAGCGACAGCGACCAAACTGCGGTCATCTCCAAGATTCATCAGCCGCACACCCATGGTGTCGCGCCCTGATGGACGGATCTCATCCACCCGGGTGCGGATCACAATGCCGTCACTGGCCACGGCAAAGATCTGATCATCGACCGAGCACACCAGGGCACCGACGAGGGCGCCCCGCTCCTCGACGAGGCGCATGGCCCGTACGCCGAGAATCCCTCGCCCCTTGGGGGCCCAATCCTGGACCGGTGTGCGCTTGGCAAAGCCGCCATCTGTGACGGTGACAACGAAGCAATCCTCCCGAACAACCTCCATCGACAGGAGTTGGTCGTCCCCGCGGAAGCGCATGCCAATCACACCTGCCGTGGCGCGTCCCATCGGGCGCAGGGTGTCATCATCAGCATGGAATCGAGCGGACAGTCCCTTGCGTGACACGAGGAGTAGGTCATCCGACTCGCTGACCAGCTGTGCCGAGATCACCTCGTCGTCCTCTCGAAGGTTGATGGCGATAACACCGCCGGACCGATTCGAGTCGTACTCGGACAGTTTGGTCTTCTTGACCATCCCCTGGCGTGTGGCAAGCACGAGGTAGGACGCCACCTCGTAGTCACGAAGTGCGACTGCCTGGGCGATCTCCTCATCCGGCTGGAAGGCCAGCAGGTTGGCCACGTGCTGGCCCTTGGCGTCGCGGCCGGCCTCCGGCAGTTGATACGCCTTGGCGCGATAGACCCGTCCCTTGGTGGTGAAAAAGAGGATCCAGTGGTGCGTCGTGGTGACGAAGAAGTGCTCAACCACATCGTCTTGACGTAGCGCCGCGCCCTTGACCCCACGACCCCCACGACGCTGGGCGCGATAGAGATCTGATTTGGTGCGCTTCGCGTAGCCACCCGAAGTGATGGTGACGACCACATCCTCCTCCGCGATGAGATCCTCGTGGGTGACGTCACCGTCCCAGGGGACAAAACGTGTGCGCCGCTCGTCCCCAAAGTCGTTGACGACCTCAGCCAACTCCGTGCTCACGATGGATCGCTGACGAGGCTCATTGCTGAGAATGTCGTTGTAGTCAGCGATCTTGGCCATGAGGTCGTCGAACTCGTCGATAATCTTCTGGCGTTCCAGCGCGGCCAAACGGCGCAACTGCATGTCGAGGATGGCGGTCGCCTGCACCTCATCGATCTCCAGGAGACCCATCAGGCCCGTGCGGGCGTCATCGACCGTGGCCGACGCACGGATGAGTGCGATGACCTCGTCGAGTGCATCCAGTGCCTTGAGATAGCCGCGCAGGATGTGTGCCCGCTCCTCCGCTTTGCGCAGGCGATATCGGGTGCGGCGTTGGATGACCTCGATCTGATGGGAGATCCACGACCGGACGAATTGCTCGATGCTCAGAGTGCGTGGGACACCATCGACGAGCGCCAGCATGTTGGCGCCGAAGGTCTCCTGCAGCTGTGTCTGCTTGTAGAGATTGTTGAGGACGACCTGCGCGACGGCATCGCGCTTCAACTCAATGATGAGTCGCATGCCCGTGCGTGACGATGAGTCGTCGCGGACGTCCGCGATCCCACCGATCTTGCCGTCGCTGACCAATTCGGCGATGCGGAGCAAGAGATTGTCCGGATTGACCTGGTAGGGAAGCTCAGTGACGATCAGCAACTGCCGACCCTTGGCGTCTTCATCGACCGTGACCACCGCGCGCATCGTGATGGATCCTCGGCCGGTGCGCAGCGCATCCTCGACTCCTCTGCGGCCCACGATGAGCGCACCCGTGGGGAAGTCGGGACCGCTGACGCACTGGAGAAGGGCCTCGAGGGCCTCTTCACGAGAAGCCTCGGGATGCTCGAGCATCCACTGCACCCCGACCGCCACCTCGCGCAGGTTGTGTGGCGGAATATTGGTCGCCATACCCACGGCGATACCGGCGCTGCCATTGATGAGCAGGTTGGGGAATCGGCTCGGGAGCACCACGGGCTCGAGGGTGCGACCGTCGTAATTGGGGGCGAAGTCGACAGTGTCCTCGTCGATATCCCGCACCATCTGCATGGCTAGCGGCGCCATACGACATTCGGTGTAGCGCTGAGCCGCGGGTGGATCGTTGCCCATGGACCCGAAATTGCCCTGGCCCTGGACAAGTGGATAACGCAACGACCACGGTTGGGCGAGACGGACGAGGGCGTCGTAGATCGCTGTATCGCCGTGCGGGTGGTAGCTGCCCATCACATCGCCGACGACGCGTGCGGATTTGGAGAAGTTGCGGTCGGGGCGATAGCCGCCGTCGTACATGGCGTAGAGCACGCGACGATGCACCGGCTTGAGTCCATCACGCACATCCGGCAACGCGCGGGAGACGATGACGCTCATGGAATAGTCGAGGTACGAGCGCTCCATCTCCTTCTGGAGATCCACGGACTCGATGCGCCCCCCCGGGGGCACCACGTCGATGTCATCGGGCACGTCTGGCTCCTGTGGGCTAGGTGTTTGGGTCGGTGGGCTGTGTCGGCGGACTAAATATCAAGGAAGCGCACGTCGCGTGCATTGCGCTGGATGAAGTTGCGTCGGGACTCGACGTCTTCACCCATGAGGACGCTGAAGGTCTCATCCGCTTGAGCAGCGTCGTCCAGGGTCACCTGGAGCAGCACGCGACGCTCCGGATCCATCGTGGTTTCCCAGAGCTCATCGGCATTCATCTCACCCAAGCCCTTGTAGCGTTGGATGCCCTCCTCCTTGGGGACCTTCTTGCCCGCTGCCAGGCCCGCCTCAATGAGAGCGTCACGCTCCCTCGGGGAGTAGGCGTAGTCGGGTGTATCCCGCTGCCACTTGATCTTGAAGAGCGGAGGCTGCGCGAGATAGACGTAGCCCTCGAGGATCAGTTGGGGCATGAATCGAAAGATGAGGGTCAGCAGCAGAGTGCGGATGTGTTGGCCATCCACATCGGCGTCAGCCATCAGCACCAGTTTGTGATAGCGCAACCGGTTGACGTCAAAGTCATCGTGTACGCCGGTGCCGAGGGCCGAGACGAGCGCCTGCACCTCATTGTTTTGCAGCACCTTGTCGATGCGGGCCTTCTCGACGTTGAGGATCTTGCCGCGGATCGGGAGGATTGCCTGGGTGCGTGGATCGCGGCCCTGCCGGGCGCTGCCGCCTGCCGAGTCACCCTCGACGATGAAGACCTCACACTCCTCCGGCTCACGGCTGGAGCAGTCGATCAGTTTGCCCGGCATGCCTGCGCCCCCGAGAAGGCCCTTGCGGTTGCGGGCCAGGTCACGGGCCTTGCGGGCGGCGAGACGCGCGGTGGCGGCGTTGACTGACTTGCGGGCGATGTCTTTGCCCTCGGCAGGATTCTGCTCCAGCCACGCACCGAACTGATCATTGACGACCTTTTGCACGAAGGCCTTCATCTCGGTATTGCCGAGTTTGCCCTTGGTCTGTCCTTCGAATTGAGGATCCCTCAACTTCACGCTGACGATGGCGGTGATGCCTTCGCGCACGTCTTCGCCCGACAGGTTGGCGTCCTTATCCTTGAGAATGCCCCACTCCCGGGCGAACTTGTTGAGAAGTGTGGTCATGGCCGCACGGAAGCCCTCTTCGTGCGTGCCACCCTCTGTCGTGTTGATGGTGTTGGCAAAGGTGTGCACGGCCTCGGTGAATCCGCCGTTCCACTGCATCGCGATCTCGGCCTGAAGACCCCGGACGTCATCCTCGGAGGTCAACTCGATGACACTCGGGTTGCCGTGCCCCTTGGTGGCGTTGAGGTGGCGCACGAAGTCAGCGATGCCCCCCTCGTAGTAGTAGGTCACCTCGGTAATGGCCTCGTCGTCGTCTTTGAATTCCTCGTCGATCACGATGTGGTTGCGCTCATCAATCAGGGTGAGGGTCAGGCCCCGGTTAAGGAAAGCCATCTCCTGGAAGCGGCGGGCCAGGGTGGCGGTGTCGTACCACGTTGTCTCAAAAATCCCCGGGTCGGCGTAGAACGTGATCATGGTGCCGTGCTCATCGGTTTTGGCCCCCATGTGAAGCGGTGCCGTAGGAGCACCGTGCTCATACGTCTGAGTCCAGACGTGACCGTCGCGCTTGACCTCAACCTCAAGACGTGTCGACAGGGCATTGACCACGGAGACACCGACACCGTGGAGACCACCGGAGACGGAGTAGCCGCTGCCACCAAACTTGCCACCGGCATGCAGGACGGTCAGCACAACCTCAAGCGCTGGCTTTTTTTCGATGGGATGCTCATCGACGGGGATGCCTCGACCGTTGTCGCGCACTCGAACCCCGCCGTCGGCGAGCAACGTCACGCTGATGTGCGTCGCGTAACCGGCCATGGCCTCATCGACGGAGTTGTCGACCACCTCGTACACCAGGTGGTGGAGACCGCGCTCGCCGGTGGACCCGATGTACATACCGGGGCGCTTCCGGACAGCGTCAAGCCCCTCAAGGACGGTGATGTCACTGGCGTCGTAAGACACAGGTGGTGAGCCTCCTTCAGGCGGTGCCGTCGTGATCGGTGCGAGGCCAGCCACTCAGCAGCGAGCCAGGTCACATCTTAGGTCCCTCATCCTAACGCTGAATCGGCACCACAGAGGCCCGAGAGGGCACCTGTGGACGACGTGGCGCCACCCACAGGGGGGGTTGCAATCCCCATCGTGGACCCCGTGGTCCTAAGTCTCTGTGGCGTCCTCAGCCGTAGGTGTCCCGAGGTCCGCGACCGGGGACCCGACGGGGGCCGGATGAGCCGCGGGGAGGGGCAGGTCCGGTCACCTTGATGCGGTCGACGACGCCGGCTCCCAGGAGTACTCGGATGCGGCCGAGGATCTGCGGGATGAGCAGGCGCACCTGGGTGGCCCACGCGGTGGAATCCGCGCGCAGGAGTAACTCCCGTCCCGTTGGGGTGTCGTGGACCCCATCGGGGACCACGTGATCTGCTAGCTGAGCGCCCACAATCTCGGCCCAGCGCGCGATGAGGGATCCGGACCCCACTTCGGATTCGAAACCTTGGTCGCGCACCCACCGACGCAGCACCGTGTCCAGGGTTTGTGGATCGCGGTCATTGGTGAAGGACGCCGGGGTGATACGCCGGCGCGGGACCCGCGGCGGTGCCGAGCGACTCGCGGCGCGGGCACGGAGCAGCATGATCCGTGCGAGGTCGACACCGGTGGCATCCGCTGGATCATCCAGCCCGGTCGACGCATCGTCCGGCGCGCGGTCCGGTGCATCACCGGGGAGCTCGTCAGTCACGGGGCGTCACAACACCCTCGTTGACGTCAAACCATGCCCCCTGCAGGGATGACGGCACATCGTTGGGGACAGCCGCGGTGATGAGCACCTGAGGAGCGCTATGCACGCGTTCGGCGAGAAGCTCACGCCGCTGGGTATCCAACTCAGCAAACACGTCGTCGAGGATGAGGACCGGGGCGGTGGACTCAGCAGTGAGGAGGTCATAGGCCGCCAAACGCAGGGCCAGCGCGGCGGACCAGGACTCCCCATGTGATGCGTATCCCTTAATGGGAGTCCCAGCCAGTGTCATATCCACATCATCGCGATGGGGTCCGACGAGGGTGATTCCACGGTCGAGCTCGTCGTTGCGTCGCCGGTCAATCTCCGACAGCACGGCGGTGTACGTCCGGGCCAATTCATCCGCGGTCACATCATCATCCGCGGTCACATCGTCATGGAGCTCCGGCACCGTGACACTGCGATACGTCATGTCAATGGTGCTCCCTCTCGGCACGAGCGTGGCATAGGCATGTGCGGCCAGGGGCTGCAACGCTGACGTCAACTCCCGGCGGGCGACGATGATCTCCGCACCCAGGCGGGCGAGTTGCTCATCCCACACCTCCAGTGTGCGCACGACCTCGTCGCGATTCGATCGACGTGCCGAGCCCGAGGACTTCAAGAGGGCATTGCGTTGCTTCAGGACCCGGTCATAGTCGGCCCGCGTGCCGGCCAAGCGTGGTTGCCGCTGGATGAGGAGATCGTCGAGGAACCGTCGTCGTTCGCTCGGGTCGCCCTTAACCAGGGCGAGGTCCTCGGGGGCAAACGTGACCGTGCGCAGGATGCCCAGGATGTCGCGGGTGCGGGGTGCGGGTGATCGATTGATGCGAGCTCGGTTGGCTTTGCCCGCGGTGATCTCAATCTCGAGCAGGATGGAGCGGTCATCGCGTACGACATCCGCCCTGATCACTGCCCTGTCTGCACCCTGCCGAATGAGTGGGGCGTCGGTGGCCACGCGATGACTGCCCAGTGTGGAGAGGTAGCCCACCGCCTCAACGAGATTGGTCTTGCCCTGGCCATTGGGGCCCACGAAGGTGTTGATGCCGGGCTCAAGGGAGACCTCGACGTTCGCGTAATTGCGGACGTCGATGAGAGAGACGTGCCGGACACGGACCGGTGGGTCGGAGGTCGAGGACACGTCAGCCGGCGAGGCGCACCGGCATCAGCAGGTAGCGGTACTCAACGTCGTTGTCTCCCGCACCGCTCAGCACCGCCGGTCGGGTTGACTGTGTGAAGGACAGCCGGGTGTCGGCGGCATCCAAGGCGGCGAGGCCATCAAGGAGGTACTGGGGATTGAAGGCAATGTCGAGAGGGTCGCCATCAAAAGTGCATTCGAGGGTCTCTGTCGCTTGCGCCTCATCCCCCGTGCCAGCGCGCAGGGTGACCTCACCGGCGCCGAAATCCAGTCGCACCGGGGTGTTGCGCTCTGCGACGAGTGCCACGCGCTTGACGGTCTCGATCAGGTCTGCCGTGACGACGACAGCCGTCGCCAATGTTTCGGACGGCAGGAGTGATCGGTACTTCGGGAACTCACCGTCAAGAAGCCGTGTCGTCGTACGCCGCCCGTCTCCTTCGAATCCCATCAATCCCTCACCACCCTCCGCCAATGACAGGTGCACCAGGTCAGCAGAGGACAGGGATTTAGCCGTGTCCGCGAGTGTGCGCGCTGGGACAAGTGCCTGGACCTCAAGCGAGGGTGACGCTGGGGTCCAGGTGAATTCCCTGACGGCAAGTCTGTAGCGATCTGTCGCCGCGAGGGTGATTGTGGACCCGTCGATCTCCACGCGAATCCCGGTGAGGGTGGGGAGGGTGTCATCACGCCCCGCCGCGATGGCCACCTGAGCGACAGCATGTGCAAGATCCGCCCCTGCGATTGTCCCTGAGGATGCCGGCATGGCGGGCAGGGATGGATAGTCCTCCACGGGGAAGGTCGGCAGCGCGAAGGAGGACTTCCCGCAGACAAGGGATACCCGGGTGCCATCCAATGTGATGACAACAGGCTGAGCGGGAAGGGCCCGAGAAATCTCAGCAAGAAGTCGTCCTGGGACGAGAGCGCGACCCGCTTCCGTAATGTCCGCGTGCACACCCACACGTGATGATGTTTCGTAGTCAAAGCTCGATACGACAAGACCTGACGACTCTGCCTCAATGAGGAGTCCCGCCAGGATCGGTAGCGACGGGCGGCTGGGCAGGGTGCGAGCGGCCCAGGCGACCGAGTCGGCTAGGGCGTCGCGCTCCACGCGGAACTTCACGGGGGCCTCCGGGTCCGGACCAGTGTGATGTCCGACAGTGTGACAAGTGGGCACGGTCGTGCCCGCAGACGCGTCATCCTTCCACCTACGTCACCGGGGGGCCAGGGGGTGGTGCGTTCTGGGTGTCCACAGCAACCGGGCCTGTGGTTGTGCATGAATGTCATCGGATGGTGTTACTCGTCATCGTCGTAGCACCGGTGGATGATGGGGACGGACGATGTCGTCACACGTCAAACGGCGAGCCGTTATCCACAATGGCTGTGGATAACAGGTGGAGAGTTCGACGTTGGGGGTGGATAGCCCGGATATGTGAGGGGATGGCGCCCGTTATGCGCCAGGTTGTCCACAAGGGGAGGGATCTTCCCGAAGGCCTGGAGGAGGTTGTCCACAGGTCTTCCCCATTGTGGGGACAGCGTGATTGTGAGATGTCGGTGGGACTGGTGGGTCGTGACTATGCCCCACGGGGGCGTCAGAGCCGGGATTGCGACTTGATTCGCGCGGTGAGGTCGGCGACCTGATTGTAGAGACTGCGCCGCTCACCGATGAGCTGGCGAATCTTGCGATCGGCATGCATCACGGTGGTGTGGTCGCGGCCCCCGAAGGCTTGGCCGATCTTGGGGAGGGAGAGGTCGGTGAGCTCTCGGCACAGATACATGGCGATCTGACGCGCGGTCACCAGGACGCGTGAGCGCGAACTACCGCAGAGGTCATCGACGGTCACTCCGAAGTACGCAGCGGAGGTGGTCATGATTTCTGCCGCCGTAATCTCCGGACCAGCCTCGGCGGGGAAGAGGTCCTTCAGGACAAGCTCGGCAAGTCCCAAATCAACGGGAGAGCGATTAAGTGAGGCGAACGCCGTAACCCGAATCAGGGCACCCTCGAGCTCACGAATGTTACTGGAGACCTTGGATGCGATGAATTCCAAAACCTCCGGGGGTGCTTGCAATCGTTCCTGAGCGCTCTTCTTACGCAGGATCGCGATGCGGGTTTCGAGGTCGGGGGGTTGCACATCTGTTGTGAGGCCCCACTCAAAACGAGAACGCATCCGACCCTCGAAGTCCTGGAGTTGCTTGGGTGCCATGTCTGAGGTGATGACAATCTGCTTGTTGGCGTTGTGCAGTGTGTTGAATGTATGAAAAAACTCCTCCTGGGTCTGGACTTTCCCCGACAGGAACTGGACATCGTCGACAAGCAGAATGTCGATATCTCGATACCGACGTTGGAACGAAGAGGACTTGTCATCACGGATGGAGTTGATGAATTCGTTGGTGAATTCCTCGGAACTGACGTAGCGAACCCGGGTGCCTTTATACAGGGTGCGTGCGTAATGCCCGATGGCATGGAGGAGGTGGGTTTTACCCAAACCAGACCCTCCGTAGACAAACAGGGGGTTGTACGCCTTGGCTGGCTGCTCAGCGACGGCGACGGCCGCGGCATGGGCGAAGCGATTGGAGGAGCCGATTACGAACGTGTCGAAGGTGTACTTGGCGTTGAGGCGGGCATCTTCACTGCGGGCCGCTACGCGGTCGCCGCTGCGGCCGGGTGAGCCGCCACCGGGACGTTCCGGCTGGGTGTCCGTGAGTTCCAACTGCGCCTGGTACGTGGCATCGGCTACCTCGTCGATCTCGTCTTCATCCGAGGGGGCCGCGATGCTGGGATCCACGGTCACAGCCAGTCGAATGTCACGTCCAAGTTGCGCGGACAGCGCCGCGGTGACCACCGGGCGCAGCCGAGTCTCCAAAACATCCTTGGTGAAGTCGTTGGGCGCGGCGATCAGGGCGGTGTCTTCAACAAGTCCGAGTGGCCGAGTCAAGGCCACAAACGCCCTCTGCTGGGGCGTAAGGGATCCGTCCGTGAGGGAATCCAGTGCTTTTGCCCACACATCGGCCAGGTCCGTCGTTGTCTCCACGGGACTCTCCCCTCGTCACGCCCGCCCCACGCTTCCCACAAGTTGTCCACAGGTGTGGACATGCGGAATGCGAGGGCTATCGGTCGGACCCTAGTAGCGGACTGCGGACGACTCAAGTGCGGGTGCGAGCAAACTGTGGACGACTTCGGCGTGTCGACGACGAGTCCCGCAGGGGTGCTGATTGGATGCACCTCTCATCGGGAGGCTCCCGGATTTGTCGCCTGTGCTTCCTGTCTGTACTGTTATGGGGCCTCGGGCTGTGCCCGGGGATCCTTAACACTGAGCAGGAGTCAGGTCATGTCGAAGCGCACCTTCCAGCCCAATAACCGACGTCGGGCGCGCACGCATGGCTTCCGCACCCGCATGCGCACCCGTGCCGGCCGCGCCATCATGGCAGCGCGTCGAGCCAAGGGCCGCGTGCGCCTGTCGGCCTAACGTCCACCGGCGCAGGCTTCTATGCTGCCGGCGCGCTATCGCCTCACAACGCAATCCGCGATCACGGACACCATCCGTCGTGGTGGGCGAGCGCGCAGCGGAGGCCTAGTTGTCCATCTCGTCAGTGACCACACCGGCGCGCGGGACAACTCCCTAGGCACCCGGACCGACGGGTCCGCCCCGCGCGCGGCGTTCGCCGTGAGTAGGGCCGTGGGCAATTCCACCGTGCGGCATCAGGTGGTCCGGCGAATCCGGGCATTTTTGCCGCCGATCCTGGACACCTTGCCCGCGGGCAGCCGCATGGTGATTCGTGCCCTACCGGAGGCGGCCGGGCAATCCAGTGCACACCTGCGACGGGACCTCGTGAAGGCCCTGGGGAAGCTCGGTGTCAGCGCGCCGGCACCTCAACCCGTACCCGAGGGCCCTGTCGCCGAGGTCATCGCGCCCAGTCACCCGCGTCGCCACGGGCTGGCGGGAGTGCTGTGGATTCTGGGAGCACCGGTGCGTGTGCTCCTGCTATCTGTGATCTGGGTGTATCGCCACACGTTTTCACTCATCCTGCCGCCAACCTGTCGCTACTACCCGAGCTGTTCGGCGTACGCGCTGGGAGCTCTCCAGGAGCATGGTGCAGCCAAGGGGAGTGTGCTGGCGGGATGGCGTCTCCTGCGGTGCAACCCATTTACGCCCGGTGGGCTGGACCCTGTGCCGGCGCGGGGGCACTGGCGACCGGATATTCACCCGGACGGGACCCCGCGCGACGACGTTGGAACAGCGGCCTAATACTCTTCACGAGCGGCACCGTGCCGCCTGTCCTTCCCCGGAGTGCGCGTGTTCATTATTGACTGGCTCGGCACCGGCGTCAGCTGGATCCTCGTGCAGTTCCATGCCCTCCTGTCGGCCATCGGGATGGATCCCGCGAGTGGATGGACCTGGTCCTTCTCGATCGTGGGCCTGGTCATCGTCATTCGTATCATCTTGATCCCGCTGTTTGTGAAGCAGATCAAGGCGCAGCGCAACATGCAGATCATCCAGCCGCGCATCAAGGAGATCCAAAAGAAGTACAGCGGTGACCGTGAGAAGCAGTCGCAGGAAATGATGAAGATCTATAAGGAGACCGGCACCAACCCGCTGGCATCCTGTCTGCCGATCCTGCTCCAGGCACCCATCTTCTTCGCTCTCTTCAGGGTGCTTCAAGGCATCGCCATGTACAACACCGAGGACCCCGGTTATGAGGCGCCGGGAGTTTTTGCCTGGCCCCAGTACGCCGATCTGCTGCCCCAGGCACATGAGGCGTCAATCTTCGGTGTCCCTCTGTATGGCTACTTCATGGGTGCCAGCGAGGTGGCCGCCGATGGCTTCAACCCATTGAACACTCGGATTTTGTCCCTCATCCTCATTGCTTTGATGACGACGACAACATTCCTCACCCAGCGCCAACTCATCGTGAAGAATTCCGCTCCTGACAATCCCTTCGTAAAGCAGCAGAAGATTTTGCTGTATGTCTTCCCGGTCATCTTCGCCATCGGCGGCATCAACTTCCCGATCGGTGTGCTGATCTACTGGTTGACAACCAACCTGTGGACGATGGCGCAGCAGTTCTACGTCATCCGCAATAACCCGCAGCCCGGGACGCCTGCTTTTGACGCGTGGGAGCTGCGCAAGGCGGAGAAGGCGGCCAAGAAGAGCGGCGTAGCGATTGTGGTCGAAGAGGAACAGCCGGTGGAGCCAGCACCACGGGTGCAACCCAAACGCCAAACGCGCAGTAAGCGCAACAAGGGAGGCGGCCCAGCCGCACCCACGCCCACGAAAGGAACGCCATGACCGCCGAGACCGATGCCGCCGTTGTCACCGAGGTTGAGTTAGACGTCGTCGAGGCGCCGGAGACGGACGCCACGGCCCCCACCAAGACGGGCGACCTCCTTGAGCAGGAGGGGGATGCCGCGGCGGACTATCTCGAGGGCCTGTTGGACATCGCCGATCTCGACGGTGATATCGACATTGACGTCGATGGTGATCGCGCCCAGGTGTCCATCGTGGAGGTCAACGCGGGTGAGTTGAAGAAGCTCGTGGGGGTCGATGGCGAGGTGCTGGATGCGCTCCAGGAGTTGTCCCGTCTCGCCGCCGCGCAAGCGACGGGTCAGCGGTCGCGGCTCATGCTGGACATCGGTGGTTTCCGCCTGGCCCGGCGCCGGGAGCTGGAGGCACTGGCCCAGACGGCTATTGATGAAGTGACGTCCACGGGTGAGCCGGTGCGGTTGGCCGCGATGAACGCTTTTGAGCGCAAGGTCGTGCACGACGTCGTATCGGCGTCCAGTCTGAGTAGTGAGTCGGAGGGCGTCGATCCTGATCGGCGCATTGTGATCCGGCCAGCGTCGTGATGACGTCGGTCCCGAACGACCTCTGATCCGACCGTGGACGGACCCGGCCCGGTGCCTGAGGTGGTATCTCAGGTGGTTCCGGATGCCGCTGCTGCAGATGTGTTGACGCGATACGCGGAGTTTCTGGCGACGGCGGGAGTGGAGCGCGGGTTGATTGGCCCGCGTGAGGTGCCGCGGTTGTGGGATCGCCACGTGCTCAACTGTGCGGTCGTCACCCCCTTGGTCGCGGCCGGTGCGAAGGTGATCGATGTGGGATCCGGGGCTGGCCTGCCGGGTGTGGTGTGGGCCATTGTGCGCGAGGACATCACAGTGACCTGCTTGGAGCCGCTGCAGCGGCGGGCTGTCTTCCTGGAGGAAGCGGTCACCATGCTGGGACTCCAGGACAGAGTCGTCGTTGTGCGGGCCAGAGCCGAGGACATTGTGCGAGGCCGCGGTCCGGTCACGTCGTTGCGCTCCAGTGTCGTTACGGCTCGTGCTGTGGCGCCCCTGGAGCGCCTGGCCGGGTGGACCGTGCCACTGCTGTCTCCGGGAGGAACCCTCCTGGCCCTCAAGGGGCAGTCGGCTGCGGAGGAGGTCTCCCTCGCGTCGGCAACACTGGAGCGGTTGGGTGTTGTTGAGGTGGACATCGTTGAATGTGGGCTGGGCGTTGTGGACCCGCCCACGATTGTCGTCCGGGCGCGCACGGCTGCGTAGACGCGGCTCCCCCTTCCGAAAGCGTTGACCTAAAAGTCAGCGGGCCGGAGGAAGCTTTCCTATGGCCTCACTCTTCGCTGCGGCTGTCCACTGCCGTCAAGAGCCAGGAACAAACACGGGCATCGCGTCCAGCACCTTGGTGCAGATGTCGACGATCCGTCCCGCCTTGACGCAGTCCTCAAGGACGTCGTCGGGAGCGAGAGGCAGCTCGTCGCGCTTCGGGTACTCCGCGGAGCCGCGCGCCTGCTTCAGGCGTAGGAACGGACGCAGATCGCGTCCCATCGGCGGATCCAACTGGGTGAGGACCGCGTCGTAGGCCGCTTGGTGATGACCGCGCAGGCTCGTGGTGCGCAGCCCTTGATTCGCCAACACCGCAGACAGAGCTTTGCGTGCCGCGTCGTAGACCATCGCGTACCCGCCCTCGGGGTCGGTGGCGGCGATGACCCGGGCGCTGGCCAGGTGCTGACGGGCATGGGCGAGCAGCAGGTCCGCATGCTCACGACTGGCCGGGACCTGCTCCAGCGCGCCAGAGCCGAGCATTGCTTCGATGGTGCCGCGGCCCTGGTCCCAGCGCAGGCTCACGCGTCGACCCTTGCGCCCAAGGGCAGTTCGACCAGCGGTCGGGACTGCACAGCCAGCAGGAACGGGTCATCGGCTGGGTTGGTCCACCGGTCCGCCCGCACCCGACGAACGTTGATCTCCCGGTTGAGGGTCGCGGCAACAGCCTGAACTGCGTCGTTCAGGTCGTCGAGGTCGGCGTCGCCGACGACCAGAACATCGACGTCCTGCGGGATGCCGCCGCTACTGCCCTGATGTCGGGCGGCCCACGACCCGTAGATGTAGGCGTGAGCGATGCCGGGCACGTCAGCCAGCGCCTGCGTGAGCAGGGGCATGGGTCCGTAGGTGACGGTGAGCAGGTCAGTCAGAGGACGGGCGATGATCGTGTTGGTGTTCGCACGGAGCATGCGGTTGTTGCCGACCCGCTCCTGCGTGACCCACTGGGCGGTTGTTAGCCGGTTCGCCTCGGCGTGAACCGCCCGCACGCTGGCGTGAGAGCGCCTGGCCAGGTCGGTGAGGCTGAAGGCGCGCTCGGGGTTCAGGAAGAGCGTGGCGAGCATGTCGCCCTGCACCCGTGAGCGAAGCATGGGTAGCAACGGCGACTCCGTAGTTTCCATAAGAGGTAATGTATCTTACCTGTGGCGTAAGTCAAGGAGCCTGAGCAGTTGGCAGGCTATTGGGGGGTCAGATTGCGCCGTGAGACTGCCGGCGCAATCTTCATGAGATTCGAAAGTCAACCGATTGAGTCAACGCTTTCGGATGGGGGGACGCGGCTGGCTCGAAACACCGATCGTGGTGAAGTCGAACCCTGTCCTATCCTGGATGCTGATGTCCGTTGCGCCCGGGGACGGGTTGATGCAGCCTCGCCGTACCCACAGACGGGGTATGGGTGCAGAATAGGGCCGTGAGTACACCGCTAACTGGACTGGGCTGGCCTGTTTCACGTGAAACACACAGCGGGGATGTTTCACGTGAAACGTCGTTTCTTACGGGCCTAGGGTGGCCGGGAGATACCTCCGCGCAGTCCACTCCTGCCGAGACGCCGACAAAGAGTCCCTCGTGACCCGAATCCTGGCCGTGGCGAATCAAAAAGGCGGCGTGGGGAAGACAACGACAACGGTCAACATCGCCGCCGCCCTGGCCCTGGCCGGCAAGCACGTCCTCGTGATTGATCTGGATCCGCAGGGCAATGCCTCCACGGCCCTGGGGCTGGAGCACCACAGCGGGGTGCCCAGCACGTACGAGGTGCTGACCCAAGACCTCCCCCTGCGAGACATCGTCACCCGCAGCCCCGAGGGGGACGGGAGACTGTGGGCCGCACCCGCCACGATTGACCTCGCCGGAGCTGAGATCGAACTTGTGTCGCTCGTTGCTCGGGAGGGACGCCTCGACCGGGCAATTCAGCTCTATGTCGAGGACCATGCCCGCCAGCACGGTGCGCCCCTGGACTACGTGATCATTGACTGTCCCCCCAGCCTGGGTCTTTTGACCCTCAATGCCCTGGTCGCGGCGCGGGAACTCCTGCTGCCCATCCAGTGTGAGTACTACGCCCTGGAGGGGGTGTCCCAACTTCTGCGCACCGTCGACCTCGTGACTCGCCATCTCAATCCGAATCTGCGGGTGGGTGCCGTGATTCTCACGATGTACGACGGGCGCACTCGACTGTCCTCGCAGGTGGTCCAGGAGGTCCGGGCGCATTTTGGGGAAGCCGTCCTGCCGACCCTCATCCCCCGATCGGTGCGTCTGTCCGAGGCCCCGTCCTATGGCCAGACCATCCTCGGGTACGACGCGGGATCCTCGGGTGCGCTGGCCTATATCCAAGCGGCCAGCGACCTGGTCGAACGTGAGGGAATGGGATAGTTATCCACAGGTTATCCACACACTAGTTTTGCCCTCAACTACCAGGGGAGACGCTATGGCAGAAGCTCGTCGCGGGCTAGGTCGCGGGCTGGGCGCCCTGATCCCGGATGCCCCGGAGTCGGCGACGCCCGGCACCTTCGCGGGATCCAGTCCAACGTCGGCACCGCTCGGCGCCACGTATCTGGAGGTCCGGGCCGCCGATGTGGTCCCCAATCCCCGGCAGCCCAGGCAGGTCTTTGACCCCGACGCCCTCGCGGAGTTGGTCCACTCGATCACAGAGGTGGGTCTCCTCCAGCCCATCGTGGTGCGTCGGCGCCACCCTGGCAGTGACGCGGATGCACCCTTTGAACTCGTCGCTGGTGAGCGTCGATGGCGTGCATGTCAGATGGCCGGGCTCGACGCCATCCCCGCCATCGTCCGCGACACGGCTGATGACGAGCTGCTGCGCGATGCCCTCCTGGAAAATCTCCATCGCGCGAACCTCAATCCACTGGAGGAAGCAGCGGCGTACCAGCAACTCCTGGCTGACTTCGGTGGCACCCAGGAGGAGCTTGCCCGCAAGCTTGGACGATCACGGCCGCAGGTCGCAAACACCATGCGACTACTCAAACTCCCGCCGCAGGTGCAGCGTCGTGTTGCCGCGGGTGTCATTAGCGCTGGCCATGCTCGCGCCCTCCTGTCACTGGACAACCCCGCAGCGATGGACGCCCTCGCCGAACGCATCATCAGGGAGGGACTCTCGGTGCGTTCTGTCGAAGAGATCGTTCTCATCGGGGACGACGATGGCCCGCGCAAGCGTCAGCACCGCAAACGTCACCCCGGTGACGTCGACGTGCTGTCTGAGACCGGTGAGATTGCGGCGCTCCTCAGCGACCACCTCGATACACGAGCGCGAGTGGAGGGTGCACGCACGGCGTCGGCGAAGGGCCGCCTCGTGATTGAGTTTGCTGACCTGGAGGATCTGCGGCGCATTCGCGACCTCTTGACGCACTGACGCGATCCAAGATCGACGGATCGCGCACCATGCTGATGAGTGCGAGTATTGTCGCGACGTCGGACTCGATTGTCAGACCACCAGGAGACAGTGATGCGCACGGTGATCATCGGCGGAGGCGTCCTCGGCCTGACCCTGGCGTATGACCTCGCTCGTCAGGGTGTCGACGTCGACGTTATTGACGCCCGCCGCCCAGGCCTGGGCGCATCAGAGGTGAATGCGGGTTGGGTCGTGCCGGCCGAGGCCGCTCCTGTGCCGGGGCCCGGGCTGATCGCCAAGTCACTGAAGTGGATGGTGCGCCGCGACTCACCCCTCTACATTCGGCCATCCCTCCAGCCCTCGCACGTGCGCTTCATGGTCAGCATGTGGCGGCGCTGCAATGCACGTGACTTCCGCAGGGGCTTCCAGGCACACCTGGCACTGGCTGAGACGACCAACGAGATCCTGGACGACTATGCCCGCAACGGCGTGGTGTTTGACTCCTACGAGCAGGGCCTCCTCATGGCCTTTGCACACCGACCGCACCTGGAGCATCACCTGGGCGACCTGGACATCCCCACGTCCTTTGGCCTTGATCCCCAGGTCCTCATCGGCGACGAGATCCAACAGGTCGAGCCTGGTTTGCGCGCGGGGCTCGGGGGAGGCATCTACTTCCCAGGGGAACGCCATCTCGACGCTGCGTCACTCACCACGGGACTGCGCGCGCGGTGCATCGAACTCGGTGTCACCATGACGGCGGACACACCCATTGATGCGGTGGAGCGCCTAGGGGAGCGTGTCCTTGCTGTGCGCAGTGGTGACCGGCGCATTGCAGCGGACATGTTTGTCGTCGCCGCCGGTGCATGGACGGGTCGCATCACCGCGATGTTCGGAGTGCCGCTACCGATCCGTGCCGGCAAGGGCTACTCCTTGGACCTCACACCCGCGCCCGTGCAGGTGCGCACGGCGCTCAACCTCTCCGATGCCAAGGTGGCAATGACGCCGTACGCCGGTCGACTGCGTCTGTCGGGCACGATGGAATTCGCCGGCCATGACGAGAAGGTCAACCAGACCCGGGTGCAGGCCATCCTGCGCGCGCCCACGAACTACTTCGATGACTATGTGGCACCGTCACATGCACCGCAGGCCCGGGCGGGCATGCGACCCATGACTCCGGATGGCATGCCGGTGATCGGTCTGCTTCCCGGCACCGACAACAGCTATGTCTCCAGTGGTCACGGCATGCTGGGCATAACACTCGGCCCCGGTACGTCCCTTGCGCTCGCGGAACTCATGCTCGGCACGGCCCGACCGACTCAACTGCTGCCCTTCACCCCCGACCGATTCGTCCGGCGTCCTCGACCCATGCCGGCCCTCGCCCGATCCGGAGCACACCGATGACTCTTACCGGAATTCTCGTTGCCCTTGTCACGCCCTTTGCCGAGGACGGCAGCATCGATGACGCCGGCATCACCGATCACGTCAATCGCATGGTGGCGGCCGGCATTCACGGTCTCGTTCCACTGGGTACGACGGGTGAGTTCACCACGATGACCACCGCTGAGCGTGAGCGTGTGTGCGAGGCCGTCATCGCGGCCGCAGGTGGGCGCATACCGGTGGTTCCGCACACCGGTGCACAGTCGACCGCGGAGACCATCTCGCTGAGTCGTCACGCGCAGACGTCCGGAGCCGCTGGCGTGATGATCGTGCCGCCGTACTACGACCCACTGCGCCTGCACGAACTACGGGCGCATCTGACTGCCGTGGGTGAGGCCATCGATATTCCGATCGTGTACTACAACGTCCCCGGGGCCACGGGATTGCGCCTGACACCGGAGGAGCTTGCATCGCTCGGCGACATACCGGGGGTGGACTACATCAAGGACACGAGCGGTGACTTCTCATCGGTGACCGCGTTGCTCATGAACTACTCCGACCGCATCACCACATTCAACGGATGGGACACGCTCACCTTCGGGGCGCTTGCGACGGGTGCCACGGGATCGGTGTGGGGCATGGCCAATCTGCTGCCCGAACAGGCCGTCAAGCTCTACGACGTCGTTGCCGTCAAGGGTGACCTCGCGGAGGGTCGTCGTCTCTGGGCGGGGCTCTGGCCGGTCAACAACCTGCTGGAGTCGCACAACTACGTCGCTGCTATCAAGGCGGGTCTTGAGGAGATTGGCGCACCGGCGGGCCCGACGCGTGCCCCGGTCAAGCCGCTCGACCCGGCCGTCCGTGCGGAGCTTGGCCGCCTGCTGCGGCATGCTCAGACGCTGTGACGCACTCCTGTGACCCCGGTCCTCTGACGTGACACTGCGCCTGACGGCTTTAGAAGCCCACGCGGAGGGAGAGCCCGGTCGGGTGATCGTGGACGTGGACGATCTCGTCCCGGGTGACACCATCGCGGAGAGATTCGCCTATGCCTCGCGCGAGTTGCACGGTCTGCGTCGCCTGGTGCTGCATGAGCCGCGCGGCTATCCGGGTCTGTGCGCTGTGCTGGCACTCACCCCATCCGACCCGCGCGCAGATGTAGCCATCATCGTGATGGAGCAGGGTGCCTTCACACCCATGTCGGGCAGCAACACGATCTGCACCGTGACAGCCCTGCTGGAGTCGGGCCGCATCCCCATGGTGGAGCCCATGACGACGGTGATTGTCGAGACGGCGGTGGGGTTGGTGACCGTCGACGCCCGATGCGCCGATGGCAAGGTGCTCGATGTCACGATCCACAATGTGCCGGCGTTCGCCGTTCACCTGGGCGTGCCGCTTGATGTGCCAGAGCTCGGGACAGTGCCGGTCGACATTGCCTTCGGCGGACAGTTCTTCGTGCTGGGCAATGCGGCGGACCTGGGTGTCGGGCTGGCACCCTCCGACGCCAAGGACCTGCTGAGCATCGGTGCGCGGATGAAGCTGGCCGTGAATCGCCAGTATCCGGTGGCACATCCGCTCAACCCGGGAATCGACTCCGTCAACCTCGTGATGATCACCGGTCCGGGTGACGGCGCGGGCATCGATGGCCGCAACGCCATGGTGATGGCGACGGACCGCCTGAGCGATGACCCCATCACCTGGACGGGTGCACTGGATCGGTCACCGTGCGGCACCGGCACCTGCGCCCGGATGGCATGCATGCACGCGCGTGGGGAGTTGGCGCTGGACCACGCCTTCGTCCACCAGGGCATGCTCGATACGACGTTCACCGGTCGGCTGGTGGGCGAGACGACGGTGGGTCCCTACCCCGCTGTGCTGCCCACCATCACCGGGCGCGGTTGGGTGACGGGACGCAGTGAGTGGATCCTTGACGAGAGTGATCCCTTCCCCGAGGGCTACACCATCGGTGACATCTGGCCGGCGTGATGAGTGGGCCGCAGGTCGGGGTGAATGCCATGGCCGGGATCAATCGCATCGCACCACAGCTCTCCGGCCCGGCTCTGTTTGACCAGGACTGGTTGTCGGTCTTCTTCCTGCACTGGGCCGTTGACCCGGTAGACGTCGCATCACTCTTCCCGCGCGGCACCCGACCTGACGAATTCAACGGGGCGACGTACGTCGGTCTCGTGCCATTCCGCATGGTCAGGGCGGGGGTCGGTCGTGGACTGCCGACGCCGTACCTCGGCACGTTCCTGGAGTGCAATGTGCGGTTGTATTCCGTCGACGATCAGGGCCGACACGGTGTTGTCTTCCTCAGCCTGGAGGCATCCCGCTGGGTCACGGGCATGTCAGCACGCTGGGGATATCGCCTGCCGTACACCTGGGCGCGCATGCACGTACGCCAGCGCGGGGCACGCTGGAGGTGGCTCTCGCAACGACGCTACCCGCGTGGTGGCGACTCGATGGAACTCTCACTCGACGTGGGTGATCCGATTGAGCCGACGGACCTCGAGGTCTTTTACACCGCGAGGTGGGGCTTGCATTCCACACTCGCGGGGCGCACGCTGTGGACGCCCAATGAACATCAGCCCTGGTCGCTGCGATCCGCCCACGTCGTCTCACTCGAGGAGGACCTCATCTCCCGGGCCGGGGTGGACGTCCGCGGTGGGCCGACTGAGCGTGTCCTGTACTCCCCCGGCGTGCACACGACCTTTGGACGACCGGTCCCGGTCGGGTACGTCCCGACCTCGCAAGAGGTGCGGATGCCGCACATCGCGGCGCGGCGTACGGTGGGCCGGTGAGTGAGCCCGAGGACACGTCAAGCGGGGCCACCACGGTGAGTGATCGCGGTCGATCCGCCGCGCGGCCCATGACAAGCACGCTGTACGGCGTTCTCGGTGTGGTGTCAGCAGCCTTCGGTGTCGCCGTCGGCACCCTCGTGGCGGCGTTCACCGACCCCGCATTTGCTCCCATCGAGGTGGTTGCGTCGACAGCCGTCGACATCCCTCCTGCCATCGTCAAGGAATGGGCGACGTCGACCTTTGGGACGGCGACGAAATCCATCGTGATCGTTGTGGTGATCGTCGCGGTGGTTGTGCTGTCCGCATGGGCCGGTGTCATGGCACGGCGGAGGATGAGCCTGGGTGTGCTGATGATGCTGGTCGGTGGTGCGGCCGGGGCGGCAGCAGCCCTCCTGCGTCCCATCGACACGCTGCTGGCTCCGATTCCGGCGCTCATCGCGGGTGGTGTGGCGGCAGGGACGCTCTGGGCGTTGGTGCGCTGGAGTGTGACCGACGTCGCTGTGGTCCCGGATGGGATCACCTTCGGTGATGTCGTTGCTCCGGCAGCGGCTGTGGATCGGCGCGGATTCCTGCTCGGTGTCGGTGGTGTTGTCCTTGTCGGCGGGGCCGTCTTTGCCAGCGCGCGCTGGCTGACCAATCAGGCCAGTGCCGTGGCGTCCCGGGTGGCCACCGTGCTTCCGCGACCGGCAGCTCCACTGCCGGCCTTGCCCGCGTCCGTCCAGGCTCCCGTGCCCGGTATGACACCGTTTATCACCCCGAACAGCGACTTTTATCGGATTGATACGGCCATCCTCGTGCCGCAATTGGCGGCAGAGGAGTGGTCGCTGACCATTGATGGGATGGTGCGTCGCCCCCTCACCATCACCTACGCCGATCTCCTCGATATGGAGATGGTCGAGCGAGACGTCACCATCATGTGCGTGTCCAATCCCATCGGCGGCGACCTCATCGGCACGGCCCGATGGTTGGGCACCCCCCTGATGCCGCTGCTCGAGCGTGCAGGCATTGAGGTCGGCGCGGATCAGCTGCTCAGTACGTCCATCGATGGATGGACCTGCAGTACTCCCCTGGATGGCCTCGCCGAGCGCGAGCCACTCCTCGTCGTGGGCATGAACGGCGAACCGCTGCCGATCCAACACGGCTTCCCCGTGCGCATGGTGATCCCCGGTCTGTATGGATTCATCTCCGCGACCAAGTGGGTCACCAGCATCCAGGTCACGACGTACGCCGCCGACCCGGCGTACTGGACGGTGCGCGGCTGGGCGACCGACGCACCCGTCCTCACCGGCAGTCGGATTGACCTGCCCTCGGGCAGCCTCTCCGCGGGCCTCACCGGGATCGCCGGGATCGCCTGGGCGATGGACGGTGACGGCATTTCCCGCGTTGAGGTGAGTGTTGACGGGGGAGCCTGGCAGGACGCCACGCTGGCTGATCAGCCCACACCGCGGACCTGGCGTCAGTGGTGGATCGACTGGGAGGCCTCCTCTGGCTCGCACGTCATTGCCGTGCGCGCGACCAATGGTCTGGGTGAGGTGCAGACGAGCGAGGTCCAAGACGTGATTCCCTCGGGGGCCACCGGTTATGACACCCGCAGTGTCGACGTTGCGTAGGCTGATGACATGAAGCCGATTCTGATCTACGACGGCGACTGTGGCTTTTGCACCGTTTCAGCCAACGCCATGCGCCGCTGGATCCGGCCGCGGGCGCACATCCAGCCGTGGCAGAGCACCGATATCGCTCGCTTTGGTCTCACCGATAAGGAATGCACGACAGCTGTGCAGTTCGTCCTCTCCGATGGCAGTGTCCGGGCCGGAAGCCGGGCGATCATGGCCATGTTGCGATCCGCGCCCGTGCCCTGGCCGGTGCTCGGTCACGTGGGTGACTTGCCCGGGGTGGCGCAGTTGGCCAATGTCACCTATCTGTGGATCGCCAAGAACCGCCATCATCTGCCAGGGTCCACCGAGGCCTGCGCCGTTTCGGCGGCTACGGCCGCCTGAGGTCACGGAGCCGTTGAGCCCTGTTTCCGCGTCGGGGGATGACAAAGCCGGCCAGGGTGGGCGTCACACTCGGGCGGTGGCGCGATCGACCAGGGCCGCCATCTGCTGACCCATGTCCAGCCCCGCGGCGGTGAGTGCCTGAGGCACCAGGGATGTCTCGGTCATCCCCGGTGCGACGTTGACCTCGAGGAACCACGGTGTGCCGTCGGCGTCCACGATGAAGTCACTGCGTGACCAGTCCCGTAGCCCGAGGGTCGCGTGCGCGAGCAGCGCAACATCTGCCGCGGCCTGTGCCACAGCCGGGTCGAGACGTGCCGGCACGTGGAATTCCGTCGTGCCGGCGGTGTAGCGCGCGGCATAGTCGTAGAAGCCCCCATCGGCACAAATCTCCACAGCCGGGAGCGCGACCGGGCCCTCCGATGTTTCGACAACACCGATGGCCACCTCGGTGCCGGTGACGAAGCGCTCCAGGAGGGCAGCATCACCGTAGGCAAACGCCCCCATCATCGCCGCGGGCAATTCCTCATGGGCGCGGACGACGCTGACGCCCAGCGCCGATCCGCCCCGGGCGGGCTTGACCACGAGCGGCAGCCCGATACCGGCTTCGAGGGCAGCCATCACTCCGGGTGCACCGAGTTCGCGGAAGGTGGCATGGGGAAGCGCGACGGACTCCGGTGTCGACGCACCGGCACGGCGTACAAGCGTCTTGGCGATCGGCTTATCGAAGGCGAGTCGACACGCGGCGGGACGCGACCCGACGTAGGGCAGGCCAAGGCATTCGAGCACGTCCCGGAGGGCACCGTCCTCACCGGCACTGCCATGGAGCAGGGGGACTACGCAGTCAGGAGCATCTGCTGCAAGTGCGCCGAGGAGCGCTGCGTCTACGTCGCGCTCAACAATGTCCCAGTCGGGGCGGGCAGCGCGCAGGGCTTCGGCGACACGACGACCAGAGCGCAGCGACACCTCACGCTCGGCGTTGAGTCCGCCAGCGAGGATCATGACCTGCATGGGTGCCTTCCGGTCGTGGGATTCAGTGTGACTGACACGGTGTCAGAGCACATTGGGTGCGGGGTTGTCCGATCCGTCACCATCGCGCAGCACATGTCCGGTGCCGAAGGTCTGCGCCAACTCAAGTTCTGATTCGATGACCCCGGCGAGACGACGGACCCCCTCGCGGATGCGATCCGGATCGGGATAGCAGTAGGACAGGCGCAGATGTGCGCGCCCTTGACCATCGACGTAGAAGCCGGTCCCGGGGACGTAGGCGACCAGCGCGGCGATTGCGCGCGGCAGCATGGCCTTGGAATCCAGGCCCTCCGGCAGTGTTAACCACGAATAGAACCCACCCTGCGGATGCGTCCAGGTGGTGCCTGCCGGCATGAGTTGATCGAGGGTCTCGAGCATGGCG
The DNA here is from genome assembly GCA_030726915.1 of Candidatus Nanopelagicales bacterium. Lineage (GTDB taxonomy): Bacteria > Actinomycetota > Actinomycetes > S36-B12 > S36-B12 > Mxb001. The sequence continues at coordinate 27,717 of JANRCR010000027.1, forward strand.
TCACGACGTTCGCGATACAACTCACGGAAGACCTTGACCTGCTCCCGCCAGGGTTGCGTCGCGAGGTAGTCCGACACGGTGAACTGGGCGTAGTTGGAAGGGCACAGCACGGCCGACTCGGCGGCGAGGACGAGCTTTTCGCGTACGCCGTGGGGAGCGACAGCCCAACCGACGCGGAGTCCGGATGCGATCGTCTTGGAGAAGGAGCCGAGGTAGACGACCTGCTGATCGTCATCGGCACGGATCGCCCGAGGCGGGGGACCCTCAAAGCCGAGGAGGCCGTAGGGATCGTCCTCGAGGAGCAACACCCCCTCGCGCTGGGCGATGGCGAGGATGTCCTGGCGACGCTGCGGCCCCTGCGTCACTCCGGCAGGGTTGTGGAACGACGGGATCGTGTAGATCATCTTGACCCGTTTGCCGTCTGCGCGCGCCGCGATGATGGCTGCGTCGAGTGCGGAGGGCACGAGGCCTTCAGCGTCCATGGCCACGTGCACGATGTCGCACTCGTAGGAGCGGAAGACTCCGAGTGCGCCGACGTACGACGGGGCTTCGACGAGGACAACGTCACCCGGATCACAGAAGACGCGGGTCACGAGATCCAGAGCCATCTGCGATCCGGTCGTGACGACGATGTCATCCGGATGCGCGGTGATGCCGACCTCGCTCATGACATCAAGAATCTGCTCCCGCAGGGTGACGTCACCCTGGCCGGATCCGTACTGCAAAACCTGCGTGCCGCGCTCTCGGATGAGACGCGACGCCGTCTCGGCGAGGATGTCGAGTGGAAGTGCCTGGACGTAGGGCATGCCCCCGGCGAGGGAGACAACCTCAGGACGCGATGCGACGGCGAAGAGCGCGCGGATTTCGGAGGCGGTCATACCGCGCGCGCGGGCGGCATAGGAATCCACCCAGGGGTCTAGCCTCGACCCTCCACTCATCACGCACCTCCCTGTCTCCCGCGTCATGGCCCTATCCAGCCCCACGTCGAGTCTCTATGCTGACGGATGGCTTCGATGAGGCGTGGGATGGGGTGAGGGGCGTGGCGAACGACGTCGCCGAGAGGGGCGGCTCCGTGCTGGCCTTCCTCGTCCTGGCCGTCCTCGTTTTTGCCCTCGGTGCCGCGGTGGGATTTGTCGGGCGACTCCTCTGGCCCGGCCAACGCTGACGCAAGTCCGGACACGCTGGTGTCCGGGAGCCCCCTCAGTCCGCGGGGGCAAAAAAGTCGATCACCGCGGTGGCAATGGCCTCACCCACAGTGTCGCGGAATCGTGGATCAGCCAGGCGCGCAGCATCCCCGGCGTGGGAGAGGTAGCCGAGCTCGACCCACACCGCGGGCATGGTCGTCAGCCTCAGGAGATCCCAGGTGCGGGGATGGCTACGACAATCAACGAGGTCGGTACGCCGACACACCTCTTCTTGGATCTGCTCCGCAGCCACACGGCCGCTTTCGGAGAGTGCACCGCCCAGGGGTGCACCGAAGTAGAACGTGGCAAAGCCGTTGGCTCCGGGCAGATCAACGCGCTCAACATGAAGTGACACGAGCAGGTCAGCTCCCGCATCGTTGGAATACACGGCGCGCACATGTTCATCGACCAACTCGGGTGTGGGGGTGCGCGTGTACATGACCTGGGTGCCGAGCGCGGCCAGTCGACCCTCAATGCGTGCGCATACGTCGGCCACGATGGTTGCCTCGGTGAGAGCGAATCGTTCGTCAGCATCAGCACCACCCGGGTCGAGCACGATCACCTTGCCCGCGACCCCGGAGCGCAACTCCTGCATTGCCTGCCGCTCTCGAATCAAGACAGCGTTGCCGTCACCCACCGTGCGGGTGAGGCGTTCGAGTGCCCAGTAGGTGGTGAAGCCACATGTCCCGTCTGACTCGAGGCCGACATTGCGTTGGAACTCACGTAAAGCTCGGTCGGTGAGGACGCCGAAGATCCCGTCGGGTCGACCGCAGTCAAAACCCATTCGCGTGAGCCTGTCTTGCAGATCCTGCACATCATCACCATGGATGAGGTGGCCGGGTGTGAAGGCCAAGACCCGATCCCCGAGGGCCCAGCGAGCCTCGTCGAGATGGCGAAGTGTTTGCGGACCGACGATACCGTCCACGGGGATCCCACGCTGCTGCTGGAATGTCCGAACGGCTTGCTCAACGTCGTGGTCAAACTCAACGTCATCATCAAGGGATGCCGTCGCGCGGTCGGGGTCCACGTCGATCAAGGACAGACGTACGAGGCGCGCGCGGATGTCTGCCACCGCGACGCCGGAGTCCCCGCGCCGGATGACGGACACCCTCGACTACTGGAGGAAGGGCTGGAGGTCGGAGAGCAGCGCTGCCTTGGGCTTGGCCCCGATGATCGTCTTCACGACATCGCCACCGGAGTAGACGTTGAGCGTGGGGATCGAGGTGATGCCGTACGACGCTGCCGTCTTGGGGTTTTCGTCAACGTTGAGTTTGGCGACGGTGATGGTGCCGTCGTACTCGTTGGCGATCTCCTCCAGGATGGGGGCGACCATGCGGCACGGACCGCACCACTCGGCCCAAAAATCGACGATGACGGGGTGCGGGCTCTTGAGGACGTCTGCATCGAAGGACGCATCGGTCACGACTTTGGTGGGCATGGAACTCCTTCCGGGTGCCACCAGCCTACGGGGCTGCGTGGGCCCCCGGCTGCGTGGGATTCATCGGCATGATTTGCGGTGCCGCACTACTCCTGAGCGGCGAGGTAGCGCTCGGCATCCAGGGCGGCTGAGCAGCCTGTGCCGGCCGCGGTGATCGCCTGGCGATAGATGTGGTCGACGAGGTCTCCCGCAGCGAAGACTCCGCGGACGTCGGTGCGGGTGCTGGGTGCATCGACCAGGACGTATCCGTTGTCGTCGACAGCGACCTTGCCCTTGACCAACTCAGATCGAGGATCGTGACCGATCGCGATGAAGAGTCCCGTGACAGCGAGTTCGCGCGTCTCACCGGTCACCGTGTCCCTGAGGACGATTCCGCTGACTTTGGCGTCGCCGAGGACGTCCACGACCTCTGAATTCCACGCGAAGTGAATCTTGGGATTGGCCAGGGCGCGCTCCTGCATGATCTTGCTCGCGCGCAGGCCGTCACGTCGGTGGATCAGGGTCACGCTTGAGGCAAATCGGGTGAGGAAGGTGGCCTCCTCCAGTGCGGAGTCACCACCCCCGACGACGGCGATGTCCTGATCACGGAAGAAGAAGCCGTCACAGGTGGCGCACCAGGAGACGCCGTGCCCCGAGAGGCGCTTCTCGTTGGGCAGGTTGAGCTCGCGATAGCCGGATCCCATGGCCAGGATGAGCGCGCGCGATGAGTATTCGCGACCACTGCCGTCGCGGACCTTTTTGATGTCACCCGACATGTCGATGTCGACGATGTCGTCCGTGATTATCTCCGCCCCGAAGCGCACAGCCTGCGCGCGCATCTCCTCCATGAGGGCCGGACCCATGATGCCGTCCTTGAACCCGGGGAAATTCTCCACCTCGGTGGTGTTCATCAAGGCTCCACCGGCGGTCACGGCACCTTCGAAGACCAGGGGTGCCAACTGTGCCCGCGCGGTGTAGATCGCGGCGGTGTAGCCGGTGGGTCCTGAGCCAATGATGATCACATCGCGGACGTCGGTCACGGTGCACGCTCCAGGATTGATAGTGAGGGGCTTGGCTCATTGTGCTGCATTGGTGCAGGGACGATCTGGTGGCCCGGGCCTACGGCGCGAGGGGGAGGTCCCAATGCCTCGCATTAGCCACGTCGGCGTCATCACAGTCCCACCCCACCGCGACCACATGCAGACTGCGAGGGGTGACTGCCTCAGCGGGTGTATCCACGGTGACGATCACCCCGGCCTTGGCACCATCGAAGGTCGCCATATCGAGCAGCAGCGGGGTGGAACTGACGGGCAGCCCCAACCGGCCGAGGCAGTCCGCAAGTGCCTCCGGACTGGCGCCGAGGCCGGTGCTCGCCATGGCCATGGCGGAGGGTGTCGCAGCCATCGCGGCAGACACGGCCCCGGGATCGGCAAATCCGGAGGAGGTCAAGAGTGTGGTGAGTTGTGCCGGCATGGATTCGGCCGCGTAGTCGATGCCGGTCGCCACCATGGCACGCGGCGTGGCAGGCGCGGGGAGGGCGCCCGCCTGGGGAAGGGACTCACGGTCTGCGTCGACCTGGGCGGCTGGTCCGCCTGAGGTGTCCGTCGCAGGCGACATCTCGGTCACCGCGACGCTGGACCCACCGTCAGCGACGGGATCTCCCCCGCGCAGTGAGGGCACGACAACGGCGCCCACCAAGACCAGGCCCGCGGCCCCGGCGAGGACCGGCAGGAGTGCTCCGCGGCGGCGACGCTGCCCGCGTATCTATCTATCTAACTGTATATATATATAT
>JANRCR010000028.1:0-27261 GCA_030726915.1 Candidatus Nanopelagicales bacterium
CGTGCTCCTGCGGCCATCGTGCTCCTGCGGCCAGCGTGCGTTGAGTGGCGGCTGGTGGGGGGTTGATCACCTCACAGGGTGCCACCAGCCGCCACTCAACAGGGTGGAACTGTGATCAGTGGGCGTCGCGGCGGAGGATCATCTTGACCATGACGTCGCCCTGTGGGGTGCCGATGCTGAGGAAAATGACCATCTTCGTCGGTGCGCCAGCGCCGGTGCCCTGCAGTTTCAAGCGGTAGGCGCGCGGATTATCCGTGGCGACATCGGAGTCGAAGACGATCGTCTTGTACTTGTTGTTCCCGAACTTCACGACGTCGAATGCGCCCGTGCCCATTTCACCCCGGAAGACGTCCAGTGTCGACTTGTAGGTGTAGTTGCTGTTGAGCTTGAGGATTTCGCCAGCCGTGCATGAGATGGACGGCGCGGGGGGTGGGAGGGGGAGTTTGCCGGGGCAGTCGATTGTGGTGCCGCCGATCTTGAAGGCCTCCAGGGTCCACGTGCCGTAGTAGCCACCGTCTGCCTGAGCAGCGGGAGCCGCGATGAGTGCCGAGCCGGCGAGCACAGCCGCGGCGCCGGAGGCGCCAATCAGCCGCTTGATGGATGACTTCATGAATATCCCTACGTTGAGAGGTATTGGTCGGGTCCAAACGTACAGGCACGGCATGGACCACGTCCATCGCCTGCTGCCTCAGGTCACCTTGGTCTCGGGCACCGGTCGGGTGCTGCGGGAGCGCAGGGACTCACCAGTCACGACCAGGATGACGCCACCCAGCACGACCGTGAGGCCGATGATCACGTCGCTCGTGATGGCCTCCCGGAAGATGACCAGGCCGAGCAGGACGGCCACCAGCGGGTTGACGTAGGCGTAGGTCGAGGCCAGGGATATGGGCGCGTTGTTGATCAACCACGTGAAGGAGCTGAAGGCCAGCACCGACCCGGCGGTGACGAGGAAGATCCAGCCTCCCCACGATCGGGCACTGATCTGATCCCATTCGATCTGTTCGCCGACCAGGAGTCCGACAACGGTGAGCGAGACTCCCCCACTGAGCAACTCATAGGTGGTGAGCGTGAAGGAATCCCGCGGCTTGGGCAGCCGGGCTGAGAAGAAGCTCGTCGTCGCCCAAATCGTGGCCGAGATGAGAATCATCAGGCTCCAGAAGACGACGTCGGCATCCGTGCCCGAGACGGGTCGGGTGCCTCCGGGCAGCAGCATCCAGCCGATCCCGGCGAGGCCGACGAAGACACCCACGAGCGTGAGCAGGGAGGGCCGGTCGCGGGTGATGACGCGCCACATGACGATCGTGAGTGGAGTGGAGGCAATGATCAGCGCCATCACACCGGTCGGGACGTAGTCCTGTGCGAGGCCGACCGTCCCGATGCCTACGCCGAGCAGAGCGACCCCCATAAAACTTGCGCTGGCAAACTCGCGACGGGTCACGCGCAGGGCCGACCATCCCCGGAGCAGCCCGGTGAGCACGAGCATGATCAGGAAGGCAACGAGGAAGCGGCTGCCCATCCCGAGGAAGGGTGGGATGGTCTCGGTGGCCAAGAGAATGCCGATGTACGTCGACCCCCACACGATCCAGACGATGAGGAGGTTGACCCACAGCACGGCGCCGGAGGTGACGCTGCCAGATGAGAGGGGTGACGGGGACATGGCCCGGCGGACTCTACAAGTCAGGACCTAGGTCCAGTAGTCAGCGCTGGTAGGCCGGGCTTTGGTCGACGCGCAGGTCAGACTAGGACACAAAGACGTAGGCTGGGATCAGCAGCACCCGCTGCCCCATCGTCAAAGGAGCCACCATGCCTCGCATCGGACGAGCCATCGCCCGCACCGCCGTCGTCGCCGGGACCGCCACCGCCGTGAGCGGCAAGGTCTCTCAGAATCAGGCCAATAAGCAGGCGGAGAAGGAAGCCGCTGAGACAGCCGGCGCCCCCGCCCCCGCAGCAACACCCGAGGTCGATCCGGTCGCGGAGATCGAGCGACTCGGTGCGCTGAAGGACAAGGGCCTCCTGACCGATGAGGAGTTCAGCGCGGCGAAGGCCAAGATCCTCGGCATCTAGACGGTCGGGCGCTTAATCGCGGACGACTCCGGGCACTTCGCGATACCCCACTCCGATCACGACCGGCACCTTCGTCGTCGATCGTCCCGTCACGGTGACCTGGTACGTCCCGTTGCGCGCCGACCCGGATAGTCGCGCCAGATAGAGGTACGACGTACCGGAGTAGGGCTCGTAGAACGGCGTTCGCTCCGTGATGGGCATCGTGGTGCGTCGCCCGGTCGGGTCGATGACGGTGACGAGGGGCAGCGCGGAGGCGGGCAGTCGGTTGGCCGGTGCGCTATCGGGGATCAGGAGTTGGATGGCGAGACGATCCCCGGAGCGCAGGCCCACGCGGAATCCGCGCGTGACACCCCGTTTGACGCTGGCATAGACGGCGAAGGACACGGTGCCGTCGACCAGGAGCGGTCCCCGTGCGGGGGTGCTGTCTCCCGCGGTGAGTCGCACCGGTTGGTGTGCCTGGGCCGGAGTGGCCGATGTAGCGAGCGCGAAACCGAGGAGTCCGGCGATCGCCCAGCGTGCGGCTCTGCCCGTGCGTGAGGTCATGGCGTCAGTATCACGGCCGCTCCGCATCGACGCGACTCCGGGCAAGGCCTCCTTCCGGCGGCGCGTCGCCGGTGCTTGGATGTGGGTGGGCTCACGAGGCCCGTGACGAAGGGGTCCCACCATGACCGAAGACGTCGTCCAGCTCCTCAGTCCGGATGGGGAGCGACACGATCACCCTGACTACCCGCTGGATTGTGATCATGAGCGCCTGCGCGCGCTCTATCGCGACATCGCCCTGACCCGTCGCCTGGACGTGGAGTCCACGGCCCTGCAGCGCACGGGTGAGTTGGGACTGTGGTGTCCGGTCCTGGGTCAGGAGGGCGCACAGGTCGGTGCGGGTCACGCCATGCGTGCGACGGATTTTGGCTTCACCAGTTATCGTGAGGTCGGCATCTTCCAGGTGCGTGACGTCGACCCCGTGGACCTGCTGCACCTGTATCGCGGTGTCACGCACGCCAGCTGGGATCCGCATCAGGTCGGCCTCGGGATCTTCACCATCGTCATCGGCTCCCATGCCCTGCACGCTGTGGGCTACGCGATGGGCATCCAACGCGATGGCGCGGACGAGGCGGTGCTGGCCTGCTTTGGTGACGGTGCGACGAGCACCGGAGATGTGCACGAGGCCATGGTTTTTGCCGCTGCCTTTGCTGCCCCCGTCGTCTTCTTTGTGCAAAACAATCAGTGGGCGATCTCCGTGCCGGTCGCGCGACAATCGCGTGCGCCCCTGGCGACGCGGGCCGCAGGCTATGGCATCCCCGCCGTCCAGATCGACGGCAATGACGTCCTCGCTTCCCTAGCGGTCACGCGTGCAGCGCTGGATCGGGCCCGCGAGGGCGGTGGTCCGACGTTCATTGAGGCCGTGACCTATCGCCGTGGACCGCACACGACATCGGATGACCCCACGCGCTATCGCGACCAGGCGGAGGTTGAGCACTGGGTCGCACTCGATCCCCTGGACCGGCTGGTCCGCCACATGGAGATCGTCGGTGCCTGGGACGCGGGATTCGCCGCGAGCATTGACGCCGAGGCGGATGCGCTCGGTGAGCGACTGCGCGATGCGATCCGCGGGATGTCTGATCCGGACCCCATGACGATGTTTGATCACGTGTACGCCGAGCCACATGCGCAGGTGGAGGCGGACCGGCAGGCCCTGGCCGACCATCTTGCGTCGGACGTCGCCGGAGCGGTGGAGACACGATGACATCGATGACGATGGTGCAGGCCCTCAATGCCGGTTTGCGCAGAGCCCTGGAGGACGACCCGAAGGTCCTGCTCATGGGTGAGGACATCGGGCCGCTCGGCGGTGTCTTTCGCGTGACGGATGGGCTCCAGAAGGACTTTGGCGAGGATCGTGTGATCGACACCCCGCTCGCGGAGAGTGGGATTGTCGGGACAGCGGTGGGCTTGGCCATGCGTGGATATCGGCCGGTCCTAGAGATCCAGTTTGATGGTTTTGTGTATCCGGCATTCGATCAGATCGTGACGATGGTCGCCAAGCACCACTACCGATCAGGGGGCATCACGCGGATGCCCATCGTCATCCGCATCCCCTACGGCGGCGGGATCGGCGCGGTGGAGCACCACAGTGAGTCACCTGAGGCATATTTTGCACACACACCCGGCCTGCGGGTGCTCACGCCCGCCGATGCGGGGCAGGCCTACGTGACGATCCAGCAGGCGATTGCCAGCGATGATCCGGTGATCTACTTCGAGCCGAAGCGTCGCTACTGGGATCGCGCTGAGGTCGATGATGTCGCGCCGATCAGCGGCAGCCCATGGTCGTCGCGCCTGGTGCGCGCGGGTGACGACGTCACCCTGGTGGCCTACGGCCCCATGGTGCGCACCTGCCTGGAAGCTGCCGAGGCCGCAGCGGAGGATGGCGTGAGTTGCTCGGTCATCGACCTGCGGTCCCTCTCACCCCTTGATCTGGGTCCGGTAGTCGACGATGTACGCCGTACCGGTCGCTGCGTCGTCGTGCATGAGGCGCCGGTCGTGCTGGGGTTGGGTGCCGAGGTCGCATCGGTGGTGACGGAGCAGTGCTTCTTCCATCTGGAGGCACCCGTACGTCGCGTCGGTGGTGCCTACATTCCCTATCCGCCCAACCGCTTCGAGCGTCACTATCTGCCCGATGTGGATCGTGTCCTTGAGGCCATCGATGAGGTGACAGCGACATGAGTATCCGCGCGTTTGCCCTGCCCGATGTCGGTGAGGGACTCACCGAGGCAGAGATCGTCACATGGCGGATCGTCGTCGGTGATCAGATCGACGTCAACCAGCCGATCGTCGACATCGAGACGGCCAAGGCGGTCGTGGAGTTGCCATCACCCTTCACCGGCCGCGTGGTGGCACTACTCGCCGATGCCGGGGCGGTCGTCCCGGTGGGTGCGACGATCCTGGAGGTGGAGGTCAGCGACCGCGAACCGGTGCTGGTCGGCTACGGCGTGGGTCACGAGACCGGTCGGCGCCGTCATCTGCGCGGTGCGGCACCCGCGGCCGCCGCCGCCCCGGCGGGTCCAGCCACCAAGCCGCTCGCCAAGCCGCCCGTCCGTGCCCTGGCCCGCGAGTTGGGCATCGACCTCGCGACGGTGCCGCCGACCGGCCCGCGTGGTGACATCACGCGCGACGACGTACGACGAGCCGCTCCGGTCGCGCAGGCAGCACCCGAGCGGCCGGTGCGCGGGGAGCGCAGACCGGTGCGCGGAGTGCAGCGGACGATGGCCCAGGCGATGATGCGATCGGTCTCTCAGGCACCGCATGTCACCGAGTGGGTCGACGTCGATGTGAGCCAGACCATGGCGCTGGTGCGACGTCTGCGTGCGGAGCCGGAGTTCGCCGATGCCCGGGTCACGCCACTCACCATCGCGGCAGCGGCGGTGCTGCATGCCATCCACCGCACGCCGATCATCAACTCCTCCTGGATCGACCTGCCCGATGGCACCGCGGAGATCGAGGTCTACCCCTGTGTCAACCTCGGCCTCGCGGTCGCCAGCCCCCGCGGCCTCGTGGTGCCCAATGTGCGCGATGCGGGATCGCTCTCCCTCTCCGGGCTGGCGCGCGCCACCACGGATCTCACCGAGCGCGCACGCAATGGCCAACTCACTCCGGCCGACTCGGTCGAGGGCACGATCACGATCACCAATATCGGTGTCTTCGGCGTCGATGGTGGCACCCCGATCCTCAACCCGGGTGAGGCGGCGATCCTCGCGATCGGTCGCGTGATCGATCGGCCGTGGGTGGTCGAGGGCGGTCTCGCCGTACGCCCGGTGATCCAACTATCACTGTCCTTTGATCACCGCATCGTCGACGGTGCAGCGGGGTCGACGTTTCTTGCTGATGTTGCGGCGTACCTGCACTTCCCACCGCTGTAATGACTGACTAGCCTCGGGGCATGGTCGCGCCCCTGCCCGCTGATGCTGGATTCGACGAACTCTTTGCCGCGTGGCGATCGGCCTCGCACGACTTCATCGACCTCGTGACACCCCTGTCGCAGGCAGAGTGGGATGTGCCCACCGCACTGCCCGGCTGGAGCGTCGGCGACATCGTGGCCCACATCGGCTGGCTCGAGGGCTTGCTCATCGGCGAGTACGACGCACCGCATGAGCCCGACTGGTCCTCACTCCCGCACGCGCAGAGCGATTTCGGCAGGCTCACCGAGGTCCCCGTCGACCTGCGTCGCTCGTGGACCCGCGAGGCTGTGCTCATCGAACTCGCCGATCGCATCGCGCGTCGCACGGTCGAGCTCGAGCAGGGTCCACATGATCCCGCTCACGAGGTGATGGGCCCCTTTGGTCCGGCCCCACTCGGCCGCGTGCTGCGCATGCGCACGCTCGACACCTGGGTGCACGAGCAGGACATCCGCGATGCCCTGGGTCGACCGGGCCATCTCGACACCATGGGCGCGCAGGCCACCGCATCGCAGCTGCTGCCCGGTCTGGGCAAGGTGTGGGCCAAACTCGCGGGCGCACAGTCGGGGCAGGTGCTCGATGTGCGCATCACCGGTGGCGGCATTGAGGGCGGCGCAACAGTGGTCGTCGATGACGACGGTCGCGCACGCATCGTGGGCGATGACCTCCTCGACCAGGCGGGCTCAGCGACGGTGACGCTCACGATGTCGTGGCCGACGTACCTCGCCCTGTCCTGCGGTCGTGGTGATCCGCAGCCCTGGCGCGAGCAGGTGAGCGTGTCCGGGGATCCGGAGTTGGCCGCGCGAGCGCTTGATCACTTCCGCGTGATGATCTGAGCGCGTCGCGCCCGCATCGCGGTGGCCTGTGTGCCTAGGGTCGTATGCGAACGCGGCACCGGACCGCGTCAAGAGAGGGAGATCCATGCGTCGCTCGTCCATTGCCCTGGCATCCGCTGCCGCCGTCGCCACCGTGGGGCTTATCGCTGCGCCGCTGGTGCAGGCGACCGAGGTCACGCCGAGGATGTCGTCATCGGCGCTGCAGAAGTGCGGCTTCACCGTGCAGCCCAACCTCGACTTCTGGTCTGGCGGTAGTGCGGCGATGGCGCCCACCGGCAAGATCCCGGCCGGCAAAAACGTCGTCATCCAGGGCCGGGCTGCCGATGGCGTGGCCAATGGCACGCGCCTGGAGCTTGTGCGCTTCAACCCCGCGGGCAAGGGATGCCACGGCTCCTTCCAGCGCATCGGGAGCGGAATCGTCACCACGGTCAAGGGTGGCCAGTACTACCTCAACTTCCAGCTCGACCGGCAGGGCACGTTCGGCTACGCGATCCAGGGCGTGAGCGGCGGGGCGACGTACGAGGTCGAGTTCCGGATCACGACGACCTAGGCGTCGCGTCGGTCGCCGAGGACCGGGAAGGTCTCCCGCCATGCGTCGGCGGCAGCCGGGTGCACCTCTGCCAAGAGGACCGTCTCGTCATTGCCTGCCTCGGCGACGATCTCACCCTGGGGATCGACGACGATGGAGTGACCCCCCAGGGTGATGTCGGCGTGGCTGCCGACGCCGTTGCAGGCGACGACCCACGCCAGGTCCTCAATCGCCCGTGCGCGAGTGAGGACTCGCCAATGCTCGATGCGCGTCGTCGGCCAGCCGGAGCAGAGCAGGAATGTCTGTGCACCTGACTCGACCAGGTCGCGGAACATCTCGGGGAAGCGCAGGTCGTAGCAGGTCGCGAGTCCGGTGGTGCCGAACGGTGTCTCGACAACGACGAGGGCATCGCCCTCGGATATGACGGTGCGCTCACCCGTCGCGAATCCAAAGAGATGGCGCTTGCGGTACGTCGCGACGATGTCCCCCGAGGGTCCGATGAGCACCGCGGTGTTGAAGATGCGCCCATCGGGAAGTGCCTCCGCGAAGGACCCGGCGTGGACCCATGTGGATGCTGCAGCGGCCAGGGAGCGGATGCGGTCCATCACCGGTGATGAGAGGGGGGCCGCCACATCGCGGGCCACGGTGAGATTGAAGGCACCCGGCACCCACAACTCGGGCAGGACGACCATGTCGGCATCGGGTAGCGCGTCCGCGAGCATGCCGAGCACTCGATCGATGCGCGCATCGGGTGTCTCGCGCGCGTCTGAGGCAACTTGCAGGAGGGCGACTCGGCTCACCCGGGAGAGGCTACGCCGTCTGCCGGTCAGGCGCTGGGCATCCCTGCGGCCTCAAGATCGACGAAGCCACCGTCCAGGTCATACAGATGCATGAAGCCCATGGTCGCCATCTCGGCTGTGGCCACCGCGGAGCGGTTGCCGCTGCGGCAGTAGATCGCGTAGGTGACAGCAGGATCCAGTGTGCTGACCTGCTGGGCGAAGTCGGCGAACTCCACAGGGATGTTGAGGGCGCCCTGCACATGACCGGAGGCGAACTCCTCCGGCGTACGCACGTCGAGGATCACGGTCCCGGGGCTCGACGCTGCCGTCATCCACGTCGGCACGTCGACGCGCACGGGTGAGGCGGGCTGGGAGGCGGTGGCCGTCGGGGCGGGAGGGGCTGCCGTGCTGGTCCCACCGCAGCCGACGAGAGCGGGTGCGAGGAGGAGGGCGCCGACGAGGGCGATGGGGGCACAGCGACGCATCTGCATACCCCCCAGGGTATCACGTGGGACGGCGGGAACGCTCGTCCAGGGCGGCCAGGCGCTCGTTGTAGGCATTGAGCTCGGCATTGCCATCGCGGTCGGCCTGGCGGTCTCGGCGCTTGGCCTCACGCTCATCCGAGCGTGACCATTGCAGGGCGACCATGATGATCATGAAGATCATGGGAATCTCGCTGACTCCCCAGGCCACCTGCCCGCCGTACTTCGTGTCGGCCAGCGGGTCGACCACCCAATCGGGTCGGACGATGCCGTACCAATCCTGGGCCAGCGGCTCCGACCCCATCATGATAATGACGGCAAAGAATCCATGGATGCCGACCATAAGCAGAATGAGACCGAAGCGGGCGACGTAGGGCAGCGGCTTGGGAACGGGATCAACACCCATGACGATCCAGGCAAAGAGATAGCCGGACACGATGAAGTGCATCTGCATCGAGATGTGCCCGATGTGGCTCCCCATGAGCCATGCCATCAGGGGGGTGAAATAGAGCGTAAACAGGCTCAGGCTAAAGATCGCGAAGACGAAGAAGGGATTCGTGACGACCTTGGCGATCGGTGAGTGCAGACCCCACACGATCCACTCGCGCACACCCCAGCGGCCCGTCGTGGACGGTCTCAGCGCGCGCAGCGCCAGCGTGAATGGTCCACCGAGGACGAGGAACATCGGCGCCATCATCGACATCGTCATGTGCTGCACCATGTGCAAACCGAGTGAGACCTGCGCATAGACGGAGATGCCGGCGTTGGTCGTCCAGATGATCAGGCTGATCCCCAGGAGCCAGAAGATCGTGCGGCTGATCGGCCACGCATCCCCACGCGTCCGCAGGGTGACAACACCGACGATGTAGAGGGCGGCCGCGATCAGGCACGCGACGAGGAAGAGCGGCTCGAGTTGGAACCCCAGGAGGACACCGAGTGCATCGGGGGGCGGTGGATAGAGATAGCCGAGCAGTGATTCGCCGTACGTCGGGAGGAGTGATTCAACGCGGGGATAGGGACTCAGGGCCAGCGCCACACCCAGACCGAAGCTCACCATGATGAGCGCGGTCTCAAGGGTGATGATCCGCAGGAACGCCGAACGACGCTTCTCGGTGTCCAGCCCGGGGAGCAGCCGTGTGCGCACCACCGCCGCGATGGCCACGAGGATGACAAGAAGGACAATCTTGGCCGTTGTGATGAGTCCGTAGTCGCTCGTGATGAGTTGATCCACCGTGTCGAGTCGCGTGTAGGCATTCGCGGCACCGGACAGGCCCAGCGCAATCACGCAGATGAGCGCCGCCGCACCGAATCGTTGAGCAGCACGACGCAGTGCACCGGGCTCGGCGTATCCATCGTCGCGGCGAAGGCCATGGACGATGAGGACGATGAGTCCCCCGATCCACACGGTCGATGCCGCCGCGTGGGTGATCGCGGAGGTCAGGGCGAGGGCATGATCACCCAGCCCGGAGCCGTGGCCCGCGAGGGCGGGCAGCGCCACCGCGGAGACGGCAACAGCCGTCCACGTGGCGGACATCCCCAGCGTGGAGGTGAAGAGCGCCCCCACGGCAATGACCGCGGCCAGCAGGGCCATGACGGCAAGTGCGCGGGTCTGCGGGATCTCCCAGGCGTACGTCGCGGCCACTTCCGGGCTCATCGCACGTTCGAGAGGTACACCGAGGATCTCGGCGAGCAGGAAGAACATCTGCAGCAGCGCCAACACGGCCCAGATAGCCGCCGTGACAACCGCACGCATGAGATCGTGGCGACCCGTCGGCGATACGACCCCGGCCTTGCCCTGGGGATCCAGGAACGCGGCAGCGAGCAGCCAGCCGACGGTGAGTGAGCCGGCGAGGGTGGTCAGTAGACGCAGCGATGGCAGACCCCAGCCGACAAGGGCACCTGGATCAGGCAGACCGGGAGTCGACGGTTCATACGATCCACCGGCCACGACGAGCCCGATCGACATCGCGATCAAGGCAATGGCCGCACCACCGGCAGCGAGTAACCCGAGACGCGGGGATGCTCGCGTGGGGGCGATAGTCGTGGTCACGACCGCCTGCGAACAACCAGGACGACCATGCCGATCGCGAAGATGGCGATCGCGACGAGGGCGACGATGACCCAGACCGATGTGCCGGTGCCGGTGTCGGCGGCGGGACTCACCGTCGGTGACGCCGTCGGGGTTGGAGCCGCACTCGTGGGACTCGCCGTCGTGGGCTCAGGGGTGGGCTCAGGGGTGGGAGCCGCGCTCGTGGGGCTGGCCGTCGGTGCGGGTGCGGCGTACGAAAACGTGATCCCACCCTCGATGGGATGACCGTCCTGGGACACGACGCGATAACTCACCGACCAGTCACCCGCCGCTGCGCCCGCAGGCCACGTGATGGTCGCGGTGGGGCCATCGACCCCCGTGATGATCAGGTCGCCGGTCTGTCCATCGGGGGACGTCGCGATGAACCGGACAAAATCCGGGAGCAGCGGCTCATTGAAGGTGAAGACCAACTCGGTCGGCGGCGCATCAAGCACGTCTCCGTCCTGCGGTGAGCTGGAAACAAGGTCGGCGTGAGCGGATGCGGATCCGGCCCACGCCACACCGCCACAGAGGACAGCCAGGAGCGTCACGAGGGGGATCAGGAAGTGCTTCACGCGTCCAATCTACGCCGCTTCCGGGGAGGGCGCTGCTGCCACCACCAGGCGAACGGCTCGACGAAACGCGCAAGGATCGGTCCGGCGCTCGCGGTGATGAGCACGTAGGCGGCGACGAGGGCCTGGAACTCAGGCGGCAGGACAAGGCTCACCGCGACCAGTCCCGCGATGACGACGCTGAACTCCCCGCGGGCGGAGAGCAGAGCCCCCGCTCGCAGGGCACCCATGGTCGTCCCCTTGACGGTGCGGGCAGCAAACCATCCGGTGATGAACTTCGTCCCGATGGTGACGATGGCGAGCAGTATCGCGGGTATGAGTACGCCGGGGAGGTCACCGGGGTTGACCGCGAGTCCGAAGTAGGCAAAGAAGACGGCGGCGAGCACATCGCGCAGCGGATCGAGTCGCCGACGCGCGACCTCGGCGACCTCACCCGTGAGGAGTAGTCCGACCAGGAATGCCGCGACGGCCGGCGAGAAGTCAACGAGTCCGGCGAGTCCGGCCGCGGCGATCGCTGCACCGAAGACGAGCAGGAGGAGTCCGACCGGATCGCGCGGGCTCAGCATGCGATGGAAGCGCACCGAGCCCTTGACCGCGATGACGAGGACGACACCGACGACGACGAGAGCCGTGAGGACTGAGATGAGCCCCGTCACCAATCCCGTGCCGGTGAGGAGGACGGTGAGAATCGGGAGGTAGGGCGCCATCACGAGGTCCTCGAGGACCAGCACACTGACGACGGGTGCCGTCTCTGGATTGCGCCGCCAGCGCAGATCACGGACGACCTGGCTGATGATGCCGGAGGACGAGATATAGGTGACGCCTCCGAGTGCGAGCGCACCGATCCATCCCCACCCGAGGATCAGGGCAAGGGCGACACCGGGCAGCGAGTTGAGGACAAGGTCCACCAGACCGGTCGAGGACTGGCGTCGAGCGGTCTCGACGAGTTCCTGGCCCGAATACTCCAAACCGAGAAGCAGCAGCAGGAGTACGACGCCGAGCTCGGCGATCGTGGCAACAAAGAGGTCACTTGCCGGGATACCAACGATGCCACCTTCACCAAAGAACAGTCCGGCGATGAGGTAGAGGGGCACGGGTGAGATCGACAGGGCGTGGGCGATTCGAGCCAGGATGCCGAGACCGACGAGGAGCAGGCCGAACTCGAGGAAGATCGACGCGTATGCAGTTGTCCCCTCCGCCGTCGGCATACCGTGATCCTGGCATGGGAAAGCCCGCGGATCCCCCCGGACCGCGGGCTTTCACGCTCGATGGGTGGATCTAGAAGGCACCCTCAGCCAGCGTCATGATCGAATCATCGGTCGCCTCGGCGACGGCGCGCTCAGCAGCCAGCAGTGGGAGGCGGTTTTGCGCGAACCACTTCGCCGTGACGATTTTGCCCTCGTAGAAGTCCCTGTCCTTGCCGGTCGCACCTGCTGCCAGGGCAGCGATGGCGACCTCTGCCTGGCGCAGGAGCAGCCAGCCGATGACCAGGTCACCCGTCGCCATGAGCAGCCGGGTGGTGTTGAGGCCCACCTTGTAGATCTCGTCGGCATTCTCCTGCGAGGCCATGGCCCAGCCACCCAGCGTGGCGATGATGCCCTGGACATCCTCGAGTGCCTTGCCCAGGAGTTCGCGCTCGTTCGCCAGGACGCCGTTGCCGACATCGCCCTTGACGGTCTCGGTAATCTGGGCGCCCAGGAAGAAGATCGCCTTGAATTGGTCGCGGACCATCTTGCGGAAGAAGAAGTCCAGGCCCTGGATAGCGGTGGTGCCCTCGTAGAGGGTGTCGATCTTGGCGTCGCGGATGTACTGCTCCACCGGGTAGTCCTGGAGGTAGCCGGACCCGCCGAACGTCTGCAGGCTCGTCGCGAGCAACTCATAGGAGCGCTCGGATCCGACACCCTTGACGATCGGGAGCAGAAGGTCGTTCATGCGCTCCGCCATATCGACGTCGATCCCGTCGACACCCTGGTGGCTCATCATGATGAGGTCCTGCCACTGAGCGGTGTAGTGAATGAGGGCTCGCATGCCCTCGACGTAGGACTTCTGGAGCATGAGGCCGCGGCGAACGTCTGGGTGATTGATGATCTCGACGCGCGCGGCTGCCTTGTCCATCATCTCGGGCAGTTTGGCGCCCTGCACGCGCGTCTTGGCGTAGTCCAATGCGGCGAGGTAGCCGGCCGAAAGTTGGGCGATGGCCTTGGTCCCCACCATCATGCGGGCATATTCGATGACCTGGAACATCTGGGCGATGCCGTCATGCACGTCACCGACGAGCCAGCCGATTGCCGGCTCCTTGTCGCCGAAGGTCAGCTCGCAGGTTGTGGAGACCTTCAGGCCCATCTTCTTCTCGACGTTGGTGACGTAGGCACCATTGCGCTCACCGAGCTCACCGGTCTCAAGATCCACGTGGAACTTCGGCACGAGGAAGAGGGAGAGTCCCTTGGTGCCGGGACCACCCTTGCCTTCGACGCCGACCGGGCGGGCCAGGACGAGGTGCACGATGTTGTCGGACATGTTGTGCTCGGCGGAGGTGATGAAGCGCTTCACACCTTCGATCCGCCACGTGCCGTCGTCGTTAGCGAAGGCCTTGGTGCGTCCGGCGCCCACATCGGATCCGGCATCCGGCTCGGTGAGGACCATCGTGGCGCCCCAGCGGTTGTTGATCATGAGTTCGGCCCAACGCTTTTGATCCGCGTTGCCGATGCGATCCAGGATGGCCGCAAACCCGGGACCGGACATGTACATGAAGGCACCGGGATTGGCACCGAGCATCATCTCGGCCGCGGACCAACGCAGTGACGGAGGTGCGCTGGCACCACCGAGGTGCTCGGGCAGATCCAGCCGCCACCACTCTGAATCCATGAGCGCGTGGTAGGACTTCACGAAGTCCTCCGGCATGGTGACGGAGTAGGTCGCCGGGTCGTACACCGGTGGGTTGCGGTCGCTGGAGAGATAGGACTCCGCCACCGGCCCGACACACAGGCGCTCGATTTCCGCGAGGGCCTCCCTGGCGGTGTCGGGATCCATGTCGGCAAAGGGGCCGGTGCCCAGTCGATCGGCAGCGCCGAAGACCTCGAAGAGGTTGAAGTCGATATCGCGAAGGTTGGCGCGGTAGTGGGACATGGCGGCTCCAAAGCGCTCGGCGTACGAGGGTGACCCTCAGTGTTACCCGTCAGTAACATCATCATGCTACTGATCGGTAGGGGATGCAAGAGGGCGCCCGGACCAGTCACGGGAGGGTCGGCGTACGGTGTCGCCCGTGAGTGCACCCTGGGACGGCTCCGTCACCCCCGTGCCACCGCCGGCCAGCGCTGCCCCGCACACCTCCAACCTGGTGTACGCCGCAGTCGTGACGGGCGCCTGGTCGGGTGTCTTGAGCCTGGCCATCTACGGGCTGGGCCGGCTCCTGGGGGTGCCCTTTGAGGTGACCGTGCCCGGCAGTGACTCACTCCAGGTTGTGCCGTGGGTGCTCATGCTCGTCGTGCCCCTGCTGGCCGCAGTGGTGGGGGCGTTGCTGTCAGCGCTCGCCCTCGGTCGACGTCACGCGCAGCGCATCGTCTTCTGGGCGGGTACCGCTATCGCGGTGCTGTCATGTGCGAGTCCGCTCCTGCAGCCAGCAGATGTCCTCTGGTCGACGCGGATCTGGCTGCTCATCCCGCACATCATCACGTGGGTCCTGGTGGTGCCCCAGATCGCCCGGATCGCCGGGGATTCAGAGCCGGGCGCCTACGCTCCGGCCCCCTAGCCGCCAAGCACCCTCAGGTCAGGCGCTTAGCGCGCGGGCACCTCATCGGTGAAGAACTTATTGGATTCACTGTTGAAGAGCAGCAGGAGCACGAGGATGCCCAGCGCCATGTCGAGGAAGATGCCGAACATGAATGAGCCCGTGCCGAAACTCGTCAGGATGAAGACCAGGCCGCCGATGAGACGGATGACGATGAGGATGGCCAGCAGGATGCGCGCAATATTGCTCCCCCGCCCGATCGCCACGGCAAAGATGGCCTCCACCAGCGCGATGAGCAGCATGAGTGAGCCTGCCACGATGACGATGGGACCCGCGGTCGTGCTCCAGTCGGTGGGCAGATCAAGATCCTTGAGGAACTGCTCGACCGAGGCCTCATCACTCGCCGCGATGGCGGTGCCGGCGAGGATAGTGGCGATAGCCCCGACGAGGGTCAACGCGAAGGTGATCCAGATGAGGATCACCACGATGGTCACCTGGCTGGGGCGGGTGCGAGTCTCAGACATGACATGACCGTACCGACCCCCATGTCCTCGTGGGGAGATTGACGCGGCCTAATGTCCCTCCGCGATCAAACTGGGACGGACCAGGCTGGGCCAGCCTGTGTCAGTCGGTCCAGCCCAGTCGCAGGGCCATGGCCTCGCGGCGATCGTCGAAGCGTGTGGCCTGCACCTGAAGGCCCTCGAGAAACGTCGCGAGCTCCTGGCGTGCCAGCTCACCCTCGGGACCGAAGTCATTGCGCTCAAAGATCCGCCAGTAGCGCAGGACCGGCATGAGGACCTCGTCGATGTGCTGGCGCAGGTCATAGATGCCAGCGACGGCGATCTCCATGGACTTGCGCCCGAAGCCCTCAATGCCATTGCCGGGCATCGCGAAGTCACGGACAGTCTCGGTGATGGCGCGCATTGCGGAGTCGGGTGAGTGCTCCAACGCCGCGTTAAAAACGTTGCGGTAGAAGAGCATGTGCAGGTTTTCGTCGAGCGCAATGCGCTGGAAGAGTTGCTCGGCGAGCGGATCTCCGGTGGCCGCTCCGGTGTTGCGATGGGACACGCGGGTGGCAAGCTCCTGGAAGGAGACGTAGGCGACCCCGTGCAGAAGTCCCGGATGGACAGCATGGAAGCCCTCGGTCATGTGCACCATGCGTGCTTCCTCGAGGGCAACGGGATCCACGGCCCGCGTGACGACGAGGTAGTCGCGGATGGCGACGGCGTGACGATTTTCTTCAGCCGTCCACCGCCCGACCCACGTCCCCCACGCGCCGTCACGGCCGAACATGCCCGCGATCTCGTGGTGATAACTGGGCAGATTGTCCTCGGTAAGGAGATTGACAAAGAGACTCGATCGGGCGGCCTGGCTATAGCGTTGCTGCTCGGGTGACCAGTCCTCCCCGCCGAGGAATGCGAAGTTGCGGCCCTCATCCCAGGGCACGTAGTCGTGGGGATTCCACGGCTTATGCATGGCGAGATGCCGGCTGAGCTCGGCCTCCACGACCGACTCAAGGTCGAGGAGGAGGCGGACATCCAGGGAGTCATCGACGGCGGTCACCCCTCTAGGGTGCCATGCTCGACCGGGCAGCGCGACAGAGTGGCCGCCCGTGGGGCTCTGAGCCATGGATATCGCGGCACCCGAAGGCACCTCGAGGAATCTCACTGACAAACTTGTCCCGTGACGGCAACGGTTCGTGGTGTCAGCAGGGCCATTGGCGGTGATCAGCCGATTCGCGGACTGCTGCGCTGGTTCTGGCCCTATGTTCGCGAGTCGCGTTGGCGCCTCGCGTTAACCGTGGCCATGGCCGGCATCGTGCTCGCGATTCAGGCGGTCATCCCCCTGCAGGTGGAGTCGATCCTTAATGGCGGGGTGTGGGCTCCGGGGCCGATCGCACTCTTGACGCTGTCTATTGCCGTCGTGGTCGCTGGGTTTTATGCGACCGACTTCGGCGCGTACTACGTGGCCGCGAAGTCTGCCGGGCGACTCCGCCGGGCGATTTTTGCCCAGGCCTTGCGAGTCAGGGTCATTCGGCGCGACGGATTGGTCCGCTCATCAGTGGTCAGTCGTCACACTATGGATGTTGACCATATCAGCGAAGCATTCTCCATGACCGTTGCCATTGGCTTCCCGGCAGTGATTCGCATCCTCGTGAGTTTGACGATGTTGACCGTCATTGAGTGGCGAGCTGGACTGGTCATGACTCTTGCGACGATCGGCTTCATCCTGGTGCGTCGGACAGTGGGTCGCCTCTTGCTCATCAGGGACCGCGATCGACTATCGGCGAGTAGCCGCGTCGGTGAATCAGTGGACGAGGCGATCACATCGCCCAGAACCATCGCGGGCCTTCGCTTGGAGGGGTGGATCGAATCGCGATTCGCGACTCGCACCTACACCTTGACCTCGCAATCGATTGGCCAAGGCGCGCTCGTTGCTCGCTTATCAACGGGTGCATATGCAGCCGGCATGCTCGGGCTCCTCGCCGTTGTCGTCTTCGGCGTGACGACGGGGGGACCGGGACTGGCGTCGATCGCCGCAGCACTCCTGTACGTGGAGGCGGTGGTTGCTGGCCTTCGTGTTTTGCCACATTGGGCTCGATCGCTCAATCTCGCGGTTGTGAGTCGGCATCGAATTGACATGGTTCTGGCCCCTGAACCGCACGCTGAGAACCCTGACTTTCAAGGTGCACCCCGGGGTCAAGCGTTTTCGGTTGATACGGATTCGCAGCCGGGGGGCACGCACATGGTGGGTCTGGTGACCCCGGTGACGCTGGATAGAGACAGCGCGCTGACGGCACTGTCTGCCGGGATACACCCGGACCCATGGCGGATCACCCTGGATGGGACCCCGATTCGTATGCCGGGAGTCCTTCCCCACATCGTCCATGTTCCAGCCGACTCAGTCGCATTCAATGTGAGCGTCCACGAACACCTGCGCTCATGTGCCCCGGACCTTTCCGACGAGGATGCGGCGCGGTTGCTGGAGTCGGTGGGCCTGGCCCACCTAGCGGATTTGCCAGGCGGACTAGATCGTCCACTGGGAGCCATGGCATCCGCGTTGACGGCGGACGAACGACAAAGACTCATCCTCGGCACCGCGATTGCTGCCGCACCGAAGACCTTGCTCGTCGGTCCCTTGATTGCGTTGGCCGATCCTGATACTGCCCGGCCCTTGGTCAAAGCGATCCGCGAATCCGGAATCGAGTCGGTCGTGGTGGCGATCGGAACTCCTGACACAGCCGCAGCCATGGACTCCATGATTCTTGTGCAGGAGCATGAGATTCTCAATGACTCACACGAAAATCTGCTGGTCAACTCACCGGAGTACGCGCGCATTTGGGGCCAGCGCCTCGCGCCCGATGACGTAGACCTAAGTGTTCTGGGCCTTGGCGAAGGTGCCCAGGAAAACCTCTATGCGCGTCTCGTGACCGAGAGGTTTGAACCCAACGACATCATCTATCGGCAGGGGGACCTGTCCGATCGCATCTTCTTCGTGGTCTCGGGTCGGGTAGAGATATCGATTCGTGAGGGCGATGAATCCAGGCGCGTCGCGGTCATTGGTCCGGGAAATCACTGCGGGGATCTTCGGCTCACCGTTGGTGAACGCAGAGCCGAGGGTGCCCGTGCAGTGGACGCGTGTGTGGTGCGTTCCTTGAGCAGATCGGCGATCAGTGCAGGCCTGACCGGTCTATTGGATAGATCGGAGACCGAGCGTCGAATCATGACCTGTCTGCTGCGGGGCGGGCCACTGACGGAGAGGGATCTGCTCGAGTCCCTTCCCGACGTAGACCCCGACGGACTCGCCAGCGCAATCGCCCTACTCGTGCAAGACGGTGCTGTCCGCAGGTCCGGAGACGTCATCCACCCCGTGATAGAGCGAAAAGGGCGCCGGACATCCAAGGAACTCCTCGATCGAATTGTCGAACCATAGTTCTCGGCACGGTCACCGCTCGCGACGCCGGAGTTCATCAGCGCGAGCTTTGAGGTCACGGAAGTAGTCACTGTCGGTAATCTGTGCGACCTGCTCGTTCACCCGGACTCGATCGATCTGCACGGTGAGGCCTTCGACCTGGGCGCGCAGCAGGTTCTCTCGTTCGATGATCTCGGTGCCCATCCTCTGGAACGTGCGAGCCAGGTCGCCGACCTCATCGGATCGCCTCGCAGCAGCATCGAGCACCGTGGGATCGAAGGATCCATCGGCCAGGCTGCGGGCGGCGGTGGTGATCTGGTCGACCGGCTTGGTGATGCGGCGACTGACGAGGAAGCCCAGGGCGAGACCCAGGAGCAGGACCACGATGCTGAGTCCGACCAGTTGCACCGCGAGGGAGCGACCCGGAGCACCGAGGCGCTCCTCGGGCACGGCCGACACCAGGATCCAGTCCAGGCCCCCGGCCGTGGTCGACGCAAGCAGCGACCAGGTGGAATCCGATTCCTGACCCCACGGATCCGTGAGTGTGAGTTGCTCCTCGACCCCCGGTTGGGTCGGAGCGGCCGCGACGATGTCAGCCAGCAGGTCACGCCCCTCGGCAGTGTCGGCGAGAGCACGCACGGCCGGACTCGCCGCTGAGACGATCTGCCCCTCTCGGTCCAGGATGAAGAAGAACCCATCCTCAGCGAAGGTGATCTCCTCGAAGGTGCGTTCCAGATCGGCGGCCACGAGCTCGGTGCGCTGGGCCACCTCGGTGTCGATGTCATCGATGTACACGCCGGTGCCGATGATCCAGTCCCAGGGTTCATAGTGGAAGACGTAGCCGAGCTTCGGACTCGGTTCGGCCCCGTCGAGGCGTTCCCAGCGGTAGGAGACAAAGCCGCTGCCCTGATTCAAGGCGACATCCCGGATCTCCTGCAGGACGAACACTCCGTCGGGATCTTGCAGGCCGCTGAGGTCGCGGCCCTCGAATCGATCGTCGGGGTGGGAGATCGCGATCAGGTCTCGGTTGTAGGTGAAGAAGTAGTCGTTGTTGGCGAACCTCACCTCCTTGAGCAACTGCAGGGCACGAGCCTGTGCGTCCTCCTGCGTGATCGTGCCCTCGGTCACTGCGAGTCGAAGGGCATCGAGGGTGACGGGCAATGGCGCCGCGACATCTTGGAGTGAGGCCTTCCGTCGGTCTAGTGCCGTTGTCCGAAAGCGCTCGATGTCGTCGTATTCGGCTTCGATTACTGCGGCGACGGAGGTGTGGATGTTGCCGACAGCCTCATCGGACTGCGCGTACAGCTCCGCCTGGATCGCCCGGAAGGCGAAGGCGGTGGTGCTGATCGCCGAGGCAACGAGCAGGGCTGCGATGAGGAGTGACACGCGCCAGGACAGGCTGAGTCTGGATCGGGTCCGTGTCACGGGGGAATCATCCTGCATATCCGTCAGCGAAGTGACGTTCAGGCCTATTCGATACGGCTCAATGAGACTGATTCCCGACCCCTATAGTGGGGCCACGGTACCGATTATGAGGAGCGCAGATGACGACGGTGGTGTCCATTCATTCCTTCCGGGGTGGGACTGGCAAGAGCAACAGCACCTCGAATCTGGCGGCTCACCTTGCAGCGATGGGTGCCCGAGTGGCCGTGATCGACACCGATATCCAAAGCCCGGGCGTCCACGTGCTCTTCGGCTTCGATGAACATATGGACAACACGCTCAACGACTATCTGTGGGGGAAGATGCCGATTGAGCAGGCCGCCCACGATGTCACCGACCGGGTTAGGGCATCGATCGACGTTGTCGACGGCGGTGCCCTGTACCTCGTGCCGTCCAGCATGAAGGCAGGGGATATCGCCCGCGTCCTGCGAGAGGGTTACGACGTCGGCACGCTGAACGATGGCTTCCGAGACCTGGCCAGGGCCTTGCAGTTGGACTTCCTGCTCATCGATACCCACCCGGGCCTGAATGAGGAGACCCTGCTGTCCATCACCATCAGTGACGTCCTCCTGCTCATCTTGCGTCCAGACCGCCAGGATTTCCAGGGGACTGCGGTGACGGTCGATGTCGCTCGCAAACTCGGGGTTCCCACGCTCTACCTGATGGTCAACAAGGTCCCGCGAGGTGTCGACGTCGACGATCTGCGCGAGCAGATGACCGCGGCGTACGGCGCGGAGACGGCCGCAATCCTCCCGTTGTCCGAGGAGGTCGTGCAAAACGCGTCCAGCGGGTTGTTCTCTCTCACCCAGCCTGATCACCCTTGGTCGCAGCAGATCCGGGGTGTGGCCGAGCGGCTGAAGGGCTAGCTGATGTCGTCCGAGGGGGGCGATTGGGACTTCCTCGCCGCTCGCAAGAGTGAGGTGCAGGTCCCGCGCGAGAGGGGCGAACTGCGCGGCGACATGCCCGGCGTCGTCAGTCTGAAGCGTCGTGCGCTGCCCATGGCCATCGCGCTACTCGCGGTCTCCCTTGCGGGATTCTTGACCGAGATGGTGGCGGCCAGCCAGATGTTGTCTCTCGCCGGACCCTCCGCACTGCTGGTCATGTACCCGCTCGGTGGCCTCGGGCTGATGCTCGGTGCGTTGCTCATGTTCCGGTTCGTCGATGCCGGAGCTCGGCTGCGAATGCTGCGCTGGGTGACCCTGGGATACGCGGTGGTTTTCGCCGCCGCGCTGGGACTGATCGCCGGATCAATAGCACCGGTCGTGGCGATCGGGCTGGTGTGGATCCTGGCTGATCAATTGAACTTCCTGATCCCACTCCTGATATGGGCTCTGGCCGGTGATGAGTTCAACGTGGCCGAGGGACGCAAGGTGTTCGGCTGGCTGGTGACCTGGATCTATCTGGGCCAGGTGGCCGGGTTGGCAATTGCTGCCGGAGCTCCATTCCTGCTTGATGCCATCTCCATCCCCCTGACGTCGCTTCTGATCGTGGATCCGATCGTGTGCGTGATCCTCGCCATGCTCCTTCCTCGGCTCATGCGCTCATCCGCTGCCGCTCGGGGATTGGCCAGGGAAGAGAGCCTGCGGGCATCGTTGGCCAGTGCCTGGGATTTTGTGACCGGTGTGCCGATCTGGCGCACCTTCCTCCTCGCCTCCATCGTCACCTTCGCCGCGGGGATGACCGGTTTCATCGCCTTCATGGTGGGTTCGGGGGAACTCCTCGACCTAGATGCGGGCCGAATCCAGGTCTTCTTCGCCGGGATCAGTCTGGCGAGCTTCCTGGTGGCCTGGCTCATTCAGGCGACGTCGGCGGAACGGATCCTCGAGCGTCTCGGTATCCCCGGCACCCTGCTGGTCCTTCCAATCGCCACGGTGGCAGCGGGACTGCTCCTAGCTCTGGGCGCGGTGCTGGAGTCCCTCGTCATCTTCGCCATCGCGATCACGCTGTGGCGCATACCGCGATGGAGCGTCGATGAGAATGCCCGACGGGCAGCCTTGGCGCTGGTCCCCGACGAGAGACGCACCCGCGTGTCCTTCCTCGTCGATTTGCTCCCGGTGGCGATAGGACTCCTACTGTCGGCCCCGCTCGCGATCATTGCCGTCGTCACAGGGCTGTCGTGGATCACCGGAATCATCGTGGCTGTGCTCGCCGCAGTCGCCATCCCTCTCTCGATCCGAGTACTGCGTGGCTGGGAGGACAGTCTGCTCAATTGGCGACTGCGGCGGCGCAAGCAGAACCGCACGCTCGATTTCACCTGAGTCAGAGCGCTCTGGTCAGTCGGTCTGATCAGGAAGATCTGGAGCATTCCGTGCCCGAGTGAGAATCCCCGCCACCACGGGGTGCTCGGGGGGTAGCCGGTAGTGGTCGACCAGGAACGCCCTCACAGCGCGCTCGATGACCTCGCCGACGGGTCGTGCCCGTCCGGCTGGCGTCATGTAGATGTTCGCGATCATCGGGAAGTAGACCGGTTCACCATGGTCGGCCCAGTGTTTGCCATGGTAGGGCTCCTGGTAGCCGAGCTCGGGAAATGCCTGGTGACCCAGGGCTTCCCAGTGAGCGAGCAGACGAGGCTGGTCGGATCCGATCTCGCTGATCAGGGCGTAGATTTCAACCCCCTCCGCTGCCGCATCGACCACCGCCTGCTTTTCACATGCGGCGATGAGGTGGCGCACCCAGCCATCGGCGAGTATCGCCCGCACCTGCTCGTCCATCGCGAGAAAGTGCCGCAGGACGATCCCGAGTCGCAGGTTGACATGGAAGATGAACAGCCCGCAGGGGACGTCATCGTGCAACAGCAGCCACTGGTGCACCGCGATATCGGGATCGAACCGACCGCTCACCCACGCCTCGGCCATTTCCTCGACGACATGGGAATGATCGGGAAACCACCGTTGATGCACGGTCTGCAGTTGTCGAAGTCGCATCTCGGTGACGCCGGGCAGAACATCCACGATGGTCACGCCGGGGACGTGTGCGAGTGCGAAAGAGTCGATCACTCCTCGTCGCGATCCCGCATGCGTCGGCGCATCTCCGCTGCGCGCTCGGCGATCTCAGCGAAGGCGTCGGATTCGGTGATCTCTCGGACAGCCTCCGCTCGACGACCCTGGTCGATTTCGACCTTCAGGCGCTGGACCTCGCGGGTCAGGGACTGCTCGCGGGCTGCGACCTTGGAAACCATGATGGCGAAGGAGTCGGCGAGGGTAGCCAACTCGTCGGGGAACCTCGTCTCGGTGACGCCTTTCAGGTCCACGTCGTACTCGCCGTCGGCAATGCGCGTCGTTGCTGAGGTCAAGCGCTTGACCGGCCGGGTGATGGTGGTGGACAGGAACAGGACGAGGAGGAGCAGGACGAGGTAGGTGCCCAGCAGGATAGGAATGATGCGCTGGCGCGTCTGGGTCTCCACCTCATCGACATAGGTCAGCGGGAAGTCCAACCCGACGGCTCCGACGGAGTTACCTGCGGAATCCAGAATGGGAGAGTAGGCCGAGATGAAACTTCCGTACTGATCGGAGTATTCGGGCTCGTTGACCGTCGCGCTGAGACCCTGCTCCATGTACCCGTAGGTCGTCGGACCGACGATATCGGCAACGGGCACCTTGTAGGTGACGCCTCGTTGGGGATCGAGCAGATAACCCGCGGAAGCAGCGAAGTACAGCTGGCCATCGTCAGGATCCTGGAAGTAGCTGTACGCACCGGCGTCGACAACGATGAGTCGAAGATCGAGCAGGTCCTGCGCGATCGCCGTGAACAGCGGGCTGTCCGGGTAGCCCGCGCCTGTACCGTCGGCAAGCTGCGGACCGGGTACGGCGGGAACGGTGGTGATGAGTTCGACGAACTGGTCGGCGTCGATCGTCGCGGCACCACCCTTGGCCGCCTGTGCGAGCTCGGAAACGAGGCGGTTCTGTGTGGTATCGCTGGTGAACTGGAAGATCCACACGGCGATGAAGATGAAGACGATCGTGAAGGCACCGGTGAAGGCTCCGAGCAGCTTCAGGCGAAGCGAAATGTGCAGTCCCCGCTTTGAGGGCGCGGACCCCGTCTCGCTGACGGCATCCTGTTGGGCAGGCAGTGTCGCTGTCATGAAAGGCCCCAGATCGGATCGAGGAGGTCGGCCGCCCCGAATCGAAGGTCGAATCGTGCAGGTCGGTCAAGTTATCACGCGACCCAGCCCGTGCAGTCCACCCATCTGTTAGGGAGCTTTTCGGTGGAGCGGGTGACGGGAGCCGTCGCCGCACTCCTCCCGATTCCCGGGTGCGCTCTCTGCGAGAGCGGGTGACGGGAATCGAACCCGCGCTGTCAGCTTGGGAAGCTGATGTTCTGCCATTGAACTACACCCGCGTAGGAGGTGACCCTCCGCAGGTGAGGAGTATGCCAGGGGCTCCCTCTACCGGGGTGGAGCGGGGACTTCCGTGGAATTCGCAGCGCTCAGCGATGTGCGTATCCATCCGTGGGTCCAGATGGCGCCCACCATGCGATCGGCGACCGCCGTGGATGTCAGATCCGCATCCGCGGCGATGTCGGTTGCCATGGCCAGGAAGTCAGGCTCGGCGATCGGGTCTCCCGGGGTCTGCCCTTCGATGATGCGTGCGACGCGATCCCATGCGTCCACCGCGCTGTCGCAATCGGACTGAATGGGTCCGACGAGAGCCGGAACGATGTCCTGGATGGGTGCTGCATCCTGGGACCACTGGTTGATGAGGTGACCGCTGACCGTGAGCGTGCGCAGTTGTCCGATGACCTCCTCCCACGCATGGGCGCGATCGACCGCCCCGGGGGCTCGAGAGGAAAGGGTCACTTCCACAACCTCCATCGACCGGGAGAAGGCACCGGACATGCGTGACAACTCCGCTGCGGTGACGTGGCCGGGTCCCCGGAGGAGGTTGGCAGTGGCGTTGCGCAGGAGTTGAGCCCCCTGCGTGATGGCGTCCGCGACGTTGCTGCGGAGCCCGCTGGCCACGCCATGGGGCCACATGAGTAGGGCCACCAGGGCGCTGATGGCGGCGCCGATGACGATGTCCGTGAATCTTTGGTCGACGATCCGCAGATCGGGTGGCCACGTGATCAGGGTGAAGGACACGATGACAAAGAGCGAGAACGCGGCCTGCCCAATGACGTAAGCCGTCGTCGCCTGGGTGTAAACAGCGAGAAATGCCACGACAAAAAGTGTCATCCATAGGAACCCACGATGGGTGCCGTCCACCTCGAGTAGGCCGTAGCCGAGAAGCACCCCACCAAAGGTGCCAACAACCGCGAGCAGTGAGGTCCTCAGGGTGGCTATGCCGTCGAGGCGCAGGGTCGCCACGACCCCGAGCATGACCCAGATTCCGTGGGCGATACCCATGACCTCGACGACCAGGCTGGCGAGCGCGAGGGCTATGCCGGTGCGCAGGGCGGTGCGCAGCCACGGGGATTGCAGTGTGAGTTGGCTGGCGAGACCCTTCCACGGGTGCGCCTGCGGGGGCTCTGGGATCGTGTGCCGTGAGGGGGCGAAGGTCTCTTCGGGTTGACGCAGGACGCGCCTGACCAGGATCCCGAGGCGCACCACGGCGATGGCCATCGCCCGATCGACAAAGGCGTGATTGACGACGCGCACGCGCTCGCCTGCATCGCCGTACGTCGTATCACCCAGCGTCGCGACGGCACTGTCCCACTGTGCGTTCCACACCTCGACGAGGCGTTGGGAGGAGGGGGGCCTGTCGAGGTCGCGGGTCAGTGCTCGCGCCTGTTCCTCCAGGCACCCTCCACTGGCGGTGATGAGGTCACGGGTCAACGGCAGTGCGCTGATCGGCCGGCTGTATTCATCCCCGCGGGTCATCGCGACCAGCAGGGTTTCGATCTGGCCGACGAGGATGATCAGCGCCCGATCGGAGTGGTTCAGGCCGGCCGCGCGAAAGGGGTTGCCGAGGTAGGAGGCTTGTAATTGCGTGAGCGCTGCCCTTATGGGCGCCTGGTCAAGATCTTCTCCCTGTGCTCGGCGCTGGATGGCGTCGGAGAGAGTCCCCATCGCCGTGGCGCAGGCGGCGCGCACGGGAGCGAGATTGCGTCGCGGCAGGATCAGGAGTGTCACGGGAAGTGACACCGCGATGGCGATTCCCCACCCGGCGATCATGGGTGTGATCGCGTCCGTGGACGTTGCCACCATGACGCTGGCGATGTAGATCGTCGTGAGCGACGGGCAGGCACTGGCGAAGGTCCCGCGGAGTGCAACGAGGAAGGCGAGGGTACCGGTGACGAGGAAGGTCACCACCACCGCGGAGATCACGTGCGAGGCTGCGAGTACGCCGATGGGGATAAGCAGTGCTCCAGCAACTCCGGTGGAGAGGATGGATGTTGTCCGCCTGCGGATGGATCCGCCAAAATCTGCGGCACCCAGGAGTGAGATCGTCCCGAACGCCGCCAGGACCGGACCGGGCGTATCAGGCAGGAGCGTGAGAGACAGCACCAGTGCAATGGGCGTGCCGATCGCCGCCCGCGTGGCCCGTCGCAATCCCACGCGACCGGGGTCGCTGATCTTGAGGTGCACGCGGCGACACTACCCATGAATCTATGGTGTGCCTGTGAGTCACGACAACCAGCGCCATCGCGATGACGGTCAGGAGGTCCTGCCGGACCTTCGACTGACCGATGTGTTGCAGCAGCGGCCCGTCGGCTTCAACTCGCCCTGGCAGGTGCTGCGTATTGCCGTCGCGGTCACAATCTCCTGGGCCGTCGGGATCTGGATTTCGCCGGGGTCGTTCGGGATCTTTGCCCCGCTGACGACCCTGATGGTGATCGGCTCGTCGCCGTGGAGTGCGCTGGGGCTCTCGGCGCAGCGGATCCTGGGCACCGCGGCGGGGGTGTTGGCGGCGTCCGTGTGGATCAACCTGGTCGGAGTGTCCTGGTGGTCGGTCTTTATCGCTCTG
>JANRCR010000028.1:27361-31042 GCA_030726915.1 Candidatus Nanopelagicales bacterium
CAGTCAGGGCAGCATCCGACCCCGCTGCCGACGGGCATGAGTCATGCCTTCGTGATGGACAGTCGCAATCTGCGCACCGTGGCAGATAAGGCTCGCACCGAGTTGGTCGCCCTGGCCGAAAGCAGTGCCTTCAATCCTCGCGGGCGACGGATACGGGTGGCCCTGGACGATGACGCGATCCGGCTACGGCGCCTATCGGGCATGGGCATTCAGATACGCGGGATCACCGGTGCGGCCAACCTTCAGTACGACCGTGCGGGTCTGCCTCCCGCCCTGACGGCTGAGCGATTCGCCAGCCTCCTGGCAGACCTGCAGCGGCTGGGTCGGGCGTCCCTCGGCGAGGAGGGCACTCCCGTGCGTACGACGTCGTCGCAGGAGGTGGACCAGTTGGCTGCTGATCTGGACGAGCGGCTGCGACGCATTGCGGATGAGCTCGCGGCTCATCGCCCCGGGGATGTGCTGGAGTCGGTGTCGCTGCTGGGTCGCATTCAGTACGTCGTACGCCAGATGCGGGGGTTCGGGCGGATATCCATCGGGGAGGATGAGGACGACGATCCGCTGACCGACGCGCTCCGATAGCCTCCCCCTGTGCTTCTATCCGACCGAGACCTGCGTGCTGAGATCGAGACTGGGCGAGTGGCGCTGGAGCCCTACGACCCGGGCATGATCCAGCCATCCAGTGTCGACGTGCGCCTTGATCGCTACTTCCGGGTCTTCGAGAACCATCGCTACCCGCACATCGATCCCGCCGAGGAGCAGCCCGACCTCACCGAGCTCGTCGAGGTGGGCGCCGAGGAGGCCTTCATCCTTCATCCGGGTGAATTCGTCCTCGCATCGACGTACGAGGTCGTGACCCTGCCCGACGACATTGCGGGCCGACTCGAGGGCAAGTCGTCGTTGGGACGGCTTGGCCTATTGACGCACTCCACCGCGGGTTTCATCGATCCTGGATTTTCTGGTCACGTGACACTGGAGTTGTCCAATGTCGCGACCCTGCCCATCAAACTGTGGCCGGGGATGAAGATCGGGCAGCTGTGCCTCTTCCGGCTGTCATCGCCGGCGGAGCACCCCTACGGATCCTCGGTCTATGGCTCCCGCTACCAGGGCCAGCGCGGTCCGACACCGTCCCGGTCCTTCGCGAACTTCCACGTCACGCCCATCGGGGAGTAGGCGCCCACCATTCTGCGGGCGCTGAGCTTCACCCGGTGGCGCTTTTGACCCGGAGAACACCTCCGGCGATGGCTTTTGACCCGGAGAACACCTCCGGCGATGGGCTCGGACGCCGTGGACCCGCTACACCTTGGCTTTGACGCTGGCCAGCATGAGCGCGGCGACATCCTGCACCTGCACCCCTGCGGCGACACCCTCCTGCTGACGGGCCGTCACCGCGTCATTGAGCATCACCGAGCAGAAGGGGCAGGCCACCGCGATCGTGGATGCGCCGGTGGCGATCGCCTCATCAGCGCGATTCACGTTGACCTTGGAGCCGAGCTTTTCCTCCATCCACATGCGCGCACCACCCGCACCGCAGCAGAAGGATGTCGGGCCACTGCGCTCCATCTCAATGAGTTCTACGCCGGGTACATCCCGAATGAGGTCGCGCGGCGGGACGTAGACGTTGTTGTGCCGGCCGAGGTAGCAGGGGTCGTGATACGTGACCTTCTCTTTGACACCTGACTCTGGTGGCGTCACGGGCGTGAGGCGACCTTCCGCCACCAGTGTGGCGAGCAGTTGCGAGTGGTGCACGACCTCGTAGTCGCCGCCGATTTGCGGATATTCGCGCCCGATGGTGTTCATGCAGTGCGGACATGTGACCACGATCTTCCTGGCCTTGATCCCATTGAGCATCTCGACGTTTTGCATGCCCTGCATCTGGAAGAGGAATTCGTTGCCGGCCCGTCGTGCCGGATCTCCCGTGCACGTCTCACCCTCGCCCAGCACCATGAAGTTGACGCCCGCGATCGTGAGCAACTCGGCAACCGCCTTGGTGGTCGCCTTGGCGCGATCCTCGAAGGCGCCGGCGCAGCCGACCCAGAAGAGGTACTCCACGTCATCGGGGATCTGCTCTTCGCCGTCGCTGCCGAAGACGCGGACATCGAAGTCCACCTCTGCGATCCACGCGTTGCGCTGCGAGGCGTTCATGCCCCACGGGTTGCCCTTGGTCTCGACGTTCTTGAACATGCCGTTGAGTTCGGCGGGGAACGACGTATCGATCATCACCTGGTAGCGGCGCATGTCGATGAAGTGATCGATGTGCTCGATATCGACCGGGCATTGATAGACGCAGGCGCCGCATGTGGTGCACGACCACAGGGCATCCTCGTCGATGACGGGACCGGTCTGATCCCTGTGGCCGGCGGCGTCGTAGCCGTCGGTGTCCTGATGGTCGATGCCATCGCGGGGCCCGACGAGTGGGCGCGCGACGGCCTCCTTGACGGTGTCGGACATCGTCGCCAGCACGGCCTCATCGACCTCGCCTATAGGGGGGTTAGCGCCCCCGTTGGCCTTTTGCGTGGCCATGACGTACGGCGCTTTCGCGAAGGCCGCTTCGCGCAGATCCATGATCATGAGCTTGGGGCTGAGCGGCTTGCCGGTGTTCCAGGCCGGACATTGTGATTGGCAGCGACCGCACTCGGTGCAGGTCGCGAAGTCGAGGGTGTCCTTCCACGTGAAGTCCTCGATCCGACCCACGCCAAACGTCGCATCGTCGGCCGGATCCTCGAAGTCAATCGGCTTGCCACCGGAGTACATCGGCAGGAGCGGCCCGAGCCCGTTGGGTAGACGCGAGAAGGCGACATTGACGGGCGCGAGGCCGATGTGGAGATGCTTGGAGTAGAGCACGATCAGCAGGAAGCCGAGGATGACACCAATGTGCAGGAGGACGCCGACGACCTCCATGAACTCCAGGGTCGGCAGACCCAGCGGCTCCATCAGCGAGGCGACCCAGTTGGAGAAGAACGCTCCGGGGAGTTGGCCGTAGATCGCGAGCTTGGCACCGCGGTAGAGCTCCAACGTCCACAGGACGTTGAAGATCATGAAGAGCACCAGCCATGCCGCACCGGTGTGCGAGCCGAAGAAGCGCGAGTTGCGACCCTCCTTGGCGGGATTGTTGACCAGGCGAATGATGGCGAAGATCACGATCCCGACGAAGACGAGAATGACGAACAGGTCCTCGAGGAAGAGAACGATGGGCCAGGTGCCGATGATGGGGAACCAGAAGTTCTCGACGTACACCTCGCCCAGGGCCTCGATGACCGTGATGCCGAGGACGAGGAATCCCCAGAAGGCGAAGACGTGAGCGATGCCGGGGATGGCCCACTGCAGCAACTTCTTTTGGCCCAGCACCTGGGTGCCCTCAAGTTCAGCCCGTTTGCCCACGTGACTGGTCCGGCCGACCGCGGGCTGGCCGGAGCGGATCATGCCCTGAAGGAAGAGGATGCGGCGGGTCGCAAAGACGGCCGCGGCCACGATCATGGCTGTGCCGAGCACGATGCGGACGACGTCGAGGGTGTCCATGGTCGGGAACATTACTACTGGTCGGTAACCCCCGCCTGCAGTGACGTCAGCCGGATGAGGTGCTGGGTGCGGGGTGCTTGATGGACTCGGGGGTCGGATCATCGGCGTGGTCCCCGGCCCGCTTGAGCAGGAGGTAGCCGACGACGCCGCCGAGCAGCATGAGGA
>JANRCR010000029.1 GCA_030726915.1 Candidatus Nanopelagicales bacterium
GACACCGACACCGACGCCGACGCCAGGACCGGGCACCACGAGTTATCCCCTCAGCACCGACGGCAACCGCATCGTCGATGCATCAGGGAAGACCGTCATCTGGCAGGGCGTCAACTGGTTTGGTCTCGAGACCTCCAACCAGGCCCCCCACGGACTGTGGACCCGGGATTACAAGGACATGCTGCGCCAGATCGATGACCTCGGCTTCAATACTGTGCGCATCCCCTTTTCACTGCAGGCACTGGCATCTTCGACCACATCCGGCATCGACTACGCCAACGGCCGCAATGCTGACCTCCAGGGCAAGACCCCGATCCAGGTGATGGACGCCGTCATCGCCGAGGCCGGTCGACTCGGCCTCATGATCATCCTCGACAACCACTCCCTGTCCAACGACGGATTCATGTACGACCTGTGGTTTGGCCAGGGCGGCTTCAGCGAAAACGACTGGATCGCGACCTGGCAGACCGTGGCCCGACGCTACGCCGCCACTCCCCATGTCGTTGCCTTTGATCTCAAGAACGAACCCCACGGCCGGGCCACCTGGGGGGATGGCAGCACCACCGACTGGCGTCGCGCCGCCGAGCGCGCCGGCAACGCCGTGCTCGCTATCGCCCCGAACAAACTCATTGTCGTCGAAGGAATCGAAGGCCCCGTCGCCTCCGGCCAGCAACTCGATCGGCACTGGTGGGGCGGCAACCTCGAGGGGGTCCGCGACAATCCCGTGCGCCTCTCGATTGCTCAGCGCGTGGTGTACTCCCCGCAC
Source organism: Candidatus Nanopelagicales bacterium (assembly GCA_030726915.1). Classification (GTDB taxonomy): domain Bacteria; phylum Actinomycetota; class Actinomycetes; order S36-B12; family S36-B12; genus Mxb001. The sequence goes on from JANRCR010000029.1 coordinate 767, forward strand.
GAGTACGGTCCCAACGTCTTCAATCAGCCCTGGTTCTCTGATCCCGCTATGTCGAGCATCCTCGCCGATCGCTGGGCCAAAGGCTTCGGCTATATCCATGAGCAGGGCCTCGCACCCATCTTCGTAGGAGAGTTTGGCGCCAAGAGCGTCAGTGTCGACACCGTCGAGGGGCGCTGGATCCGACAGTTCACAAGCTACCTGCGCGATAAGGGTATGAGTTGGACCTTTTGGTCATGGAACCCCAATTCCGGTGACACCGGTGGGGTGCTCACCGATGACTGGCGCACCGTGCACGCCGACAAGATGGCGCTCCTGCGCGAACTCATGGGCGTGACGACACCGACCCCGACGCCGACACCGACGCCGACACCGACTCCGACACCGACTCCGACGCCGACACCGACTCCGACTCCGACTCCGACGCCGACACCGACTCCGACGCCGACTCCGACGCCGACTCCGACGCCGACTCCGACGCCTGAGCCGCCGGTGTCCTCCGGCATCACCGTGACATCGACGATGACGAGTGACTGGGGATCCGGCTACTGCGCCGATGTCACCGTGGGGACGGCATCAGCGACAGCGCTCACGTGGCGTACCACGTTGCCGGCAGGAATCCGGGTCAATGATCTGTGGAACGGCGTGCGCACGACTCAGCCCGACGGTCGCGTGAGTGTGACGGGTGCGACGTGGAACTCCACCGTGCGCGCCGGCGTAACCGCCACCTTTGGCTACTGCGCCAGCCGCTCGGCTACACCCACACCGACACCCACACCCACCCCGACACCGACCAGTGGTCTCAGTGTCGTCATCACCAACGTCAATGACTGGGGCACCGGTCGGACCGTTGATGTGAAGGTGACGCCCCGGACGGCCACGACGTCCTGGCGCGTCAGCCTGCCCTGGGCGAGCACCATCACAGCCCCGTGGGACGGCCGTGGCAGCGTGCGCAATGGCGTCCTGACGGTCAACAATGAGCGTTGGAACGGCAGGATCGCCGCTGGACAGAGTACGTCCTTCGGCTTCAACGACACCAGCTCCACGGGGATGCCACGTCCGGCCACATGCACCGCAGCACTCAATGGCGTCGTGACGCCATGCATCGTCACCATCGTCGGCACTCGCTAGAGGTGGGGCTACGACCGGGTGACTGCGCTAGCCTCGCCTCATGAAGCGATCACTATCGGCCATGGTCATCACCGCGAGCGCAGCACTCGTGCTCAGTGCCTGCGGTGGCAGTTCATCGACACCGCTGACGGCCGCCGATGTGGAGCCCAAACTCTCCTCAGCGGGCATCGACTGCAGTGAGACGTCCAGCCAGCCCCTCGAGGATGGGATCAATGCCACAGCGGTCACCTGCGCGCTGGGCGAATCCGGTGGGATCGTCGTCATCGTCGCCGACTCTGCCGACGAGGTGGCCAAGGCCAAGGCCGAGTTGTGCGCCACCGTGACACCCGATCAGGGCAACCTCGATCTTGCCTACGGCGACACGTGGCTATCGGTCACGCTCTCCACCGCGGGGATCGGAGCGCAGCAGGTCGCTGACGCGCTCGGTGGTCAGGTTGCGACCACCACCGACTACTGCGCGTAGACCTCGCCCGCGACCGGATAGACCCGCGCTTCACCGGTCACCGACACGACCACGGCCTCACCGGGGCGCGGGGGCGGCGTACCACCCGGCACCCGCACGGGGATGGATGTCCCGTCGGCCAACTCCACACGCAGGAGCGAGTCATGGCCGTGGTACGACGTTTCGCGCACAACACCCGATCCCGGCAGGGTGGCCGCATTGACAGGGCAGGACAGCAGCAGCTGCTCGGGCCGCAGGATCACGACAGCAGCACCCTCGGTGGGACCGTCACCTCCGGCACGCACGGACACCGTGCCGAGCGCACAGGATGCACGGTCACCATGCGCCACCGCCGGTATCTCGACGGCATCCCCGACGAAGCGTGCGACCTCAAGATCCACGGGTTCGTCGTACACCTCAAGGGGCGTGCCGACCTGCACCACCAGACCATCGCGCATCACCGCGACCAGATCCGCGGTCGACAGTGCCTCCTCCTGATCGTGGGTGACCAGGATCGCGGTCGTGCCCAGTGCCCGGAGCAACTCCCGGACCTCTGCACGCAGGCGCGTACGCAGGGACGCATCGAGGGCGGTAAAGGGCTCATCCAGGAGCACGACCTCGGGGCGGGGAGCCAGGGCACGCGCCAGCGCCACGCGCTGCTGCTGGCCACCGGAGAGTTCATGTGGGCGAGCGTGCGCGTATTCACTCATGCTGACCATCTCGAGGACCTCGTCGACGCGGGCTGCCGACTGCCCCCGTGCTGACCCGCGAGGCAGACCGAAGCCGACGTTGGCACTGACATCCAGGTGCGGGAAGAGCGCACCCTCCTGCGGCACGATGCCGATGCGCCGCTTCTCCGGGGGGATAAATGCGTGCGGGAATCCCGAGCCCGCCCCCGCCACAAGCCGATCACCGAAGGTCACCGTGCCGGCCATGGGCCGCAGGAAGCCGGCGAGGATGCGCAGGAGTGTGGTCTTGCCCGAGCCGCTGGCCCCGAGCACCGCCGCCATCTCCCCCGAGGGCACGGTCAGATCCAATCCGCGGAGCACCTCCACGGGGCCATAGCCCCCGCGCAGGCTGGCGACCTCGACCCCGCTCACGGCTCCACCGTATCCGCGTCCGGCTCCGGGGTCCGCGTCAAGATCCGACCGAGCAGCCACGCCGGAACAGCCGCGAGGACAACGAGGGCGATGGCATAGGGCGCGGCTGCGCCATACGCCGCAATCTCGGTGCGGCTCCACAACTCCGTCGCGAGGGTGTCCAATCCGGTGGGCCGCAGCATCAAGGTGGCGGGGAGTTCCTTCATCGCGGTCAGCAGCACCAGCAGTCCACCCGCGGCGATACCGGGCAGAGTCAGGCGCAGAGTCGTTTCACTCCAGGCACGCAACGGACCGCGACCGAGTGTGCGCGCGGTCTGCTCGAGCACCGGTGACACCGATGCGGTCGCACTGCGCGTCGCACCAATCGCCTTAGGGAGGAAGAGCACGGCGTAGGCGAACGCCAGGACCCACACCGTCTGATACGCCACCGGCACCACGGCGAGGGTGAGGAAGACCAGGGATAGCCCGACGACCACTCCGGGCAGCGCGTGACCGGTGTAGGACACGGTCTCGATCGAGCGCACGCTGCGGGTGCGGTAGCGCGCGGCGAGGATGCCGACCGGCAGGGCCAGCAGCACCGCCAGGATCGCCCCCGCAAGCGCGACACCCAGTGATGTCATCGCGGCGGTGAGCAACTCGGTCCAGTCCAGCGGCGAGCGACTGCCCTGCAGCATGCGCAGGATCAGCGAGACGAGCGGTACCCCGAGGGCGAGGATGGTCAGGACGGTCAGCCACGCGAGTGCGCCGACGCGTCGTCCACCCGTCAACTCCACGGGCAGCGCCGTGCGCTGGGTGCCGGTCGCGACGCGCCATCGTCGGGTGCGACCGCGGATACGCCGTTCGGCCAGCACCAGCAGGGCAGCGAGGGCGACGAGCACGAGGGCGAGCACCGCCGCGCTCACGCGGTCGAAGCTCGCCCGGTAGGACGCATAAATGACGCGCGTGAAGGCGTCGACGCGCAGCAGGGCGACAGCGCCAAAGTCCGACAGCACATAGAGCGCGACCAAGAGCGCGCCACCCGCGGCAGAAGGCCATGCCTGCGGCAGGGTCGTCGTCGCGAAGGCGCGGAAGGGTCCGCGACCGAGTGATCGCGCGACCTCCTCCAGTGCCGGATCGCTCGATCGGAAGGATGCTGCGACGGGCAGCACGACGTACGGCGATGACACCATGGTGAGGATGAACGCCGCGGCCCAAAATCCGTTCATCGCGGGGAATTGCGAGAGCCAGGCGTACGCCGCGACGTACGACGGGATCGCCAGGGGCAGTGAGACGAGCACCAGCCACATGCCGCGCAGTGGGACATTCGTCCGCGCGACCAGCCACGCGGTCGGGATCCCGATGAGGAGGCAGGCGGAGACGACGACGACCACGAGTCCAACCGAGGTGGTGACCGTCTCCAGGGTGCGGGGCCGGATGAGCACCTCGATGATGCGCTGCAGGCCTGCCTCACCGACGCGGACGACGAGGTAGACCAGCGGGACCAGGGAGACGACAGCCGTGATCGCGCCCGCGAGCACCAGGAGGCGGGGGGGCCGCCCCAGGGCGCGTCGCGGGCGCGTGCGGGTGGTTGGCGCGGTGAGCGTCAACGCGAGTCTCGAGTCACAACAGTCCGACATCCTCCAGCATCGTCAAGGTGCCGGGGAGGTCGGCCAGCTCGGCCAGCGGCGCATCCGGGCCGCGCAGGGTGTCGAGAGTGGGGAGGCCCGCGGCGGCGGCGACCGAGGGGAGCAGCGGATACTCGAAGGTGTTCTCGACGAACCACTCCTGGGTCTCGGGGGAGAGCAGCCAGGCGACGAACTGCTCCGCCGCGGCGTTGTCCGCGGCATTGGTAAGGATGCCCACGCCCGCGACGTTGACCAGGCTGCCCGGATCTTCCGGCTTGGTGAAGGAAATCTGCGCGCGCATCGCATCCTGGCCGACCTCGGCTGCCTTCTCATACCAGTAGTAGTGGTTGATGAGACCGAGTTGCACCTGGCCCGTGTCGACCGCGTCGAGGATCAGGCCGTTCTTCTCATACGTCTGTACGTCGTTCGCGACCAGGCCCTCGAGCCACTGCCGGGTCACATCGTCACCCTGCGACACACGCATCGCCGTTACGAAGGATTGGAAGGAGGCATTGGTCGGTGCAATCGCGACCTGGCCTTGCCACTGCGGATCCGTCAGATCAAAGATCGATTGCGGGACCTGGTCAGCGGGCACCTGCTCCGCGTCGTAGGCAATGACGCGCGCGCGACCACTCACACCGGTCCAGGTGCCATCGGTGGCCCGGTAGTTCTGCGGCACCAGCGTTGCGACCGACGCCGGCAGCGGCGCAAGGAGGCCGGCGGCCGATACGGCACCCAGCGCTCCCGCATCCTGGGCGAAGTAGACGTCAGCCGGGCTCGCGTCACCCTCCTCGAGTAGTTGCGCCGCGAACTCGGCGGTGTCTCCGAATCTCGCCTGGACCTCGATGCCGGTCTGCTCGGTGAATTGGGCGAAGAGGGGTCCGACCAACTCCTCCGAGCGACCGGAGTAGACCGTGATGGCCTCGCTGCCGGCACCGGTGGGATCCGACCCGCCGGGATCTGATCCGCCACCGCAGGCGGCGATCAGGGGCAGCGCCAGGGCAGCGGCAGTGAGGCCGATGAGGGCGCGGCCGCTGCGGACAGGGCGGTTCACATGAACTCCTTAGGTAAGCCTAACTTAGGACTGCCTAACCTTGCCTGAGGATTCGCGAGTGTGTCAAATCGACTCCTGGGACCGGGGGGCCTCCCGCTAGCCTCCCCCTATGCCCTCAGGCCTGGACTCCGGCCTGGACCCCCCCCGGCGCACCCCCGACACGACTGACCCGTCGCTCGATGATCGGCTA
>JANRCR010000030.1 GCA_030726915.1 Candidatus Nanopelagicales bacterium
GCCCATGCCGGAATTGCCCGTGAAGGGGTTATTGCCCGGACGGGGGGCCGCGGGGCGAGGAGCCTCACGCGCGGCCACGTTGCCGGTGAAGGGGTTGTTGCCCGGACGCGGGCCTGCCGGGCGAGGTGCCGGGCGGTCGTCATCGCTCTCAGGTCCAGAAGGCGCGGGCGCGGCAGAGGCGGCTGGCGCCTGGGGCACCGGCCGCGGAGCGGGGACCGGAGCGGGTGTGCTGGCTTCCTCAGCCGAAGCCACAGCGACCACGTCGGCGGCCGTCGCGGCAGGGACCTCGGGACGGGGCAGACCCTCATCAGCGGATGCTGCCTTGGGCTTCGCTGCACGCTTGGGCTTGGCCGCTGCACCGTCTGCGGGCGCTGCCGGCATCGCATCCTTGAGCTTGCGCACCACGGGCGCTTCGATCGTGGATGAGGCGGAACGCACAAATTCGCCGAGCTCTGCCAGTTTGGCGAGCACGACCTTGCTCTCGACTCCGAGCTCTTTGGCTAGCTCGTAGACCCGGACCTTCGACACAACTCTCCTGTCTTTGGCCCGGGTGACGCGCGTATTCGCGCGCTACCGAACCGTCAGTGGTGGACGTCCCTGCTCATGGCTGGGCGCTCATTGGTGACTCATCCTCGGATGCCCCATCTCTGCGGCGGTCTGGTGACGGCGGGCACGTGATTGCGTCCACCGGTGGTGCGAACGAGCGATCTCACTCTGCCGAACTAGCCTGCGGGCAGGCTTTCGATATACGTGCGGAGCACCGAGAGGTCCGGTGCAACAGACACGCGTAGAGCCCGACCGAATGCCTTGCGACGCTCGGCCACCTCCCAGCAAGCGGGGTGCAACCACGCACCCCTGCCCTGCCTGATTGCCCGCGGGTCAGGGGTAACAACCCCGTTATCGAGGACCACTCGCAGGAGGCCTTCTGGTGAATCCTGGCGCCGGCAGCCAATGCAGGTTCGCTCGCACGCCATGCGGGCAGAACTCACAGTATCCCCGGATCGAATCCACTCAGACAGGCGAAGTCTAACGCTGGCGCCTGGCCCCGCTGCCTCGGGGCCATGCCGCCGCGACTCACTCGGATGTTGACGAGGCGGGGTCAGGCGGACCCGATGGGGTCGCCCCCTCGTCCGTGTCGGGCCGAATGTCGATCCGCCAGCCGGTCAGTCGGGCGGCGAGACGGGCATTTTGCCCCTCACGCCCAATCGCCAGCGACAACTGGTAGTCGGGAACGGTCACCCGTGCCGACCGGGCCACCGCGTCCACAATGTCGACCCGGCTCACACGGGCAGGCGAGAGTGCATGTGCGATGAGTTCGGCCGGGTCATCGCTGAAGTCGACAATGTCAATCTTCTCGCCCCCGAGTTCACTCATGACCTGACGGACTCGTTGACCCATCGGGCCGATACACGCACCCTTGGCGTTGACTCCCGAGACGGTGGAACGCACCGCGATCTTGGTGCGATGACCGGCCTCACGGGCCAAGCCCGCGATCTCCACACTGCCGTCGGCAATCTCGGGCACCTCAAGAGCAAACAATCCGCGCACCAGGGCCGGATGCGAACGCGACACGGTGACCTGCGGGCCACGGGGTCCCTTGCGCACACCCGTCACAACGCACTTGATGCGGGTGCCATGCGGATAGGTCTCACCGGGCACCTGCTCCGATGGCGGCAGCATCGCCTCCACCTTCCCCAGATCAACACGCACCACTCGGGGGTCACTTGCCTGCTGGATGACCCCGGACACCAGATCGCCCTCGGTCCCGGAGAACTCCCCGAAGGTGCGATCTCCTTCCGCGTCGCGCAGCCTCTGGAGCAGGACCTGGCGTGCCGTGGACGCGGCTACCCGGCCGAAGTCCGTCGGCGTGTCGTCGTACTCGCGCGTCGTCGGAACCGCTTCACCCGCGACCTGCTCGCCTGTCGGAGCCACCTCCCGCGCCCACACGGTGACGTGCCCGGTTGTTCGATCAAGTTCGACGCGGGCTTCGGGTGCCGAGCCGTCGCTGCGCTGATACGCCATGAGGAGCGCCTGCTCGATGGAATCCACCACGAGATCCCAGGACAGTTCCTTTTCGCGAACGAGAGCCCGCAGTGCGTTGACGTCGACATCCATCACTTCACCTCCGACTCGGGCCGACGGAACTCGATCTGGACCAGACCGCGATCCAGGTCGACCCAGGGCACGCGCACATCCTCACCGTCATCGCCGTGGGCAACCCCCGGGGATAAAACAACGGCATCGTCATCCACCGAGAGGATGCGGGCCTCCACCTGCGAACCATCGCGACGCACCGCGATCACCAGGCGCCCCACGTTGCGACGCCAATGGCGTTGTTCCGTCAGGGGTCGATCGACTCCCGGGGAGGTCACTTCAAGCGTGTACGGATCCTCACCCATGACGTCATCGGCATCCAGGGCGGCTGAGACCGTCTTGCTGACCGCAGCAATACCATCCAGGTCGATTCCACCGTCACGATCCACAATGACGCTCACGCGACGGCGGCGGCCGGTCGTCACAGACTCGACGGCTTCCAGGTCCAGGCCCAGGGCGACAACACTCGGCTCGAGCAGTGCGTGAAGGGCAACATCATCGGGGGTGCTTGCACCTGTCCGCGCCATAGTGTCTCCCTTATTCACCTGTGTCTATCCGTGTCGATGTCCCCGAACCGCTCCGGACGCGCCGGAAGAGCACCACCAGAGGGTACCGCGACCCGTGGCATGCTGATTGATGTGCGACTGACCCCTCACCGCGGGGCTCCCCAGCAGGCCCAGGCCCCGCGACCTCGTGGACCCCTCGTGAGCCGTCGCTCACTTTTGGCGCTCGCGGCGGGGGCTGCCGTTGCCGTTGCCGGTTGCTCGTCAGATCCCGCGCCCGTGCCGTCCTCGAGCTCCCCTCCCGATCCGGATGAGGCTCTCGCTGCCACTGTCGCATCGGAGGAATCGCAGTTGATCGAGTTGTACGACGCGACGATCGCTGCCTTCCCCGCCCTGGCAGCGATGATCACGACCATTCGAGAGGAGCACGCCGCGCATGTTGAGGCCGTGCGCCCTCAGGGCGCCACCCCTCCCACCACGACACCATCGGCTTCGACCGCACCTGTGGTCGCGGGGACACAGCAGGTGGCCCTTGCCAATCTCATCGACGCGGAGCGACGCGCCACGGGCCAACGGACACAGGCATGCGAGGTGGCCGGGTCCATGCAGACGGCTCGGCTGCTCGCGCTCATCGCCGCATCCGAGGCTGGCCACGTCGAGTTTTTGCGCAGGGCCAGTTCATGACGGACGCTCTCATGGCTGCCGTCACCGGCGAGGAGGCCGCGACCTACGCCTACGGGGTTGCCACGCCGTGGCTTGACGCAGGAGACATTGATCTCGCGCGTGGGGGCCTGGCTGCGCATCGGGCCCGCGTGCTGGCCCTGCGCCAGATCGCTCCCGATGCTGCGGAATCCGGCATGCCCGGCGGCTTTGTCACGGGGCCCATTGATTCCCCCACCTCCGCAAGGCGCCTCCTGGCGGACGTCGAGGCCCGCCTGTGCGCTGTCTACGCCGATCTGGCGGCCGTGTCAGCAGGGCCAGCCAGACGAGATGCCGTCCTCGCCGCCTGCGAGTGCTCCGCGCGCTCCATTGGCTGGGGGGCCCCCACCGCAGCCTTCCCGGGGTATCCTGCCTAGCCCTTCCGCATACCCGTTGTTCACGACCCCTTAATCACCGAGCGTTTGCCAGGCGAGCGCCACGATGAGTGCGGCAACGACGATCAGCAAAACACCACGGACGAATCCACTGCCTCGCGCAATGGCCGTCCGTGCACCAACGACAGCGCCGAGGACATTGCACGCTCCCATCATGATGCCGAGTCCCCAGGCAACGGCTCCCGCCCAGCCAAAGATAAGAAGCGCCGCGAGGTTGGTGCCTATGTTGACGATCTTCGCTGTCGCTGATGCCTGGAGGAAGGTGAATCCTGTGGCGGCGACAAGCAGGATGACGAGGAACGCACCGGTTCCGGGACCCAGCAGTCCGTCATACAGGCCGATCACGACGCCGCCAACTATCGCGGTCGTCCAGCGGCGAGCCGCTGACACCTCGCGTGCCACTAGACCGAGTTGGGGGCGCAGTGCAACGAAGATCCACACCAGCACGAGGGCGGCAAGGATGAGCGGGCCGAACACCTCGGGGGGGAGGTTGACGGCGAGTCGAGCTCCGACAGCGGCACCGCCGAACGCCGACAGGGCCATGGGCACCGCTGTCCACAGACGCGGCAGTGCGAGGCGCCCGTATGTCACGGCAGCCGCTGTCGTGCCCATGATGGACGACAATTTGTTGGTGCCGAGAGCCAGCGCAGGACGCTCCGTGGGTGCGACCAGCAGGAGCGCGGGCAACTGCAGAAGGCCTCCTCCCCCACTTACGGCATCCACCCAGCCGGCAGCGGCAGCGACACAGCACAGCAGGACGATGACGTACCACTCCGGCGTCATTGGCGCTGCGCTCCCGCCCTCCAGCCGAGCACGACACCCAGCACCTCGCCCAGCCCGCGCACCACCGCATCCGGGGTGACGTCGACTGCGACCGCCTGTTCCCCCAGCCGTGAATGCGGGATCAGGATGGCGCGCATGCCGACCTGTTGCGCTCCGTGAATGTCGTCCCAGGGGCGATCCCCCACAAAGACGGTGTGCTCGGGCAGGGTATCGATCGCAGCCATCGCACGCCGGAAGGCGTCCGCGTGCGGCTTGGCGACCGGCAACTCACTTGAATAGACAGCCGCATCGATGTAGGGAGTCAGGCCATCGCGGGAAAAGACCGCCTCGTGGTGCCACCGCGGCCAGAGCGTGTTGGAGAGAATACCGACGCGCATCCCCTCATCACGCAAGGCGCTGAGCAGGGGCAGTGCCTCGGGATCCGCGAGGGTATGTGGCTCCCATGCATCGAGGTAGGCAGCGAGCGCCATCCCGTGCCGTGGACTCTCACTGTTGATGCCGCATTGGGCGAGGACGTGGTCGAGGGTTCCGGTGCCGTTGGCCCCTCGCGATGTCTGCTGGTCACGCCACAGACCCATCTCGGCTTCGGCGAGCCGAGATGCAAGATCTTCGTCACCGGGGTCATAGACCATCGCGTAGGCCCCCCATTGCCCCACGAGGTCGATGTCATGCCAGGGCGTCAAGGTCCCACCCCAGTCAAAAATGACAGCGTCGACCCTCATGCCGGCGCCACTAGCGGCAGACTTCGACAAGTCTTTCAACAATGTCGCCCACAGCGACATCCACAGAGTCACCGGAGGCTCGGTCTCGCAACTCCACGACACCGTCTGCGAGACGCTTACCCACAACCACGATGGTGGGGATGCCGATGAGTTCTGAGTCCTTGAACTTCACTCCGGGTGAGACGCCCCGCCGATCGTCAATGAGCACACGCAATCCCTGCGAGATCGCTCCCGCCGCGATGGCCTCTGCCGTGTCGAACGGCGCATCGTCCTTGCCCGTCGCCACGATGTGTATGTCGGCGGGAGCCACCTCCCGGGGCCAGACCAGACCCTTGTCGTCATAGTGCTGCTCCGCGACAGCGGCTACCGCGCGAGACACGCCCAGGCCATAGGAGCCCATGGTCACCGTGACCTGCTTGCCGTGCTCGTCCAAGACGGTAAGTCCTAGCGCGTCGGCATATTTGCGACCCAGTTGGAAGATGTGACCGATCTCGATACCCCGCGCGAGTTCGACCGACGCACCACATTGGGGACACGGGTCCCCTTCGATGATCTCAACCGCCTCGATCTGACCGTCCACGTCGAAGTCTCGGCCCCGCACAAGTCCGTACACGTGGCGTCCCGGCTGATTGGCCCCGGTGATCCACGCCGAACCCATCGCGACGCGAGGGTCCACGAGATAGCGAACATTGCCCTCTCCGCCCAGCGCACCCGGGCCGATGTAGCCCTTGACCAGCGCCGGGTACTTCACGAAGTCACTCTCCTCGAACGGACGCAGTGCCACAGGATGCAGGGCCGCCTCGAGACGCTTGACATCGACCTCACGGTCACCCGGCACACCCACGGCGAGTGGCGCCGTCGTGCCATCGGGATAGTCCGCCAGGAAAACGACGTTCTTCAACGTGTCCGCAGCCGTCCAGGGACGGTCTGATCGTCGAGTGTCCTCACGCGCGTTGGAGACCTCAACCAGTGTGGCGATCGTGGGCGTGTCCGGCGTGTCATGGACCTGCGCCGGGGGCAGATCGGTGGTGTCCCGTGGCTCCATGTGCGGGCTCACCACCGCTTCGATGTTGGCGGCGTAGTCGCAGGCCATGCAGCGCACATAGGTGTCCTCGCCGTACTCCGTGGGCGCGAGGAACTCCTCGCTCTGCGAGCCGCCCATGGCCCCGGATTGAGCCGAGACGATGACATAGGTGAGATTCAACCGATCAAAGCAGGAGATGTACGCGTCGCGGTGCCGATGGTAGGAGCGCTCGAGGCCGGCATCCTCAACATCGAAGGAGTAGGAATCCTTCATCACGAACTCACGACCGCGCAGGATGCCCGCACGAGGCCGAGCCTCGTCCCGGTACTTCGTCTGAATTTGGTAGATCACCAACGGCAAGTCCTTGTACGAGGAGTACTCACCCTTCACCATGAGGGTGAACATCTCCTCGTGCGTCGGCCCGAGGAGATAGTCCCCACCTTTGCGGTCCTGCAGTCGGAAGAGGTTGTCGCCGTACTCCTCCCAGCGATTCGTTCGCTCGTAGGGTTCGCGTGGCAGTAGGGCTGGGAAGTGAACCTCCTGGAAACCGGCAGCGTCCATCTCCGCACGCACGATGCCCTCGATGTTGCGATACACGAGATACCCCAGGGGAAGCCACGAGAAGATGCCCGGTGCGATGCGGCGCACGTATCCGGCCCGGACGAGGAGACGATGGCTCGGGACCTCAGCATCGGCAGGATCATCACGCAGGGTGCGCACAAAGAGGGTGGACATACGCAACAGCACAGGGTCTCCTCACAGACAACGGTGCCTGAGGATACCTGCACGCCCGGGTGGGACCGGGGCGCCTAGAGGAGGACCGTGGCGAATTCCCCGGCGGCCCGGAACCCCACGGCCTCGTAGCACCGGCGTGCTGCCGCGTTGAAGTCGTTGACATACAGACTTACGACGGGTGCGACACGTTGCCGGGACAGGCGGACGACAGCAGCCATCGCCGGCGTGCTCAGTCCCTGGCCGCGCAGATCGGGCGCGACCCACACGCCCTGGATCTGACAGGCATCCGGGGTGGCCGCCCCAATCTCAGCTTTGAAGATGACACGTCCTGACTCAATGCGCGCAAATGCACGTCCGGCGCGAATGAGCTCGGCAATGCGCGACCGGTAGGCAGGCCCTGCGCCTCCGGACACCGGAGACACTCCCACTTCCTCGGTGAACATCTCGATGCACGCAGGCACGAGGAGGTCGATCTCCTCGATGCGCACAGCGCGGACATGCGTGTCCTGCTCGAGCGGGGAGTCACTATCCATGGCCAGCACGGGTTGGCGCGCACGGATCTCCCTCGCGGGTCCCCATGAGCCTCCCAGCCGATCCCATAGATCAAGTACCTCAAGCGAGGGGCCCACCAGCGAAGATCCTCGACGTCCCGTGCGCCGCAGCCGCTCGGCTAGCACTCGCCGCGCACCGGTATCCGTCGCGATGGGGATGACATTCGCTCCAACATGCAGGGCAGACACACATTGCCCACCACGATCAACCGCCCAGAACTCAGCAGCTAGTCGTCGGCCCCGCTCCGGGAGTCGAGACGCGACGAAACAATGGGTGACCGGATCGGCATCAAGGAGTCGGCGGAGGGCAGGCAGATCGTCGGCGACCAGCGGTCGGACGGTGAGGCCAGCCTCAACTGACGCTGACGACGGGGCCGCCTGCGCCGTCATTTCCCATCTCCTCTGCCAACTTCATCGCTTCCTCGATGAGTGTCTCCACGATCTGATGCTCCGGCACCGTCTTAATGACCTCACCACGGACGAAAATCTGCCCCTTGCCATTGCCCGAGGCGACTCCCAGATCAGCCTCTCGCGCCTCTCCCGGCCCATTGACGACGCAGCCCATGACCGCGACGCGCAGGGGGACATCGAGTCCCTCGAGGCCGGCGGTCACCTGCTCGGCCAGGGTGTAGACGTCCACCTGCGCCCGACCACATGAGGGACAGGACACGATTTCGAGCCCACGTTGGCGCAGGTTGAGGGATTCCAGGATGCCGATTCCGACCTTGACCTCCTCGACCGGTGGCGCGGAGAGGGACACCCGGATCGTGTCGCCGATGCCGTCCGACAGGAGCGCACCGAATGCCACGGCTGACTTGATCGTGCCCTGGAAGGCAGGGCCCGCTTCCGTCACACCGAGATGGAGTGGATAGTCGCATTGCGCGGAGAGAAGTCGGTACGCCTGCACCATGATGACGGGATCATGGTGCTTGACGGAGATCTTGATGTCACCGAACCCATGTTCCTCAAAAAGGGATGCCTCCCACAGGGCTGACTCCACCAGGGCCTCGGGTGTGGCCTTGCCGTACTTCGCCAGTAGTCGCGGATCGAGGGATCCAGCGTTCACTCCGATACGAATGGGTGTCCCGGTGTCTGCTGCTGCGCGAGCGATCTCTTTGACCTTGTCATCGAATTGCTTGATGTTCCCGGGATTCACGCGCACACCTGCGCAACCCGCTTTGATGGCAGCAAAGACGTACTTGGGCTGGAAGTGAATGTCCGCGATCACGGGGATGCCGGATTTGCGCGCGATGTCGGGCAGAGCGTCCGCATCATCCTGGCTGGGAACCGCTACGCGCACGACCTGACAGCCTGCAGCGGTCAACTCGGCAATCTGCTGCAGTGTGGAGTCCACGTCAGCCGTCAACGTTGTCGCCATGGACTGCACGCTCACCGGAGCTCCACCCCCGACGGCCACCGGATGCGTCGGATGCCGCAGGGTCAACTGACGTGTCGTACGCCGCGGGGCAAGGACGGGCGGGGGCGCGGCGGGCAAGCCGAGGTCGATGCTCACGCCTTTAGTATCCCCGACAGCCACGTGGGCCACACCCCGGAGAGTCAGCCGAGGGTCAGTGGCTTGACGAGGTCGGCAAAAATAACCACGGCCCCCACCGCCACGAGCGCCACGGCGACCACGTAGGCCACCGGCAGGAGCCTGGCCACGTCGACCGGCCCGGGGTCAGGGCGCCCACGCACCCGGGCAACCGATCGTCGAGACCCTTCGTAGAGGGCTCCCGCCACATGACCGCCGTCGAGCGGGAGGATGGGGAGCAAATTGAAGAGGAAGAGGAAGAGGTTGAGGGAGGCCGCCAGACTCAAGAAGATGGCGAGTTTGGCCTCGGGCGACTCATCAGATGCCACGATTTCGCCGCCGAGGCGGCTCACCCCCACCACACTCACGGGGCTGTCGATCTGTCGCTCACCACCGCCCACGAGGGTCTCGCTCACGAGTTCGTAGACCCGCACGGGCATCGACGCCAGCGCTGTGGCCGAACGGGCGGTGAGATCCCACATCTGAGCGGGGACCGTCGTCCATGACTGATTGACGTATTCGATCTCGGGACGGACCCCGAGGAAGCCCGTGGTCTCCACGGCCCCCGTCGGCTCACCCATCTCGTCGTACACCGGGCGTGTCACCTCAGCGGTTTCGACCGGGAGCTGCACCGTCGTCCCGTCGGCTCGCACCACCGTCAGGACACCGGCCACGACACCCTGCGCCCGAATCTGATCGGTGAGGGCATCCCACGAAGCCGGCGTCTCCCCGCTCAGCCCCGTGATGACGTCCCCCGGCTGCAGGCCGGCGAGGGCCGCGGGTGACGCACCCTGGGCGCACTCCCCGGAGGCATCCGGTGAGCCGGTGGGTGCGTCGACCGTGGGCACACAGGGAACGACGGATGACACCGTCAGACTGGGCTGAGCGGTCCCAATGCCGACGAGGACGATGGCAAAGAGGACAAAGGCCAGGGCGAGATTCATGAAGGGCCCGCCGAGCATGATGATGACGCGCTGGCGCACCGGCAGCCGGTAGAACACCCGACTCTCGTCACCCGGGGCTATCTCCTCCAGGGACTGACGACGGGCATCCTCGACAAGCATGGTGAATCGACCGGTCGACATGCTGCGAGCGGTTCCTTCGGGAGCGTCCTTCGGCGGGGGCAGCATGCCGACCATCCGTATGTAGCCCCCGACCGGAATCGCCTTGACGCCGTACGACGTCTCACCGCGACGACGCGACCACAGCGTGGGTCCGAATCCCACCATGTACTCGGTGACCTTGACACCAAACTTCTTCGCCGGCACCAGGTGGCCGATTTCGTGCAGGGCGATGGAGGCCAGGATGACGAGGAAGAAGCCAATGATGCCCACGATCTCCCACATCAGCACACCTCCCCAATCATGTCGCCGGCACGCTCGCGAGCCCACGCATCTGCCCCGAGGACGTCATCCACGCAGAGGACGCGGCCCGTGCCTTCACCACCATGGTGACGGTCCGGGGGCTCTGAGGCGCGTTGAAGGTGCTCGGCGAGAACGGCGGCCACCACCTCAAGGATGCCGAGATAGGGCAGCCGGCCCCCCAGGAAAGCGGCCACGGCCACCTCGTCGGCGGCATTGAAGACGGCGGGGGCGGTGCCACCGGACTCCCCAGCCGTGCGAGCGAGCCCGATCGCGGGGAAGGCCGTCTCATCGACGGGGAAGAACTCCCAGCGGGATGCTCGGGACCAGTCACAGCCCGGTGCTGCGCCCGGGACGCGCTCAGGCCAACCGAGCGCCCACGAAATGGGGAGGCGCATATCCGGCGGACTCGCCTGCGCCATCGTCGATCCGTCGACGAATTCCACCATTGAGTGAACGATCGACTGAGGATGCACCACGACGTCGATGCGGTCGTACGGAACATCGAAGAGCAGATGCGCCTCGATGATCTCCAGCCCCTTATTGACCAGCGTCGATGAGTTGATCGTCACAAGGGGCCCCATGCTCCACGTCGGATGCGCCAGCGCCTGTTCCACCGTGACAGTCGCGAGTTCAGCCGGCTGCCAGCCCCGAAAGGGTCCCCCACTCGCCGTGAGCACCAATCGCTTTACCTCCGAGGCCGTGCCGCCGTCAAGGCACTGCGCCAGCGCCGCATGCTCGGAGTCCACCGGTCGGATCTGACCCGCCGCGGCGCGTGCCTTGACGAGGGGACCGCCGATGATGAGGGATTCCTTGTTGGCGAGTGCGAGGGTGCTGCCGGCCTCCAGGGCCCTCAGGGTCGGGAGGAGTCCCACAGCTCCCGCGAGCGCATTCAGCACAACATCGCAGGGCATGCCCGCGAGTTCGACTGCTTCATCCGGGCCGATGGCGACCTGGTTCACCCCGAGGGCTCCCACCTGCTCGGCGAGAAGGTCCGGCCTCGATCCGCCCGCGGCCAGCCCCACGACCCGGAAACGGTCCGGATTGCGGGCGATCACGTCCAGGGCCTGGGTCCCGATTGAGCCCGTGCTGCCGAGAATGATCACGTCCCGACGGTCGCCCACCCGCCTATTGTCCTACGCTCGTGTCCATGACCGACACCCTGCTGCCCTCCGCCACCACGCTCCCCCAGGAGCGCCGTCTAATCACCGAGCTCCCCGGACCGCGATCTCGGGAGTTGATGGCCCGTCGCGCGGCCGCCGTTTCTGCTGGCGTGGGCGGGACCATGCCCGTCTTCGTCGAGCGCGCGGGCGGGGGCGTGATCATTGATGTCGATGGCAACTCCCTCATTGACCTGGGCTCCGGCATCGCCGTCACGACCGTGGGCAATGCCCATCCCCTGGTGGTGGAGCGCATCCAGCGGCAGGCCGCTGACTTCACCCACACCTGCTTCATGGTCACGCCGTACGCCGGCTACGTCGAAGTCTGCGAGGCACTCAATCGATTGACTCCGGGTGATCACGTCAAGCGCTCAGCATTATTCAACTCGGGTGCCGAGGCGGTCGAGAACGCCGTCAAGATCGCTCGTGCCTTCACCAAGCGCCAGGCGATCGTCGTCTTCGATCATGGCTACCACGGTCGGACCAATCTCACGATGGCTCTCACCGCCAAAAACATGCCCTACAAGCAGTCCTTCGGACCCTTTGCGCCCGAGGTCTACCGCATGCCGATGTCCTACCCCTTCCGTGACGGACCCCACTCAGGACCTGAGGTAGCGTCCTGGGCCACATCCAAGATGGAGAAGGAAATCGGCGGTGCCAACATCGCCGCCATCATCATCGAACCCATTCAGGGCGAGGGTGGTTTCATCGTGCCCGCACCGGGCTTCCTGCCTGCCCTGAAGGAATACGCCGCCCAGCACGGCATCGTCTACGTCGCCGATGAAATCCAGACGGGCTTCTGCCGCACCGGGGACTGGTTTGCCAGCGACCATGAGGCTGTCGTACCCGACCTCATCACCACGGCCAAGGGCATCGCGGGTGGGCTGCCACTCGCCGGTGTGACGGGTCGCGCGGACATCATGGATTCCGTGCACGTGGGTGGCCTCGGCGGCACCTACGGCGGCAATCCCATTGCCTGCGCCGCTGCCCTCGGCGCAATCGAAGCCATGGAGACCGAAGACCTCAACGCCCGCGCCCGAGAGGTCGAGATGATCCTGCGCGAGCGACTTGAGTCGCTCGCGTCCGCACAACCGGCGGTGGGGGACATCCGTGGGCGGGGCGCCATGATGGCGATCGAACTCGTCATGCCCGGCACAGTGACTCCCGACCCGGAGTTGACGGGCCGCGTCGCTAAGGCGGCACACGCCCAGGGCGTCGTCACCCTCACCGCGGGCACCTACGGCAACGTCCTGCGCTTCCTCCCACCGCTGAGCATCCCCGACGATCTCCTGCGGCAGGGCCTGGACATTGTTGCCGCAGGCTTCAACGGCTAAGGCATCGAACCACGTGGCACTGCCCGGCGGGGTCGTCCCCACAGACACATCCATCTCCGATCTTGGGACATACACACCCGCTCCCGACCGTCCCGATCCGGTGGCATTGCTCGAGAGTCAGTCCGCCTCCCGACTACCCGACCTGGTGCCACTGCGCTTCGGCCGCATGCTTGCCTCACCCTTCACTTTTTATCGCGGTGCCGCGCTTCTCATGGCGAGCGATCTCGCGAGCGGCTCTCGCTCCCCACTGCAGGTGCACTTGTGCGGTGATGCCCATCTGTCCAACTTTGGTGCCTTCGCAAGCCCTGAGCGGCGACTCGTCTTTGACATCAACGACTTCGACGAGACACACCCGGGCCCCTTCGAGTGGGACGTCAAGCGTCTCGTCACCAGCATGGAAGTCGCCGGGCGCTACCGCGGCTTCACCAAGAAGGAGCGCAATCAACTCCTGCGAGCCACCAGCGAGGGCTATCGCGAAGCAATGCAGGAGCTGTCCAGCCAGGGCAATCTCGATGTCTGGTACGCCTCCATCGACATCGACGCGGTCATGCAGGACCTGCGGTCGCGCATGGACAAGGCCGGCCAAAAGCGGACGGGTCGGGGACTGGCCAAGGCCCGCACCCGCAACTCACTGCAGGCGGCTGGCAAGCTCACCACGGTCATCGACGGAGTGCGTCGATTCATTGACGATCCGCCGGTCATCGTGCGCGCCGCGACCCTCATCGCCGAGACGAATGTCGATGTCGGACCAGCCATTGATGCGGTGCCGGCGGCATGGCAGCAGTACGTCGACAGCCTGCAGCCGGATCGCCGTCACCTGCTCTCGGAGTACACCTATGTCGACCTAGCGCGCAAGGTCGTCGGCGTCGGTAGCGTTGGCACGCGAGCCTGGGTGCTCCTCATGCAGGGCCGTGATGCTTCGGACCTGCTCATACTCCAACTCAAGGAGGCCCAGGCGTCCGTGCTCGAGGGCTTCACGGCGCCGAGTGCCTACGCCCAGCAGGGTGAGCGCGTTGTGCAGGGCCAGCGACTGCTGCAGAGCGCGAGTGACATCTTCCTCGGGTGGACCCGGCTGCTGAACGTCGACTACTACCTGCGCCAACTCCGCGATTGGAAGGTGTCCGTCGACGTCGATGCCCTTGACCTTGCCGCCCTGGCTAGCTACGGCAAACTCTGCGGCGCCACGCTCGCTAAGGGGCATGCCCGGTCAGGTGACCGGATGGCCATCGCGTCCTATGTCGGCGACGGCACCTCCTTTGATGAGGCTATGAAGGACTTCGCCCGCGCGTACGCCGACCAAAACGAAAACGACTACGCCGCTCTCCAGACTGCGGTCGGCGAAGGCCGAGTCAGCGTCCTGACGGACGTCTAGGCAGACTCGCGCAGCCCCCAGGACTGGCCGTAACCCTCCACCATGAGATCGAGGTAGGGGACGGCATCGAAGGCCTCGGGGCCGAGGACGCCGACACCCGACCAGGCACCGGATGCGAGCAGGTCAAGCGCGATGACCGGATTCATCGCGGTTTGCCAGGTGACCGCTTGCGTGCCGTACTCACGCATCGTCCATTCGTTGTCGGCCACGTGGTAAAGGTAGACCTCGCGAGGCTGGCCATCTGAGCCCGGCGGGCCGGCAGAGCCGCCCCTGTCGGGCTTCCCTGTGCCCGGCGGGCCGGCAGAGCCGCCCCTGTCGGGCTTCCCCGTGCCCGTCACCCAGGTCCCCGCGCACGTCTTGCCCGACATCAGGTCGCCGAGCCCCGCCGGATCGGGCAGGCAGGCGGCGACGACATCGCGTGGACTCACCCGACCACCGCGGACATCGACGGGGTCGGTGCGGTCCAACCCGAGCTTGTGCAGCGTCTTGAGTACCTCGATGAACTCATCACCGATTCCATACTTGAACGTCACACGCTGACAGTCGATCCAGCGCGGGATGAGGAGCACCTCTTCGTGCTCGACATTGACGCACTCGACCGGGCCGATTCCCTCCGGGAAGTCAAAAACCTCCGGTTCAGAAAAGGGTGCCGTCGTGAACCAACCCCGCTCGCGCTCCCAGATCACCGGCGGATTCAGACATTCCTCGATCGTCGTCCAGATCGAGAAACTCGGCGCGAAGTCATAACCCGCGACGAGCAGATTGGCCCCGTCCCGCACACCGACCTCATCGATCCTCGCAAAGAGGTGATCGGCGGCATAGCGGGCAAAAACATCAGCGAGGCCCGGCTCAACGCCGATCCCGCAGAGAGCGAGCAGCCCGCGCTCGGCCCAGGCATCGGACCTGTCGAACTGCTCATCGCCCAACTTGATGAAGGCCTCTTCGTGGGGCCGCTCCGGATGGGGTCGCGACAGGCTCATCGCCGTGTCGAGGTAGTGAGCGCCCGCGGCAAAGGCCCCATTGAAGATGGGCATGTTGAAGCGCGGGTCGACGACGTTGAGCACATGTGTGATGCCGTGAGCCCGACATGCCTCCACCACGGCCGACTCGTCGGACGCATCAAGGGCGATACCCGTGAAACGCCGATCATTGACGCGCTCAGCAAGACCTCGAGCCCGTGCGACGTCGTAGTCAGCGCACACCCAGGACTCATAAAAGTCCCGACGTGCGGCGATCAGGGCAGCCGACGTGCCGACTCCCCCGGAACCGATGGCCAGGACGCGCATGCCGGTCATGAGAGCGCCGACCCACCGTCGACACCCCGACCGTCGAGCAGGGGCTGTCGGGGATCCCACCGGGTGCGCTCGGCGGCGTCCTGACGGCGGCGCGCCATGGCGGACAGGGCTTCCAACACGACGCGATTGGCCAGCATGGCGGTGATATCGGCATGGTCATAGGGCGGGGACACCTCCACCACGTCCATGCCCACCACCGGGAGGTCCAGACAGATCCTGCGCACGGCATCAAGCAATTGCCGCGACGACAGTCCGCCGGGCTCAGGGGTGCCGGTCCCCGGGGCATGTCCCGGATCGGCGACATCGATATCAACCGAGAGAAAGACCCCGTCGCACTCATCCTGGGCAATGACGAATGCCTCGGTGAGGCAGTCGTCCAGGCCGCGTTCAACGATCTCGGTCATTTCATAGGACCTCATGCGCTGCTCGGCCATCCACTCCAGCGTTTCGGGCGGCGGCCAGTAGCCTCGTAGGCCAATCTGCAGGAATCGATCGCCGCGAGCCGCCCCGGACTCAATCAACCGACGCATCGGCTGACCATGCCCAATCAGTGACCCGAACTCAATGTCTCCGGTGTCAGCGTGGGCGTCAAAGTGCAGCACGGATACGCGACCCCAGCCACGCGCTCGAGCAACCCCTGTGACATCCGGCCAGGTGACCGTGTGATCACCACCCAGGATGAGCGGGATGGCACCCGTCTCC
Organism: Candidatus Nanopelagicales bacterium; assembly: GCA_030726915.1. Lineage (GTDB taxonomy): Bacteria > Actinomycetota > Actinomycetes > S36-B12 > S36-B12 > Mxb001. The sequence goes on from JANRCR010000030.1 coordinate 16,262, forward strand.
GCCACGCGCTGGACGACGACCTCAAGATCGGCACAGGACCGGGCAGCATCACCGCTGTACATCTCAACGTCGCCGCCGTCGACGACGCGCAGATCGGTGAGTCCATCTGTGCGCAGCGCGAGCGAGGGACGTGAACCATCGTGACCGAGGTAGCACGCCATCCGGATCGCCTGTGGGCCAAAACGCGCACCGCTGCGGTACGACGTACCGCCGTCAAAGGGTGCCCCCAGGATCACCACGTCAGCATCGGCATAGCTCGCCGGGTCGTCGAGATCGCAGCGAGGAACTCCGAGGAAGGTGAAGTCCGGGCCGAATTGTCCGCCATAGCGAGCCATACCCTCAGCCTAGAGGGTCCCCCGACCGGGTGGATCAACTATCGAAGCCGAGCCCGACGCGGTCGAGAAGGCGAAGCCACGGTCCTCGTCGACCCTCGTTGCGATCAGCACGATCGATCGCCCGCCGAGTGATGCCGATGCCGATACCGCGCAGGGGGGCCGGAGGGAAGGGAATCGGTTTGGTCTGCACCATCGTGAGCGCCGTGCGCTCTGTTTCCTCACCCGACAGCAGATCTAGCATCACCTGAGCACCAAACCGACTGGCGCCAACACCGAGCCCGGTGAAGCCCAGGCTGTAGGTCAATCGTCCCCCGTATGCGGTGCCCCAAAAGGCGCTGAAGCGGGAGCAGGTGTCGATGGCACCGGCCCACGCGTGGGTGAAGCGCAATTCCTCAACCTGGGGGAAGGTGTAGCGGAAGTGCTCGGCCAAGCGGGCAAACGGCGCGCCTTGGCGCTCGTGCATCGGGTTGAAATCGCCGTAGTACGAGGCGTCGTAGCCACCCCAGAGAATGCGCTGATCCTGCGTCATCCGGTAGTAGTGGAACTGATTGCCGGCATCCCCCACGCCCTCGCGTCCACGCCATCCAATCGCTGCCCGCTGATCCTCACTGAGGGGCTCCGTCATGAGCACCGAGTCATACACCGGAACGACGTAGTGGCCAAGACGGTGAAGGAGGGGTGGATAGGCACTTGTCGCCAGAGCCACCCGGGCAGCACGCACACTGCCCAGTTCGGTGGTGACCTTGACGCCGGCGCCCGATCGCTCCAGTCGGGTGACGCGGGTGCCCTCATAGATCACCGCACCCTGTCGTTCGGCAGCGGCAGCAAGCCCCCAGGCGAGGCGCGCAGGGTCCACCATGACGACGCCGGATGGATCCAGCATCCCCGCGTGATAGGTCGGCGAGTCCACGCGGGACCGGACCTCATCGCGATTCAAGAACTCCCACGGCAGTCCGAGTGCGGTAGCATCGGCGACCGCTTGGCGGAGTTCGTCGACCTGATACGTCTCCACCGCCACATCCAACTCACCCGATCGGACCAGGTCGCAGTCGATCCGCTCATCTTCAATCGTGGCGACGATACTGTCGAGGTTGTCCTGCCCCTGCCGCGTGAGTTCGGGCATATCGTTGGGCCAGCGAGCGATTCCATTGCCGAGACCGTGGGTCAATGAGGCTGCGACGAAACCTCCATTGCGCCCCGTTGCTCCCGCGGCGATGCGATCACCCTCGAGGAGCACGACCGACCAGTCCGGGAAGCGGCGGCGCGCCTCGTAGGCGGTCCACAGCCCACTGAATCCGCCGCCCACGATGACGAGATCAGCCTCGATGTCGGCGGTGAGCGCCGATTGAGCTGCCGGACGTTGCGCATCGGTCAACCAATACGGCTGGAACTCAACATCCGCCAGCGCGCGCCGGGCCTGTGGGGAAACAACGTCGGGAAATGGCATGGATGCTCAGCCGGTGACGGCGCGCTCCAGATTGCGACGTCGCCGTGAGTTGACGAACTGCACCGTCAAGACCAGGGCCAGGGTGAGCAGGAACACCAGCGTGGCAAGGGCGTTGACCTGCACGGGAATGCCCCGCTGAGCCGCACCCCAGATGTAAATCGGGAACGTGACCAGGGTCCCGGCGTTAAAGGCACTGATGATGTAGTCATCGAAAGACAGGCTGAAGCCCAGGAGCGCCGCACCCAGGATGCCCGGCAGGACCAGGGGGAAGGTCACGTATCGGAACGTCGAGCGCGGATCGGCGTAGAGGTCGCGCGCAGCCTCCTCGAGGCGCGGATCCATCCCCTGGAGTCGGGCCTTGACCGTGACGACGACAAAACTGATGACAAACATGATGTGGGCAATGGTGACGGTCCAAAAGCCCAGCGGGAAGGCGAGGTTGAGGAAGAGCGCGAGGAGGCTGGATCCGAGAACGACCTCGGGAGTCGCCATCGGCAGGAAGATGAGCAGATTGGTGGTCGAGCGACCTCGGAAGCGATATCGCACGAGCCCAAAGGCAATCATGGTCCCAAACAGGGTCCCGACGAGCGTGGACAGGAAACCAATCTGAATGCTGGTCAGGAAGGAAGAGCAGACACCGGGGACCCCGCAGATGTTCTGCCAGCCGGCCAGGGAGAACTCATTCCACGCCACATTGAATTTGCCAGCGGGCTTGTTGAAACTCAGGATCGCGACCACAGCAATCGGGATGAACAGGTAGACAAGGACGAGGATCCCGATGATCGGTATGAGATTTTTGCGCAACCACGACATCAGATCAGATCCTCCGTCCCGGCGCGACGCACGTAGAGGAAGACCGCGGTCAAGATGATCGCCATGAGGATGAAGGACAGTGCGCTGGCGATCGGATAGTCGCGGAATTGCAGGAAGTTGGTCTGGATGGCGTTGCCCACCATGCGATCCCCGGGTCCCCCGAGCAGGGTTGCATTGATGTAGTCACCCGAGGCCGGGATGAAGGTGAGCAACGTTCCAGCGACCACACCGGGCAGACCCAGGGGCCACACCACCTTGCGGAATCCCGTGAAGGGTGATGCATACAGATCACTTGCCGCCTCAATCAGGCGGGGATCGATGCGCTCCAGCGCGGCGTACAGGGGCAGGATCATGAAGGGCAGGAAGTTGTACGTCAGCCCGAGCACCACGGCAATCGGGGTATTGAGGATGCGCCCCTGGGGCAGCAGATTGAGGGCATTGAAGAAACTCGTGATGAGGCCCTCATCCGCGAGAATGGTGCGCCACGCGTAGGTGCGCAAAAGGAAAGAGGCAAAGAACGGCGCGACGACAAGCACGAGAAGCAGAGCACGCCATGGACCAGCTCGGAAGGCGATGAAGTACGCGAGCGGGTAGGCAATGACCAGCGCGAGAACCGTGGCAATGCCCGAGTAGATGAAGGACCGAATGAATTGGGGCCAGTAGTCCTGGAGCGCGACGAGATAGTTGGACACCTGCAACGCAGGTTGATAGATGCCCGCCTGCTCCGTCGGCGCCTGAAGACTGGTGAAAAAGAGGGAGACAATCGGGACAACGAAGAAGATCCCCAGCCAGGCCAGACCCGGGAGCAGGAGCAGGTAGGCGGTGCGCGGACGCCGCTGAGCCGCGGCACCGGTGAGTTGAGGACGCACCGCTCCCGAGGCGGGGGCCAGGGACGGCATCTCAGGATCCCGCGGGCACGTCAAGCCCGAAGGTGTGCTCCGGAGCCCAGTACATAACGACGTCATCTCCGGGGCGAAGGATCTCCGATGAACGATTCTGCTCGAACACCGTCCACTCCTCACCCCAGGACGTGCGGACGAGGTACTGCGTCGACACACCGCTGAAGGATGCATCGGTGATCGTGCCCGTTATGCGGTTGCTCCGATCTGGGATGGCCGCCCCGGCTGCGGCAATCGCGAGCTTTTCGGGCCGCACTCCGAGGAGGAGATCACCGTCCTGGCGCGTCGAGCGATCTGCCGGCACGGTGAAGGATGCGCCGTTAGCCGAGACGATGAGGTCGTCACCCGAGCGTCCCCCGATGCGCGCACGCACCAGGTTGGACTGGCCCAGGAAATTGGCGACAAATGCCGTGCGCGGCAACTCGTAGATGTCGATCGGGGCACCCATCTGCTCGATGCGACCCTTGTTCATCACGGCGACGGTGTCGGCCATGGTCATGGCCTCCTCTTGGTCGTGCGTCACGTGAACAAAGGTGGTGCCGACCTCCGTCTGGATGCGTTTGAGTTCGACCTGCATCTGGCGACGCAACTTCAAGTCCAGCGCCCCGAGCGGCTCATCGAGCAGGAGAACACCGGGCTCATTGATCAGCGCCCGCGCCACGGCGACGCGCTGTTGCTGGCCACCGGACAACTGAGCGGGCTTGCGGCGCGCCATCGGACCAAGCTCGACGAGCTCCAACATCTGCGTGACCTTGGGCGCAATATCCTTAACGCGCCTCCGGCGTAGACCGAAGGCAACGTTTTCGAAGATGTCCAGGTGTGGGAACAGCGCGTAGGACTGAAAGACCGTGTTCACCTGCCGCTTATAGGACTTCTCATGGGTGATCTCGGTATCGCCGAGCAAAATCTGTCCACCGGTGGGGTCCTCCAGACCGGCAACCATCCTGAGCGTGGTGGTCTTCCCGCATCCCGATGGCCCCAGCAGGGCAAAGAACGAACCCGCCGGGATCGTCAACGTGAGGTCATCGACAGCAGCAAAGTCACCGAATGTCTTGGACAGATCCACCATGTGCAGATCCTGAACGCCACCGATGACCGTCACGGGCACTCTCCCTTCGAACGCGTCGGCAGCCTACGCCCGGGTGACTAGAAGCCGATGGCCTTTTGGAACTCCCGCTGGTAGGCGACATCCTGCTCCGGAGTCAAGGTCATGAAGACGAAGGAGTTTGACAGCGTTGCCTCGTCGGGGAAGATCCACTGATTCGAGACGAGTGAAGGATCAATTGACTCCATGGCTTCCTTGGCACCAGCCACCGGGGAGATGTACTGCACGTACGCGGCAACCTCCGCTGCCACGACGGGGTCGTAGTAGTAGTTCATCACGGCCTCGGCATTTTTCTTGTGGGTGGCGACCGTCGGGATGAGCATGTTGTCGGTCCACAGGGTGCCACCGGTGTCGGGGAGCCCCACGCCGAAGTCATCACCGAGCTGGAACATGTCACCGGACCAACCGATGACCGCAATGACGTCACCAGTCTCCAGAGCCGCGATGTAGTCGTTGCCGCTGACCTGGCGCACCTGCCCGCTGTCGATCTGCGCCTGAAGGACTCCGATGCCCTCCTGGAACTGGTCATCGGTGAAGTTCGATGGGTCGTAGCCCAGGGAAGCGATGATGATTCCCATGGTGTCCCGCATCTCCGACAGCAACGTGATGCGGCCCTTCAGGGCCGGGTCCCACAGCTGATCGAGGGAGGTCAGGGTGTCCGTGCCGAGGGTGTCTTGGAGCTGGGCCTTGTTCCAGCCAAAGGCGCCGAATCCGGAGAACCAGGGCAGCGTGTAGTTGCGGTTGGGGTCGAAGGAGACACCCTGGTACGCGGACGCGAGGTTCGCCGCGTTGGGGATGAGCGCCTGATCCAACGGCGCAGCGAAGCCGTTGTTGATCCACAGCGCCGCCATCCAGTCGGTGAGCACTACGATATCGCGATCAATGGACTGCCCGGACTCCAGTTGAGCGCGCACCTTGGCGTAGAACTCATTGTTGTCGTTGACATCCTCGGTGTAGTTCACTTCGATACCGGTCGCGGATGTGAACGCCGCCAGAGTGGGGTATTCACCCGTCTCGTCGTTGACGTCGATGTAGAGCGGCCAGTTCGCCCAGTTGACGAACTTCTCCGTGTCGGAGACGTCCTGGGCCTGCGTGGGAGACGGTGCGGCACCACTCGTTGAGTCGCTCGCGCCCCCTCCGGCGCCGCACGCGGCCGCAGTGACGGCCACACCGGTCAGCCCGGCAGCCTGGAGGAGGCGACGACGCGACAGGCTCGAGCGGGACATGCGAACGATGGCTGCTGCCTCGGCCGACAATGGGCGATTAGTCATAACTACTCCTCGTGCCTGGGTCGGTGGTCTATGGACGACGTACGGGGTACCGGTGGTGCCTATCACTGCATCTGTCGATCTACCTGCACTTCACTGCCAGCATTAAACTACGGATGAGTCTTCCTCAGTGGACCGGTCGGCAAAAATCGTTCGGTGCCAGTCCTTGCGTGCAATTCCAGATATATCCCAGGAGACGTGCTTGACGACCGTGTATTCCTCAAGAGAGTAGCGTGACATGTCCTTGCCGAAGCCCGACTGCTTCATTCCGCCATGGGGCATCTCACTCACGATCGGGATGTGGTCGTTGACCCAGACACAACCGGATCGGATCCCACGCTGGGCGGTCATCGCCCGATAGACATCGCGGGTCCAGACCGAGGCGGCGAGCCCATACGGCGTGTCGTTGGCAAGGGCGATGGCCTCCGCATCGTCATCGAACGGCAGAGCGACGAGGACGGGTCCAAAAATTTCGACTTGGACGATCTCCGAATCCTGGTCGGCTCCCGTCACGAGAGTGGGTGCGTAGTAGGCCCCCCGAGCCAAGTCCCCGCCCGGGATGGTGCCACCCACGACGATCCGCGCCCCGTAGCCCCGGGCGCGATCTACGAATCCCGCCACACGATCTCGCTGGGCCCAGGACACGAGGGGTCCCAGGTCGGTCTCAAGATCACGCGGGTCACCCACGCGAATCCGGGAAAGGACATCGGCAATTCCGTCGACGACCTCGTCGAATACCCGTCGCTGGACGTAGACACGTGTCGCAGCGGTGCAATCTTGACCCGCATTGATCAACGCCCCGGCCACGGCACCCTGCACGACAGCATCCAGGTCGGCATCGTCGTACACGATGAAGGGCGCCTTGCCCCCCAACTCCAGATGCACCCGCGCTGCCCGACCCGAGGCGATGCTCATCACCCTGCGTCCCACGGGCGTCGAGCCGGTGAAGGAGACCATGCCCACCCCCGGGTGACCCACGAGTGCTTCACCCGCCTCGGGACCGCGCCCCACCACCACATTGAGGACGCCATCCGGGATTCCCGCCGCGGCCGCATCCTCCGCCAGCATCAACGACGTCAGCGGCGTGCTTTCCGCTGGCTTCAGCACAATCGTGTTGCCGGCGGCGATGGCGGGGAGGACCTTCCACATGGCCATCTGGAGTGGGTAGTTCCACGGGGCGATCGACCCCACAACGCCGATGGGCTCTCTCCGGATGACCGAGGTGTGGGTGGAGTCGTACTCCCCTGATGCGATGCCCTCGAGTTGGCGTGCGGCTCCCGCAAAAAACACCACGTTGTCGATGCTTCCCGGGACGTCGAACTCCGAGGCGAGTCGCAGGGTCTTGCCCGTTTGACGCGACTCCACGAGGGCGTATTCGGCCGCTCGATCCTCGAGGCGCCGGGCGAGGGCGAGGAGAGCTCCTCCGCGCTCAGCGGGGGTTGTCGCTGCCCATCCCGGGAATGCGGCCGTCGCGGCCTCCACGGCGACACCCACGTCGGCGGCGCCCATGAGTCCGACGGTCTCCACGATGGAGCCATCCGACGGGTCGACCACGTCGATGGAACCCTCGGATGCATCGTCCACCGGCCTGCCATTGACGAAACCAGAGACCACAGCTGCCCTTCCGCCGGCCCGCACCGCGGGACTGTTTTGCCCACACTAGTGGGGTCGCACTAGTGTGTTGGCCTCCTGGGAAATCCGGGGGCCTCGGAGCGATCCCCTCGCGCACCAGCGCAACCACGAGAGCGGAGTACGACGTGTACACCATCGACCATTGGATCAACGGGCAGCGGGTTGCTGGGACTTCAGGGCGCAGCGGCCCGGTCTTCAATCCGGCCACGGGGCAGCAGCAGGGTGACGTCGCGCTGGCCTCCGAGACCGAGGTCGATGCAGCCGTGGCGGTGGCCAAGGAGGCGTTCAGGACATGGCGTTCATCGTCTCTGTCCAAGCGGGCAGAAATCCTCTTTGCCTTCCGGCACATCGTGCACTCCCGCCGCGACGAGATCGCCCTGCTCGTGTCCCAGGAACATGGCAAGGTCCCATCGGATGCGGCGGGAGAGTTGGCGCGGGGCCTGGAAACCGTGGAGTTTGCCTGCGGTATCCCCCAGATGCTCAAGGGCTCCTTCAGCGAACAGGTGTCCAGCGGAGTGGATGTCTACTCACTGCGTCAGCCTCTGGGCGTCGTCGCCGGGATCACGCCGTTCAACTTCCCCGCCATGGTGCCCCTGTGGATGTTCGCCAATGCCATCGCGACGGGCAATACCTTCATCCTCAAGCCGAGTGAAAAAGACCCCTCCGTTGCTCTCCTCATGGCGCAGATGTTGGCTGATGCCGGCCTTCCCCCCGGAGTCTTTAACGTCGTGCACGGCGACAAGGTGGCCGTGGATCGCATCCTCGAACACCCGGATATCCAGGCGGTGAGTTTCGTTGGCTCCACGCCCATCGCCAAGTACATCTACTCCACCGGGACAGCCAACGGCAAGCGCGTGCAGGCACTCGGTGGGGCGAAGAACCACATGGTCGTCCTCCCGGATGCCGATATCGATATGGCTGCGGATGCGGCGGTGAGCGCCGGATTCGGGTCGGCGGGCGAGCGCTGCATGGCCATTGCCGTGGTCGTTGCCGTCGGTGGGGTCGGGGATCGACTCGTTGATGCGATTGCCGCGCGGATGCCGCAGGTCACCGTCGGTCCGGGCACCGATCCCAAGGCCGAGATGGGCCCCCTCATCACGCGGGAGCATCGCGACAAGGTCACCTCGTACCTCGCAGGTGCGGCTGGAGAAGGCGCGCGCATCGTGGTGGATGGCCGCGATGCTGACCTCCCCCCGGACGGATTCTTCCTCGGGGTGTCACTCGTCGATGATGTCGAACCGGGCATGAAGGTGTACGACGAGGAAATCTTCGGACCCGTGCTATCCGTCGTCCGCGTTGATACCTACGAGGAGGCAGTGGATCTCATCAACAGCAACCAATACGGCAACGGCACGGCCATCTTCACGCGCGACGGAGGTGCCGCTCGCCAATTCCAATTCGACATCCAGGTCGGCATGGTGGGCATCAACGTTCCCATCCCCGTCCCCGTGGCCTACTACAGTTTCGGCGGTTGGAAGGCCTCCCTCTTCGGAGACGCCAACATGTACGGTCCCGCCGGTGTGGACTTCTACACGCGCACGAAGACCGTCACCTCACGGTGGCCCGACCCCGCGACGTCGTCGGTCGATCTCGGCTTCCCGCGCACCCGCTGACGGTTTGGACAGCTGACTGGCGGCTGGTGGGCGAGTCACCCGCCGGTGGGCACCCACCAGCCGCCAGTCAGGCAGGTTTTTGCCCGCCCGGGCGCCTGGTCAGTCGAGGCTGGCCATGACGTGCTTGATGCGGGTGTAGTCCTCGAACCCATACATCGACAGGTCCTTGCCATAGCCGGAGTGCTTGAAGCCGCCGTGCGGCATCTCGGCCACCAGCGGGATGTGGGTGTTGATCCATACGCAGCCGAAGTCGAGGTTCTTGGCCATGCGCATCGCCCGACCGAAGTCCTTCGTCCAGACCGACGACGCGAGGCCGTAGCGCACACCGTTGGCCCAGGCCAGGGCCTCGGCCTCGTCGGTGAACCTTTGCACGGTGATGACCGGGCCGAAGATCTCCTGCTGGATCATCTCGTCGTCCTGGAGTAGATCAGAGACCACGGTCGGCTCTACGTAAAAGCCGCGGTCACCTTGACGCTTGCCACCCGCCACCACCTGGGCGTGGCTGGGCACCCGGTCGAGGAAACCTAGGACTCGGTCCAACTGCGCGGCGTTATTAACCGGGGGAACCATCGCGTCACCGCCAGGGCCATCCTCAAAGGTTGTCGCCGTACCCCTGGCCTGCTCGGCAATAGCGGAGACAAAGTCGTCGTAGATGCCGGGTGCAACTAGCATCCGCGTGGCCGCCGTACAGTCCTGTCCCGCATTGAAGTAGCCGGCGACGGCCAGCCACTCAGCAGCAGCCTCGACATCAGCATCATCGAAGATCACGATCGGCGCCTTGCCACCCAGCTCAAGGTGGACGCGCTTCACATCACGGGCGGCCTCTCCGGCCACCTCCATGCCGGCCCGGACCGAGCCGGTGATGGCGACCATCTGCGGCGTCGGGTGGGACACGAGGGATCGACCCGTGTCACGGTCACCCGTGATCACGTTGAAGACACCCGGGGGCAAAATCCCAGCATCCGCAATGAGTTCCGCCATGCGCACGGTCGATGCCGGAGTCGTGTCGGAGGGCTTGACGACAACCGTGTTGCCGGCAGCGATCGCCGGAGCGTACTTCCAGACCGCCATCATCATGGGGTAATTCCACGGGGTGACCTGGCCGATGACTCCGATCGGCTCACGACGGATGATGGACGTGAATCCCTTCATGTACTCACCCGCAGCTCGACCCTCCAGCACGCGAGCAGCCCCCGCGAAGAAGCGGATCTGATCGACCATCGGGGGAATTTCCTCCGACATCGTCACCGCAATCGGCTTGCCTGTGTTCTCGCTCTCGATGGCGACGAGCTCCTCCGCATGTTCCTCGAAGAGATCCGCCATGGCGAGCAGCGCCTTCTGCCGCTCCGAGGGCGTCGAGTCTCGCCACTCTACGAAGGCTGCCGATGCGGCTGCGTAGGCGCGATCCACATCCTCCGGTCCCGACACGGGCGCCTCAGCAAACACCTGCCCGGTAGACGGATTGACGAGGTCTTGCGTCTGGCCGCTCACGGCGGCCACGCGCTCGCCCCCGATGATGTTGTTCAGCACCCGCTTCTCGCTCACAGTGCATCCTTTGCGTCCGGAGGCCGACCACGCTGGTCGACCGGCTGCCTCACGGTAGCGCTGGCACCCATTCTCAGTCGCCTAACCCTCCTTCGGTGACGAATTCCGGTCTAATAACGTCCCGTCACGACGGATTCCCTTGCCATTCGGGGCAGGTACGGCCTAGTCTGACCCCGTGCCTCGATTGCGCCTTGCCAAGGACGGCGACCGATCGGTCGCCCCGTTGGATGACATATCCAAGGCCATTATCGAACAGCTCCAGCGGGATGGACGGATGCCGTATGCCACCATCGGCCGAGCGGTTGGCCTGTCCGAGGCCGCTGTGCGCCACCGTGTGCAACGGCTCATCGATGCCGGCGTGATGCAGGTTGTCGCCGTCACAAATCCACTGCAGGTGGGATTCCCTCGCGCGGCGATGATCGGCATCACGGTCGAGGGTGATCTCGAGGCGGTGGCATCACAGGTGGAGGCACTCCCGGAGGTTGACTACCTCGTGATCTGTGCGGGTGGCTTCGACCTCATGGCAGAGGTCGTGGCCGAGGATGATGACCACCTGCTCGAAATTTTGAATCGGCGCATCCGGCCCATCCCGGGTGTGCGACGCACTGAAACATTCGTCTATCTGCAGTTGCGCAAGCAGATTTACACCTGGGGAACTCGATGACCATCAGCCCACAGTTCGTCACCGAACCCGGTGATGACCGCATGGCATCTACAGCCGAACGTCACCTCTGGATGCACTTCACCCGACACTCCACCTACGAGACCGGTCAGGGACACGTACCGATCATCGTGAAGGGTGATGGCCCCTACATTTGGGACGATCAGGGGCGGCGCTACATCGATGGACTTTCCGGGCTTTTTACCGTCCAGGTCGGTCATGGCCGCAAGGACTTGGCCGCAGCCGCGGCCCGACAGGCCGAGGAGTTGGCGTTCTTCCCCGTGTGGTCCTACGCCCATCCGCGGGCTGTCGAATTAGCCGAGCGCCTCGCGCACGAAGCACCCGGGGACCTCAACCGCGTCTTTTTCACATCGGGTGGCGGCGAAGCCGTGGAGAGTGCCTGGAAACTGGCGAAACAGTTTTTCAAACTGACCGGCAAGCCCACCAAGCACAAGGTGATCAGCCGTTCCCTTGCGTATCACGGCACTCCCCACGGTGCCCTGTCCATCACCGGCCTACCCGGCGCCAAGGAATTTTTTGAGCCGCTGGTGCCCACCGGAGTGAAGGTGCCCAACACCAACTTTTACCGCGCCCCCGAGGAGTACCGATACGACGAAAAAGCCTTCGGCCTCTACGCCGCGGAGCGGATTCGGGAGGCGATTGAATTTGAAGGAGCCAACACCGTCGCGGCAGTCTTCCTCGAACCGGTGCAGAACTCCGGTGGCTGTTTCACTCCGCCTCCCGGATACCTCGACCGCGTGCGTGAGATTTGTGACGAGTACGACGTGCTTTTGGTGGCAGACGAAACGATCACGGCATTCGGTCGCATTGGCGAGATGTTCGCCGTCAATCGATACGGCGTCCAGCCGGACATCATCACCTGCGCCAAGGGGATGACCTCCGGATACGCCCCTGCCGGCGCCATGATCGTGAGTGATCGACTTTTCGAGCCCTTCCGTCACGGAACAACGTCATTCCAGCACGGCTATACCTGGGGTGGTCATCCCGTCTCCAGCGCGGTGGCCCTCGAGAATCTGGCCATCTTTGACCGTGAGGACATCCTCGCCCATGTGCGCGGCAATGAGGGTGCCTTCCGCCGAACACTGGAACGTCTCCTGGAACTGCCGCTGGTGGGCGACGTGCGAGGCGCTGGATATTTCTGTGCCATCGAGCTCGTCAGGGATAAGGCCACTCGCGAGACGTTCGATGAGGCCGAGTCTGAGCGCCTTCTGCGGGGATACCTCAGTAAGGCGCTCTTCGACAATGGGTTGTACTGCCGGGCGGATGATCGTGGCGATCCGGTGATCCAGTTGGCGCCCCCGCTGATCTGCGACCAGTCTCACTTTGACGAGATGGAGCAGATTGTGCGCGAGGTTCTCATCGGCGCAGAGACTCTCCTATGACGACACTTCCCGCCCCCGGGTCCAGCCCCCGCACGCGCGTACGACGCCTCGCAGAAAACGCTGTCACCGATCGCGACCATGCCTACGCCATCCTCGACGCGGGACTGGTCGCACATGTCGCCGTCATCACAGACGGTCAGCCCTTCGTTGTCCCGGTGGGCTACGCCCGCCGAGGGGACGAGGTAATCATCCACGGCTCCAGTGCCTCACGCTTATTCAAAACACTCGCAACCGGCACCCCCACATGTCTCACCGTGACCCTGCTGGATGGGCTCGTGCTGGCCCGCAGTCTGTTTGAGTCCTCGATGAACTACCGCACGGTCATGGTCCTGGGCACACCTCGACTCGTCACGGGCGAGGAGGAGATCGCGGCGCTCCTTGACCTCTCCGAATCCCTCATGCCGGGGCGCACGGCCGATGCGAGGCACCCACTCCCCCAGGAGCTCAAGGCGACCATCACACTGGCGCTGCCGCTGGACGAGATCTCGGTCAAGGTCAGCGAGGGTCCCCCCGAGGACGTGCCGGAGGACCTGGTGGATCCGATCTATTCCCGCATCTGGGCCGGATACGTGCCGATCGTGGAATCCTTCGGTGCGCCCGTCGCTGACGATCTCGCCGCAGATATTCCCGTGCCCGCGTATGTGACGTCATGGCGTCGCTGAGTCACGCCTCACCGCCTCAGCAGGCCGCGGCGCCATCACTGTGGTGGGACACCCTGCCCGATGACCTCGCACAGCCGATGGGAGCCCCACTCGACGGGGAGGCCGAGGCAGATGTCGCGATCGTGGGCGCGGGGTACACCGGATTGTGGACCGCCTACTACCTCCTACGGGATAACCCCGGCCTACGCGTGACCATCCTCGAGGCTGAGCACGCTGGGTTTGGGGCCAGTGGGCGCAATGGTGGATGGTGCTCAGCCCTGTTTCCCGCCAGCATGTCCGCCGTTGCCCGAATGAGTGATCGTGCCGCCGCCATTGCCCTGCAGCACGCCATGCACGCC
>JANRCR010000031.1:0-75168 GCA_030726915.1 Candidatus Nanopelagicales bacterium
GTTGGCCCGCGTGGGTGTTTTACAAACCCGGGTGGGGTGGGGGGGTGATGGGGGAGTTGGGACCAAGAGCGACCCAACGGGGCGCTGCCTGGCTAGCCTGAGTGCATGGCCCCTCCACGTCGCCCCGAAGCCCTCGCGGTCCTCGCACCAGGAAGCCTCGAGGGGCGTACGGCGCTGGTGACCGGTGGCGGCACCGGCATCGGTCGCGCCACCGCCGAACTGCTCGCGGGCCTCGGAGCCCGCGTCGCGGTGACCGGACGGCGCGAGGAGCCACTCGCGGAGAGTGTGCGGGCCATGGAGGCTGCCGGTGGCAGCGCGGCGGCGTACCCCTGCGATATCCGTGAGCCGGAGAATGTCGATGCCCTGCTCGATGCGGTACTCGGCGACATGGAACGCATCGACCTGCTCGTCAACAACGCGGGTGGGCAGTTCGTGTCCAAGGCTGAGGACATCTCCTACAACGGCTTCCGCGCCGTGGAGAGACTCAATCTGGACGCGACCTTCTACATCTCCACGCAGGTTGCCAAGCGGTCAATGCTTCCCGCGGGCTTCGGCAAGATCGCCAGCATCACGATGACGATGACACCGCACCGCGGGATCATCGGCATGTCGCACTCCTCCGCCGCTCGCGCCGGAGTGGAGAGCCTGACCGCCACCTGGGCGCAGGAGTGGGGCCCTCGCGGGCTGCGCACCATCGCGGTCGCCCCCGGTATCGTCCACACCGAAGCATGGGAGCGCTACGGCCTTGACCCCGATCAGGTGGCGCAGGTCATCCCGGCGAAGCGTCTGCAGTCGGTTGACGATGTCGCGGCCCTCATCGGCTTCTGGATGAGTCCCGCGGGGGACTACATCAGTGGCATCACGCTCGTCACCGACGGCGGAATGAACCTCGCGGGACCCTCCCTCTACTGAGCGAGGAGCCCTCAGGCGGGGTTGAGGCTCGCGATGGCGATGATCTGCCAGCCTGCGGTCCCTTGACGCCACACCGTGAGGCGCGGAGCAGGCTTCGTCGATAGGCGCGAGCCGTTGATGGTCTCCTCGACGGACAACCAGTGGGTGGCCACAAGGGTGTCGCCCGACCGGGTGCTCGTGAAGTCTGTGATCGAGTACTCGCCGAGATCCTCGGCCTTGAGCATCTCGATCTCCTTGGCCTTGTTGCGCGGGCCATCGGTGTGCACCGACTGGAAGTCATCCGCCAGGATCGCATCGACCGCGGTCCAATCCGCAGCGGCGACGGCGGTGACGAACTCGCGGTAGAGGGTCTCGCCGTGTGCCTGGGGATCCTGCAGTGCTGACATGGACACTCCTTGGGTCATGGGGGTGGTTGGGTCGTCTACTGAGGCTGGTCGAGGGACCAGGTCTCCCCAGACACCCGCAGGGGGATGCCTGACACGCCACGGTCGCCGAGTTTTACGCCCAGCGTCTGATGCAGCTGAATGGTATTGATATCGAAGCCTAGGCGCGAGGCGGCCATGTAGAGGCGCCACACCCGGGCGGTCGGCAGGCCGGCCTCCTCGACGCAGGCATCCCAGTTGCGCTCGAGATTGGCACACCAGTACTTGAGGGTGAGCGCGTAGTGCTCGCGCAGATTCTCATCGTGGCGGATCTCGAACCCCGCATCGTTCATCTCGCTGATGATCAAGCCGGGGGGGCTGAGTTCGCCATCGGGGAAGACATATCTGTTGATGAAACTGCGCTTGTAATGGGAGGGCCAACTGCTATCGAAGCGGGTGATGGTGTGGTTGAGCATGCGGCCCTCGGGGCGCAGCCGGTCGTAGAGGAAGCGGAAGTAGGCCGCGTAGTTCCTGCGTCCGATGTGCTCGGTCAGGCCGATGGAGGAGATGGCATCAAAGCCGCTCTCGGACACATCGCGATAGTCGCTGAAGCGGATCTGGGCCCTGTCTCCCAGGCCGGCGTCCTCAATGGTGCGCTGACCCCACTCGGCCTGCTGTCGCGACAGGGTGACACCGATCGCGGAGACTCCGTAGTTCTTCACCGCATGCAGGACCATGCCGCCCCAGCCGCAGCCCACGTCCAGGAGCCGCATGCCTGGCCGGAGCCCGAGTTTGCGGCATACCAGGTCGAACTTTTCGTCCTGCGCGACCTCAAGTGATGCGTCCGGCGTGGGGAAGACGGCGCAGGTGTAGGCCATCGACGGGCCCAGCACGAAGGAGTAGAAGCGATTACTGACGTCGTAGTGATGATGGATCGCCTCGGCGTCACGGCTCTTGGAGTGGCGGCGACCACCCAGCGCTCGCTCCTGTGCCGGTGGGACGGGGCGCACGAGCGCATCCCGCGCGAAGCGCCTGGCGAGTTTGGCGCGATCGGTCAGGGACACGTGGTCGAGGGGCATGGGATAGAGGCGCTTGAGGGCCTCGTAGACGTCACCGTGGATCTCCAGATCACCGGCGACGTAGGCGCGGGCGAGACCGAGTTGATTGGGTGCCCCGGCGATGTAGTGAATCCCTCGGGGACGCGTCACCTCAAGGATGACCTCGGCCCCGATAAGCCCGGTGCTCGATCCGTCGTAGGCCTTGAATCCGACGCGTCGTTCCGCAGGAATGACGGTGGCGAAGGCGGTCGCCAGGTCCATTCTTCCCTCCCGTGTGCTTGCCCGTGCCTAGCAGCGGCGTACGACCTTGTCATACAGGTCCAGAAGCCGCGATTGTGGATCGTAGGCCCTCTTGAGCTCGGTGTACGCCGTTCCTCCGTAGATGTTCCAGAAGATTGCAGGCTCGTAGTAGGCGGAGGAATACAGGGATTTGCGCCCCTCCAGCTCCGTGACCTTGGCCTCGATGAGCCGGTTGACCCGTCCCTCGGCGGGATCGACGGTCTCGGGCAGGGGCACGGTCGACCAGAAGCCGACATTGACGTAGGTGACCGAGGGATCGAACTCATAGAGCGGCCAGGTGGCCTCGGGGTCACGCTGAAGCAGTGGACATATCCAGATCGGCTCGATCCCCACCTCGCGATGGAAGAAGTCGAGGAACTCGGGGAGGCGGTCGATGGGCACCTCAATGTCCTGCACAACCTCCTCGCGCGCGGGCCGTCGGAGCAGCCGTGCGATCCGAGTGGACAGGTGGGTACGCCGATCCCAGGCGATCAACTTCCAGTAAACGTCGCTGCGCAACTTGGTCTTGGGCCATAGTCGGCGGACCAGCGGCCGCTGCGTGCCGAAGGCGCGGGAGCACCAAAACCAATCGGTGTCCCAGCGCCAGATGTAGTCGTGGATGGTCAGCAGATCCTCGCGCTTCGTTTGGATGGATCGGTAGTAGACGTCCATGCCGGTGTAGTCACTGGGCGTCATGCCCTGTCGGTCGTGGGTCATCTCGCCGAGGCTGAGGTAGTGCTCGTCGGGTGCAAAGACCGTGCCGTCGAGGAAGTGAACCGGTCGTCCCTCCCACTCCTGAGTGCGCGTGATCTCGGCCATCGCATCCGCCATGGCCTGCGCTGTGGCGAGGCGGACGTGGCGCAGTCGCACGTAGGGCTGCACCGGCTCCAACTCGATCTTGAGTCGGAGGGCATAGCCGAGGGTGCCGTAGGAGTTGGGGAATCCGTAGTAGAGATCGCGGTGCGGATCATCCGCGCGACCGGACACGGTCAGGACCTCCCCGTCGCCGGTGAGAATGTCCATCTCGATCACCGACTCATGCGGCAGCCCCCAGCGGAAGCTCGTGCTCTCGATACCGAGACCGGTCACTGCGCCACCGAGCGTGATGGTCTTCAACTGCGGCACGCACAGCGGCATCAATCCATAGGGCAGTGTCGCCGCCACCAGGTGCTCGTACGTCGTCATGCCCTGCACCTCCGCCGTGTGAGCAACGGGATCTACGGCGAGCACTCCGTCGAACGACGACACATCCAGACCGGGTGCTGTGGATACCGCACGCTGCCGAAAGAGGTTGGAGGTTCGCTTCGCCAGGCGGACGGGCGCTCCGAGCGGCAGGGCGGCGTACACGGCACGCAGGTGGGCAACCCGGGCGTCGTAGTCCACTCGCCAGGGGGGCGTGACGGTCTCAGGGGCAGCCGACATGCGCGACACGGTAGCCGTAGCGGAAGATGTGCGGGTGACGCAGGAGGTGCTGGAGGCAGGGCCACAGGCCCCTCGGCGGGGAATCCCCGCCGCAGCCGTGTGGGCCCTCGGCATCGGCGCCCTCGTCATCCTCACGGTCGCCAATGTCCTCGCCATCACCGACTTCGCGGCCCGCACGATCGAGGCGGATGCGCTCATCACGGCGGTCGAGCGGTCGGAGGCGTCGATGATGGCCACGCAGGAAGAGTTTGCGACCGTCATGGCCACGGTCGACCGGGAGTCCCTCACCGATCAGGAGCGCGAGGCATTGCGGACGGAACTCACCGAACTCGCGCAGAAGAGTCAGGCATCGATTGGCCTCGCTGGGATCGGTGTCGCAGACGTGTCCGTGCTGCCCTGGCATACCTCCATCACGAACGCCAGGGATGTGTATCTCGAGCACAACAGTGCCTGGGTGGACTACATGGCTGCGGCAGCCGTGGACCCGGCCGAGTGGTTCCGCCCGCAGGCCGCGGTCAATGACACCTTTGCCGACGCCAGGGTTCCATTGATTGAGGCGGTCCCCCTGGTGGATGTACTGCAGACATTGGCGCGCATCGAACTCATCTACGTGTCGGGAAGCGGCGACTCGGGCAGCGAACAGGCAGCCTGAGCGTCAGGCGCACAATGTGGCGAGGACCGCGATGTCGGGATCTTCGCCGAGGTCGATGCTCACCCTGCTGAGCAGGCGCGTCACCGTGCCATCGGCCTCGGCTTCCACCCAGCCAGCCCGATGATCGAGGCCGAGATGCGGGATTCCCGGCAGGAGCACGCAGCCCGATTCGGCGCCCTCGGCCTCCGTCCGATACGGCGCCCTCTGCCTCAGGCCGGCGCGGCGCCCTCGGCCTCCGGTGTGGACGGACGCGTCTCCATGGGTGGGTGCAAGACGATGAGCGCGGCTGGCTGCGGGTTCGCGAACTGGCCGGAGCGCGGAAGGCGGCAAGCACCCTCGCGCGCCGAGTGTCGCGCGACGCCTCCCAAATCGGCAGGCGTCGCACCCAGAGTCGTGAACTTCGGGACGAAAGTGCCCTTGGGCGACACTTTTGTCCCGAAGTTCGGGCATGAGTGGGCTGGCTGGCGCCTTCAGGGTCGGCGCTCGCGCACGAAGCAGAAGATGTTGCCCTCCGGGTCCTCGAGCCGGATCCAGGCCGCGCCGACCTCGGTGACGGGCTCGGAGTCGATGCGCGTGGCCCCGAGGTCGACAGCGGCCTCCGCGGCCGCCTCGATATCGGGCACGTGCACGTCGATATGCACCCGCGTCTTGGCCGCGACCGGCTCCGGCACGCGCTGGATGACCAGGCGCGGCCCGCGATCCGCGGGATCGACCAGCGACCAGTAGACGCGGTCTGGTGCATCGAAGCGTCCCTCATCCTCCACGGCGTATCCGAGGACCTGGGACCAGAAGGCGACCATGCGCGCAGGGTCGTTGACATCAAGGGCGAGTTCGACGTGCATCCCCGGAGGGTAGCCTCGCCACGTGGCGCTCACCGGGGATCCGCATCACGCACTTGTCGTCATCGACGTCCAGCAGGGTTTCGACGATCCTGTGTGGGGCCCCCGCGACAACCCGGCATGTGAGGCCCGCATCCTCGAACTCATCGCGGCCTGGCGTGCGGTGCAATGGCCCATCGTCGTCGTACGCCATGACTCGACGTCGGCGGATTCACCGCTGCGACCTGGTCAGCCGGGCAATGATCTCCGGCCGGGGATCGATGGAGATGTCCTCATCACCAAGAGCGTCAACTCCGCCTTCTACGGCGATCCGGACCTGCACACATGGCTCACCGAGCGAGGGATCACGCGGCTGACCCTCTGCGGCGTGACCACCAACCACTGCTGCGAGACGACCGCGCGCATGGCGGGCAATCTGGGGTACGACGTCGACTTCGTCATCGATGCCACGCACACCTTTGATCGCATCGGCCCGGATGGTCAGGTCGTGAGGGCTCAGGACCTGGCCCGCATCACCGCGACCAATCTGCACGGGGAGTTCGCCGCGGTCCGGACCACTCGCGAGGTGCTCGATTAGATCGTCAGCCCGAGACGTTCGGCGCCGGCGTACACATTGAGTGAGCCGCCCCGCACGAAGCCGACCAGGGTGAGCCCGCATTCGCGGGCGAGGTCAACGGCCAAGGTTGTGGGTGCGGAGACGGACGCCAGCAGGGGTACGCCGGCCAGCACGGCCTTGTGCACCAATTCCGCCGACGCGCGACCACTCACCTGGAGTGCATGGCCACTCAACGGAAGGCGTTCTTGCTGCAGTGCCCATCCCACGACCTTGTCGACGGCGTTGTGCCGGCCGACATCTTCCCGCAGGCAGATGAGCTCACCCGAGGGTGTGAAGAGGCCAGCCGCATGCAACCCACCGCTGACGGCAAAACCACGCTGGGCTTCCAGGCAGATGTCGGGCTGGCGCAGCACCGCCACGATGTCGAAGGAGGTGTCGTCTCGAGTAAGTGGCCACCGCCGAGTTCGCTGGGTTAGGGCGATGAGATCGGCGCCACAGACGCCGCAGGCGCTGGATGTCGCATGCAGTCGCGGCTGCATGGGCTCGGCAGATCGGGTCCGCACCTGGACGATGCGGCGGGTGTCCTCAGCGTCGGGGTGAACGAGTTCGAAGCATTCCTTGGCCTCCACCACATCGTCGACATGGGCTATCACGCCTTCGGCGACCAGCCAGCCCAGCGTGAGCTCAATGTCGTGTCCCGGCGTGCGCATCGTGGTGGAAACGGCAACGCCGTCCACCTCGATCTCGAGGGGTTCTTCAATCGCGAGAGCATCCGGGCCGGCGGTGGCCGCGCCATCACGCCACCGCAGCACGCGGCGCCGGTCGGTCGAGGCCATGGCTTCCCTCCGCAGGCGGTGACATCAGCCTAGGGGCCACCTCGAACATTCATGCATCTGATACCCGGTCATCCGCCACGAGTGGTTCCACACTGTGGAACCACGCGTGGTGAGGTGACTGAGGGCTCCCACTCGGGAGCAACGTGGCCTACGATAGGGCCACATCGCCGGCATACCGTGCCGGCTGCCGGAGGGTGGTGTGGTGACGAGTCACCAAGCGTGGTCGGTCGAGGCCGCCACGGTCATCCTTCAGGCGATGCCCGCTGAGGAACGACTCATGCTGCCGGCCCTGCAGCGCATCCAGGCCGTCTTCGGCTGGGTCCCTGATGAGTCGGTCCCGGTCATCGCGCGGGAACTCAACGTCTCCCGCGCCGAGGTGGTCGGCGTTCTCACGTACTACCACGATCTTCGCCAGTCTCCCCCGCCTCCGGTCGCGGTCCAGGTCTGTGTCTCCGAGGCATGCCAGGCGGTGGGTGCTCGCCCTCTGGCCGCATCCCTGGAGGCCGTGTACGGCGTGCCTCTGGGCGAGACCCGTGACGGTGTGGAGTTTGCGAAGGTCTACTGCCTCGGCAACTGCGCACTGGGTCCCGCTGCGATGGTGAACGGTCGCCTCCTCGGCCGCTGTGATGTCGAGCGCGTCGGAGCGGCCATTGCTCAGGCGCAGTCGGTGCTGGCATGACTCGCATCTACGTGCCTCGCGACAGCGCCGCTCGCTCCGTCGGCGCGGATGAGGTAGCCCGCGCGGTGGAGAATGAGTGTGGCGTCCGAGGAATCAACGTCGAGATCGTGCGCAATGGATCGCGAGGTCTGCTGTGGCTCGAACCGCTCGTCGAGGTGGAGACATCGCGGGGGCGCATGGGCTACGGCCCGGTCACGCCCGGCGACGTCCCGGGTCTCATCGACGGGGGCTTCCTTGAGGGTGCCCATCATGAGTTGGCGCTGGGCGTTGTCGACGACATACCGTGGCTGGCCCGCCAGCAGCGCGTGAGTTTTGCCCGGGTCGGCATCATTGATCCCCTTGATCTTGACGCCTATCGCGCCACCGGTGGCCTGCGGGGGCTGCAGCGAGCGCTGCAGGAGTCGGCGGAGGAGATCGTCGGGGACGTGCTGGCCTCCGGGCTGCGGGGACGCGGTGGGGCCGGCTTCCCCGCAGGCATCAAATGGCGCACCGTCCTCGAGGCTGAATCGCTCGACAAGTACATCTGTTGCAACGCGGATGAGGGGGACAGCGGCACCTTCGCCGACCGCATGCTCATGGAGGGGGATCCCTTCACGCTCCTCGAGGGCATGGCGATCGCCGGTGTAGCCGTCGGTGCAACTCGTGGACTCATCTACGTGCGCTCCGAATACCCCGATGCCATCGCCACGCTGCGCACCGCCGTGGACATTGCACGCGTCGATGGCTGGCTCGGAGTCGACGTCATGGGCACGGGACGGACGTTTGACATCCGCGTCGTTGAGGGAGCGGGATCCTACGTATGTGGTGAAGAGACCGCGATGCTGGAAAGCCTCGAGGGCAAGCGCGGCATGGTGCGGCCCAAGCCACCCATACCCGCACTGAAGGGTCTCTTCGGGCAGCCGACCCTGGTGCACAACGTCTTGACCCTGTCGGCTGTGCCATCCATCATCGCCGATGGGCCGGGCGACTACCAGGCACTCGGAGTCGACCGTTCGCGCGGCACCCAGGTCTTCCAACTCGCGGGCAATCTTGCCCGTGGCGGCATTGTGGAGATCGCCTTCGGTGTCACCCTGCGGGAGCTCATCGAGGATTTCGGGGGAGGCACTCTCAGCGGGCGCCCCCTGCGGGCGGTGCAGGTCGGTGGACCACTCGGTGCCTATCTGCCGGCCGAGGCTCTCGACGTCTCGATGGATTACGAAGCACTCGCGGACTCCGGTGGTCTGCTCGGCCATGGCGGAGTCGTGGCATTCGATGACTCAATCGATATGGCCACCCAGGCGCGGTTTGCGATGGAGTTTTGTGCCGTGGAGTCCTGCGGCAAGTGCACGCCGTGCCGCATCGGCTCCACGCGTGGAATTGAAGTGATCGACAAGATCACGGCGGGTGTCGATCGCGAGCTCAATCTGGTCCTCCTGGAGGACCTCTGCGCCACCATGACCGACGGATCACTGTGTGCCATGGGCGGCCTCACGCCCCTCCCGGTGCTCAGCGCTCTGGCACACTTCCCTGAGGACTTCCATCGCCCCCCTGAGGTGACGCCATGACACTGCTCCATGAGCCCGACTACGGCACCCCGGCCGCACTGTCCCTCGCCCGGGTTGAGGTCGTCGTGGATGGGGTGCCCGTGACCGTGCCCGCTGGTACGTCGGTCATGCGGGCCGCTGCCGAGGCTGGTTTCGACGTACCCAAACTCTGCGCCACCGACTCACTCCAGCCCTTTGGCTCCTGTCGCCTCTGCGTGGTCGAGATTGATGGCAAGAAGGGCACGCCGGCATCCTGCACCACGCCGTGCGAGCCGGGCATGGTCGTGCGCACCCAGACACCACGTGTCACGGAGTTGCGCCGCAATGTCATGGAGTTGTACATCTCTGATCATCCCCTCGACTGTTTGACCTGTCCCGCCAACGGCGACTGTGAGTTGCAGGACATGGCCGGAGTCGTGGGCCTGCGCGAGGTGCGCTACGGCTATGACGGGGCCAATCATCTTGACGCTCCGACCGATGACTCCAATCCCTATTTTTCCTTCGATGAATCCAAGTGCATTGCCTGCAGCCGGTGCGTGCGGGCCTGTGATGAGATCCAGGGCACGTTCGCGTTGACGATCGTTGGTCGCGGATTTGACTCCAAGGTCAGCCCGGGGGGCACGTCCTTCATGGACAGTGAGTGCGTCTCCTGCGGTGCATGCGTGCAGGCCTGCCCGACGGCGACGCTTGAGGAAAAGTCCGTCATTGACCTCGGCATACCGACCCGGACCGTCCTGACCACCTGTGCCTACTGCGGTGTCGGTTGCTCCTTCAAGGCCGAGCTGCGCGGCGATGAGCTCGTGCGCATGGTGCCGGCCAAGGACGGTGGCGCCAACGAGGGCCACTCCTGCGTCAAAGGCCGCTTTGCCTGGGGCTATGCCACCCACCCCGATCGTGTCCTGACCCCACTCATCCGCGATGCCATCACGGAGCCGTGGCGGGAGGCGAGCTGGGAGGAGGCGATTGGTCACGCTGCCACACGCATCCGGGATATCCAGACTCGCTACGGGGTGGACAGCGTGGGTGGCATCACCTCCTCCCGATGCACCAATGAGGAAGTCTTCGTCGTACAAAAGATGGTCCGCGCCGCCTTTGGCACCAACAACGTCGACACCTGCGCGCGTGTATGCCATTCGCCGACCGGATATGGCCTCAAGCAGACCTTCGGTGCGTCGGCGGGCACTCAGGACTTCAAGTCGGTCGAGAGTGCCGACGTCATCCTGGTGATCGGAGCCAATCCCACCGATGCGCATCCGGTCTTCGCATCCCGCATGAAGCGCCGACTGCGTGACGGTGCTCGCCTCATCATTGTGGATCCTCGACGCATCGATCTGGTCCGCTCAGCCCACATCACAGCTGATCACCATCTGCAGCTGCAGCCGGGCACCAATGTCGCGGTCGTCAATGCGCTGGGCCATGTCATCGCCACCGAGGGTCTCATCGATCGCGACTTCGTCGCGCAGCGCTGCGACCTGGCGAGTTTTGCCGCCTGGGAGGCCTTCATTAGCCTCCCGGAGAATTCACCCGAGGCGGTCGAAGCCGTGAGCGGGGTGCCGGCTGAGGAGCTCCGCGCCGCCGCGCGGCTCTACGCCGCCGGTCCCAACTCGGCGGTCTACTACGGCCTGGGAGTCACCGAGCACAGCCAGGGCTCCACCATGGTGATGGCCATGGCCAATATCGCCATGGCCACCGGCAATATCGGTCGGGACGGGGTGGGGATCAATCCCCTGCGCGGGCAAAACAATGTCCAGGGCTCATGTGACATGGGCTCCTTCCCGCATGAGTTGCCCGGCTATCGCCACGTCTCCGACGATGCGGTGCGCGAGCAGTTCGAGGTGCTCTGGGGTGCTGATCTGCGCGGGGACCCGGGGATGCGCATTCCCAACATGCTCGATGCAGCCCTGACCGGACAGTTCAGAGCACTCTTTGTCCAGGGCGAGGACATCGCACAGTCCGATCCCAACACCCAGCATGTGCAGCGGGCACTCGAGGCGATGGATCTCGTCATCGTCCAGGACCTCTTCCTCAATGAGACCGCGCGCTATGCCCACGTCTTCCTACCGGGGACCTCCTTCCTGGAGAAGGACGGCACCTTCACCAACGCTGAGCGCCGGATCAATCGGGTGCGACCCGTCATGGCGGCCAAGACGGGCAAGCAGGAGTGGGAGATCATCTGCGACCTCAGCACGGCTCTCGGCTACCCCATGGCGTACGACTCCTCCAGCGAGATCATGGACGAGGTCGCGGCACTCACGCCGACATTCGCGGGAGTGTCCTTCGCCCTGCTGGACGAGGTCGGCAGCGTGCAGTGGCCGTGCAACGCCGAACACCCCCTCGGTACGCCGATCATGCACGTCGATGGTTTCGTCAGGGGCAAGGGTGCCTTCCAGATCACGGCATTCGTCCCCACCGACGAGCGCAGCACGCGGCGATACCCACTCCTTCTCACCACGGGTCGCATCCTGAGCCAGTACAACGTGGGTGCCCAGACGCGGCGAACGGCGAATGTCGCCTGGCATGACGAGGATCTGCTAGATATCCACGAATCCGATGCCGAGGCCAGGGGAATCACCGACGGCGGCTGGGTCACGATCGCGAGTCGCGTCGGAACGACGGTGATGAGGGCGCAGATTTCTGATCGAGTGCCCCCGGGAGTCGTCTACACCACGTTCCACTTCCCCGGCAGTGGTGCCAATGTCATCACGACGGAGTATTCCGATTGGGCCACCAACTGCCCCGAATACAAGGTGACCGCCGTGGAGATCACCCCGACGCTGCGCGGCCCCGATGCGCTCCTGGCGTCAGCAGAGGCCGACGCGGGGGCCCTGGCATAGTCGTGAATTCTGAGAGTCTCTCCCGGATGGCCGGGCAGATTGCCGCCAACTGCGCAGGGCTCACCGAGGAGCAGGCGGTCACGCGGATCAGCGGTCATCTGCACTCCTTCTGGACACCGGTGATGATCGCTGAGTTCGGTGAGTTCGTCCGGGCCTACCCCGACGACGTCGACCCCCTGGTCCTCTGTGCGCTCGCCCGCCTCGACGCGTGAAGTTCATGTGAATCCCTCCCGTCGTTCCCCATCATCGGATTAGATGGAGGACAACCGCACGCCCACGCAATCCAGGAAGGACACACCATGGCTGAGGACAACATTGAGGTAGGGGAATCCATCGAGGTCACCGAACTCATCGGGGATGACGGCTTGGTCATGGGCACCGTTGTCGACGATGTCATCGTCGTGACGAGCGAGGACGGCTCCGTGGTCGAAGAGGTCATTGACCTGTACGACGCGGAAGGCAATCTCGTGGCTGAGGAAGATGTCGTCGACGTGTATGACGCCGACGGCAACCTGGTCGCCGAGGCCGGAGAGATCATCGTCGAGGGCTGACTCTCAACGGATGGAGACGTAGTACTTCACGATCGTCTCCTCGACATCCCAGCGGCCGTACCATCCGCGCGGGAAGACGACGGTGCTGCCTTCGGAGATCTCCGTGACCGCGCCGCTGGCATCCGTGACCCGGGCGCGTCCGGCGAGGATGATCACGGATTCCTCGTCCGGTCGGTCCTCGACCGTCCAGCCGCCGGGCGTGCACTCCCAGAGCCCGGTCTCGACGTTCTCCCACGTCTTGAGGACGCACCCGCGCGTCATCGGCGTGCCCGAGTCGGCACCGGGCTTCAGCCCCCAGTCTTCGAGCTGGTCCGCAAGTGACTGCCAGGTGCTTGCGATCACGACGGGATGACTCATGTACGACTCCTTGCTCGTGAGTGACTAACTCCGGGGACCGGTGGATCCGCGGACGCGCAGTTGCGTCGGCATTCGGACGATACCGGGTTGAACCTCCTGTGTGCCCGCGCCAATCTGATCGAGCAGCGATTGCGCGGCCACGCTGCCCATCTCGGTCACGGGCTGAACAACGGTCGTCAGGTCGAGGTGCTCGCTCACGTCGTGACCGTCGATGCCGACGATGGACACGTCCCGCCCTGCGACGAGCCCGTGCAGGCTCAGGGAGCGCAGTGCCCCGAATGCCATCTCGTCGCTCATGGCGAAGACGGCCGTAGGGGGCCTTGGCTGGGTGAGCAGGTTAGTCATGGCACGCTCGCCGCCCGCGATCGTGAAGTAGCCGTGCGTGGCCAGGCGTGGATCATTGTCGAGACCGTGCGCGGTGAGCACCTCGCGGAAGCCGCGCTCCCGATCGGTCTCGGCCGTGAAATGGGCCTCGACCGTGGACCCGCCGATCATTCCGATGCGCTCATGACCCAGGTTGACCAGGTGCTGGGTCGCCTGGCGCGCTGCCTGCACGTCGTCGATGGCCACACCGGGGACTCCCTCGAGAGTGACCCCGACGAGCGATGTGGGCAGCCCGAGATCGAGGACCTCTGTGATCTGCGGATCGGTCGGCGGCATTGCGATGATGAGTGCACCGTCGACGCGTCGGCGCAGGCGTTGAGCAGCGCTCGGCTGATCGCTGGGTGCGGCGCTCTCAACGACGCCGAGGAGCAGCAGGTCCATCCCGGCGGCCTGCAGCACCGACTCGACGCCGGACAGGACCGTCGCGAAGTACCAGCGTGAGATGTACGGCGTAATCACGGCGATCGACCCGGTGCGTCCGGACGCCAGGCGCGAGGCGCTCGGTGAGGCGACGTAGTCCAGCCTTGCGGCGGCAGCCTTGATGCGGGCGCGGGTCGCGGCATTGACATTGGGCATACCGCGTAATGCCCTCGACACGGTCGCCGGCGAGACGCCCGCCTCATCCGCGACGTCCCGAATGGTGATGCCCACGGGAGGATTGTCCGGTTTCAGTGAACGGCCCGCATGCATTTCATGAAACGGCCCCGGGTCTGGAGGGCGTGCCCCCCATGACAGGATGCTGCCCGCGCCTCCGTAGCTCAGTGGTAGAGCAACCGCCTTGTAAGCGGTAGGTCGTCAGTTCAATCCTGACCGGGGGCTCTCACATGCTCAGCCCCGGGCACCTCCGTGTTGAGCGGCGAATTCGCCCACCAGTCGACGAACACCCGCGCGACCGGCTCCAACCTCGGGTCCTCGCGCTGGTCAAGGGCGAGTTGATGGCACGCGTCACCGCCCACAATGCGATCACGTGCCCCCGCGTCGGCGCGGAATGAGGCGAGGAGTTCATCCAGCGGAAGGGTAGGACGCTGTGATGCGGCCTGAAGCGTGGACTCGAGCACGGATACGCCGCGGATCGCTTCCTCGCGCAGGCCTACTGCGTCCGTAGCGCGTCCGCCAGCCATGGCCATCGCTGACCTGAGATAGGCGGCGCTTGACTCCGTGGCCTGTTTGGCTTGCTGGCCGATTTGGCGGCGGAGCCCGTAGGGGAAAGTCAGCAGTGTCAAGACTCCGGCAACGACGACGCCGAGGGTGATGTCCTCGATGCGGAGGTACTCCAGGTCTCTATCGGTCGTCCATTCCAGGACCGCAAGGTTCGTGAGGGCGAAGGGGGTGTAGGAAGCCTGCGCGAGGAAGGCGCCAGCATGGGACGCGATGGATGCCAGGAGCGCAAGGACGGGGAGGAGGACGACAAACGCGGGATAGGGTAGGGGAGCCAGCGTCGCTAGGGATGCCACGCAGATACCGACGATGGCGCCGACGGCCATGCGCATGGCCGTCGTCCCGCCGGATGTCGTCGAGAAGCTGACCTGTGTCACGCACAGTGCCGCAAGCACCACCCAGAGTCCGTGATCCAGCCCGATCAGGCGCACGAGCAGAACGCACAGGGCTATGGCGGCGCCGGTTCGCAGGGCGCTCGTAAACCATAGGGACCCGCGCGTCACATTGACCTGCAGGAGAGCGAGTGGCCGCCGGTCAGCCACGCTTCCGATGTCCGGCTCCGGGTACGCGCATCCTCGCGAGACCCCGGCGAGCCACAGCATGCGCATGGCAAGAATCGAGACCAGTCGCGCAGGGTAGTGCTCGCGCAGTTGGCCCGGTGATTCGCCGCCAAGATCGTGGAGATCGTCCCCGCGGGCGGCCGGAAGATCAGGCACTCGGCTAGGTGGCCGCTGAGACGTCAGGGCACTCGCGGCACACGAGAACGCCTCAGCTGATGCCGCCAGGAGGGCGTGCGAATGCTTCCCTCCATCATGCTCGTCAGCTCTAGAACGGTCGATCACGTCGAGAGCAGCCGTCCCCCATTGGGTTCCATCGACCATGGCGGCAAGGGCGCGTTGACGGCGACCGACAGCACCGAGCCGGACGTTATCCGCTTGGACGGTCAGTCGAATCCGCTCACGTGTCAGCCGGGCCCGCTCACGCGCTGCCCTGGCCTCCTCGGCACGCGAATCCGGATCGCAGATGGTTGCTGCATCCTGCAGCCAAGCAGCGACCAGATCTCGAATTCGATTGCCCGTCCTGTCGGGGAAGATCAAGACTCCCGCAACTGTCGCCATGGACGCGCCGATGAGCCAGGATCCGACGAGTTCAGGAATCTGCGTAGGCGATGCACTCGACATCAGCGGCAGGAAGAAGGCGCCCTGCAGGCCGACCGAGGCCCGTGCGGCAAAGCCACGCAGCACGCGGACGTACGAGAAGATGAAGGAGACGACGAACGCGCCCGCTACGGCGAGTGCCAGCCAGCCAGAGAGAACGCTTCCCAGTACGACGGCGAAGGTTCCCACGATGGCGGCTGACCCGTAGCCGACGATACGTTCGCGCGTGCTTCCGGGGTAATCGAGGAAGTAGAGCATGCAGATGACCGCAAATGAGCCGA
The DNA here is from genome assembly GCA_030726915.1 of Candidatus Nanopelagicales bacterium. Lineage (GTDB taxonomy): Bacteria > Actinomycetota > Actinomycetes > S36-B12 > S36-B12 > Mxb001. The sequence continues at coordinate 15,841 of JANRCR010000031.1, forward strand.
GTACGACGGCAGTGGCATCCGTGAAGAGGAGCCACACAGTCACGTCGACGACGGACAATGTCACAGCGAAGCGGACCGCGGAGTGCCAGACGTCGGGCTGGCGAGCGATCTGCCAGGACTTTGCCGCCACCTCAATCCCTTCTCGGTAGTCTTTCTAGACACTAGTGGGCCAACTGCCCATACGTGCCCGCGTAATCGCGTCGGAAGGACCGTGCGATGTCAGTTCGGACGATGGGTGAGGCGAGTCCCTTGGGCTCCGGCGCCACTGCGGCCGTGGCGCTCGGCGGCGGTGGCGAGTGGTTCGTCGCGTGGATGGTCGGCTACGCCAACGGGCTCCTTGAGGCGGGAGTCGACCTTGCGAAGGCTGATGTGACCATCGGAACCAGCGCGGGCGCCATCGTCGGCGCTGCGATCAAGGGCGGTCGGCTCGCTGAATTGACCGATGCACTCAAGCAACTCGGTGCCAACCCAGCGATGGCCAACAAGGAACTCAACATCAGCGCGGGTGCTCCATCACAGGCGCGCGCGCAAACGGTCATGGGGCAGACCACTGAGATCACGCCGGCAACACTCCAGCAGATCGGGCGGGCGGCGATGGCCTCCCGTAACGCTCCCGATAACAAGTACATCGCCTCCGTGGAAGGCTTGCTCGGCCTCACGACGTGGCCGCAGGGACACCACACCACGGCGACCGATTGCTACACCGGTGAGTCGGTCATCGCGAGCAGCGATTCAGGCGTCACGATTTCTCAGGCCGTCGCCGCGAGTTCCTCGCTTCCCGGAGTCAATGGACCGACCTGGCTTAGCGACCGGCTCTGCATGGACGGAGGGGTTAGCGACTCGAGCACGCATGCCCAGATGCTCGAAGGGGCAAGGTCGGTCCTCATTATCGCGATGTTCGACTTCCTTGCCAATCCGCCAAAGCACGTCAACCCGTCGTTCGGCATTGCCGAGCGGGTGCATCCGGGCACCGCCCAACGAGAAGCCGCGGCATTGAGGGCCAGCGGCAGCACGGTCCATGTCACCATCGCCAATCCGGATCCGACAACGGACTTCATGGCTGCGGCCACGATGGGACCGGCCATGGCCGACGGCATGGCTCGCGGCAAGGCTGATGCGCCGAGCCTCACGGCATTTCACTGAAAGTCGACTTATCCCGCGCCCGCTCCAACGAACTAGTCGAGAGTGCAGGGCCAGGTTACGGTCGTGCGGGGCTCGGGGACCTCCGGACCGTCGAGGTAGGTCTCCCAGGGAGCCCCCGTCGGGCGGTGCCCCGAGGTCGTGAACCACTCCTCGATCGCCTGGTACGCAGCTGCAACCCCCTCATACGGACCGACGTGCGTGGTGAGGGCCGCCATCCCACCGGGCAGGGTGATCGTGTGGACGTCCCCGTCGAGGTCGAGGTCCGCTGGGCACGGGAAGCCGGCATCCACTGTGAAGCCGCCGTCGACCATGTCGTAGCGGGCAAAGGGCTTGCCATCGACGGGTACGGCGGCGCGTGCCAGGGCGCCGAGGACCTTGTCGAATGCCTCCGCGAGGAAACCGCCAACCTCGCCCATGCTGCATGTGCCAGACAGGACTGCCGCATGCTGAGAGTCGATCTCCACCGTGTGGATGTCGTAACCCATGACGCACCTCCTAGGGCAAGCCTACGCCGCGGTCAGCTCACGCTGACGTGGACGGGTGATCGCCAGTGACAGGCCGGCGGCGAGGACTGCGAGGAGTCCGGCAAGCCACCACGCGGTGGCGTAGTCACCCGCTGCGACGCGGATCCAGCCCGACACTGCTGCGGCGAATGCGGCACCCACCATATGCGCGGCGAACACCCAGCCGAAGACGATGGCTCCGCGCTCGACGCCGTAGATCTCCCGGCAGAGCGTCACCGTCGGCGGCACCGTCGCGACCCAGTCGAGGCCGAAGAGCACCATGACGAGGAGCAGCGGCGGCTCGATCTCCGGACCGAGGATGAAGGGGATGGCCAGGAGCGCTACGCCACGCAGTGAGTAGTAGACGGCGAGCAGGATGCGCGGGTCGATTCGGTCGGTGAGCCAGCCCGATCCCACCGTGCCGACGATGTCGAAGATTCCGACGATCACGAGGAGGCTGGCCGCGGTCGTGGCGCCGACGCCGTGGTCGTGCATGGCAGGGACGAAGTGGCTGCTGATGATCCCGTTGGTGGTCCATCCGCAGATAGCGAAGGTGATCGCGAGGAGCCAGAAGGCGCGCGTGCGGGCGGCATCCCGAAGGACAACGAGGGCGCCTGCGGCGGCCCGCCATCCGCTGTGCGTCGTATTGGCCTCGAGCTCGGGCATCGAGTCCGCGCCATACGGGGCGAGCCCGAGATCAGACGGCCGGTCGCGCATCACGAGCGCGACGACGGGGATGAGCGCGGCACTGAGCACGGCGACGAGAAGGGAGGCGGAGCGCCAGCCCTGATGCTCGATGAGTCGCGCGAGAATCGGCAGGAAGACGAGTTGGCCCGTCGCCCAGGCGGCGCCGAAGACGCCGACCACCAGTCCTCGTCGCTTGGTGAACCATCGGTTGGCGACGAGGGCGCCGAAGACCAGTGCCGTGGAGCCGGTCCCGAGTCCGACAAGCACGCCCCAGAGCAGCACGAGTTGCCACGACGCGGTCATCACCGCCGTGAGCCCTGTGCCGAGAGCCAGCAGCGCTAGGGCCCCGACGGCGATCCGACGTACTCCGAACCGCTCCATAAGAGCGGCGGCGAAAGGTGCCGTGACTCCGTAGATGACGAGATTGACCGAGATGGCCAGCGAGGTCACGGAGCGCGACCAACCGAGGTCGTCCTCAATAGGGACGATCATCACGCCCTGCGACGAGCGGAACGCCGCGGAGGCGATGAGGACGAGGAAGGTGACCAGGGCCACCCACCACGCGCGGTGGATCCTCAGAAGAGACCGCACACCGCACCGTCCACGAGGTTGATCTTCTCTGCGGACGGCACCTTGGGTAGGCCGGGCATTGTCATGATGTCCCCGCAGACCACCACGACGAATTCGGCTCCTGCGGACAGACGCACCTCGCGCACGTCCAGGACATGTCCACTGGGCGCTCCGCGCAGGGCAGCATCGGTGGAGAAGGAGTACTGCGTCTTGGCAATGCACACGGGAAGGTGGCCGTAGCCCATGTCCTGCAACTCCCGAAGTTGCGTGCGAACCTTGGAGCTCGCGGTCACCTCGTCGGCTCGGTAGACACGGGTGGCGATGGCCTCGATCTTCTCCCACAGGGTCGCCTCGTCGGGGTAGACGAAGGTGACCTCGCTCGGCGTCTCGCACATGGTGACGACCGCGCGGGCGAGATCCTCGGTGCCGGCACCACCATCAGCCCAGTGTGTGGCGAGCACCACCTGCGCGCCGGCGTCGGCCACGAGGCGACGGAGCAGGTCGACCTCCGCCACCGTGTCGGATGTGAAGTTGTTGATCGACACGATGCAGGGGACGCCGTAGACGTCACGAACGTTCTCGATGTGGCGGCGGAGATTGACGACTCCCTTCTCCAGGGACCCGAGATCCTCATCGGTGATTGTCTTGAGGTCGGCACCCCCGTGGTATTTCAATGCTCGAATCGTGGCGACGATGACCGCGGCTGATGGGCGCAGTCCTGATTTGCGGCACTTGATATCAATGAACTTCTCGGCTCCCAGGTCAGCCCCGAAGCCTGCCTCGGTGACGACATAGTCGGCCAGCTTCATGGCACCGGCCGTTGCGATCACCGTGTTGCACCCGTGGGCAATGTTGGCGAAGGGCCCACCGTGCACGAAGGCTGGCGTGTGCTCCAGGGTCTGCACCAGGTTGGGCTGGAAGGCATCCTTGAGCAGCACGGTCATGGCACCATCCGCATTGAGGTCGCGAGCGCGGATGGGCTCCTTATCGCGGGTGTAGCCGATGATGATGTTGCCGAGCCGGGCACGCAGGTCATCCAGCGATATCGCAAGGCAGAAGATTGCCATGACCTCTGATGCGACCACGATGTCGAAGCCGTCCTCGCGCGGATAACCATTGGCCGGGCCCCCGAGCCCGACCACAATGTCGCGCAGCGCACGGTCGTTCATATCAACGACTCGCTTCCACGTGATGCGGCGGACGTCGATGCCCAGCGCATTGCCGTGGTGGATGTGGTTATCGATGAGCGCGGACAGCAGATTGTTGGCGAGGCCGATCGCGCTGAAGTCTCCCGTGAAGTGGAGGTTGATGTCCTCCATGGGGACCACCTGGGCGTAGCCGCCGCCAGCGGCGCCCCCCTTCATGCCGAAGACCGGGCCGAGGGAAGGCTCGCGCAGGCAGATCATCGCGTCCTTGCCGATGCGGCGTAGGCCATCCCCGAGACCGACGGTGGTCGTCGTCTTGCCCTCGCCCGCCGGGGTGGGACTGATGGCCGTCACGAGGATGAGATGAGATCCGGGCCGCTCGGGGAGTCCGTCGAGGAAGGCTGTCGAGACCTTGGCCTTGTAGTGGCCGTAGGGCACAAGGGCCTCGTCAGGAATCCCCAACGTGGCTGCCACCTCGTTGATGCGAGTCATCTGGGTGGCCTGGGCGATCTCGATGTCGCTGAGCATGGACTATCCCTTCGCTGCGCGGACAGCCTCGACGATGGCAGGCATCACCGTGGCCGCGTCCCCGATGACGGCGTAATCAGCAAACGACATGATCGTTGCATCCGGATCGGAGTTGATGGCAATCATTGTCTTGGCATTCTTGCATCCGGCGATGTGCTGAGTGGCACCGCTGATGCCGATCGCAATGTAGAGGTCGGGAGCGACCTTGGTGCCGGTCTGGCCCACCTGCTCCGCGTGCGGACGCCATCCCGCGGATGTGACGACGCGTGAGCATCCCACCGTCCCACCGAGGAGTTCAGCCAACTCTTCGAGCGGTCCGAAGCCAGCTTCACCGACGCCACGCCCACCGGAGACGACAACCTTGGCTTCCGCGAGGCTCACGCCGCCGCCCCCGCCGCCGGTGCGCTCAAGGACGCGCACGGCGAGATCAGCAGGGGTGAGATCGGGAGCAAACTCCACGATGGCTGCAGGGGCGCTACCCGACTGGGGATCCGCAGCGAACACATGCAGTGCTGTTGTGGCGTAGAGCATGGGCGCATGGACGCGCGCCTCCTCAAACACGTTGCCGGCCCAGCGATAGCGCGTCACCTCGGAGACACCATCCCCCAGGGTTATGGAGGTGCAGTCCGCGGCGAAGGGCTCATCCATGATGGCTGCCGCATGGGCGAGCACCTCATTGCCGCGGGGGGATCCCGCAGCGAGGACGGCGGTGGGCTGCAGGCGCTCCGCGAGCTGTGAGACAGCGCGCCCAGCTGCCATCGGGGCATAGTCGGTCAGGCCGTCATGCACGCCGACGTGCGCGGTCGCTACGCCGAACTCACCGAGTCGAGGCGCCAGGGCGACCGCATCCACACCGATGAGGACAGCCTGGACATCCGCGTCAATTCCGCGCGCGGCGGCTAACGCTTGGAGCGACAGCTCATCCAGCACACCACGGTCATGGTCGACATATACGAGAATCACGTGAGGACTCCAATCTCTTTGAGGACCTCAACGACCCTGGGTGCGGCCTCGGGGCCGGTGCCGAGCACCGTGGCGGTGCCCGTCTCCTGGGGAGGCAGGGCCAGCCTGATCTTCTCCAGTCGCGCGGGCGTTGCCGTGGGGGCCACCGTGTCGATGGGCTTCTTGCGCGCCTTGATGCGGCCCGGCACCGATGGGTAGCGCGGGATATTGACGCCATCCTTCACCGCAATGACGGCGGGCAGCGAGACTTCATAAACCTCCCGGTCGGTGCCGACGACGCGCTCGCATCGAGCCACACCACCGGTCACCGACAGGCCTTTGACGTTGGTGACGATGGGCCAGCCCAGGGCGTGGGCAATGCGCACCCCCACCTGATAGCCCGAGGTATCGGCGGACTCCGTGCCCACGATGACCATGTCGTAGGTGGTCGCATCGTCACGGATGGCGCTCGCGAGGGCCGCGGCGGTCGCCTGGGGATCCCACTCATCGGCGCCGGTTTCGAGAAGGACTCCCCGGGAGACACCGACCGCCATGAGTTCACGGATCTGCTCGGTGGAGTCGGCCGTGCCCAGTGAGAACGCCGTCACCTCTCCACCGTCCGCCTCAATCAGTTGTACGGCGGCTTCGGTGGCGCACTCCTCATGTGGGCTGAGGGTCCAGCCCATCGCACTGCCGCTGGTGTCGATGGCGGTCGCATCGGGGGTGAGACTCCAGCGCCCCGGTGAGAGGGGCACGCGCTTGATGCACACAGCGACATTCACGCCAGGATCCGATCGTTGGCCGCGTCAAAGACGGCTCCACTGCCCTCGACCGTGACGGGATACTGCTCGCCGAGGTATTCCACGAGCAGGTGCGTGCCGGGAGCGGCGTACTCCGCCGGCAGGTAGGACATGAGGATGTGTTTGCCGACGGAGGGGCCGGCTCCCGCGGAGGTGACGTAGGAGCGGCGTCCGTGTGCGTCGGTAATGGGGCCGCCGTCCTTCGTGAGGATCGGCTCCTTGCCCAGCATGTAGCGCTTCTCGCCCGTGGAGGAGGTGTGGTCGTCGACCGTGAGCAGACACATGACCGTGGCCACCGGCTCATCACGCTGGCGCAGATGCGCCTGCTTGCCGATGAAGTCGGCGTCCTTGATCTTCTTGGGGCTCATGCCCGCTTCGATGATCGTGTACTCGCTTTCGAGCTCGGCGCCGTACGCCCGATAGCCCTTCTCAAGTCGTCCGGTCGTCCCGTAGACGCCGATACCCACCGGGATGAGCCCGTGATCCTGCCCCGCCGCCCAGAGGGCATCCCACACCGCGAGGCCCTCGGACATGGGGACGTAGATCTCCCAGCCGAGGTCACCCACATAGGAGATTCGGGAGGCGAGCACCGTCTGCCCGGCGATGGTGATGTCGCGGCACGTGCCGAATCCGAAACCTTCGTTGCTCACGTCGGCATCGGTGACCGAGGCCAGGATGGCGCGCGCATGCGGGCCCCAGAGGCCGATGGTCGACATCGCCTCGGTGAGATCAGTGAAGGTCGCTTCGGGTGCGGCGTTGTCCTTGAACCACTTGAGATCGCTCATGCCGTGTGCCCCGCCGGTGACGACGCGGTAGTGATCATCACCGAGTCGCATCACGGTGAGGTCGGACTTGAAGCCGCCGCCGGGGGAGAGGACGGGGGTGTAGATGACCTTGCCAACGGCAACATCCATCTGTCGCATGCAGACGCGCTGCACGGTGGCAAGTGCACCGGGGCCGGTGATGTCGAAGAGCGCAAAGGCCGTCAGGTCGACAATGCCGGCCGTCTCCCGCATCTGCAGATGCTCGGCGTTGATGATGGGCGACCACCAGCGGGAGTCCCACTCGGCTACGCGGGGCATGACGGCATCGCCGTACTTCTCAAGCAGGCCGGCGTTGGAGTCGTACCAGAAGGGGCGCTCCCACATCACCGTCTCGTAGAAGACTGCGCCAAGAGCCTTCTCGCGCTCGAAGTAGGGCGAGATCCGGACCTCGCGATTGGAGGACCACTGCTCGGCCGGATGCACGATGCCGTAGGTCTTATTGAAGCCCTCCGCTGTGCGGTCCTTGATGTGCTTGGTCGTCGTCTGCTGGGGATAGAAGCGCGCGACATCAGAGGCGTGGACATCGATCTCGGGCTCGCCGAGGATCATCCACTCGGCGATGGCGCGTCCGACGCCGGGACCTTCCTTGACCCAGACCGCGGATGCGGCCCACAGGCCCTTGACCTCCGGCGTCTCGCCCAGGATCGGCATGCCGTCGGGTGTGAGGGAGAGGATGCCGTTGATCGCGTACTTCTCGCCTATCGTCTCATCGCCAACGATGTCGGGCATGAGCTCCAGCGCGTACTCATCCTGCTCGGCGAAGTCATCGGGGGTGAACGGAAACTCGGTGGGGGAGAGCGCGGCCTCGGCGTTCGACGGGATGTCCTCGGCGTCGTAGAGCATCGGGCGATGGGCGTAGGAGCCGATCTCCAGGCCCGTGCCGTGCTGGCGCTCGTACATGTTGGTGTCCATGTCGCGGACGATCGGGTACTCGATGTCGCCCTTGGCATCGGCAAACATGGGGACGGTGCCGATGTCCTTCATCTGATGGACGGCGGGGGTGAGGGGGATCTCAGCGCCCGCCATCGCGGCGATCTGGCGGCTCCAGCAGCCGCAGGCGATGACGGCGTACTCGCAGTTGATGGTGCCCTGATCGGTGACCACCGCGGTGATGCGGCCGTCGACCACGGTCAGGTCATCGACCTCGACATTGGCGAAGGACTGCAGCGCACCCATCTCGACGGCCTTCTCGCGCATGATCGTGCCCATGCGCAGCGAATCAACGACACCGACTCCCTCGGTGTAGAAGCCGCCGAGGATCACCGTCTCATCGATGAACGGCACCATGTCCTTGACCTGGTCGGGTGTGAGCAGTGACATGCCCTCAACGCCCCAGGACTTGCCCGATGTGATGCGGCGGGTGAGCTCCTGCATGCGCTCGGGGGTGCGAGCAACCTCGATGCCGCCGCACTTGGTGAAGGTGCCGAACTCCTCGTACTGGCGCACGCTGTCGAGCGTGAGCTCCGCCATCTCCTTGGTGTGATCGACCAGGAAGATGAAGTTCGAGGCGTGCCCGGTGGAGCCGCCGGGGTTGGGCAGCGGTCCCTTGTCGATCTGGACGATGTCGGTCCAGCCCAGACGAGCCAGGTGGTAGGCCACGGAGTTGCCCACGATCCCGGCACCGATGACGACGCACTTCGCGGAGCTCGGCAGGTTGCTCATGTTGGATGATTCCCTTCGTTTGGTGCTGACTGGGCTTATGGGGAGTGGCTAGTTTTCAGATTGCTCGACGTACCTCGGCTTCGAAGCCCGTGACGTGTGAGGACATGACCTGTGCAGCGCGATCGGCGTCACCCTCGCGAATGGCGACCAGCAGGTCGCGATGCTCGGCCACCGCATCACCCAGGTGGCTGACGCGGTCGAGGGCGAGGAACCAGATGCGCAGGGCGTGCATGTAGTGCTCAATACATACGCCCTGGAGGAAGTCGTTATGAGCGCAGCGGTAGACGTGATGGTGGATGCGCTGGTCGAGTTCGATGAGGATACGCATATCGGGATCGTGGGCATTTGTGTCGATGGCGGCAAGGAGGTCATCGATGACCTCGAGATCCTCAACGGTCCGTCGCTGCGCTGCCAGGCGTGCGGCGTACGGCTCGAGTTGTTCACGAACCTCAGACAGGGCAGCGAGGTCGCGCGGATCGAGGGCGGCGACGAACATGCCTCGGCGTGGGTAGACGTCGACGAGGCGCTCATGGGCCAGGGTGCGCAATGCCTCCCGGATCGGTGTCCGTCCCAGGCCCAGCCGCTGCTGCAAATCGGGCTCGCTGAGCAGGGAACCCGGGGCCAATTCGAGGGTGACGATGAGTGCCCGAATGTCCCGGTAGGCGTGGTCTGACTGAGACTCTCCACCGGTGAGGTCGGGTTGCACGAGTTGGAGTGCGGACACGTCATAGATATATCAGTTGTCGATCAACATGTACATCAGACCCCCGGATCCGGCCGCCAGACGGGTCCGGCAACGTGACCCTCGCCCACTAGGTTGTGCCCATGCGCGCAAATCGGACGTTGCCCATAGCCGCTGCATCTCTCCTTCTCCTGGGGTCCGTGGCGATCCCGGTCGCCGCGGGGGCCGCGCCTGGCCTGGCCTACCCGCCCGCCGAGCGGTCAACGCACGTCGACACCTACTTCGGCGTCGACGTCGCGGACCCCTACCGCTGGATGGAGGATCCCGAGGACGCGCGCACGCAGGCGTGGGTCGACGCGCAGGCGAGTCTTGCCTCGACGTACCTCGAAGGCCTGCCCACCCGCGCCGCGCGCGCCGAGCAGATGGCCGAGTTGCTCGAGCAGCCCTTGTTGGGACAGCCCGTGAGCGCAGGGGGAAGGCTCTTCTGGATTGCAAACGATGGCGTGCAGGCGCAGTCGGTGCTCTACCAGTCGTCGGGCGGCATCAAGGAGGGCGCGGTCCTGCTCGACCCCAACACGCTCTCCGCTGACGGCACCGTCTCACTCGCGTCCTGGTCCCCCAGCCCCAACGGGCGCTACGTCGCATGGGCCAGCTCCGACGGCGGATCGGACTGGCAGACGTGGCGCATCCGTGATGTACGCACAGGTAGGGACCTGCGCGCGGTCCTGCGCTGGTCAAAGTTCGTCGGCGCCGTATGGGCGCCAGACTCCTCCGGCTTCTACTACGTGCGGTACCCCACGCCGACGGACCCGCTGGAGTCAGTCAACGTCGGCATTCAGGTCCGCTTCCACCAGCTCGGACGATCGGGCGACACCTCGACGCTCATCTACACCGACAGGCAGCGCCCCGAGACGTTCGCGGTGCCGGTCGCCGCCCCCGGTTTCGATCGTCAGTGGATCTCCCTCGGGGCGCCCGAGGGCGGCAACGGCCTCGCCTACAACGCCGGCTCCCCCACGAATCCGCGCATTCGGATCCTGCCTCTCCCGCAGGATCTGTCCTCCTACTCCATCATCACGCAAGGACGCAACCACATCATCGTGCAGACCGACCGCGGGGCTCCTCAGTCGAGGATCGTGCGCATCCGGCTGGACAGGCCGGGGCCGCGGCACTGGCAGGAGATCGTGCGCGAGCGGGCCGATGCGATCGACCAGGTGGGCATTGTCGATCGCCAGTTCGTGGTCGTCTATCTCTCTGACGCCGCGAGCCGCGTGCGCATTTTCTCGCCGCGGGGGCGTGCTCTCGGCACCCTGCCGCTGCCCGGCATCGGCCAGGTGCTGCGAGTCTCCGATCGGGAGGGCCCCGGCGGCTTCCTCTCCTACACGAGCTTCACTCAGCCCAGACAGGTGCTCACGTTCACTCCGAGGGACCGGCGCACACGCGAGTGGTACTCCGCACCCGTGCCCTTCGACCCTGCCGACTACATCACCGAGCAGGTCTGGACGACGAGCAAGGACGGCACGCGCGTGCCCGCTTTCGTCAGCCGACTGCGCAGTGTGACCCCCGGACCGTCCACGCCGACGTGGCTTTACGGATACGGCGGCTTCAACATCTCCGAAACCCCGGCATACTCACCCGATGCGATCGCGTGGATGCAAGAAGGCGGTGTCTACGTCGTCGCAAACATCCGCGGTGGTGGGGAGTTCGGTCGGAATTGGCACCGCGCGGGCACTCTGCTGCGCAAGCAGAACACCTTCGACGACTTCATCGGAGTCGCCGAGTGGCTTATCGCGGAAGGCCAGACGTCGCCCGCGCACCTGGTGGCTAACGGGATCAGCAACGGCGGCCTGCTGGCCGGCGCCGTGCTCACCCAGCGCCCCGATCTCTTCGCTGCTGTCATCCCTGAGGTCGGCGTACTCGACATGCTGCGCTACCAGTACTTCACCATCGGCTACGGCTGGGCGAGTGACTACGGCCGCAGCGACGACAGTAAGGAGATGTTCGAGTACCTCCTCGGTTACTCACCCCTGCACACCGTGCGCGCGGGCGTGGACTATCCGGCGACGCTCGTCATGACCGCCGCACGGGACGACCGGGTCGTGCCCGCGCACAGCTTCAAGTTTGCCGCCACGCTGCAGCACGCCAACCCCGACGGGGAGCCGATGCTCATCCGCATCGAGACGCAGGCCGGGCACGGCGCGGGCTCCTCACTGCAGCAGCGCATCGATCGGTCCACGGACCGGTTGGCCTTCATGGACGCCCACGCGGGCTAGCCCGTCCCCGAGGATTCCTCCCGTGCAGACAGCCGCGCCGCGATCCACCGCGGGGACGGTCGCCATGTCCTACCTCGCCGCGGCGGGGGCCTTCGTCACGGCACTCATCGCGGAATGTCAGTTCCACCGGGAGCGTGTTCATTGACCCGGGATTACCCCGGCAACAACGCCAAGGCGAGAAGCCACATAGCATCGTGGCACTAGATCGTTCCGATGTGTGTTTGCTTGGAGGTGCTCGTTGTGAAGTCGTCGAGGGTTGTGGTGCTAGCGCTCTCGGCCACGTTGTTTTTTTGTCTTGCTCTTGCGATCTCATTCGCGTGGGGTGCGTTGGTCGTGAGACACGAGATCTTTCCTTACCAGGCCCTCGAGGCAGTTCCAGTTTTTGCTCTCGAAAGTGAGAAGGACCAAGCGGGCGTTTCTGCTGCTGATAGGTACTGGGCTCAGAAAGTTATTGATGGGGGATACATCCTTCATTTCAGGCATGCGCAGCGTGAGAAGTGGAACGACGTTGCGGCATTTGACGCCTATGACCTGCTCCGGGGGAGTGGATCTGCCGCAGAGTCGTATGCGAAAGCCGTGTGTCTGACTGAGCAGGGAGTGGAGGAGAGCCGACTGATTGGCAGCGTCTTCCGGCTGCTGAATGTCAAGGTGGCGCGAGTCATAGCCTCACCGTCCTGTCGGGCAAAGGAGACGGCGCAGTATGCGTTCGGGCGGATTGACGGAATCGACAACTCGCTCCTTCATCGCACGGCGATTCCTCCGGAGCAGTGGGATGGCTTTGCCGCGCAACTGAGAAGCTTGATTCTGTCCATCGATGTCCAGCCGGGCACGAACGTCGTGCTGTCGGGTCATGGTAGAACGCTAGGTGACGATGGCGATCGTGTCATTGATGTAGACGAGACACAGGACGTTGATGGGCGAGATGAAACTGGGTTTGTCGTACTCGAAAGGGTTGAGGGCAAGGTCATCGCTCGACACAAGTTCACGAGCTTCAAGAATTTCGTGAATGCCATCCTTGAGGTGCCTCTCACGTAGGTGAAGGCACATCGCGTTGTCATCCGGGATCACCCTGGCAGAACGAGTTCGTTGAATCGTTCAACAGCACGTTCCGTTATGAGCTCTTCGTCATCGAGATGTTGCACAGCCTTCGTGAGGCCAAGATGATGTCCGAGGACTATCGGCAGCACCACAGCAAGGTCCGGTCCCCAGATGCGCGCATAACGAGGCCATTGTTTGCGGCCCGCACCTATCTTCTTCACCGTTCTTCGGGAGATTTTGCGAGGAAAACTCACTCGAATTCCCGAAGAACGCAGACTCCCGAAGAATCCGGACCCCCGGGGAACCCGAATTCCCGAAGAACCCGGGAAACCCGGACTCCCGGGGAACCGTGAAGAGGTCAGGGCGTGAAGAGGTTGTCCAGGGTCTGGGTCAGGCGACCGGGGGCCGCGACGATGTCCAGGGGCAGGCCGAGACGATCGGCGGCCCGCTGCGCTGCCCGCTCCAGGTCGGGCGTCCGCCGTCCCGCCAGCCACACCACTCGCGAGTAGTGCCGGAAGTAGTCATCGAGCAACTCCGGATGGCGATCCAGTCCGAGTTCGCGCCAGACCAGCCGATCAAAGGACAGCACGAGGAAGTCAGTCAGCACGTAGGTGCCCGGCTCGGCGTCCCAGATCGCTGTCATCTCGGACTCGCCGGCGTACACGTCGTAGCAGTGTCGACCGGGCAGTCGTCGTACGCCGAGCCGGTCACACACCTCATCCAGGGCGCCGTAGGTGCCGCAATCCGCGTAACCGATCGCGATCTCGTCGTAGGTGCCGCGCAATGTCGTGATCACCCGCTCCACCTCAGCCGCGATGCGTTCGGGCCGGTTGTGCAGAAGCGGTGGCAGCGGATGGATCGCCACCTCGACACCAGATTCCGCAATCCACGCGGAAGCATCTGCGCTCAGTGCACCACACAGGATGAGGGCCCGCCGTGGCTGGGCGCTATCAGGGGAAGGCGAGCTCATCGACGAACCGGTCGTTGAAGTCGGTGCGATCAGAGAGCTCGACGTAATGAATTTCGTCCAGGAGGGCGGTGGCACCGTGGCGCTCGGGGTCGGACAGCAGCGCCATTTTGGCTCCCTCGCCCGCGACGTTGCCCGCGCTGATGATGCGCAGCGCGGGGATCTGCGGCACGAGCCCGATCGTGATGGCGCTCGTCGCGGATAGGTAGGTGCCGAAGGATCCGGCCAGCAGCACCTGCTGGATCTCGGACTCATCGACGCCGAACTCCTCGAGGAGCAACTTCCACCCGGTCGAAATGGCGGCCTTGGCGAATTGCAACTCCCGCACATCGCGTTGACTGAGCACAACGTCGGACCCATTACCGGATTCATCCGAGGTAGCGAGGATGAACAATCTCTCGCCATCGCGCTCGACAAAGCGCTCTGCCAGATCCGGGCGCAACTCCTGGACGCGTTCCTGGGCCAGGAAGCGACCGGTTTGGTCAAGGAGTCCCACGCGAGAGAGTTCAGCGATGGCGTCCACGAGACCGGAGCCGCAAAGCCCGACGGGAGCGGCATCGTCAATCACCTGGAGCCTCAGTCCCTCGTCGGTGATGGCGACGACCTCGATGGCGCCTGAAGCCGCTCGCATGCCGCAGCGGATGGATGCCGCCTCGAATGCAGGCCCGGCCGGGGCAGCCGTCGCGACCAGCCGTTCGCCGTTGCCGAGCACGATCTCGCAATTGGTCCCGATATCGATGAAGAGGCGCAACCGCTTGTCGCGGTCCATACCGGATGCCAGGATGCCGGCGATGATGTCGCCACCCACGTAGGCGCCCAGATGGGGAAAGACCATGGCCGGTGCCTGCGGGTGAATGTGCACGCCCAGATCAGCCGCGAGCAGTCCTTCGTACGACGCCGTGGCCAGGATGAAGGGTGCGACACCGAGCGGCTCGGGGTCGATCCCCAGGGCGAGTTGGACCATCGTGGCATTGCCCGCGAGTGCTACCTCATAGACCGACTCCCGTGAGATACCGGCCTGTGCACACACATCCCCGGTCAGCTCGTCGAGCGTGGCATGCGCCAAGGCGCTCAATCGGCCGAGCGAATCAGGATCCAGCATTGTCGAGCTGATCCGGCTGATGACATCCGCGCCGAAGGGCTGCTGCTGGTTGAGCATGGACGCGACGGCAATGGGTGCCCCCGTGGTGAGGTCCATGAGGGTGGCCACCACCGTGGTGGTCCCGAGGTCGTACGCCACTCCGTACGACACCGACGTCGTATCTCCTGGTTCGAGCCCAATGAGGTGAGTGCCGACGATCACGGCCGTCACCTCCCACTGGGCCGCACGCAAGGTGACGCCGAGGGTGCGCAACACGGCGGGATTGACCTGCACCTCAAGGTCATCAAGTGCGTCGAGGATGCGACGCACATCCGTGCGCTGATCACTCAGCGTCGCGTCCTCAAGTCGCAGGAATCGCTTCTGCACGGCTGGCCGTAGGATCACCTGACGTCCGACACCCACCGTCGCCGCCTTGGGGCGCGTCGTCAGTTCAGGTATGTCGATTTCGACATCGCGTGTCGCAGTGGCCATGCAGGCGAGGCGCCAGCCATCGGCGAGTTGTTCGGCGCTGAGAGCTCGCTCATCAAGCGGGGAGATCGGCGTATCCGCATCCACGAAGCGGACCTTGCACTTCTTGCAGGTGCCGTGTCCACCACAGGTGGAGTCGATGGGCACGCCGTTCCACAGGGCGGCATCGAAAACGCTGACACCACCCGGCACGCGCACGGATTTGCCCGAGGGCTGGAACTTCAGGCTGATGCGCGATGGGCCAGTCTGCTCCTCGCCCGCGGTCTGGCTCATCCGGTCGCGGCCGCCTGCTTGGCGCGATGCGCGGCAATCCAGGTCGCGCCCCATTCGTCATTGCCCATCATGAGATCGGCGGCCTTGACCGCGGTGATGATGTGCGTCGTACGAGCGTCCATGATGGCGCTGGTCAGGCCTGCGTGCATGGCCATGGGGATGAAGACAGCGTTGAGAGTGTGGCGATCAGGCATGCCGAAGGACACATTGGATGCGCCGAGTGTGGTGTTGACGCCGATCTCGGTGGAGATGAGGTGGATTGCCTCCATCGTCTTCATGGCGAGCGTGTGGTCGGCTCCGATCGGCATGGCGAGCGGGTCCACGACGATGTCCTCGATGGGGATGCCGTACTCATCCGTGGCGATGCCGACCAGGCGCTTGGCGAGCTCAAGCCGGCGGTGGGGATCCTCCGGGATGGCCTCTTCATCGTTGGGGAGCGCGATGACAGCAGCGCCGTACCTCTTGACGAGCGGAAGGATGAGGTCGAGTCGCTCTCGCTCCATCGTGACCGAGTTGACGAGTGCCTTGCCCTCGTAGGCCGCCAGCCCGGATTCCAGTGCCTCGACGATGGAGGAGTCGATGCACAGGGGGACGTCGGTGATGGACTGCACGAGTCGCACCGCGTCGCCGAGCAGCTTGACCTCGTCGATGAGCGGAGCTCCCATGTTGACATCAAGCATCATGGCGCCGCCCGCGATCTGATCCGCGACGTCGATCTCGACGGCGGAGAGGTCCTCGACGCGAAGTTGCTCCTGGAACTTCTTGCGCCCCGTCGGGTTGATGCGCTCGCCGATGATGCAGAACGGCTGATCGGGCCCGATGGTCACGCTGGAGCGCGCCGAGCTGAGGACGGTGTGCATGGCTCTCCTAGTGCGAAGTGGTCCCGGAGGCGGTCGCCACCGGGTCGAAAGCGGGGCCGATTCCCAGATCGCGGACGAGTCGCTCAAGCGATCCGTCATGGCGAAAATCGGTGAGGTGGATCCCTGATACTCCGGGGAGGGACAGGGCGTGGCGACTGATATCGAGAGTCAGTTGGTAGGACGCTTCCGCAATGGCTTCCTTGTCTCCGGCGCCTGCCACACTCGCAATCACATCGACAGGAATCGAAATCCCCGGCACGGCGTCATCCATGAAGGACAGCGCCTTGGCGGACTTCGTGAGCACGACCGTGGGGAGGAGTGCCGTGGTGCGGGTGACACCCACCTCCACGCAGCCACGGACGAAGGCCTCGAGGCGCTCGGGGTAGTAGCCGATTTGCAGTTGCAGGAATCGAGCGCCAGCCTCGGCCTTTTTGAGTGCGCGTTGAACGCGGTAGTCCAGGGGCGGCGCAAAGGGATTCTCGACGGCACCGACAAAGAGGGTGGGCGGTTGTTTGATTGCGCGGCCGGAGAGGTAGTGGCCCTCCCCGAGGCCCGCCGCTACCTTGATCAACTGGGTGCTGTCGAGATCGAAGACGCGCCGTGCCTCCGGCTCATCACCTGCGGTCACATCATCACCGGTCAGGCACGCGATGTTTTCGACGCCAAAGAGGCTGGCACCCACGATGTCTGCCTGCATGGCGATGCGGTTTTTGTCGCGGCAGACGACCTGCATGATCGGCTCAAGGCCAAACTGCGACATGGCGATCGCGATCGACGTATTGGACGCGTGCGCGTGAGCTGCGGGGTTGTCGGTCGCATTGACAGCGTCGACAAACGGACGGAGCTCATCCGCTGCGCGCTCGATGGCCTCCAGGCCACCCCCGTCGATGCTGGGAAACTCCGCCGTCACCACCGGCCGGCGGCCCTCGGCGATCAGGGTCGAGAGGCGACTCATGAGTGGAATCCCTCGGGCAGGCTGGTTGGGTCATCGATCTCCACCATCGACGCGCCCGGGACGGCGGAGTGGGCATCGTGTGCCGCGCCCTGCCATCCCCGGGGGGTGCGCTGATCGCGCTTGGTGACGAAGTTGACCCAGGATGACGTGCCCTGCAGTCGGTTATCGACGGGTGGGCGGAGGTCGTTGAACTCCTCCTCCCAGTGACGGGGCATCGCGGGTGAATGACTGCGGTGTTCGGCGGTGACCCACACGCATCTCATGTCGGGCTTGACCTCGCAGTTGCCGTTCTCGCGCACCCCTCCGCACGGCCCGTTCCGCAGTGTCTTGGGGCACGTCATGGGGCAGGTCATACCGGTGGAATGCAGGACGCATTGACCGCACATGCGGCAGTCCCACACCGGCTTCTTGACGGCATGCTCGATGAGGGGGAGGAGCTTGGGCATACTCAGCCGGCTCGCTTTGCCGCGACGTACTCCTTGGCCTTGCGCACGGCTGTGGCGGCATCGGCGGCATAGCCGTCTGCTCCACAGACGTCGGCGTACTCCTGGGTGACGGGTGCGCCCCCGACCATGATGACAACCTTGTCGCGCAGGCCAGCCTTTTCGATCGCATTGATGTTTGCCTTGAACATCGGCATGGTTGTCGTGAGGAAGGCAGACATGCCCACAACGTCTGGCTCGTGCTCTTCGATCGCGGCAACAAACTTCTCCGGCGGCACCTGGACCCCAAGATCGATCACGGTGAAGCCAGCACCCTCGAGCATGATGTTGACAAGGTTCTTGCCGATGTCGTGTACGTCGCCCTTGACGGTGCCCATCAGGAAGGTGCCGACGCTTTCGATGCCATCCGCGGCGAGGAGGGGACGGAGCAGGTCAAGTGCCCCCGCCATGGCCTTGCCCGCCACGAGCATCTCCGGGACGAACCAGTCGCCGCGCTCGAATCGTGCGCCGACCTCCTCGAGTGACGGTATGAGTGCCTCGAAGAGCATGCGCTCCGGTGGGAGACCGGAGTCGATCCCCGACTGGGTGAGTTCCAAGACGGCTGGTTTGTTGCCCACCATCGTCTCGTCGTAGAGGCCCTTGAGGATCTCGTCGGGAGTCATGCGGCTCCAATCTTTCGTGACGGGTCGGATCGGTCGGGTCTGAGGGCGGTGCCGATGTCTTCTGCGGCATCACGGACGGTGCGGGCGATCCCGGGAAGGTGCGCGGGTGTGAGGCGCATACTCGGCCCAGAGACGGCCACGGCTGCCACCACGGTGCCATCAGCGGAGGAAATGGGCGCGGCCACGGCGACCAGTCCGGGCTCTAGCTCGGAGTCCACGATGGCAACTCCTTCTTCGCGGACGCGGTCGAGCACTCGGCCGAGTTCCGCGCGAGAGGTGATGGTCCGATCGGTGAGGCGCGGTAGGCGACCGGCGGGGAGCGGAGTGCCATGTGCCAAAAAGACGCGACCGAGTGCGCTGCAGTGAAAGGGCACCGGTCGGTCGAGCCAGTTGACCGCACCGAGGAGGTAGGCCGAATCCACCTGGGCGATCTGGCGCACCTCACCAGCCAGGGGCACGGCAAGATTGACCGTCTCGCCTGTCCGAGCACCGAGTGCATCGAGATACGGCTGCGCGAGGCGCAGGAGATCGTCCTCTGGCCGTAAGGACAGGGCATAGTCGGTGATCTGCGTGCCCGGCTGCCACGCACCCGTCCCCGTGCGCTGCAGCAGGCCGTTGCGCTCCAGGCTTGTCGTCAGTCTCGACAGGGTGCTCTTGGGTAGGCGAGTTGTCCCGGCGAGGTCGGCAAAACTCACCGGTTCGGTGGACCCGAGGACGGCCAGCAGCACGGCGGCGGCGCGATCCACCGCCTGAGTGCCGACCGGTCCTGCCACCTGCCCCCACCGCCCTCATCGCATCCGATAAAAGTTCCACCATATGGAACTCTACTTCCAATTATGGAGTGTAGGATCATCAGACAAACCGGTCAAGGCCACATTCAGGGAGATCCCATGTTCGAGAACACCCTGCCGCGTTACGACATCCTCTCCGAGGAGTCCATGGCTGTCCTGGATAAGGGCTGGCGCCGCATCGTCTCCGAGCTCGGCATCGAATTCATGATGCCCGAGGCCGTCGAGCTCTTCAAGGCGGCAGGGATGCGCACGGACGGAGACAAGGTCTTCTTCGATCCGGACTTCGTCTTGGAACAGGTCGCCAAGGCGCCGCGTGATTTTGACATCCAGGCGCGTAACCCCGACCACAACGTCCATATCGGTGGCAACAGCATGGTCTTCTCCAGCGTCTACGGACCACCCTTTGTGCGTCAGGGCGACGTACGACGGGACGCCACCATGGAGGACTTCCGAAACTTCGCGAAGTTGGCGCAGTCATTCCCCGTCATGGACAGCGTGGGCGGAGTGGTGTGTGAGCCCAGCGACGCACCCCTGGACTCGCGCCATCTGGACATGCTCTACGCCGCCATGACCCTCACCGACAAGTTCTACATGGGCAATGTGGTCAGTGGCACCAGAGCACTCGACACCATCCGCATGAGCGAAATCCTCTTTGGTAGCCGTGAGGCAATTGAGAAGACTCCCGTCTGTATCTCGCTGGTCAATTGCAACTCTCCGCTGCGGTGGGATGACCGAATGCTGGAAGCACAATTTGAGTATGCCCGGGCAATGCAGCCGGTGATCCTCACGCCGTTCCTGCTCATGGGAGCCATGTCGCCGGTGTCGATCCCCGCCACGCTGGCCCAGCAGATGGCTGAGACCCTCACCGGCATCGCGCTCACGCAGTTGATCCGACCGGGTGCCCCCGTGGTCTTCGGGTCCTTCCTCTCCAATATCGACATGCAGTCCGGCTCACCGCAGTTCGGCACACCCGAATCGGCGATTGGGCTGCTGTGCACCGGACAGATTGCGCGCCACTTCAACCTGCCCTTCCGCACCGGTGGTGGCCTCAACTCATCCCAGACCGTGGACGCTCAGGCAGCCTTTGAGTCCCTCATGACAATGCTTCCCACATTCCTGGCCGGCACAAACTTCGTCATGCACTCCGCAGGCTGGCTCGAGGGTGGGCTTGTCTCCTGCTACGAGAAGTACATTCTCGACATCCAGATCCTCGAATCCTTGCAACGTGAGTTCACCCCGGTGAATTTCACCGAGGAGGAACTCGCTTTTGGTGCGCATGAGGAGGTCGGTGCAGGCGGTCACTTCCTGGGGGCCGAGCACACCATGGAGCGATTCCGCACCTGCTTCTATCGGCCCTTCCTATGGAACTCAGACAACTTCGAGCGGTGGACGCGTCTCGGTGCGCGCGATGCGGTGGAGCGCTCGCGGGAGATCTACGAGCAAAAATTGGAGGACTACGTGCAGCCGCCACTGGAGGAATCCATCCGCGAGGAACTCGAGGAGTACGTGATCCGTCGTCGCGCCGAACTCGGTGACTGACGGCAGCCGATCACCTAGGGTGTCCCCATGCCCAGGGGATATGACTACATCATCGTCGGCGGCGGCTCCGCAGGATCCGCACTTGCCGCACGTCTCAGCGAGGATTCATCGACCACGGTCCTCGTCCTCGAGGCCGGACGCCCCGACTATCCCTGGGATGTCTACATCCACATGCCGGCGGCGTTGACCTTCCCGATCGGCAACAAACTCTATGACTGGATGTATGCATCCCAGCCCGAGCCGCATATGAACAACCGCCGGGTGCACCACGGTCGCGGCAAGATCCTGGGCGGGTCGAGCAGCATCAACGGCATGATCTTCCAGCGTGGCAATCCCCTGGACTATGAGCGCTGGGCAGCAGATCCGGGGATGGATTCCTGGGGCTATGCCCAGTGCCTGCCCTACTTCAAGAAGATGGAGGACTGCCGCGCTGGCGCTGACGAATGGCGCGGCAAGGACGGTCCGCTCATCCTGGAGCGTGGTGAGGCGAAGAACCCGCTTTTTGCCGCATTCTTCGAAGCCGTCCAAGAGGCCGGGCACTCCCTGACTGCTGATGTCAATGGATACAAGCAGGAGGGCTTTGCGTCGTTCGATCGCAATGTGCACAACGGACGGCGCTACTCGGCGACGAAGGCCTACCTACGCCCCGCGATGTCCCGGCCCAATCTCACGGTCAAGACACGCGCGCACGTCACCCGCATCACGATGGACACCTCGGGTGACGAGCCCCGCGCAACCGGCGTTGACGTGTCCCTTGGTGGCAAACGTCCCGTCCATGTCCGTGGAGGGGAGGTGATCCTGTGCGGAGGCGCATTCAACTCGCCCCAACTTCTCCAACTGTCCGGGATCGGCAATGCTGACCATCTGCGATCGGTCGGGGTTGATCCTGTGCATCATCTGCCCGGCGTGGGCGAAAACCTGCAGGATCATCTCGAGGTCTATGTGCAGCATGCGTGCACCCAGCCCGTGTCTTTGAATCCTAATCTTCAGTTCTGGCGGCGGCCGATCATCGGGGCCGAGTGGCTCTTCCTCCGATCAGGTCCCGGTGCCTCGAATCACTTTGAAGCCGGTGGCTTCATCCGCAGCAACGATGGTGTCGAATATCCCAATCTCATGTACCACTTCCTGCCGATCGCCGTGCGCTACGACGGCACGTCGATTGCCGAGGGTCACGGCTATCAGGTGCACATCGGTCCCATGTATTCCGATGCCCGAGGTCGACTCTGGATCACGAGTGCGGATCCGATGGCGCCCCCGGCGTTCGTCTTCAACTACCTGTCCACCGAGCAGGATCGCCGGGAGTGGATCGAGGCGATTCACAAGACCCGAGAGATTCTTGAGCAATCGGCCTTCGCTCCCTACAGCGGAGGGGAGATCTCACCGGGAGCGGACGTGTCCTCCGATGATGAGATTCTCGACTGGGTCCGTCGCGATGGTGAGACGGCGTACCACCCGTCCTGCACCAACAGGATGGGTGTCGACGAGATGTCGGTTGTCGATCCACTCACGATGAAGGTGCATGGCACCCAAGGAGTTCGCGTGGTTGATGCGTCCGCGATGCCCTACGTCACCAATGGCAACATCTACGCGCCCGTGATGATGATGGCGGAGAAGGCCGCCGACATCATCAAGGGAGCCACACCCCTGCCCCCGGAACACGCCCCCTTCTACCGCCACCACATCCAGGCTGGGTCCCATGCCTGACCTCTATATCGATGGTTCATGGATCCCTGCCGCCGAAGGGGGTACGCGGGAGATTCGCTGCCCTGCCGATGGCGAGGTTGTCCGTGTGGTGGACGAGGCAACGGCGGTGGACACCGAGCGAGCGATCGCCGCGGCCCGCCGGGCCTTCGATGATGGGCGATGGAGCGGGGTGGCCATGGCCGAGCGTGGCCGACTCCTCGACCGCGTGGCGGATCTACTCGAGAGGGATGTCGAGGTGATTGCTCGAGCGGAATCCCTCGACACGGGCAAGAGATTCGCCGAATCCGAGTACGACGTGGCCGATGTTGCGCGAACCTTCCGCTACTTCGCGGGCCTTGCCGCAGGCGATGTGCTCGGTGGCCGTATCGTCGATGCGGGCAATGCGGATGTGCGTTCTCGCATTGAATACTCACCGGTCGGAGTTTGCGGGCTCATCACTCCCTGGAATTACCCCCTGCTGCAGGCTGCGTGGAAGGTGGCACCGGCGCTGGCCGCCGGCAATACCTTCGTCCTCAAGCCCAGTGAGTTGACCCCGTCGACGTCGATTCATCTCATCCGGCTTCTTGCTGAGGCGGGACTGCCGGAGGGTGTCGCCAATCTCATCCTGGGAGCGGGGGCGACCGCAGGGGCCCCACTGGCGGTGAATCCCGATGTTGACCTGGTGTCCTTCACCGGTGGGCTCATCACGGGTCGGAGGATCATGGCCGAGGCGGCCGCGACGGTCAAGAAGGTCGCCCTCGAACTCGGCGGCAAGAATCCCAACATCATCTTCGCGGACGCCGACCTCACGGCGGCCGTCGATAACGCGCTCACCGCTGTCTTCCTACACAGCGGGCAGGTGTGCTCTGCCGGCGCGCGCCTGCTGGTCGAGGAGTCGATCCATGACCGTGTCGTTGACGAGATTGTGCGCCGCGCTGAGCGCATCCGGCTCGGTGGTCCCTTTGATCCCCTGGCCGAGACCGGGCCCCTGATCTCTGTCGGCCATCGGGACAAGATCGCGGCGTACGTCGCCGCCGCGATTGCCGAGGGTGCCGTCCTGCGCTGCGGTGGATCCGCTCCGGATCCGGGCGAATACCCCGCACTGGCCGACGGCTGCTACTACCGTCCCACCGTGCTCGATAACTGCGTCAGTGACATGACATGTGTGCAGGACGAGTCCTTTGGCCCGGTCCTCACGGTCGAGGTATTCACCTCGGAGGCCGAGGCCATCCGTCTCGGCAATGACACGATGTACGGCCTCGCGGGTGCGGTGTGGACATCGGATGCGGGCAAGGCCGAGCGCGTTGCAAGCGCTCTGCGGCACGGCACCATCTGGATCAACGATTACCACCCCTACCTACCGCAGGCGGAGTGGGGCGGATTCAAACAGTCCGGTGTCGGGCGTGAACTCGGTCCGACCGGACTTCACGAGTATCTCGAGGCCAAGCATGTCTACCGCAACCTCTCGCCTGCCCCGAGCGGCTGGTTCTCCCAGGAGGCATGACGATGTCGACGTCCACGTCACCCAGCACCGAGACCCCCGCCATCAGCGTGCGAGGGCTCTGGAAGGTCTTCGGCCCGAAGTCCGACAGTGTCGTTGGCTCGCCGCTGGCCGATCTGCCACGCGAGGAGTTGCTGGCACAAACGGGGTGCACCGCTGCCGTGCGCGATGTCTCCTTTGAGGTGGCCGAGGGCGAAGTCTTCGTCGTCATGGGACTGTCGGGCTCGGGCAAGTCCACCCTCGTGCGCTGCCTCACGCGCCTCATTGACTCGACCGCAGGTGAGGTGATCATCGAGGGTGAAGACATCCTCAAGGCCTCCGCCTCGGAGTTGCGCCATCTGCGCCGCACGGAGTTTTCCATGGTGTTCCAGCACTTCGGCCTGCTGCCCCACCGCAAGGTGATCGACAACATCGCCTACCCACTGGAGATTCAGGGCGTCAAGAAGGATGTCCGCTACGCGCGGGCCGAAGAGGTCATCCAGCTCGTGGGGCTGAGCGGCTACGCCAATGCCTATCCGGAGCAGTTGTCCGGTGGCATGCAGCAGCGGGTCGGTCTGGCCCGCGCGCTCGCCGTGGATCCCGATGTGATGTTCCTCGATGAGCCCTTCAGTGCACTGGATCCCTTGATTCGCCGGGATATGCAGTCCGAAGTGATCCGGCTGCATCGCGAACTCGGTAAGACCATGGTCTTCATCACCCACGACCTTGCCGAGGCTATGAAACTCGGCGATCGAATCGCCATCATGCGCGATGGCGCGATCGTCCAGATGGGCACGGCAATGGATCTGGTGCTGCACCCCGCGGATGCCTACGTCCAAGACTTTCTCCGTGACATTCCCAAGAGCCACGTGCTGACCCTCGGTGTCATCGCTCGTCCCCGACGGGCGGACGAGCCCGCAGATGGTCCGACGTTGCCCGGGGACATGATCATCAAGGCGGCGACCCACGCGATCATCGCCGCGCACGCACCGGTACGGGTGATGGACGGTGATCGCGAGATGGGTGTCGTGGGCAGCGATGATGTGCTGAGCCTGATCGCAGGGGACCCGGTCTCGGAGTTGGACGACTGACCATGGGACTCACGGGCGTCCTCCGGTTGCGTTGGGTCCAGGCCCTCGTTGTTCTTGGCGTGTGGTTTGTCGTTGCCACGCTCCTCAAAGGCGTGCAAACGCAGGAGCTTTCCACGGCCACGGACTCGCCGTTCACCGCTTGGATGCGCGATGTCGCGGCGGCCATCCGCGGCAATCGCACGGAGAGCCCTGTTTTCATTTACTTCTTCAACCCCATCCGAGGCTTTATCGAGGGTTTCATCGAAATCATCATGTCGGTCATCTCGATGCCGGCCCAGGGCAATCTCATCCCCCTCCTCGGCTGGTTTGGAGTCTTCGTCCTCATCGGCTACATCGTCTACGCCAGTTCCAATCTGCGTACTGCGCTCTTCAGCATGTTCATGCTGCTTCTGTGCGGGATGCTCGGCATGTGGGTGATCACCATGGACACCCTGGCCATGACACTGGGTGCGGTCTTCCTGTCCCTCATCGTCGCCCTACCCCTCGGAGTGTGGGCCGGTCTCAATGACAGGGTCATGGCGACCCTGCGACCCGCCCTTGACCTCGCCCAGGTGCTACCCACGCTGGTCTACCTCGCACCGCTAGCCCTCGTCTTCCTCATCGGCATCGCCTCGGCCACGATCGCCACGATGATCTACTCCATCCCCATCTGCATCCGCATCACCGCTCACGCCATCAAGTCCCTCAAGGCGGGCCCCATCGAGGCAGCGGAGGCGGCTGGATCCACCCGGTGGCAGTTGCTGACCAAGGTGCAACTCCCGATGGCCAAGAGCACCCTGATCCTCGCGGTCAACCAGACGACGCTGGCGGCGCTGTCCTTCGTCGTCATCGCGGCGCTGATCGGCGCGCCCGGCCTCGGCAAGCCGGTCATCGAGGCGCTGATCATCCGCAACGTGGGTGACGGTGTTGTTGCGGGGCTAGCCGTCGTCTGCCTGGCGATCCTGCTGGATCGAGCGACCACGGCCGCGGTCAATCGAGACCAGCATGGCTTCGCCGCCTCCGACGCGGCGAAGGTGCGGCGGCGGATTGGGCTTGTGGCCGGCGGACTCTTCACGATCGTGGCGATCGTGCTGTCACGACAGGTCCTCTGGTTTGCGGTCTTCCCCGAATCACTGAACTTCGGCAAGCAGGTGGCTGGAGTGGCTGACGCACTCGAGGAGTGGATCACCAGCAACCTCGACTTCGTCACCGTGACGGGCAGCGAGTGGTTCACCATCTGGATCCTCAATCCGCTCCAGGGTGTTCTGGCGGAGTCACCATGGTGGCTGACGCTTATCGCGGTCACGCTCCTCGCCTTCATCCTGGCGGGGCGCACGGTCGGGATCCTGGTGTTTTTCCTGCTGGCGCTGATCATGGGCACGGGATTGTGGAATGACACGATGCTGACACTGTCTATGACGCTGCTCGCGACGGTGTTTGTCGTCATCATCGGCATCGTCGTCGGGGTTTGGGCCGGTCGCAGCGCCCGCGTGGATCGATTCCTCAAGCCCTTCTTGGATGCCGGACAGACCATGCCGGCATTCGTCTATCTCGTTCCGGTGCTCGCGCTCTTCGGGCCGACACGGTTTGCCGCCATCGTCCTCGGTGTTGTGTACGCCGCTCCCGTGGTCATCCGCATCGTCGCCGACGGTATTCGCAAGGTCCCCAAGGAGTCGGTTGAAGCCGCCATCTCCGCAGGGTCGACGAATCTGCAGGTCATCACCAAGGTGCAGTTGCCGATCTCGCGACGTTCCATTCTGCTCGGTGTTAACCAGGGCCTCATCTTCGTGCTGGCGGTGGTCGTCATCGGCGGTTTCGTCGGGGCCGGTGGCCTCGGCTACCTGGTCATCGTGGGCCAGTCCAAGCCGGAACTTGCCGGCAAGGGGCTCGCGGCCGGCATCGCTATCGTCCTCCTGGGCATCATTTTGGACCGAATTGCGCAGGGCCGACCGGAAAAGTCGACCCAGGGACACCACTAGACCCTCGGGAGCCGTGGGGTTCCGGGAGCGATACGCATCCGTTATGCGTATTCGCCCGTGTCGCTTGGGTCGCCTGCCTACGATGACGGAGACATCTACCTTCCGGGAGGAAGAATGAAGCAAGTTGGTAAAGGCGCGGGACTCATGGTCGCGCTTGCTGCAGCCGGGCTGGTCCTGGCGGCTTGCGGCGGCAGCGTTAACGAGGCGACCTCGTCGTCAGCGGCACCGGAGTCCTCCGCGGCACCCGAAGCATCCAGCTCGGCTCCGGCCCCCGACAACACCGCCTGCGGTGAGTGGGGCGTTGCGATGCACGCGTGGGTGGGTTACACAGCCTCCGCTCAGGTGCTCAGCGACGTGGCGAGGGAGAAGCTCGGTTGCACGATCGACCAGATCACCCTGGACGAAGCCGGCGTTACCTACGACGCGATGGAGGCCGGCTCTGTCGACGTCATTATCGAAGACTGGGGCGGCGGACGTTGGCAGGAGTGGGTTGACCGCGGCGCCATCGTTGAGGTTGGCCTGAATGGCAACGTGGGTCTCATCGGAATGTTCGTCCCGCAGTGGATGTGTGACGAAAATCCCGACATCACCGACGGCACCAAACTCAATGAGTACGCCGACCTCTTCCAGACGCCTGAGTCCGGTGACAAGGGAGCCTGGTACGAAGGCCCCCCCGGCTACACCACCATCGGCGAGAAGATCATCGAGGCCTATGACTTGAACTACAAGATCATCAATACAGGGTCTGAAGCAGCGCTGATCGAGGCCTTCACCAAGGGCACCGAGGATAAGACTCCGGTTCTCGGCTACTTCTATGAGCCGCAGAACTTCCTCGCCAAGGTCCCGCTGTGCCGCATCAACTTCCCGGCCAACGACTGGACCGATGCGGCCAAGGCGAGTGGTCTCACCGATTACCCCGAGACTCCGCTCGTGAAGCTCGCGACGCTGGCGCTCATGGATTCGGGCAGCCCGTTTGCCACACTCCTCCAGAACTTCGAGTGGACTAACGAGGACCAGAACCAGGTCGCACTCGACATCGAGTCCGGCATGACCCCGGAGGAGGCGGCCCAGAAGTGGATCGATGCCAACCCGGACAAGGTCACCGCATGGCTTGAGGGCACGGGAGCTTCCTGACCCGCTGATTCGCATGCACGACCTGATGTCGCAGGGCCCCGGCCAATGGCCGGGGCCCTGCGACATGTCTGACCGGTCCGCGCGGGGAGGTGTGCGATCACATGTGGTGTGATGACCGCATGCGCGAGGCGATCCTGCTTGTCGGGGGGCAGGGCACACGGCTGCGTCCCCTCACCCTGTCCACACCCAAGCCCATGCTCCCGGTGGCGGGAGTGCCGCTCACCGTGCACCAAATCGAGCGGGCACGCGATGCCGGTGTAGAGCGCATCGTGCTCGGTACGTCGTACCGGGCGGAGGTCTTCGCCGAGCACCTCGGGGACGGGCGCGACCTCGGGGTCGAGATCGCCTACGCCGTCGAGGTCGACCCCCTGGGGACGGGTGGAGCGATCCGCAACGCTGCCGCGCACCTCACGTGCGGTCCGGACGACCCCGTCATGGTGCTCAACGGAGATGTCCTCAGCGGCGTCGACTACGCCGGACTCATCGAAGGTCATGTGCGCGCCGGCGCCGTCGTCACCTTGCACCTCGTCCGCGTCGAGGATCCCTCCGCCTACGGCCTGGTGCCGACCGATGAGCAGGGGCGCGTGCTCGCCTTCCGTGAGAAGCCCACGACTGCGGAGGAGATCATCACCGATCAGATCAACGCAGGCTGCTACGTCTTCCGGCGCTCGGCGATCGATGCAATCCCTACCGGCCGGGTGGTGTCCGTGGAGCGCGACACCTTCCCGGCTCTCCTAGCGGACGGGGCGCACATGCGGGGAGTGGTCGACGACTCCTATTGGCTTGATCTCGGCACGCCCTGGGACTTCATCCGGGGGTCGGCGGACCTCGTGCGCGGGATTGCCCCCTGGCCCGGTCATGCGCCGGCTGTTTCGCTCGTCCTCGATGACGCCGTCGTGGACGAGGGCGCTGACGTGGGCGGCGGAACCACCGTCGGTCGCGGTTGCCGGGTGGCTGCGGGTGCCGTCGTGCAGGGATCGGTGCTGCTCGACGGTGCGGTGATCGGACCAGCGGCCGTCGTCACTGATTCCGTTATCGGCGCGGGGGCGATGGTCGAGGCCGGGGCGGTCGTAGCCGGCTGCGTCATCGGAGACGGTGCACGCGTCGGCACGGGTAATGAGTTACGCGCGGGCGCGCGGATTTGGCCCGACGTCGTGCTCCCACCGACCTCGGTGCGCTTCTCCACCGATGCGTGACACACGAGCCCGCTCGTCGCGTTGCCGGCCGGCATCGTTCTCCGGGCGATAAGCGTCACCGGGTGAAGCAATGTGACCGGAGAACGACGACCGGAGCCGGTTGCCGTCAGCGGCGAAGGATGAAGCCTTCCGGGTCGCGCTCGGGTCGCGGACCTGGCTCGCTGGCCGAACGCCCGACGGCGACGGCGCCGAGGGGCTGCCAGGAGGCCGGGAGGCCGAGCACGGCACACACCACCTCGGGGCAAAACATCGTCGATGAGATCCACGCCGATCCCCATCCCTCGGCCGCGAGGGAGATGAGGAGGTTCTCGACGGCAGCGCCTCCCGACACGAGGAAGAGGTCGCGCTCGAATCCTGCGCGCCGCTCATCAGGGTAAGCGTGGGGACCCTCGGCGAGGTCAAGAAAGGGCAGGACGACCGCGGGAGCGCGCCACAGGATGTCTCCGCGCGACACGCGCCGCTTGATCGCCTCGGCATCGAAGCCATCGGCCGCGAGGTCAGCGCGCCACCTGTCGCGCATGGCCGACAGCAACTTCTCGCGCTGCTGCGTGAGCAGCACGAACCGCCAGGCTGTCGTGTGGTGTGGGGCCGGGGCGGTCACGGCTGCGGCGATTGCCCGCGTCAGCACCTCCTCGTCAACGGGCTCGTCGGTGAAGTGACGCACCGTACGCCGGGCTGCGACGGCGTCACGCGCGCCCTCGCGGCGGGCCTCCGCCGTTCCCAGGGGAAAGAGATCCTCGTCCCGGCGACGGACGAGCGCGACAGCTCCGGGGCCGTCACCGTCGATCACGGCATCGGGCAGCCCGCGGACTATGGCCACGGGGATGCCGCTCACCTTGCCCTTGACCACATCCGCGGCGCCCGCGATCTCGTCCGCGATCGCCAGAATTGTTGCCTCCATCGGCCGTCCGCCCGCGTCCGCCCGACCGCGTAGATCATCGAGGGGTTCGAGGCCCGCCACGCCGATGGCGCAGTCGGTGAGCCCCTCACGCCACGGGCGCCCGAGGGTGTCGGTGATGATGACCGCGATGCGTGCCCGGGTCAACTGGGACACCCGGGTGCGCAGTGCTCGAGCGGAGGCGTCGGGGTCTCGGGGGAGGAGCAGGATGAATCCCGCGGGGGCGTTGCTGGCATCGATGCCGGCGGCGGCGAGCACGAGTCCGTGGTGCGTGCGCACGATCTGGGTGATCCCTCGCGGGGTCTCCTTGGTGGCGACCACCGCCTCCGTCTCGGCGGTGAGTGCCGCATCGCGATCGGACTCGGGCACGATGCGACCCTCGGCCTTGCTCACGACTTTGCTCGTGATGACCAGGATGTCTCCGTCCGCGATGCCGGTGGATCCATCGGGCCACGAAACCCCCGATAGACATCGCACGATCTCCGCAGCGAGGTCACAGTCCGCCGTGATCTCGCCGAGTCCGGGGACTCCGACGACCTGGAGTGTCACGAGCCCTGTCGCACGTCATCGGCCACATCCAGTGCGGCTTGGGCGATAGTGACCGTGGTGTCCAGGTCACTCATCCACAGGGGTACGGCATGGCAGGCGATGCCGAGCGCCTGTACGGCCGAGATCGCATCAGCATCGGAGGTGTCGACGAGCCAACCGTCCAGCAGGCCATCGGCGGGTGCTCCTGCGGGAATCAGCGCACGCCGTGCTCCGTAGTGGCGAGCCACAGCGCCGGCATCGACGGCCACCCCGATCGCGGCAAGGCACGCATCCGCCATGCCGCGCACCGGGCGACCTCCGATGATGGGGGAGATACCGACAACGGGTGCCGAGGTGCGCCGTAGGGCATCGACTATCCCCGGCACCTGCAGGATCGTGCCGATGGAGACCACCGGGTTGGACGGGGGCAGGAGGACCACATCGGCCTGCTCGATAGCGTCGATGACCCCCGGCCCGGGCCGGGCGTCGGGGGCGCCCACGAGAACGAAGTCGTGGGCGCATGGCTCGGCGCGGTAGCGGACCCACCATTCCTGAAAGTGGATAGCCCGACGTAGTGGATCTCCCGTGGTGTCACGCGCCCCATCCGGATCATCGATGACCACATGGGTCTCTGCCCGATCATCCGACATGGGCAGGAGGCGGACTCCCGGCTGCCATCGGGCGCAGAGGGCCTCGGTGACGGCCGAGAGCGGGTAGCCACCGTTGAGCATCTGTGTGCGCACGAGATGGGTGGCAATATCTCGATCGCCCAGGCCAAACCAGGAGGGCTCAAGGTCGTAGCGAGCGAGCTCGTCTTTGACGGTGAAGGTCTCATCCTCCCGACCCCAGCCGCGGGCCTCACTGATGCCGCCACCGAGGGTGTACATCACGGTGTCGAGGTCCGGGCAGACACGTAGTCCATGGATCCAGATGTCATCGCCGGTGTTGCCCACGACGGTGATCTCGGAGTCAGGTCCGGCAGCGATCAGGAGGCCACGCAGGAAGCGGGCTCCACCGATACCGCCGGCAAGCACGGTAATGCGATGGGGGGGACTCTCAGCCGCGGACATGGACATAGAGTGACATGGTGCCGCGAACGCCGTCCGGAGTCATCCGCGCACTGGCGCGCGCCCGACGGGGTGTGGCGTTGTCGCCGGAGGAGGCCACCTGGCTCCTATCTGCCCGCGGTGAGGCTTTGGAAGAGCTCATGATCATCGCGGCGGGACTGCGTGACCGGGGTCTCGTCGACGCCGGTCGCGAGGGCATCATCACGTACTCGCCCAAGGTCTTCATCCCCGTGACCCGGCTGTGCCGGGACCGATGCCACTACTGCACCTTCGCGACGGTGCCCCATCGGGTCGAGGCGCCCTATCTGTCACCCGACGAGGTGGTGGAAATCGCTCGGCGCGGTGGTGACCTCGGATGCGCCGAGGCGCTCTTCACGCTGGGGGATCGACCCGAGGACCGGTGGCCCGTTGCGCGGCAGTGGCTCGACGAGGCGGGCTATGCAGACACCCTGGCCTATGTCCGAGCAATGGCGATCCGCGTCCTCGAGGAGACCGGTCTGCTGCCGCACCTGAATCCCGGTGTCATGACCTGGGAGGAGATGCGTCGCCTTAGGCCCGTCGCACCCAGCATGGGCATGATGCTCGAAACGACCTCGGAGCGGCTGTGGTCAACGCCCGGTGGTCCCCACTTCGCAAGCCCCGACAAAGAGCCGCGGGTGCGGCTGCAGGTGATCGAAGATGCAGGCCGGCTGGCAGTGCCCTTCACCACGGGGATTTTGGTCGGCATCGGCGAGACGGCGGAGGAGCGGGTCGATGCGCTCTTTGCGCTGCGTGCCGCCCACCGCCGCCATCGCCACCTCCAGGAGATCATCGTCCAGAATTTTCGCGCCAAAGATGACACGGCGATGCGCCAGGAACCGGATCTCGAGGCGGCGGACTATCTCGCCACGCTCGCGACGGCGCGCATCGTGTTGGGACCGCGGGTGAGGATCCAGGCGCCCCCCAATCTCTCCGCTGACCTCACGTCCCTGCTGCGAGCGGGTGTCGATGATTGGGGTGGGGTGAGTCCCGTGACTCCCGACCACGTCAACCCCGAGCGACCCTGGCCACAGCTTGAGGACTTGCGTGAGCGGACCCGTGCTGCCGGCTTTGACCTTCGGGCCAGATTGACCGCCCACCCGGAGTACGTGCTGACGGGGGAGTGGATCGATCCACGACTACGTCCCCACGTCAATGCGCTCGTCGACCGGGACGGCCTCCTCCGTGAGGGTGCCCGCCCCCAGGGGAGGCCGTGGCAGGAGGTGGACGGGGCCCTGGGGTCCTACTCGGCCTTCGCTGCCCGGGCTGCTGGCGGACGGGTCGACCTGCACATCGACATCGATATTGCCGGCCGCCAGTCTGATCGCCGTGCCGACTTTGCGGAGGTCTACGGCGACTGGGATGACGTTCGTGAGCGCGCTGGTGCATCGACGTCATCGATGCCGACGCGACTTGATTCCGATGTCCGCGCGGCACTGGATCTTGCCCATGCCAACCCTGCGGCACTGGCTCGAGAAGACAACGCCGATGCGGCCCTCGCACTGATGACAGCGACCGGCGAAGCGCTTGAGGCCGTGGTGCGCTTGGCCGATGAGGTGCGCCGGGATGCTCTGGGCGATGAGGTCACGTACGTCGTGAACCGCAACATCAACTTCACCAATGTCTGCTACACCGGCTGCCGATTCTGCGCTTTCGCTCAGCGCGAATCTGACGTGGATGCCTTCACACTGTCGCTCGAGGAGGTGGCGAGTCGGGTGCGTGAGGCCGTCGAGGCAGGTGCGACGGAGATTTGCATGCAGGGCGGGATCCATCCCGACCTGCCGGGATCGGCGTACTTCGACCTCGCGCGAGCGGTCAAAGCAGCCGCTCCCGGTGTGCATTTGCACGCCTTCAGTCCCATGGAGGTGGTCAAC
Source organism: Candidatus Nanopelagicales bacterium (assembly GCA_030726915.1). Classification (GTDB taxonomy): domain Bacteria; phylum Actinomycetota; class Actinomycetes; order S36-B12; family S36-B12; genus Mxb001. Next base: position 49,622 of record JANRCR010000031.1, read on the forward strand.
GGTGCGAGTCGGGCGGACCTATCGATCCGTGAATGGCTTGAGGCCGCGCGTGAAGCCGGCGTTGACTCGCTCCCGGGCACGGCTGCCGAGATCCTCGACGATGACGTGCGCTGGATCCTCACCAAGGGCAAACTCCCCGCGCGTACCTGGATCGAGGTTGTCACGACCGCGCACGACGTAGGTCTGCCCACAACATCAACGATGATGTACGGCCATGTCGATGAGCCGCGACACTGGGTGGATCATCTACGTGTCCTGCGATCGATCCAGGAACGCACCGGCGGCTTTACGGAGTTCGTCCCCCTGCCGTTCATTCACCACAATGCGCCTCTCTACCTCGCCGGTGCCGCGCGCCCCGGGCCCACCGGTCGGGACAACCGAGCCGTCCATGCGATGGCGCGCCTGCTCCTCCACGGTGCCGTGTCTCACGTGCAGTGCTCGTGGGTGAAGCTGGGCGATGATGGGTGTCGCGCCGTGCTGGCCGGTGGGGTCGACGACCTCGGCGGGACCCTCATGGAGGAGACAATTAGCCGGATGGCGGGCTCCGAGCACGGGTCGGCCAAGACGGTCGCCGAGCTCCAGGACCTCATCCGATCGGCTGGGCGGACCCCCAGGGAGAGGACCACCGGGTATGGCACCCCCCCGGCTCGCCCGGGGACTCCACACGACCGAGTTGGCCTGCGGGCTTGACGGGGGTGCCTCAGGACCTATGTAATGACACCGGTGTTATTTACGGTCGCGGGGCAGCCCGCGCCACACGGAGGGAGGTTCGGCAGTGGTTGATCCCGTGCTCCTACCGTTGGCTAACGCGGATGACATGGAGGTCATGGAGTGGCAGGAGCGTGCCCTGTGTGCCCAGACCGACCCCGAGGCGTTCTTCCCGGAAAAGGGTGGCAGCACGCGCGAGGCTAAGCGCGTATGCCTGTCCTGTGACGTCCGGGGTGAGTGCTTGGAGTACGCCCTCGCCAACGACGAGCGCTTCGGTATCTGGGGTGGCCTATCCGAGCGCGAGCGGCGCCGGCTGAAGAAGCAGGCAGTCTGAGCGGACGCCACCGCGTCACGGCTGTCATCGTCGCTCGTGATGGCGCGGTGTGGTTGCCCGCGGTCCTCACGGTCCTGAGCGGGCAATCTCGCCATCCGGAAGCCATTGTTGGTGTCGATGCTGGGTCCACCGACACGAGTGCGCGGATTCTGACCGAGTCCCTCGGTGCGGACCGCGTCATCATGCTTCCCTCCGCAGGGGAACTTCCGAGCTTTGGTGCATCTGTGCAGACAGGCCTGGCCTCCGGGGTCTTGAGGTCAGACACCGATGAGGCCTTCGATATCGAGACCACCGAGTGGGTGTGGTTGCTCCACGATGACTCGGCCCCCGCCTCGGACTGTCTGGAAATCCTGCTGGCCGCGGCGGATACCTACCCGCGAGCGGCGATCTTGGGACCCAAGGCCCTGGGATGGCACGACCGCAGACTCCTCCTGGAGCTCGGCTTCAGCATCACCGGCTCCGGTCGACGCACCACCGGACTCGAGCGCCGGGAGCATGATCAGGGCCAGCACGATGAGCGGAGTGAGGTGCATGCCGTCGGCTCGGCAGGCATGCTCATCCGACGTGATGCCTGGGATGCCCTCGACGGCTTCGACACCTGCCTGCCTCTCTACCGAGACGATCTAGATCTGTGCTGGCGTACCTGGCGGGCGGGTCACGAGGTGCGTGTGGTGCCGGAGGCCGTCATTCATCATCGCGAGGCGTCCTATCACGGGCGTCGGGAGGGCTCGACGCAGTCGGCGCGCGGGCATCGATTGGATCGTCGATCTGCCCTCCACGTCCTCCTCGCGCAGACACCGGCGTGGAGGCTCCCCTTCACCGCGCTGCGGCTCGCCATCGGCTCCCTCGTGCGTTCCCTGGTCTACCTGCTCGGCAAGGACCTGCGCCGAGCCGGTGATGAGATTGCCGCGATCGGCTCCATCGTTGCCCACCCTGGTCGCGTGGCAGCGAGCCGTCGTCACATCCGTGAGACCTCCACCATGACCTCGCGCGAAGCCGTTCATGATCTGCGTCCCGGGGCGTGGTCCCAGGCGCGGGGCGCTGGAGAGGCACTGATCGGCATCATGGCGTCTGGGCGGGCCGAGGATTCACGCTCCGTCGGTGCGCTGGAATCCGGTCCGGTCTCGGATGACGCGGATATCTTCGACGATCCGACCGATGGATTCCTTCGACGCGCACTCGGACGGCCCGCGGTTGTTATCGCGCTCGTCTTAATCGTGGCATCGGCCGTGGCGGGACGGTCCCTGTGGTGGGGCGATGGGGTGCTCTTCGGAGGTGCCCTGCTGCCCAGCCCTGCTGGTGCCGGGGACCTGTGGGCTGCCTACACCGACACGTGGCACGACGTTGGTCCTGGATCCACTGTGCCGGCGGCACCCCTGACGGCGATTCTGGCCTCTCTCGCGACACTGGTCCTGGGCAAATCCGGCCTGATGGTCGGCATTGTGCTCTTCATGGCGGTGCCTGCCGCTGCTCTGAGTGCCTGGTGGTCACTGCGCGGTGTTGTGCAGGCACGAGGTCCGCGGGTGTGGGCATCCCTTGCCTACGCGCTCCTACCGGCGATGACCGGGGCGATCGCGACGGGTCGCATCGGTGTGCTCATCGCGGTGGTCTTGCTGCCGCCTGTGGTGCGAATCCTGGCTCGGTCACTGGATCTCGCACCGTCACTGCCACCGCCGACCGGGCGCACCGCCTGGGGGGGTGCCCTCCTCCTCGCCCTGGCCATCGCCGGTGCTCCCATCCTGTGGGTGTGGTTGGTGCTCGCCGTCCTCGCCGGTCTCGTCGTTGCGCTGCGTCGGAGTCTCATGACGAGAGATCTCCTGCTCCGGTGCCTCGCCATGGTGCTGGCTCCCCTCGCACTCCTCCTGCCCTGGTCCCTCCACGTGCTCAGCCATCCCGCCCTGTTTCTCGCCGATCTGGGAGTGCCGCTCGACGTACCGCCCATCGGCGCGTCCTCCCTGTTGCTGCTGGATCCGGGGGGTCCCGGCACGCCTGCGATGTGGGTGACCGTGGGGATCGTCCTGGCTGCCGTGGCAGCGGTGCTTCGGCCCGCGACCCGGCGCCTGACCCTGTCGACGTGGGCTGTGGCGCTCACCGTGATGGGACTGACTCTGCTGTCGACTCGCCTTCCTCTGCAGACGCCATCATCAGAGAGTCCCGTGGTCATGTGGTCCGGCACCGCCGCCGCGGTGATGGGGGGTGCCCTGATCCTGGCCGCTGCAGTTGCGTCGGACGGTCTGCGCACGAGCATGTCCGAAGCGGCTTTCACCTGGCGGCAGCCGGTCGCTGGGGTTGCCTCACTGCTCGCGGTAGTTAGCGCGGCGCTGCTCTTGGTCTCCTGGCTCCCGGGCTCGGATGATCCAGTCCGGCGAGCGGATCCCACGGTGTTGCCGCCGTTCGTCACCGCCGAGGCCATCGGTCCAGAAGCGCCGAGGACGCTCATCTTGAGTCCAGAATCGGCGGCCCAGGTCGGCTACGCACTGATCAATGGCACCGGCCCCACGCTCGGTGATGCCGAGGTCGCACCTCCCGCCAGCGATTGGGTGCGGTTGGACGCCCTCGTCGCCGGACTTGTTTCCGGACGGGGTGGGGACGACGTGGAGGGTCTGGCAGCGTATGCCGTGCGCTACGTCGGCCTCGAAGATGCAGCGGAGGCGGGACGCTCGCTCGCACGCACCCTCGACTCGGTCCCGGGACTACGTCGTGTCGCTGGACAGGAGGGTGAAGTCCTGTGGCGCGTGGCCCCGGAGGCCAGCCGCGTGACCGTCCTCAACCGGGATGCCTCGGATGGCATCACGGTGACGCCGGTGCCCATCGTGCAGCTGTCATCCGCTGAACCCCTGGTGGACTCCTCACTCGCCGCGGCCCAGGGTTCGGTCCGGATTGCCCAAACTGCTGATTCGGCCTGGCGCGCCACCCTCGACGGTGTCGCCCTCCCGCCCGCGGAGCGTGAGACCGCTGGTGTGGACGGTGCGCTGCAGCAGTTTGTCCTGGCCTCTCCTTCGGGCGGCCAACTCGTGGTGACCATCGAGGATTCGACACGCACCCGGTGGCTCTGGGCCCAGGGAATCATCCTGTTTGTCGTGATCATCCTGGCGCTGCCGGGGCGCCGTGCCATCGGAGACGATGACGCAGACGACGGTGTGGATGCCGACGTCGCGCGCGAATCGGCGTCCATCCCCGATCCAGCGGTGGCCCACGATGAGGTGTCGTCATGACCTCACCCGCTCCTGACTCATCGAAGCGTCCACGTCGGCTCCGGCGCACCAGAGCATCCGCGGAGGTCACAGTCTCGGATCCGCGGGGCTGGCAGGCTGTCGGACTCATCGCCGCCATCTCGGCCCTGCTCATCCTGATCGGCGTACTCGTCCCGGGTCCCCCGGCGGCAGATGGGGCAACGGCACGTGTGGAGCCGGTCAATTCCTCCGTGTTGGTGTGCCCCGAGCCGGGATCGACGGACGGGTCGCGAACGACGACAACGGTGACGAGCATCCCGGGTTTTCCGGGGCAGGACCGTGCTGGCGAAGCCGCGATCACCTATCTCGAGGGGCCCGAGGCCGGTGTCGCCGCCGATGCTGACGCCGCGGAGCAGGCGACGGGCTCGCTGGAATCCCCCGGGGACTCCGCGCAACTGATTGAGGAGACCCGGAGACTGCCCGCCCTGGAGATTCGCTCGCTCGGTGGACTCGCCCCGGGGCTCGTGGCCGCTCAGACGACGCAGGACTCCTTCAGCGCGGGTCGGGGTTTTGCCAGCGTGGCGTGCCTGGGACCGGACACGTCCTGGTGGTTTGTGGGTGGTGGATCAACCGCCGGTCGTGACAGCGAACTCGTGCTGGTGAACCCAGAGGACACACCTGCCGATGTGGAAGTGTCCATCAGCGGGCCGGAGGGGCTCGTGCAGACCCCGCGCCTGCGTGGACTCGTGGTAGAGCCGCGCAGTCGCATCGTCGTGCGCCTGTCACGTGAAGCGCCCCGCCTGTCCGCGACGGCCTGGCGCGTCGCTGTGCGCTCCGGGCGCGTGGTGGCCGCGCTGGCTGACCGCGAGACGGATGGTTTTGTTCCCCGTGGAGCAGATTGGATCCCCGCGTCCGCGGATCCATCGACGCGGGTGCTGATCCCCGGTGTCGCGGGGGGAGCGGGTGGTCGTCAATTGCTCGTCCACGCTCCCGGTGATCTGTCGGCGACGGTGCGCCTCCGCCTCATCACGGCCGATGGTGCCTTTGTCCCATCAGCCGTGCCGGAGATTGACGTCCCGGGAGGTGCGGTCGTATCGGTCAGCATGGACGATGCACTCCAGGGCGAGGACGCCACCATCGACCTCGTATCTGATGTCCCCATCGTCGCGGGTGTGCGGCAGCGGCACCCGGGTATCGATGCGGCCGCGGGATCGCTGGAGGAGTTGTCTTTCGCGACCGGTGCCGCTGGCATTAGGGATGTCTCTGCCGTCTCCGGTCTGCCCGCCGAGCGCAGCACGGCTGTCACCGTGTGGTTGACGGCTCCCGGTGCAGCTCCGGACATTCAACCGATATCTCAGATGATGGACGATATGTCTGGCGCTGATGGGTCCAGCGCATCGCCGGGTGTGAGTGCCGACGACACGATCCCGCAGGTTGCACCGACGACGGTCGAGGCCCCGGTGAGCGTGACCTTGCGTCTCTACCCCGTCAGCCCCGACGGTGCGCCACTCCCATCGCCTCCTGACATCACGGTGTCGATCCCCCGGGATCGCTTGGTGGCGGTCGACATCCCGAGACCCGAAGGGGCCGCGTGGTTCACCGCATTGGTCACCGTCTCCGACGGGGACATCGTCGTTGCCCACCGGTCGGTACGTCGCAACCGGGACGGCTCCTTGATCACCGGTTATCCCTGGCGGCCCCTTCGCACCACGGTGGTCGTGCCGCGCGCCTACCCAGCACCCCAACTCGCCGTCCCATCCCCCTGAGGCGTCCCGGCGTGGCACCGACGGTCTCGGCCGACAGGACGGTAGCGTCGCCGTTCGTGGGCTACCGTCGTCGCTGCTCCCGCGTCACCTGCAGCAGAGCTGCCACGGCCACCTTGACCTATGTCTATGCCGACTCCACCGCTGTGCTCGGTCCCTTGTCCACGGTGCGTGATCCGCACGGATATGACCTATGTGACATGCACGCCATCAAACTGACCGCGCCCTTGGGCTGGGAGGTGGTGCGCATCGCACCCGACCTCGCGGATCTGGGGCCGTCCGGTGATGATCTCGAGGCCCTCGCCAATGCCGTGCGTGAGGCAGCCGCGTCCAGTGATCGCGGCCCAACCCTGTTTGACGATCTGGAAGCCCGCACAGCAGTGGGCGCCGAAGGCACCCGCCGAGGCCACCTGCGGTCCCTACCGGTCGGCTACGACCCCGAGGCGTGAGCCAATTTGAAGCGCGGCCCGGTGTCCCCGACCCCGTGGACGCCGCCCGGCTGGATGCGATCATCAAGGCCTACGACGTCCGCGGCCTCGTCCCCGAACAATTCGATGCCGATATCGCTCGTCGCATTGGTGCAGCGATGGTCGACGTCTTGGACATCCGGCAATCACGTGGAGGTCCCGGGGCCGTCATCATCGGTCAAGACATGCGCCCGTCAGGGGATGACCTCGTCGCGGCCTTTGCCGAGGGAGTCTGCTCCCAGGGGTGTGATGTCGTGCTCATCGGCTTGGCCAGCACGGACGGGCTGTACTTCGCCTCGGGAGCGCGCGGTCTGCCCGGGGCGATGTTCACCGCGAGCCATAATCCGGCGGCGTACAACGGCATCAAACTGTGCCGAGCCGGTGCGGCTCCCGTGGGGCAGGACTCCGGACTTGCAGACATTCGCCGCCTGGTCGGTCAGGGCGTGCCGGTGTACGACGGTCCCCCCGGCCGCGTGACCCGAGAGGATGTGCTGCCGGATTACGCGTCTTACCTGCGTGGCCTGGTCGACCTCAGGACGGGGCGCCCCCTGCGGGTCGTGATCGATGCGGGCAATGGCATGGCGGGGCTGACCGTGCCGGCCGTCCTCGGGATCGAGACGGGGGAGGACGCCCTGCCCCTGGAGATCACGCCGCTGTACTTCGAACTCGATGGCACCTTCCCCCACCACGAGGCGAATCCCATCGACCCGGAGAACCTGCGTGATGTGCAGCGTGCCGTCATCGACCACGGGGCTGACATCGGACTGGCCTTCGACGGGGATGCGGATCGCTGTTTTGTTGTCGACGAGTCCGGGCGTGCGGTGAGTCCCTCTGCCATCACGGCCCTGATCGCACAGCGCGAACTCCTGCGCCACCCTGGCGCGACGATCATTTACAACTGCATCAGTTCCCGCACCGTCCCCGAGGTGATTGCAGAATCCGGCGGTGTCGGTGAGCGCACTCGCGTCGGACACTCCTTCATCAAGGCCCGTATGGCTGAGACGGGAGCGGTCTTTGGCGGTGAGCATTCCGGCCACTTCTACTTCACGGATTTTTGGCGTGCGGATTCGGGGATGCTCGCCGCGATGCACGTGCTGGCGGCGCTGGGGGAGACACCCCCGGGCACGTGCCTGTCCTCCATGTTGGCGCCCTTTGATCGATACGTTGCCAGCGGGGAGATCAACTCAGCCGTCGCCGACGTTGAGGCGGCGTGCGACCGCGTCAGGTCGGCGTTTGGCCACCGACCGGGGGTGACCCTGGACGACCTTGATGGGATGACCGTCTCGGCGGCTGACTGGTGGTTCAACCTCCGCCCCAGCAATACCGAGCCTCTCCTCCGGCTGAACGCCGAAGCGGTGGATGCTGGCACTATGGAGTCTGTACGCGACGAGGTTCTGGCTCTCGTCCGCGATTCCTGAGGAGGTGCGCGATGACGCAGGAGATGGGGCTGGACCCCCTGCTGCTGGAGATCCTGGCCTGTCCGTGTGAGGTGCATGCCCCGCTGCAGGTCGACGTGTCGCGACAGGTGCTGGTGTGCACGGTATGCAGGCGCGGATTCCCCGTCCGCGATGGCATCCCCGTGATGCTGCTCGACGAGGCCCTCCCTCCGGTCGACTGATGCCCCACCTGGTCACCGGTGCGCTGAAGGATTACGACTGGGGAATCGTCGACGGGCTTGAGCGGTGGTCCACCGCGACTGGCGCTGCGCAGGCGGAGTTGTGGTTCGGCACGCACCCCGGTGGTCCCACCGTGGTTGTTGACGGACCTGACACGGGCCGTCTCCTGTCGGACCTGCCCGAGCACCAAGGAATGCCCCTGGTGAAGTTGCTGGCGGCGGCAGGTCCCCTATCCCTGCAGGTGCACCCTGATGCCAGCCGGGCAGCGCTGGGGTGGGGACAAGGCTCAGCCCTGTACGCCGATAACGCGGAAAAGGCCGAGATGCTGGTCGCCATCGAGGACTTTGACTACCACGCGGGTTGGCGCGATGCGCAGTCCGCGGCCGACGTACTCGCAGCAGTAGGAGTCCCCGACGATGTCGTGGCGCTCGTCCGCTCCGAGGACCGAGCCGGTGCCATTCGTGGATTGCTCAGCCTCGATGCGGTGTTTCAGGTGCACGCCCAGCAACGCCTGGTCCCGGCTGCGCGGGCGGCAGGATGGGATCCCGGTGCCGTGAGTGCGATGGAGCACGTCGCTGCGGCGCACCCAGCGGACCCGGGCGTGCTCGTGACCGTGCTCCTGGAGCACGGCGTACTCCATCCCGGTGAGGGTTTAGCGGTCTCCGCAGGAGTGGTGCACTCCTATGTGGCCGGACTCGGGGTTGAGGTGATGACGTCGTCTGACAACGTGCTCCGATTGGGGCTGAGCCACAAGCCGATCGCGGTGGAGGAGGCACTCGCCGCTGTACGCGAGGATCGCACCCCCACGAGGATGTCCGCTGCCCCGGGACGGGCACTGTCCCCGGAGGGCATGCCCTTTGATCTGCAGGTCCTCGAGCGGGCGCTGCGGGTCGGGATGGGGCGGCATCGCATTGTGCTTCCCCTGCGTGGGAGGGCATGGGTCACGGGCTTTGATGGACAGCCCGTGGAGGTCGTGGAGGGTCGCGCGATGGTGTGGTCACCGATGGAGCCAGACATCGATATTGAGCCGGAAGCGACGACCATCGTCGTGACAGGAGCGGTGGAGGAGTCCTAGCCACCCGGATACGTCGGACTGCCGCCGCGGGAGCCGGGGCGCCAGGGCCCGGAGGTGTAGGTCCAGATGCGACCCTGCTCGGTGCCGACAAGAATCGGTGAGCCGGGTGCTGCAGCGACACGCACGGGCGATGGGGGTCCCCCCAGCGAGCGCATCTGCCATCGACTGAGGTCAATCTCGTAGATGCTGGGAGCGGTGGCTCCCTCAACACCCAAGGCGATGAGTCGATCGTCATCACCCCACACGACATCAAGAACTGCCGTGAGTCGATTGTCGACGCGGACCGGGGACTCGATGCGCATGGATCCCTCGCGTGTTGTCACGATGGCGAGCATGACGATGGTGCGTGGGCCACGGCGCACGGTCAAGGCGGCTCGGGTGCCATCCCGGCTGATCGCCACCGACTCAAGGACGGCCTTGGGGTGCAGTCCATCGACGGGGACGATCGCGACGAGCCCGTCTGCGCTGACCCGGCGTAACGCAGCGTCGGGACCGACGACCCAGGCCTCGGGTCCGCGTCCGAACGATGGCCGTGACTGGCCGGGTTCCTCGAGGGGAGAGGTCAGGACACCGCCGGAGGTGAGAGGACCGATCCACAGTCGCGCCTGCGCATCCAGGCCCGCGATGACGGTGGACTGCAGCGAGGCCGCGATCCCGTCCAGGGGCGGATCGGCGAGGCCTGCCGGTCCCGACACCGGCAGGGGTGCGACGCCATCGAGCGTCACAGCCCGGCCGTTGATCACCCCGAGTGCTCGGGACCCATTCGGCATGGCATTGGGGTCGTACGCGGGCCATGCGTCCAGGGGCTGAGGATTGGGTGCCCCGGCGACATCGAGGGATTGGCCGCCCGCATTGAGGTCGAGCAGGCGGACACCGGGGACCTGGCGCAGGGTCCAGGCGAACTGAGCCGAGATGGCCCTACGCGTGGCTTCATCGGCGAGTCTGACGTCGGGACTGAGGTCAACGCGGGCCACCCCGTCGATGACGGGCACCGCGTCGACGGCCAGGGTCGTGCCATCCGGAAGTCCCGTGCGCACCGCCGGTGCCAGCCACTCGGTGGGACCCTGCACGAGGGCCCGCGCCAATGCCGTGGCGGGTGTCGGCCCGTCGATGGGGAAGTAGCGCGGATCAGGGACGAGAGTGGAGAAGGTCGGATCAAGGAAGTACACCTCGTAGGCGCGGTAGGCACGATCCACATCCGAGCGCGAGAGCAGCAGGCCCGGCGGCGGCGTAGCGATCCGCCAACTGCCCGAGACAAACTCAAGTTGGAGTCGTGCCTGGATCAATGTCCCCGGTGCCGCGACCTGATAGCGACCCTCCGCATCGATGGCGCCCACCCGTGTCGCCGTCATGGCGGTGGTGTTGACACCGTCCGGCACGATCGTGGGTACCCCTTCATAGACACTGACACCGGTCTGGGGCTGCCAGGTGAGCGCGGCCTCCGGGGTGAGGTAGAGGCGAGCGACGGCATGGTCATCCTCGAAGGACGCCGAGGCTTGGAGGAATCCCGACACGATTTCCGTGGGCGTCATGTCGGGCACGGGGGGACGGGCGATCACGCGGATGACCTGATCGCTAGGGGCGATACCCACCTCGATGCCCTGCTGGACAGGTCCGCTGGTGGGGATCGTGACACAGGCGCCGAGCACGGGGGCGCAGACGAGCATGGCGACAGCGGTGGCGATGGTGCACGGGCGGTTCATGCGCGCGCCTGGGAAACATCCGCTTCCGCGCGAGGCAGGGGTGCATCCTCGCCCGGGGGGTCAGGGGGCTGGTCCAGGGGCACCAGGGGTAGCGGTGACTCCTGCACGGTGACCTCTGCTCGACACGGCAGCGTGAGTCGGAAGCACGCCCCCTCACCGGGAGCACCCCATGCCTCCAACCACCCCGCGTGCAGGCGCGTGTCCTCCAGAGCAATGGCCAGGCCCAGGCCGGTGCCACCCGTCTGGCGTGCCCGCGCGGGGTCAGCACGCCAGAACCGGTCAAAGACGCGGATGAGGTCGGTATCGGCGAGGCCAACTCCTCGATCGCGCACCGTCACGGCGACGGCCACGCCGTCTCCGGCGACGGCGATATCGATGGGCAGGCCCTCACCATGCTCGACGGCGTTATCCAGCAGGTTCCTCAGGATGCGATCAACGCGCCGCGGGTCGCATTCCACCGGGCACGGATCCTGCCCGGTCACCAGGACGAGGTGTGTCCCGCGGCGCTCCGCGAGGGGGCGTGCGGATTCGACAGCCCGCCGGACGAGAGCGGCAAGATCGACCGTATCGAGGTCGAGCACCGCAGCTCCCGCGTCGTAACGTGAGATCTCGAGCAGGTCGGTCAGCAGATTCTCGAAGCGGTCGAGTTGGGTCTGCAGCAACTCCGCTGCCCGTGCGGTCGGCGGATCGTAACTCGCTCGCTCCTCGAAGATCAGGTCGGCGGCCATGCGGATGGTCGTCAACGGTGTGCGCAACTCATGGGAGACGTCAGAAACAAATCGCTGCTGAACGAGCGAGAGATCCTCCAGTCGGTGGATCTGATCCTCCAGGCTTGCGGCCATATCGTTGAAGGACATGGCGAGACGTGCGAGATCATCTTCACCGCGCACCTCCATGCGCTCCCGCAGATGCCCCTCGGAAAATTGCTCAGCGACGCGGGCGGCTGAGCGGACGGGTGCCACGACCTGGCGCGTCACCACGACGGCGATAGCGCCGAGGAGCAGGACGAGGAGGATGCCGATGCCCACGACAGCCCCCCGGACCAGGTCAAGGGTGCTCTGCTCATCAGTGAGGGGGAAGAGGTAGTAGAGCTCATAGGTCCCGACATCCGTGACCGCCAGGGGCGCGCCCACCACGATGCCCGGGACACTGCGACCATCGAGATAGCGAATCTCCGTGTAGGTCCACGACTGTCTCTGTGTCTCCAGCACGGTGGTGCGCATATCGTCTGGAACGCTGGTGTCGGAGACGAGGTTGGTGCCACGCTCCGGTGCAGTTCCATCGGTATCACCCGCGAGGAGGAGAACGTCATACTGCGGGGGCGTACCGGCCCGTGAGGCGAGTGAGGCGACGATCGTGTCCACGACGCTGGCCGGTGATGCGGTCCCTGTGCCTGATGCGGCGGCCCCGGCGATGCGTTGGGCGTCGGCCAGTCCGACGCCCGCCTCGGTCACCGCTGTGCGCTGCGCGGAATCAAGGAGACCGGAGGTGACGCGCGAGATGAGCAGGAAGCCAAGAATCGTCATGACGACGATGGACAGAGCCAGGGTGGTCGCTGTCACGCGAAGGAGCAGTGAGCGGCGCCACAGTGAGATGAGCGAGCGGCGAGCCTTCGGAGTCTGCGGACTCGTCGGGCTGACTGTCATGGCGGGCCGGCCTTGTATCCCACGCCGCGGACGGTGAGCACGATCTCGGGATGCTCTGGATCATGCTCGATCTTGGCGCGCAGGCGCTGCACGTGAACGTTGACCAGTCGGGTGTCGGCGGCGTGCCGGTAGCCCCACACTTCCTGGAGGAGCACCTCCCGAGTGAAGACCTGCCAGGGCTTGCGAGCGAGACAGACGAGGAGGTCGAACTCCAACGGTGTGAGAGGCACCACGCGTCCGGCGCGACGTACGACATGGCCCGCCACGTCGATCGTCACATCACTGACCTCCAGCGTGCCGGTGGCGGGCTCATCACTGCGTCGCACCCGCGCGCGCAGGCGGGCAACCAACTCTTTTGGTTTGAAGGGTTTGACGACATAGTCATCGGCGCCTGATTCCAGTCCCAGGACGACATCAATCGTGTCGTTCTTGGCCGTGAGCATGACGATGGGGACACCGGACTCATTGCGGATGGCACGACAGACATCGATGCCGTCCATGCCCGGAAGCATGAGATCGAGAAGGATGATGTCGGGGCGGGAATCGCGGAATGCCTGAAGGGCCTGGCTGCCATTGGTGCAGAAGACGGGTTCAAAACCCTCGCCCCGCAGGACAATGCCCAGCATCTCAGCCAGCGCAACGTCGTCATCAACGACTAAGACTCGACCCTTCACAGCCCCTATGGTGTCACCCCACCAGCAGGAATGCTGCCCCCGGCAGGTTGTTGACCGCGTGGGCCACGATGGGGGCACCGAGACCGCGTGTCTGCCAGCGCAGAACCCCGAGTATGAGACCGCTCGCGAGGAGGATCGGGATCCGGATGGGCTCGAGGTGGAAGAGGCTGAACGCCACCGTGGTTATGGCGATAACCCAGGCCGCATGGAGACCTCTTTTGGCCAGTGCGTTGTAGGCCATCCCCCGAAAGGCGATCTCCTCGGCGATGGGAGCGCCGATCGCCACACAGAGGGCGAAGACGATGAGGGCAAGCATGGGGCCTTCGGCCCGCAGATCCTCACCGATCTCGCCCGCCGCGGAGTTGAATTCACCCGTCAGTGACTGCAGGACGATGGCTACCGTGCCCCCCGCGACGAGTGCCGCGACGCCCCCGATGAGTCCCCAGCCCAGATCTCGCCAGGTGAGGCTCAGCCCCAGATCAATGCGTGGCCCATTGCCCTGGAACGACGTGGTCAGCAGGGGCCAGCCAGCGAGTGCAAGCCACGGCACGGTGATGCCGACGACGAGGAGCACGGGCAGGGGAAGCCCCGCCATGGTGCCGAGGATGGCGACGGCAATGGACAGCAGCACGAATCCGAGCAGCGCGATCAACGCATCAGGGATGCCCCAGCGCGGTGGCCTGAGGACTCGTCCGCGAGCGAGTGCCTCATCGACGGTGAGTGGGCACCCCCGGTAGTCCGCCGGAGGCCGGACACGCAGGACCGGAGACAGGTGTTGATCCATGCCGTCCGGTCCCGCGCAACCGTCAGTAGCGGTAGTGGTCGGGCTTGAAGGGGCCGGCGACGTCCAGGCCCATGTATTCGGCCTGCTGCTTGCTCAACTCCGTGAGGCGCACGCCCAGGGCGTCGAGGTGGAGGCGGGCGACCTTCTCGTCGAGGTGCTTGGGGAGGACATGCACGCCGAGGGGGTACTCATCAGGATGGGTGAAGATCTCAATCTGTGCGAGTACCTGGTTGGTGAAGGAATTCGACATGACGAACGACGGATGGCCGGTCGCATTGCCGAGGTTGAGCAGGCGCCCCTCCGACAACACGATGATGGAACGTCCGTCGGGGAACGTCCACTCGTCCACCTGAGGCTTGATGGTGCGGCGCTCCACTCCGGGAAGCCCTGCGAGTCCGGCCATGTCGATCTCGTTGTCGAAGTGTCCGATATTGCCGACGATGGCCTGGTGCTTCATGCGGCTCATGTGATCGGCGGTGACAACGTCCTTGCATCCGGTGGCGGTGATGAAGATGTCCGCTGTATCGACAACATCCTCGAGGGTGGCGACCTGGTAGCCGTCCATGGCTGCCTGGAGGGCGCAGATGGGGTCGATCTCGGTCACGATCACCCGTGCACCCTGACCGCGCAGGGAGTCAGCGCTGCCCTTGCCAACGTCTCCGTAGCCGCAGATGACGGCGACCTTGCCCCCGATGAGGACATCCGTGGCGCGATTGATGCCGTCAATGAGTGAGTGTCGGCAGCCGTACTTGTTGTCGAACTTCGACTTTGTGACGGAGTCATTGACGTTGATGGCGGGGAACAGCAGACGACCCTCCTGGAGCATCTCGTATAGACGATGGACCCCCGTCGTCGTCTCCTCGGTGACTCCGCGGATACCAGCGCCTATGCGTGTCCAGCGCTGAGGATCCTCGGTCAGCGAGCGGCGAAGCACGTCGAGAATGACGGCGTACTCCTCGGAGTCGGTGGGGTCAGTGCTCGGCACGACGCCGGCCGCTTCAAACTCAGTCCCCTTGTGCACGAGCAGGGTGGCGTCGCCGCCGTCATCAAGAATCATGTTGGGGCCAGCGCCGTCAGGCCACATCAGCACCTGCTGGTTGCACCACCAGTACTCGTCGAGTGTCTCGCCCTTCCAGGCGAAGACGGGCACGCCTCTCGGGTCATCCGGCGTCCCATCCGGTCCGACGACGACCGCGGCTGCTGAATGATCCTGGGTGGAAAAGATGTTGCATGAGGCCCAGCGCACCTCGGCGCCGAGCGCGACGAGTGTCTCGATGAGCACGGCTGTCTGGACCGTCATGTGGAGTGAACCCGTGATGCGGGCACCCTTCAACGGCTTGGCGGCGCCGAACTCAGCGCGCATGGCCATGAGGCCGGGCATCTCGTGCTCGGCGAGACGAATCTCATCCCTGCCAAAGGCGGCGAGGGATAGATCGGCAACCTTGTAGTCGTGCTCGGTGAGGACGGGTGCGAGTTGTGACATGGGTGAACACCTCGAAAAGTGCGATGGGGCCGGCGGACGTCGCGAGGCTTCGCTGGTCCGGCGGGCGTGGCTCAATCGTAGCGCCTGCTGCGATATCCGCGTCCCCAGCCGGATGTGCGCGGGCTGCTCATCCCCAGGAGAGCCTGCCGCGCTGACACAACGACGTTCAGCATGGTCATGTGGACTGTGCCTGCAGATCATCCCTCGACACGCCCGGCTGCGACGCGCTCACCACGCGCCACATCCGTCACGCGGATCGCTCGGACGCTGGTGGGGCTCGTGGTCCCGCCCGTCTGCGCGGGCTGCGGGGTGACGGGTCAGCACGTGTGTGAGACGTGCGCGCGGCTCCTGCATCACCAGCCCCGGCCCCATCGTCCGTCTCCGATGCCCCCCGGCCTGCCCCCCGTGTTGGCCCTCACCGACTACTCCGGTCCGGTGAGGCAGATCATCACGGCCTGGAAGGAGCGCGGTCAACGTTCGGTGGCCCCCGTGCTTGCCGCAGCCCTCACGGATGCACTGGTGTGGACGTGGTCTGCTGACGCCGTCGCGGCGGGAGGTGATGTGCCATGGCGTCCGGTTGGGTCACGTCCCGAGCTCTATGTGGTGCCCGTGCCGGGATCTCGTGCTGCCCGCAGGCGCCGCGGGGAGGATGCCTGGGGGCGGGTTGTGGAGATGGCCTGCCGCGAGGTGCGGTCCCGGGGAATCCCCACAACGCTGATGCGATGCCTGACCCTGCAGCGCCAGCCGCGGGATCAGGCTGGGCTGAGCGCCCGTGAGCGACGGGCCAATCTCTCCGGAGCCATGGCTGCGCGGATGCCCTCGACGGGCTGGAGGTCGCCGTCAACCAGCCTGGTTGTCCTCGTGGACGACATCGTGACCACCGGAGCGACCCTGGCAGAGGCTGGCCGCGCACTGCGACAGGCGGGGTGTGAGCCACGGGGTGCCATCGTGCTGTCCGCAACTCGCAGGAGTGGCGCGGATCGACGTTAGGGGGAGCACACTGTGGTCGTGGACAGTCCGGGGACCGATGACGGATCGGTCATCATCATCGCCTCAAACGCCGTTGTGCGGCGCGGCCTCAGTGCCATTCTCGACGACGCGGGGTGGCGGGTGGCCACGGGGGATGGCCCTGGTGGGCGGCAGGCGGTGGTCGTCTGGGATGTCTCGACGAGTGATGCACTTCGTGACATCGAATCCGTCCTGAGCCTCCATGCGGGGATCCCGATCGTTGCGCTGGTGGCAGGCCACCGCAGTGGTAACCCTGCGGATCTCCTGTCGTTAGGCATCTCCGGCGTGGTGGACAGGGACGTGGACGAGGAGTCTCTCGTCCAGGCGGTGCGGTCGGTGAGTGAGGGACGCACGGTCCTCAATACCGGCCTGGTAGCCGGGTCTCGTGTGGATGCTCCGTCGGGTCGACCACCCGTACTCACGCGTCGCGAGTCCCAGGTGTTGGGGTTGCTCGGGGAGGGTCGCACGAACCGCGAAATCGCTGAGGCACTCGTCATCAGCGAAAACACGGTGAAGAACCACGTCCGGAGGCTGTACGAAAAATTGCAGGTCCGCTCGCGGACCGAGGCGGTGGTCACCGGTGTTCGCTGGGGGTTGGTCACGCTGGCGGTCCCGGGCGACCGCCCCCTCACTCGGTAGCGCCGGGACCCCCGGAGCGCTGGGCGTCGATGCGCCGTCCGGATGCCGGGGTCGGGGATGCCCGGGTCGGCCCATCTAAGATGCGGGGGTGGGCATCCTGGACAAGATCCTTCGCGCTGGCGAGGGCAAGACCCTCCGCACCTTGGAGGGCATCTCCCGTCAGGTCAACGCCATCGAGGATGACTTCGTGGCGATGACCGACGAGGAGTTGCGGGCACTCACGGGGGAGTACCGCACCCGGCTTGAGCAGGGTGAGACCCTGGACGACCTCCTCCCCGAGGCCTTCGCCACCGTTCGCGAGGCCGCGCGCCGCACACTGGGGCAGCGGCACTACGACGTGCAGATCATGGGTGGCGCAGCCCTGCATTTGGGCAACATCGCGGAGATGCGCACCGGTGAAGGCAAGACGCTGGTGGCGACGCTTCCGTCGTACCTGAATGCTCTCTCGGGCAAGGGTGTGCACGTCGTCACCGTCAATGACTATCTTGCCGAGCGTGACTCCGAATGGATGGGTCGCATCCATCGGTTCCTCGGCCTTGACGTCGGTGTGATCCTGGCCCACATGTCGCCCGCGGAGCGCAGGGATGCGTACGCCGCGGACATCACCTACGGCACCAATAATGAGTTCGGCTTCGACTATTTGCGTGACAACATGGCGTGGAGCGCGGCGGAGATGGTCCAGCGCGGACACAACTTCGCCGTGGTCGACGAAGTTGACTCCATTCTCGTGGACGAGGCACGGACGCCCCTCATCATTAGTGGGCCGGCTGACCAGCCCACCAAGTGGTACGCCGAGTTTGCCCGCATCGCGCGCCTCCTCGTCCTCGATGAGGACTACGAGGTTGACGAAAAGAAGAAGACCATCGGTGTCCTTGAGGCGGCTATCGACAAGGTCGAGGACCAACTCGGGATCGACAATCTTTACGACACGGTCAACACACCACTCGTGGGTTTTTTGAACAACGCGATCCGCGCCAAAGAGCTCTTCAAGCGCGACCGCGACTACGTCATCCTCGAGGGTGAGATTCTCATCGTCGACGAGCACACGGGGCGATTGCTGAAGGGGCGGCGCTACAACGAGGGGCTCCACCAAGCGATCGAGGCCAAGGAGGGCGTGGAGATCAAGGCGGAGAATCAAACTCTCGCCACGGTGACCCTGCAAAACTACTTCCGGCTCTACGACAAGTTGTCGGGCATGACGGGCACAGCCATGACGGAGGCGGCGGAGTTCCACCAGATCTATGCGCTCGGAGTGGTCCCCATCCCCACCAATCGACCGATGGTGCGACTCGATGAGCCCGACCTGGTGTATCGCACGGTGGATGCGAAGTATGCGGCTGTCATCGATGACATTGAGGAGCGGAATGCTGCCGGGCAACCGGTGCTCGTCGGGACCACCAGCGTTGCCAAGAGTGAGTTGATCGCTTCGGAGTTGAAGAAGCGTGGTGTCCGACACGAGGTCCTCAACGCCAAGAATCACGAGCGCGAGGCCACGATCATCGCGGAGGCTGGGCACAGGGGAGCCGTCACCGTCGCCACCAACATGGCCGGTCGCGGCACCGACATTATGCTCGGGGGCAACCCGGAGTTCCGGGCGGCGCAGGAGCTCGAGAAGCGCGGACTCGATCCCGTCGAGGACCCCGAGGCGTATGAAAAAGCCTGGCCGGAGGCACTCGCTACCGCGCAGGCCTCTGTAGCATCCGAACACGAGGACGTTGTCGATCTCGGCGGTCTCTACGTCCTAGGGACGGAGCGTCACGAGTCACGCCGCATCGATAACCAGCTGCGAGGGCGATCTGGCCGCCAGGGTGACCCGGGTGAAACACGCTTTTACCTCTCGCTCGAGGACGACCTCATGCGCCTGTTCAAGTCCGACATGGTCGATGCTTTCCTTCGTCGATTCAACGTCCCCGATGACGTGCCGATCGAGGCCAAGATGGTCACGAATGCCATCCGATCCGCGCAGACGTCCGTCGAGGCTCAAAACTTCGAAATCCGCAAGGACGTCTTGAAGTACGACGACGTACTTAATCGGCAACGTCTGGTGATCTATGACGAGCGGCGCCGCGTGCTCGAGGGTGAAGACATCCATGAGCAGGTCCGCTCCTTCATGGATGATGTCCTCTCCGGCTATGTCACGGCAGCCACGGCTGAGGGCTACCCGGAGGACTGGGATCTCGACAAGTTGTGGACGGCGCTCAATCAGCTCTATCCCGTGCGCGTCACCATCGACGAGCTTGACGAGCAGTCAGGATCCGGACGCGACGGTCTCACCTCGGACTTCCTCCTTGAGGAACTGACCAATGACATTCATCTCGCGTACGACGAGCGGGAGCAGGCTCTCGGCGAAGATGTCCTTCGCGAGTTGGAGCGCCGGGTGATCATGTCCGTACTCGATCGCAAGTGGCGCGAGCATCTCTATGAGATGGATTATCTACGCGACGGTATTGGCCTCCGTGCCATGGCGCAGCGCGACCCGCTCATCGAATACCAGCGGGAGGGCTATGAGCTCTTTCACGCGATGATGGACGGGGTTAAGGAAGAGACCGTCGGTTATCTCTTCCACGTCGAGGTGCAGGCTCCCCCCGCGGTGAGCACTGAGGCCACGGAGGCGGCCGCCGCCGTCACCGACGCGTCCACGTCCGCGGCTGTTCAGGCCATCGCTGCAGCCGTCAAGGCCAAGCCCACGGTCACGGCCAAGGGCCTGGGCCCCAATCGTCCGCAGACCCTGGAGTACTCCGCTCCCTCCGAGGACGGTGGTGTGCGCCATGAGCATCTGCAGGCGGATGGCGAAGAGGTGGATCTTGATCCCAACGCCAGTCGTGCCGAACGCCGCCGGGCGGAGCGTGCCAACCGCAAGCGTAAGTGAGCGGTATGGCGCCGCCGGGGCAGTCGCTATCACCTGATCGTCCCGTGTTTGTGGGTGGAACAGGTCGAAGTGGCACCACGATCGCGGGGAGACTGCTCGGCCATCACCGTGATCTGCGAGCGACCAATCCGCGTGAGTTGCGGTTCATCGCCTCCCGGGGTGGCCTGGCGGATGCCTACGCTGGCATGGTGACACCGCAGCAGGTCGTGGCGGATCTGTGGGAGCACTGGTATCGGCGAACCAAGCCATCGGGGGCCACATCCGGACTTTTTCGTCGGCTGGATCGTGCGAGCATGACGCAGGCCTGCGCGGAGTACATCGACGGATTCGCAGCAGATCCCCTGACCGCTTCGCGTCATTTCGCGGAAACGATCGTGTCGTCCCCGCCCGCCTCCGGTGTACGTCGCGCCCGAGCCATGAAGTCGCGCTGGGTCGATACGACTCCGGCGAATGCGCGTGCGGCAGACCGAGTCCTCGCCCTGTTCCCCGAAGGTGTCGTTGTCCACATGATGCGTGACGGTCGAGATGTCGCCGCATCGTTCGTCTCCAAGTCCTTCGGCCCGTCGAACGTCTTCGAAGCGCTTGAGGCGTGGCGTGAGCGCATGATCGAGGCCTATCGAGCAGAGTTGGCATGCCCTGCGGGACGCTTTGTGCGCGTGGATCTTCACGCGTTGTCGGTCACCCGGCGGGATGAGACGTTGGCGACACTTCTTGAGGCTCTCGATGCTCCTTCGGATGCTCGGATGAGCACCTGGTTTGACTCCCATGTGCTGGCTCAGCAGGCGCACGTGGGGCGCTGGCGGCGCGATTATGACGATGCGACAGCCCAGCGCCTGGATGAGCGGTACGAGGAGATCTGCCGGGAGTTCGATGCATCCGGTGTCCCCTATCCCTCCACCGGATAAGCGCAGGCCCGCGCCGCCCGCAGGTCGGTGATGAGTCGCTGACGCAGCGCGGCGCCGCGGAGGGTGAAGTCCCGCTGATAGCCAACGTACTCCGCCCGCCCCTGCGCGGTCTCGATGGTGATGGCCGGATATCCCAGTCCCGAGAGGTCATACGGCGATGCCCGCATGTCGACCGCCCGAATCTCGCGCGCGAGGGCAAAACAGTCCGCGGTGAGATCGGCCCCCACCAGGGGATAGCAGCGGAAGGACCACTTATAGAGATCCATCGTCGCGTGGAGGCAGCCGGGCTGTTCCAGATCGACCTGCGTGGCGCGTGCGGGCTGGATGAGGTTGAGAGGTCGCGCGGCTTCAGTGTAGAAGCGGAAGGCGTCAAAATGTGTACAGCGCAGTGGCGAGGACTCGACGACGTCGGCAATATCGGATGGGCTCAGACGCAGTGGCCACGCGGCATGGCGGATCTCATCGGGCGCCTGACGGTAGACCATGGCCCATTCGTGACGCCCGAAGCAGCCGTACGATGAGGGCCGCGATGCGGTTGCCTCCAGCAGACGCAGTGTCGCCGAGAGGACCATGTCCGCAACGCTGTGTGGATCAGCGTGAGCACCGGTGTCGTCCACGAGGTATCCCCGACACGATGTGAATTCGCCAACATCCCCCGTCATCAGCACATCGGCACCGGGGTGCCAGCGAGCCAGTTGCGCGGGCCGCCATGAGTAGTAGTCGAAGAGGAAGTCATCGACGGGGTCTCGCTCACCGCGCCGACGCCGCTCCAGACGCGGGACGATCCAGCGCTCAACGCGTTGGACATGCCGGCGCTGGCGGTCACGCCACTCATCCTCCACGAGGGTGACCGTGGTCGACAGTGTCGGTGAGGACATGGTCAGGTGATGGCGACGAGGCCCATGTCTGCGCAGCCTCGCTCGAGGGCGTCGAGTCCGAAGGCATCCACGGGTCCGTGGGCGCCGGGGGTGACGGGGCGCGTCGCCGCCATAGCGGCCCCCCATGCCAGGAGTTCAGCGGTGAGGTCATACGGCGAAGGTCCCTCGAGGCGAATCGTGGCGAGGGTCCGTCCGACGGCATCCCCCGCCTCGGCCTGCACCACCGTTCTCGCACCAGCGCGGGCCTCCGCATCCGGCCCCTGACCCGTGGTGCGGGAGAGGCGACGGCGCACCCCGCCCATCACGCCGGTGCCGACACCCGGGATGGCAGCGATGGCTCCGAGCACGGTGCCGGCGTACGACGCGACCGGGGTCCAGGAACCCGCCCATCCCAACCACACCTCGATATCGGTGAGACCCGGCTCGGTGAGGGGGAGCGCTAGGTGCTCCGACCCGGCGACCGGCATGCCCTTCCAGACGCGTCCGCGACCGAGGTCGAAGGCACGGGTGCGTCCGCGCGTCGATTGGCGATCCACGATGACGCCGCTGTGACGGGCGAAGGACGGGGCGAGCAGTACACCCGCGGCACTTGCACGCGTGCCCGAGCTGATGCCGAAGGTCCCCTCGACGAAGTAGCCAATATCGAGTTTGGTGGCGGGGTGGCCACTTCGCTCACATCGACGCAGCGCCAGCGCGCCGGCAAGATTGCCCGGCACGTAGTCATAGCCGAACGCCGTGATGAGTCGCGCTCCGGTCGTCTCGGCGCGCGGGCCAAAGTCGTCGAAGATCCGCCGGATGAATGGCGGCTCGCCTGTGGAGTCCAGGTAGGCGGCACCCGCGTCGATAGCGGCTTCGACCGCGGGGTCACCCCATTCGACGAATGGTCCGACGGTGGAGACGATGACGTCACTGGAGTCCTCGATCAACCGTCGCACCGAGGACCGATCGGTGACGTCGGCCACCGCGATCGTGGGCTGCATAGCCGGCGAGGGTGCCAGTGGCGCGAGGCGGTCGGCGAGTCTGGCGACCGCGTCATGCCGGCGTCCAGCGAGCACGGGTGCAAGTCCAGCACGCACCATGGCCTCGGCCGTCAGGCGTCCCGTATAGCCGGTGGCACCGAAGAGAATGATTCGCACGGATGCCACGCTAGCCTGCGAGGGTGGATCAGGTAGCGACCACTCGACTCTGGCACCCCTTTGCCGACATGGCCGACGTGTCGGCACGCGGTGAATTGGTGCTGGCCAGGGGTGAGGGGGCGTACGTCGAGGATGAGTCGGGACGGCGCTATCTCGATGCGTCGGGAGGCCTTTGGTTTTGCAATGTTGGCCACGGGCGCCAGCGGCTGGCCGAAGCTGCGGCGCAGCAGATGCAACGACTGGCGTCGTACTCCTCCTTCGGCGATCTCGCGACACGGCCAGCCCTTGATTTGGCCGACAGATTGGCCACGATGGCCCCGATGCCTGATGCGTGCATCTTCTTCACCAGCGGGGGGAGTGACTCCGTCGACACCGCGGTGAAGTTTGTGCGTCGCTATTGGGCATTGCTGGGTCGGCCGAAGCGTGGAGTTATCGTCACGCGAGAGCACGCGTATCACGGTATGCATCTCGCGGGGACCAGCCTGGCCGGCATTGCCGCCAATCGCGCAGAGCACGGTGAGCTCGACCGATACGTCCTGCAGGTGCCCTGGGATGACGCCGATGCACTGGAATCACTCCTGGCGGATAGAGATGACGTTGCGGCCTTCTTTTGCGAGCCGGTGATGGGGGCAGGCGGCGTTTACGCACCCCCTCCCGGCTATCTCGAGAGGGTGCGTGACATCTGCAGACGCCACGACGTCCTCTTCGTGGCGGATGAAGTCATCACCGGATACGGACGGACGGGCTCGATGTTTGCCAGCGATCGCTGGGGGTTGGACCCTGACATCGTGCTGACCGCAAAGGGGATCACGTCGGGCTACATCCCGCTCGGTGCGGTGCTCTTCTCCGGCCGCGTGGCAGAGCCCTTCTGGTCACCCGCCCCTGCGCCGGTGATGTGGAGGCATGGCTACACCTATTCCGCTCACGCCACGGCCTGTGCTGTCGCCCTTGCCAACCTCGACATTGTGGACGAGGAGCACCTTGTCGAGAGGGTCGCGCGCCTTCAGCACGTGCTGGGCAACGCCCTGGCGAGATTGTCGTCGTACGACGTCGTGAGTGAGGTGCGAGCGGGAGTCGGACTCCTGGCTGCCATCGACTTCACTCTCGAGGCCAAGGCAGCGGGGGTGCCGCTGCGGGTGTTGGCCGCGCTCCGGGACGCGGGGGTGCTGACCCGTGCCCTGGCCAGCGGTGCCGTCCAGGTGTCGCCCCCCTTTGTGATTGACGAGGATGGCATCGCATTCCTCACCCGGGCGCTCGCGACATCCCTGGAGGTAGCCGGCGGGAGTGATAGTCGACCCCCGGCCAGTGGACTCCTACCCGACATCACGACAGATGAGGGCGTCGATGCCTACGACGACAGCCACTACCTGGAAGGCCGCCCACCCCACCACGGCTGATGGCGTGAGTGCGCTAGGAGGACTTCGTGCCGCCCGCCTGCTGCTGAAGCAGGTCTCGGATTTCCTCGAGGAGTTGCACGTCCGGGGGGCGCGTGTCGACATCGCTCTGGCCCGTCATGGCCCGGTACTTGTTCATGGGTGCGACAAAGAAAAAGTAGATCGCTGCGAGTGTGACGAAGAAGGTGATCACGGCGCCGATGAGGAGCGCGAAGTTGAGCTCATAACCCGGTGCGATCGTGATGGTGCCGCCGACCGTGCCGTCTGATCCCCCGATGAGGCTAAGCATCCAGCCGACAATGGGCTCAATGAGTGACTGGGTCACCGCTGCCACGAGGGCTGCTAATGCGGTGCCAACGGCGACCGCCACGGCGAGGTCGATGACGTTGCCGCGGAAGACGAATTGTTTGAAGCCCTTGATCATGGTGCGTCCCTCCCCTAGCGGATTCGACGGAGCGGTGGGTCATTGGATGATGACACCGAGTCCGCTCCTCAGGCCGACCGCGGCGAGTGCCACAGCAGTGCGGCGATCGGTCGCGACGACGACAAGGCTACCGGCGGAACGCGGGGATGCGCCGAATGTCCCCTCCCGGGGGCGGCGCGGCACCGTGACGACCCGCGCACCCGCGGCGATGACCTCACCGGTGAGGGGACTGCTGGTGTCACCCATGGGCAGGACAAGGTCAATGATTGCTCCGGGAGCGAGCAGGTCGGCCATCTCCGCATCGGCGAGCCGGACCGGCACCGTGTGGAGTCCATCCGCGCGGGGACCCACGGACATGAGCCTGGTTTGGGTGACGGCTTCACCCTGCGCCATGGGTGCCGCGAGCAGGCGGCCGATGAGTTGTGTCGTGTCGGTGAATGCACCTGGCGGAATGTGGTCTGCGGGGAAGGGCTGCGTGCTGATGTCCTCAGCCGTGAGCGTGGATCCCGCCGGCAGGTCGGTTGTTGCCGTGAGGATATCGACCAGTGCGGGGCCACTGGGGCGCAGGAAGGAGGCAAGGATCACGACGGCCAGGGCCGCGCAGCCGGCTGCCACCGGACGTCGGTATCGGTGCAGGAGAAGTCGAGGATCGGTCACAGGGTGACGTTAGGGCGACGCTGCGACGTGTGCTGTCACTCATCCACAGGGTTGCTCACACGTGGCACGGGCACGGTGGCGCTCGTCAGGAAGGGGAGGACGGTGCCGAAGCCGTGGACTTAGGAGGTGACACCGGGTCCTTCTTACCGCCGGTGTCTTTGCCCGTGCCGGTGTCTTTGCCCGTGCCGGTGTCTTTGCCCGTGCCGGTGTC
>JANRCR010000031.1:75268-90949 GCA_030726915.1 Candidatus Nanopelagicales bacterium
CTTTGCCCGTGCCGGTGTCTTTGCCCGTGCCGGTGTCTTTGCCCGTGCCGGTGTCTTTGCCCGTGCCGGTGTCCTTGCCCGCGCCGGTGTCTTTGCCCGTGCCGGTGTCCTTGCCCGCGCCCGCCGACTCGGCTGTTCCTCCCGAGCCCGACCGAGAGTCCGTGCGGTAGAAACCAGAACCCTTGAAGACAACGCCCACGTTGCCGAACAGTTTGCGCAGGGTGCCGCTGCAGTCGGGGCACACGGTCAACGCATCATCCGTGAAGGACTGCACCACCTCAAGTTCATGGCCGCAGTCCGTGCAGGCGTACTGGTACGTGGGCACGAAACCTCCTCGACAAGGGACATCAGATATTAGCACTCGCACTAGGGGAGTGCTAAGGCACAGCATGTGGATGACGCCGGGGGTGAGCGCCCTCCGGGCGCTATGGTCTGGCTGTGGCAATTGATGCAGAGCACCTCGGCAAGTCCTTCGGTTCCGTGCGGGCTGTGGATGATTTGTCCTTCACCGTGCCTGACGGGGTCGTGACCGGCTTCCTCGGCCCCAATGGTGCGGGCAAGTCGACCGCCATGCGCCTGATGCTGGGTCTGGATCGAGGTGATGGCCGCACCCTCTTCGACGGCTTGCCCCTGGGCGATCACTCCCATCCCAGCCGCGTTGTCGGCACCCATCTGGACGCTCGGCCGTTCCTCCCCGGGAGGACCGCGCGTGATCATCTGCGCATGCTGGCCACCGAAGCGCGTGTGCCCGCCTCACGGATCGACGAGGTGCTCGCCCTCGTAGGACTCACGGAGGTCGCCAATGACCGGCCCAAGAGTTTTTCGCTCGGCATGGCCCAGCGATTGGGGCTGGCCGGTGCAATCCTTGCGGAGCCCCGATGCCTGATGCTGGATGAGCCGGCAAACGGACTCGATCCACAGTCGATTCAGTGGCTGAGAGAGTTTTTGCGTCACTACGCCTCCAACGGCTGCGCGGTCCTGGTGTCGAGTCACCTGCTCCACGAAATGCAACTCATGGCGGACCACGTTGTTGTCATCGCAAGCGGGCGGCTCATTGTCGATGGCACGATCGACGAGCTTGTCTCCCAGCGCAGTGACGTGATTGTGCGCAGCACCGATTCGGCTCGCCTGATGCCCCTGCTCGTGGGCGCTGGCGCCACAGTCGTGGATGAGGGTCAGACGGGCGTTGCCGTAGCCGGACTGGCCACCGATGAGGTGGGCCGAATTGCTTTTGACGCCGGCATTGCGATCTTTGAGTTGACCGAGCGTCGGGCGAGTCTTGAGGAGACATTCATGCAGCTCACCGGTGACGGACAGCAGTTTGCTTTTGGGGAGTCGTCATGAGCGGAGAGCTGCGATACGAGTGGGTGCGCATCAGCACGGTGCGGTCCACCTGGGCGCTCATCGGTCTC
This sequence comes from Candidatus Nanopelagicales bacterium, assembly GCA_030726915.1. GTDB lineage: Bacteria > Actinomycetota > Actinomycetes > S36-B12 > S36-B12 > Mxb001. The sequence goes on from JANRCR010000031.1 coordinate 76,681, forward strand.
GCCATGCTCGTGCCCGCTGGGCTAGCCCTGTTTGTCTCCTACCTCGTCGGCAATCTGGGTGATGACGCCGGTGGGCCGCCCGACGGAGGTGGTGGATTATCCGCTTTCCTTCCCCTGACCGCCGCTGTCCTGTGCGCTATCGGAGCCGCGGCCTTCGGGCAGGAGTATCGCCATGGGCTGATCCGCATCACCCTGGCGATCTTCCCGCGACGCACGCCGGTGTTTTTTGCCAAGGCACTCATGGTGGCGATCACCATCGTTGTCGCTGCGGTGCTATCGATCGCCACGATCGTCCTGGCGCAGGCACTCGGCGGCGTCATCGCCGGCTCGGGGGCCACGTGGGATAACACCGCGTGGGGCGCCTCGGGACTCCGTGCGGTCATCTACGTCGTCTTCTTCGTGCTCATTGCCTTCGCGATCACGGCGCTCACACGCAATCAACCGCTGGGAATCATTGCGCCGATCGTGCTTGCCGTCCTGATCGAGCCGATTGTCTCCACCATCGCCTTCGTGCAGGGGTGGAGCTGGATGGGCTGGGTACTTCCCTTCAGCGGTGGCGCTGCAGCCGTGTCCTCGCAGGGAGCAGAAGCCTGGGGCCACCTAGCCGTCTTCGGTGGCTGGTTCCTCATTATTGCCATCCCGGCGTGGATTGTGTTCGTACGCCGAGACGCCTAGCACGTGCCTGCGCAGATCCTCCTCGTCGCCCTGGGTGGTGCGCTGGGATCGTCTGCGCGCTGGGGGATTGATCGCCTCGGGGGCGCGGAGCCCGGATCGATCCCTGCCAGCGCGACGCTGCTCATCAATCTGACGGGGTGCCTGCTGATCGGCCTCGCAGCGTCGTTCCTCGTGCGTCGTGCGCCATGGCGCGCATTCCTTGGTGTTGGCGTGATCGGTGGATTCACCACATTCTCGGGCTTTGCTGTGGACTCTGTTGGGCTAATGCGCGACGGTCAGCCGTTGATGGCCATGGTCTACATCGCAGCGACTGTCGGGGGTGGCCTTCTCGCCGTGGCCCTCGGTGTGCATCTAGCGACCCTGGCGAGTCGATCGGCCAGGGGGAGATCAGCATGATGGAGGTGATGCTGGTCGCGATCGGTGGTGCGGGGGGAGCGCTCATTCGCTTCGCGCTGACACACCTACTTCCCCTGTGGCGCGGCTTCCCCCTGGCCATCCTGGCGGCCAACGTTGTCGGGTCTTTCGCGCTGGGAGTCATCATTGTTGTTGCCTCGCAGTCACAGTTCCTCCTGCTCGGGGTTGGACTGTGTGGAGGACTCACGACCGTGTCCACCTGGGCGATAGACACCCTCACCCTCGGTCGTTCGGGCGCATCCGGCGTAGCGACAGTCAATGTCGTGGTGAGTGTGGCCGCATCCGTGGGCGCGTGTGCGGTCGGGATGCTCCTTGCCGGGGGGATGGGGTCCTAGACAGGGGACGTCATGGACAGGCCACCACCCGGGTGGGCGTGATGATCACATCGATGGGTTGGTCGTGCGGTTCGGTCGGGAGCGTGGCAACGATGTCGTCATCTCGCACCAGCACAGCCACCGGTGGGCGATCGGGTTCGAGCGAGGTCAGAGCGCGGTCGTAATAGCCGCCCCCCTTACCCAGGCGATCTCCAGCGAGGGTCACGGACAGTGCCGGGATGAGCATCGCGCGCACCGGCAGGAGGGGGACACTCGGACCCGTGGGTTCAGCAATCCCCATGGATGAGGTGGCATGGCGTCCCTCATCCACAACCCACTCCATATCCGCACCGTTGACGCGAGGCAGGAGTACGTCGTAACCGGCAGAGGCGAGTCGCTCGCGCAAAATGCTCGTGTCGGGCTCGGTCCCGTAGCTGGCGTAGCACGTCACACGCTGCGGTCCGGACAGCCTCTGGAGGAATTCCAGGACGCGATCAGCGAGGGCGTGGGGGTCCGCTGCAGGCCCGGCTCGCCGGTTGGCGCGGGCGTGATCCCTCACGGATGACTTGGTGTGCGGTGTGTTCACGCCCCTATTCTTCTAGTGTGTCCTCGTGCGGGTGACAACGGCAGTGATTCCGGCGGCGGGCCTCGGCACGCGATTCCTTCCCGCGACGAAGGCCACGCCCAAGGAGATGCTCCCGGTTGTGGACAAGCCGGCCATCCAGTACGTCGTGGAGGAGGCCGTGGCCGCAGGCCTCGACGACGTCCTCTTCGTGACCGGTCGCAGCAAACGCCCGCTGGAGGACCACTTCGACCGCAATCTGGAGTTGGAGGCGGCCCTGAGCGCCAAGGGCGACACCGACAGGCTCGCAAGCGTGACCGCCTCGAATGATCTCGCACGCATTCACTACGTGCGTCAAGGTGATGCGCTCGGCCTCGGCCACGCCGTCCTCATGGCTGAGCGGCACGTCGGCGGCGAACCCTTCGCTGTCCTACTTGGTGATGACCTGATCGATCCCCGCGATGCCATCCTGCCGCTCATGATGGATGTGCGAGAGCGGGTCGGCGGATCTGTCCTGTGTCTGATGGAGGTCCCGCGCGACCAGATTTCGCTCTACGGTTGCGCCGCTGTCGAAGCTACCGAGACCAAGGGTGTGGTGCGCGTCATCGACCTGGTCGAGAAGCCTGATGCGAACGAAGCCCCGAGCACCCTGGCGGTGATCGGCCGCTACGTCCTTGATCCGGCGATCTTTGAGGTCCTGAAGCGCACCCCACCGGGTCGGGGTGGGGAGATTCAACTGACCGATGCACTGCGGGACCTCGCGCACGCTGGCTCGGTCACCGGAGTCATCTTCGATGGCCGGCGTTATGACACGGGTGATCGCCTGTCGTATCTGCAGGCGGTGATCCGGCTTGCGCTGGAGCGCGATGATCTGGGACCCGCCCTTCGCGCCTGGCTGCCCTCAGCGCTCAGCGAAGGTATCTGACATGCGCTCTGTTGCGGAACATCGAAGCGTCGTCCTCGGCAATCACGGTGCGCTGCCGGCCGTGCACCTGCCTCTTCTCTCCGCCCAGGGACTTGTCCTCTCATCTGCTGTCACCGCCGCGTGGCCGTTGCCGTCGTTCAACAACTCATCCATGGATGGCTACGCCATCCGAGTTGCCGATGTTGCCGGAGCGGGCGAGGACACTCCCATCACACTTCGGGTGATTGGTGATGTTGCCGCGGGCCACGTGCCGGACTCCGGTGTGGTGGAGGGGAGCGCCATCCGCATCATGACCGGAGCGCCGATGCCTGAGGGCGCCGATGCCGTCGTACCCGTGGAGTGGACCGATGGCGGGATGGCGACCGTCGCAATACGTCGCGCCCCGGAGAGGGGAGGGTATCTGCGCATCCGAGGTGAGGACGTGGCGCAGGGGGATCTCGTCCTTCTCGCGGGCAATATCGTGAACGCCCGCACGACCGCCCTCCTCGCCGCGAGCGGCCATGCGGATGTTGCTGTCCATCGACGTCCGCGAGTGGCAGTGATCTCAACGGGTGATGAACTCATCGAACCCGGGCTGCCGCTCACGCGTGGACTCATCGCTGATTCCAACAGCTTTATGCTCATGGCAGCGGTGCAGGAGGCAGGCGCAGAGGCCTACCGCTGCGGTCCGGTGCGCGACGATGAGGCGGAGTTGGAGCGTGTCCTACGCGAGGAAGCCCCGCGGGCCGATCTGATTCTCACCACGGGCGGCGTCAGCATGGGGGCCTACGACACGGTCAAGGCTGTACTCTCGCGGGTCGGCGGAGTCGACTTCGTCAAGGTGGCGATGCAACCCGGCATGCCGCAGGGGAGTGGAGTGATTGATGGCACGCCGATCGTCACCCTGCCGGGCAACCCCGTCAGTGCCTACGTCTCCTTCGAGGTCTTCGTGCGCCCACTACTGCGCACCCTCCTCGGCCATGCGCACATCACCAGGCCTCAACTCCAGATTCGCTGCGGGCGCGACTTCACATCCCCATCCGGCAAAACGCAGTTTGCCCGCGTGCAGATTGTGACCCGTCACGATGGAGTCGTGGCGATACCCGAGGGTGCGCAGGGCTCGCATATCCTGGGCGGGTTGGCGCGCGCTGATGCCTTGGCAGAGATTCCTCCTGACATCACGTCGGTGCGCGAGGGCGATTCCCTCGCTGTTGTTGACCTGAGGCAGGAGCCGTCATGACGTCGGACTTCACCCATCTGGATGCTGCTGGATCAGCTCGCATGGTCGACGTCAGCGGTAAGAGCATCACTGTCCGCACAGCGACCGCCTCGGGGCGGGTAGCCGTCAGCGCTGAGGTCATCTCGTTATTGCGGGGTGCCGGGGTGCCCAAGGGAGACGCCCTGGCGGTGGCACGCATCGCGGGAATCCAAGCCGCCAAGCGCACCTCGGATCTGGTGCCGCTGTGTCATCCCCTGGCCATTCATGGGGTCGAGGTCAGCCTCCGAGTCGACGATGACGCTGTCGCGATTCAGGCCACGGTGCGCACGGCGGATCGCACGGGTGTGGAGATGGAGGCACTGACCAGCGTGGCGGTCGCCGCCCTCGCGTTGATCGACATGGTGAAGGCTGTTGATCCTGCCGCGGTCATGACGGATGTGCGCCTTGACGAAAAGACGGGTGGCAGGCGAGGTCACTGGAGGCGACCTTCATGATCGAGTATCCAGGATGACGCAGGGTTGGCCCGCTCGTTTGCGCGAGGGCAGTATCGAGTTGCGCCCCTTGCGCCTGCGCGATGCGACTGCCTGGAGGGAGGTGCGCTCGCGCAATGCTGCATGGTTACGTCCATGGGAGGCGACCCTGCCGCCGTCCGAGGGGCATGCATCGACGACCTACGGATCCATGGTGCGTCGACTGCGGGCAGAGGCGCGTGAAGGGCACAGTCTGCCCTTCGCGATTGTGGCTGACGGGTGCTTCGCCGGCCAGGTCACCGTCGGAGGCATCGCGCGCGGATCCCTGCTGAGCGCCTACGTGGGCTACTGGATCGATCAGCGCTATGCCGGGAGAGGGATCATGCCCACAGCGGTCGCCATGGCGACCGATCATTGCTTCCGCGCGGTGGGATTGCATCGAGTGGAGATTAACGTGCGTCCTGAGAACTCAGCGTCACTCAGGGTGGTGGACAAACTCGGTTTCCGAGCGGAAGGGTTGCGCGAAAACTACCTGCACATCGACGGTGAGTGGCGTGACCATCTGACCTACGCGCTGTGTGATGAGGATGTCCCCGAGGGAGTCCTCGCGCGGTGGATGGCCTCTCGGGTTTCACCCGGCACCTAGTGCGACACGCACAGCAGCCAAGCCCAAGATCCACGGTTCCGCACACTCAGGCACCTAACGTTCACTGATGTGACGGGTCTGATTTACGTGGCGATCGTCGCGCTGTGGGCCGCCGTGTTAATCCCCATGTGGCTGCGCCGCCATGATGACGACCAGGCTCGCCGCGTCGAGCGTCACCGTCTCGCTCTGGGGACGCTCGCACGCCTTCGCGGGGATGAGGCACGAGACGCTCCCTCGCTCGCGACTCGTCGCCGCCGATTCGCCCTGGTGGGACTTGCTGCGTTCGGTGCCGTGGGCTCGTCCGCGTGGCTCATGGGGATGGTGCCTGGACGTGTATCGATGGCTATGTGGATTCCTTGTGCGGTGTTTGTGCCCGTCGCCGCGCTTGCCCACCGGCGTGCATCTGCCCGGGCCGCTGACCGCGCGCTTGAGATGCGACGTGAAAACCGTCGCGCAGAGCGCGTGCAATCTCTCGCTGCCGCGCAGGACAGTCCGGTGGTTTCGTACTCAAGTCAGCCGCGACGACCATCCCGACGCCAATCACATCCGGACGTTGCCACATCGGGTGGCATGTCCGCCCCATCCACGTGGGAAGAGGTCTTTGACCAGACCGCCTGACATGGTGTGCCGCCACGCTGGTGTAGTGTCACGGCCTGTCCGAGGGAGACCTCGACCGCTGGGGCGTCATGCTCCGCGGGGCTGTAGCGCAGTCCGGTAGCGCACCTCGTTCGCATCGAGGGGGTCAGGGGTTCGAATCCCCTCAGCTCCACGTCCTATGGGTGCCTTTCACCATGTCTCGGGGTAGGACCCGGGCCTAGGCGGTGCCCGCAACCGTCGGGCAACCGGGTCTCGGATCGCCTACGGTGTTGGGCTAGGGAGGTTTGATGTTCGCTTGTCGTGGTGTGTTTGTTGCGGTCGCGAGTCTCGCCATCGTCGCGTCGGGCACGGTTGCCTCGGGACCGGCGCGCGCGGAAGACCGTGTCGCTGGATGTCATTGGATCGATCGTGAATACGACAGCACCTACACGTGCGAGGACTTTGTCGGCAGCGTCACGAGAATGCAGATCGTTGAATGCTGGAAGTATCCGCCACCTGCCCGGACCTTCGTTCGGCAGAAGACCTCCGATGGTTGGGTGCGTAATCCCCTGGTGACCGTCAAGATCACGGGGACCCGCGGGTGCGCTGCGCCCTACCCTCATCGCACTATCGTGACGATCGAGTCAGAGTTGCTCACCGCGATGGAAGTCACACGAGTGCGCCTGACGATGCCCGCCTCACAGGGAACTTTGCCTGACGGAACGCCGTACCGATTCGCCAAGACGGTGATCACCTATGGCGCTTGCGTGATGCCAGAGGATGCTGGCGACTGGTGTCCGCAGCGCTAACGTGAAGCGTCCACCAATCCCGCGCTCTCACACCCAGGTGGGCATCCACATGCGCCATGTCCAGTGGGTGTAGGGGATGAGCTCCCCCGTCCAGATGGGATAAAACCACCAGGCCAGGGCGACAACAAGCAGGAGAATCGCGGCCGCGACGAGAGTGCCTGTGCGGCGACGCGATGACGGGCCCCCCGGGGGACCCACCATGGCCCCCAGGGTCATGGCGAGGGCCATCGCGAGGAAGGGCAGCAACACCACGGAGTAGAACGTGAAGATCGTCCGGTCTTGGTAGAGCAGCCAGGGCACCCAGCCGGCGAGGATGCCGAGCAGCACGGCACCGGATCGCCAGTCGCGGCGGGTGATCCAGCGCCACGCCTGATAGAGAAGCGCGGCGGATCCGATCCACCAGATGGCTGGATTGCCGAGTGCGAGGACTCCTGACACACACGCGTCGGCGAAGCAACCCGGATCCCCCTCCTCCAGCCTCTTCCAAAAAGTAGATGTGGGTCGGGTCTGCAGGAACCAACTCAGTGAACTCGACTGGTAGGAGTGGTCACTTGTGAGACCGACGTGGAACTCCCACGCCTCGCCGTGGTAGTGCCACAGTGATCGAAGGCCCGCGGGAATGATGGAGTCGGTGCCGTCGGCCCACTGCCGCCCCCAGCCGCCAGCTGTGACGAGCCATCCGGTCCAGGTGGCGACGTAGGTCACCAGTGCCGCGCCGACCATGGCAACGAAGGCGATGGGCGCGCTACGCAGGAGCGTTGTCGCCCACGGTTGCGACACGCCGAGACGGCGACGCAGGGAGACATCCCACAAGACCGTGAGGAGGCCGAATGCGGCGAGGTACCACAGGCCGGACCACTTGACGGCACAGGCGAGGCCCAGTGCGACACCGGCCGCGCAGCGCCAGGGGCGGATTCCCAGTCTGGGACCCCAGGGGCCGGGCGGCCCGAGTGCGTGAATGGACAGCCGTCGCCGCACCTGATCGCGATCCAGGAGAAGGCAGCCAAAGGCGGCGAGGACGGTGAAGGACAGCACCATGTCGAGTACGGCGGTGCGACTGGTGACGATGTGCATGCCGTCCAGCGCGACGAGCAGGCCCGCGACAGTCCCGACGAGGTCCGAGCGCGTGAGTCGGCGCGCGATTCTCGCGGTCATCAGGATCGCCAGGGTGCCGAGGACGGCAACCGCGAATCGCCATCCGAATGGGGTCACTCCGAAGAGCCACTCGCCCGAGGCGATGACCCACTTGCCGAAGGGCGGATGCACAACAAAAGCGGGGTCATCCTTGAAGACATCAATGGTGCGCCAGTTGCCGTCGGAGGCAAGGATCAATTCGTTGGCGCTGTCGTCGAATTGCTGCTCATGGCCGTATCGGAGGAGTGCCAGCGCGTCTTTGGCGTAATACACCTCATCGAAGGCAAAGGCATCGGGTCGTCCGAGGTGGGTAAAGCGGACAATGCCGCCGACAAGCGTGACCACCAGCGGCCCGAGCCACCCACGCCAGCCCCGTGACGGCATGGGTGCGAAGAGTGAGGCGGCCGCCGTAGCCACGGCCGCGGTGGATGTGCGAGCGTGAGCGCCCTGGGAGATCACATTGTCTCTCGCCGCTGCCACCGACCCAGGGTACGCGTCCCGTTGCTGACAGGATGTGCCTGTGTCCACGTCGGGTGTACTCGTATTGGCAGCGACGCCCCTGGGCAATCCAGGTGATGCCACCGCCCGGCTGAGAGAGGCGCTGGCCACCTGCGACGTTATTGCCGCGGAGGACACCCGCCGCCTGCGCCGCCTCGCGCGCGATCTGTCGGTCACCCTGACGGCGGAGGTCATCTCCCTTCACGACGCCGTCGAGGCTTCCCGGGTGGCGCGCCTTATAGAAGCGCTCCACCAAGGCTCACGCGTGCTGGTGGTTAGTGATGCAGGGATGCCCCTGGTGAGCGATCCCGGCTATCGCATTGTGCGGGCGTGTCTGGACGAGGGGATCCACGTCACCGTCCTTCCCGGACCCAGCGCTGTCCTAGCCGCGCTCGTGGTGTCGGGACTCCCGGTCGATCGCTTTTGCTTTGAGGGCTTTCTGCCTCGGCGCGGTGGAGAGCGACGTCGACGCATTGCTGATCTGGCCGCGGAGTCACGCACGATGGTCTTCTTCGAGGCGCCCCATCGAATCCAGGACACGCTCCGTGATCTTGTTGACGGCTTTGGTCCTGATCGGTCCGCGGCCCTCTGCAGGGAGCTCACGAAGACGTATGAGGAGGTGCGTCGGGGGACTCTGGGCGAACTTCACGCGGGCATAGGTGAGCCACGTGGTGAGATCACCCTCGTGGTGGGTGGACTGGAGTCTCCACCTCGGTCGGGAGATGCGCAGGATTGGGCTGCCGAGGTCGAGTACCTCATCAGCGCGGGTAGCGACCGCCGTGAGGCCATCTCCACGGTGGCCGAGCGGTGTGGTGTGCATCGTCGAGAGGTGTACGACGCTGTGGTTCAGGCCAAACATAAACATGCTGCGCCGTCCCCTGGCTCGGCTGCGCCGACATCCGTAGACGGAAAGTAGTATCGTGCCCATGGCCGCCTACTACGTCACGACGCCGATCTATTACGTCAACGACGCCCCCCACATCGGCCATGCCTATACAACGACCGCCGGTGATGTTCTCACGCGCTGGCGTCGCCAGCGTGGCGATGACGTGTGGTACCTAACCGGGGTCGATGAGCACGGCACCAAGGTCGAGCGTGCCGCCGAGACCGGGGGAGTCACACCGCAGGAGTGGGTGGACCGCCTGGTGGAGCAATCATGGCGTCCGGTTCTGGAGACCATCGATGCCGCAAACGATGACTTCATCCGAACGACGGACCCCCGGCACCGTGAGCGAGTCCAGAACTTTTGGCGCGTCGTTCGAGATAACGGCTACGTGTATGAGGCTGACTACGAGGGCCCCTACTGCGTGGGCTGCGAGGAATTCAAACTGCCCGGTGACCTCGTCGCTGGGATTGACGGTGGACCAGCGGATCAATGTCCGGTGCATCAGCGGCCCGTGGAGATGCTCAAGGAAAGCAACTGGTTCTTCCAACTCTCTGCGTTTGCCGATGCACTCATTGCCCATTACGAGGAACATCCCGAGGCGATCGAGCCTGCCAGTGCCTATAACGAGGTGATGTCTTTCCTACGGCAGGGCCTTGTCGACATCTCCATGTCGCGTTCGAGTGTTGCCTGGGGCATCGGACTGCCGTGGGATGAGCGACAGGTCATCTATGTCTGGTTCGACGCCCTGCTGAACTACATCACGGCTGTCGGCTACGGCGCCCCGGAGGGCTCTGCCGAGGCGGAACTCTTCGTGCGAGCGTGGCCGGCTGATGTGCATCTGGTCGGCAAGGACATCCTGCGCTTCCATGCCGTCTACTGGCCGGCCATGCTTATGGCTGCCGGGGTGGCACTACCGCGTAAGGTCTTCGCCCACGGCTGGCTGCTCGTCGGGGGCGAAAAGATGAGTAAGACCCGTCTCACGGGCATCGCCCCTGAACAGATCATTGTTCACTTCGGCTCGGATGCCTTCCGCTACTACTTCATGCGCGCCATTCAGTTTGGTCAGGATGGCTCCTTTTCCTGGGAGGACATGTCCGCGCGCTACACGGCCGAACTCGCCAATGGACTCGGCAACCTCGCCTCGCGGGCCACCGCGATGGTGCAGCGCTACCGTGGCGGCCTGCTCCCTGCTTCCGGGCCCGGCACCGAGGCGGAGGAGCACCTGCGGAGCCTTCTCATCACGGTTGCGGCTGAGGCAGATGCTGCGATGTGCGCTCTTGACTTCTCCGGTGGCATCACCGCGGTGCGTCGTTTCATTGATGCGGTCAATCTCTACGTCACTGAGCAGGAGCCATGGGTCTTGGCCAAGGATGATGCTCAGTCGCAGCGACTGGATACCGTGCTGTACACCGTGTGTGAGGCGCTCAGGGCGATCGCGACGCTCTACCACCCGGTGATGCCCAAGGCCATGTCATCCCTGTGGGAGCAACTCGGCGCGGAGCCATCGCTGGGGCCGCTTGTCGATCAGCGCATCGTTCAGGTGGGAGATTGGGGCCAATTGCGCGCCGGTGCATCCGTCACCAAGGGTGCCATCCTATTTCCGCGGCTCGAGGAGCCTGCGGAGTGAAGGAGCGACCCGCTTCGACTGACCCACTCCCGAGGGCCGTGGCCGACTCCCACTGTCACCTGGATGTCACTGATCAGGATCTGGGGGACAGTCTCGACCCGGATGAGGCGCTGGCGCTGGCCCGTGACGCGGGAGTCACGCGTGTTGTGCAGGTGGGGTGCGATGTTGATTCCTCGACATGGGCCGCGGACTTTGCCGAGACGCGGTCCGATGTGGTTGCCGCGGTCGGGCTGCATCCCAATGAGGTTCCGCGGATAGTGGCTCGGGATGGCCGTGAAGGACTCCAGGCCGCATTCGCCAGCATTGAGGCGTTGGCGATGCTGCCCTCCGTGCGCGCGGTGGGCGAGACGGGTTTGGACTATTTCCGAACGCCCAATATTGAGGATCAGGCTCTGCAACATCAATCCTTCCGCTGGCACATTGACCTTGCCAAGCGCACTGATCGCACATTGGTCATCCATGATCGAGAAGCCCACGCTGATGTCCTCCGCATCCTTGATGAGGAAGGAGCACCTGATCGCGTGGTGTTTCACTGCTTCTCGGGCGACGCCGTCATGGCTCGATACTGTGCCGAGCGCGACTGGCTGTGCTCCTTTGCCGGCGTGGTGACGTACAAGAATGCCGAGGATCTGCGCCAGGCGCTGCGGGTGCTCCCCAGGCACGCCATGCTCGTTGAGACGGATGCGCCCTACCTCACGCCGGTGCCCCATCGTGGTGCGAGTAATGCCTCCTACCTCGTGCCGTTCACTGTCCGGGCCATGGCCACGGTGCGAGACGAGCCCCTGGATCAGGTATGCGAAGACCTGTGGTCGAACACCGAGCGTGCCTTCGGGTCATGGTGACCCGTGGAGGAGGGACTTCTTGGTGCTGCCGAAGTGCGGGATATCGCGCGCCGATGGGACATTCACCCGACCAAGCACTGGGGTCAGAATTTCGTCGTTGACGCCAATACCGTGCGCCGCATCGTGCGACTCGCGGACGTCCAGTCAGACGATGTTGTGCTCGAAGTGGGCCCCGGGATCGGCAGCCTCACGTTGGGCCTGCTCGCCGCGGGCGCCCAGGTCATTGCCGTGGAGATCGACCCGGTCCTTGCGACCGCCCTGCCGGACACGGTCGCACGGCTGCGGCCGGATGATGTCGGGCGCGTGACCGTCCTGGAGGCGGACGCCTTGCGCGTGGCAGATGTGCCGGGATCACCGACCGCTCTCATTGCGAATCTGCCCTACAACGTGGCTGTGCCGATCGTGCTGCATCTGCTGGCGAGTGTCCCGTCCCTCGAGCGGGGCCTCGTGATGGTGCAGGCGGAGGTGGCTGATCGCCTTGTCGCGGCGCCGGGATCACGGGTGTACGGCGTTCCGTCGGTCAAGCTCGCCTGGTACGCGCGTGGACGGCGCGCGGGGTCGGTCCCGGCGAGTGTCTTTTGGCCCGTACCCCGTGTGGAGTCGGGCCTTGTCTCCCTGCACCGCCACGATCCCCCCGTCACGTTGGCCAGCCAAACCGAGGTGTTTGCCTGCATCGATGCGGCATTCGCCCAGCGACGCAAGACATTGCGGGCTGCGCTCGCCGGTTGGGCTGGATCGGCATCGAATGCCGAGGCGCTCCTCGTGGCCGCGGGGGTAGATCCGGGGGCGCGAGGCGAAAGCATCGACGTGGCAGCTTTTGCCCGCATCGCGGGTGCACGCGCCATGGTGTGACACAGGGTGTCGGCTCCGGTACGCAACTCCCAGCGACGGACTACTGTCCTGGTGTGACTGCAGTGCACGTGCGGGTGCCCGCGAAGGTGAACCTCAGCCTCCGGGTGGGCCCAGTGCGCCCTGACAACTTCCACGACGTCACAACGATCTTCCATGCGATCTCTCTCACGGATGATGTGACGGTGTCTGAGGGGACACAGGGCAGCGGGCGCACGTTATCGATCACGGGATCCTCGTCTTCGGGTGTGCCCGCGGATGATTCCAACCTTGCAGCTCAGGCCGCCCGCGCGCTCGCCACGCACGCGGGCCTGCCTGATCCGGATGTGGTCATCGACATCGTGAAGTCGATCCCGGTGGCGGGTGGCATGGCCGGCGGAAGTGCGAACGCGGCCGCGGCCCTGATCGCCTGTCGACGGCTGTGGCGGTTGGACGTGTCCGATGCGGCGTTGCGAGAGATCGCGGCAGCCGTGGGCTCGGATGTCGTCTTTGCCCTTGTTGGTGGAACGGCGCGGGGCACCGGGAGGGGCGAGATGGTGACTCCGGTTCTTGCCGCGGGAGACCTTCATTGGGTCATCGCACTCAGCGAGGGTGAGTTGTCCACGCCGCGTGTGTATGCGGAATGGGATCGACTGGTGGAGTCAGGTCACGTGTCAGTCGGGGGTGACGATGCGCCTCTCCTCGCTGCACTGCGCACGGGTGAGCCCCGAGACATCGGACCCCTCCTCGTCAACGACCTTCAGTCCGCGGCCCTGTCCCTGCGCCCCTCGCTGCACGCGGTCCTGGAGGTGGGAGCGGAGTTGGGTGCGCTGGGCGGCATCGTCTCGGGGAGTGGACCCACGTGCGCCTTCCTGGCATCGGGCCGGGACGCTGCGATTGCCCTCGCGGCGGAGATGGCAGGCACGGGCGTCGCACGTGCGGTGCGCTACGCGACCGGTCCCACAGTCGGTGCACGCATCATCGCTTAGGGACGCACAGGCGTGGGTTTGGGATCCATGTGGGCGAGACCATTCCAGGCGAGGTTGACCAGGTGGGATACGACTTCTTCCTTGCGAGGCTTGCGGACATCGAGCCACCACTGTCCTGTCAGAGCAGTCATCCCGACCAGCATTTGCGAGTACATCGGGGCGAGTCGGGTCGGTAGGCCGTGCGCCTTGAACTGTTCGGCAAGGAGGTGCTCAACCTGACCTGCGACATCGACGATCAGACTGGCGAAGGATCCCGTCTGCTGGGATACGGGCGAGTCGCGTACAAGAATTTGGAAGCCATCCGGCTGGGCATCGATGTAGTCGAACAGCGCCATACCAGCCTGCTCCAGCAGTTGCCGAGGATGACTTCCCTGCAGTGCACCGCTGAGCAGGGAGAGCAGGTGATTCATCTCCCGATCCACGACGACGGCATACAGACCTTCTTTGCCGCCGAAGTGCTCGTAGACGACCGGCTTGGAGACTTCCGCCTTCGCTGCGATTTCCTCGACCGTGACGGCTTCGAATCCCTTATCCGCGAAGAGGGTGCGCCCCACCGTGATGAGTTGCTCCCGCCGCTCGCGGCCCGACATGCGCACGGGACTAGGCCGGTGTGCCGTCGGGCGTGACCCGGGATGCATCCCGGCGGTGCAGAACGGCCGGATAGGTGGTGGCGGACATGGCGTATCTCCTTCATCCGGGGGCCCCAGGCAAACCTACGTCACCGTAACCTACGGTGACGTAACCCGTCCAGGGTGTGGCGCTCCGTGGCCTTTGAGACACTTCTGCGGCGTCGCTCTCTCCGGAGCGCGGCACTCCCGGCTCGTCTAATGGCAGGACAAGAGACTTTGAATCTCTGAATGGGGGTTCGACTCCCTC
>JANRCR010000032.1:0-23583 GCA_030726915.1 Candidatus Nanopelagicales bacterium
GACGGAGGCGCCGGGCTGGATGCTAGTTACGTCTTCCCCGGCCTGGAAAAGGTCTCGTTCGTGGGCTAGTGGTCGCTGCAACCTGGATCCGACGAGCAAAACGACTAAGGAGACTTTCTATGTCTACTCGAGTCGCCACCAACACGCTCCGGGCGCTGGGCATGCTGATTGCCATCACCACCATCTCAATGGCGCCCATCGGGTCAACAATGGGTGCACCGGCCGCCCTCGAGGGTGTGGGGGCTGGATCGTCAGCGCTACCGAGCGCCAGCGTCGGCATTCGATCTCGGATCCCCCGCGAGGTCTCCTGCATGCGTGCATACGTAAAGGATCCTTCCCACCACTTCACGAACTACGCTCCTGCGATCGGCGCACCCGAAGTGACCGATGCCATCCATAGTGGGCTTCAGCCTTGCGCCACCTTCACCGGCAGTGTGAGAACGGCGAATCAGGTTGCGCAATTCAATTCGTCGCAGATGTATCCCGGTGGCATTCAGATTGTGACGTTCGGCGGTCCTGGCTTGGCGTTTCTGCTTGGTGGCGCACCTGGTGTCCCCGAAACCTCTTACACGAACGGTCCTTATGTCGCTCGATTCAACCCGTCCACCGGTCAACAGATCTGGCGTACCTCGTTGCCGATCCTGTCAGGACAGTGGCTGCTCCCCGGCAGCATGGCCGTGGTGAAGGACGGCTCGGTGAATGTGGCGATTGGGCCGCGGGTCTACAAGCTCGATCCCTCTACGGGAGACATCACGGCGTGGGTGGAGCAGGCCATGCTGGATGGCGAGCAGAAGAGCGCGAACCTGGACGGGTTCGCCATTGCGCCCGATCGCCGTGGAACGATCCTTCTCAAGTCGCAGAACCGTTCCACGGGCTGCAGCATCCAGGGCAGTAATGCGATGTCTGGGTGCCTGGCTGATTACGGACCGCAACCGGATACGACTGTGGTGGCCGTGGACCCTATGACGTTAGAGACAATCGCGGCGCTTGAACTGGATCAGCCGGTCACCGCTCGACCCATCGTGACCGCTCACGGAAAACGGTCCCACATCTACCTCGCCGGAGCGACTCACGGAGTACGCGTCATCTGGGATCCGAGTGCCCGCACCCTGACCCAGGATCCGACATGGGCGCCGGGCTACCTTCTGTCTGGCCAGGGGGCTGGAGATGCGCCGGTGATGATCGGGCAGTGGGTCATTTTCAATTCCAACGCCATCACATCAGATTCGACCCACATCTGCGCGACGGTAGTGCGCAAAAGCGATGCGCAAGACGTTCACCGCATCTGCCCATGGGGAGTTGCTCTCCCGGCAGGCATGAGCAGTGAGTCACCCACCAGTTTCTCCACGGACCCGGAGAACAATATGTTCTTCATGCAGGACCTCCTGGTTGGCGGAGTCTTTGGCGTCCACCTAAATCGGAAGACTGGCTCGATGGATGTGCGTTGGAGCCGGCCTGACTGGCGAACGTCGGATTATCTCGTGTCGATGGGCTCTGCCGAGGATCGCGTCGTCTCATCGCAATACATTGACCCGGCCAGCTTCTCGATCGCGGCACTATACGCCAACAGTTGGAGCGAGAGTTTGCTGTGGGTGAAACAAGATACTGGCGCGACGGTGGCACAGTCGGCTTGGCGTAGCGCGACCAATCTCGGGTGGATGTACCTGCCGGGCTATGCGGGCCGCATGTATTCCATGAATGCGAATAACACGCTGAGCATCTACCTGCCGCTGCGGTGCGGGCACTCAACCTCGCAGGTTGTGTCGCCACCATCGATCACGTTGTGCGACACCGACTATTCAACGTTGCCGCAGCCCATCGAGAACCCGCCGCTTCCACCGCAGCCCTAGATCTTCGTTTCCTGGAGTGCAATCACCGGCCCCATCGGTGACCAGAGATGAGAATAGGAGCGGTTGTCGCGAGTCATCAACTACATGTGTGGTTCGTATCCCAACAACAAATCCGATGTGATCGGTGCTGATTCCGACGCCTACGCGACGGAGATCGAGTAAACACTCCGGAAGCGCATACTTGGAATCGCTCCGGGCTCAAAGACCACCCAGTACGATCTGAACACAATCGCAGCGGTCAAACGCATGCAGAAAAGTCCATCACGTGGACTGCGATCCAACGAGCGGTATGCCCCCGCGGCTAAGCCCCAAACACCCGGTCAGGGGCGCTGCCCAGGTCCTTGCGGAAGATGTCGGGCTTGCGTTCGACGTCAGCCATGCCTTGCGCAGTCGATTCCGGGTCCCAACCCGAATACGTGGAAGTGCATTGCTCGCACCTCGGGCCGTGAGCACTGGGGAGGTTTCTTCTATCGGTCAGGACTGGGCAGGTACGACGTACACATCCGAAAGAGTCACCACGTAGGCGGTATCCGCAGTGGCGGCCAGCACGCCCACCTCATCAACCGAGCCCTGCTGGGACCAGGTCACCCTGGTCCGCCCCGGTTGCCGGTCCAGGGCTGGGCTGGGGTGGGGCGGGGATGGCAGGTGGCTTACACGACACGGTGGCTGGGACGCTGGTGGCGGAAAGCTCCTGGTTGAATGACACCACCATGAGTACGCCATCCGTGCATTTCGCCACCACGACGAGGGGCCTCTACCCGATCATCGTCGGTGTCTTTGTCGGCCTGCTCCTGATCTCCAACATCGGCGCCGTCAAGCTCATCTCCTTTGGGCCGATCATCACCGATGGTGGCGTCTTCCTCTTCCCCCTCGTCTACATCGTCGGCGACATCCTGAGCGAGGTCTACGGCTTCAAGGCCGCCCGCAAGGCGATCCTGCTCGGATTCGCCATGTCCGTGCTAGCCGCGACCACCTTCTGGCTCGTCCAGATCTCACCCCCGGCCGATGCCTGGGGCAATCAGGAGGCTTTTGAGTCGGTCCTCGGCCTGGTCCCGCGCATCGTCGTGGCCAGCATTGCGGGCTACCTGGTGGGGCAACTCCTCAACGCCTGGGTGCTCGTCAAGATCAAGGAGCGCACCCGTGAAAAGGCGCTCTGGCTGCGCCTCCTCGGTTCGACCGCCGTCGGCGAGCTCGCGGACACGGTCGTCTTCTGCACCATCGCGTTCTACGGCGTCATCACCGGCACGGACTTCCTCATCTACGTTGCCGCGGGATATGCCTACAAGACGCTCATGGAGGTTGTGCTGCTCCCCGTCTCCTACGCCGTCATCGGTGCGATCAAGCGCCGTGAGCCGAGCTACGCCGACTCGGTGCCCGCGTAGTAGCGGCCGAGGAATTCCTCGCGCAACGCGTCAAAATCACCCGACTCCAGAGCCACACGCATGCGATCCACCAGACTGACGGTGAAGTGCAGGTTGTGCACGGTCGCGAGTGTCGCTGACACCATCTCCTTCGCCTTGAAGGCGTGGTGCAGGTAGGCGCGGGAGTAGTGCGTGCAGGTGTAGCAGCCGCAGTCGGCGTCGATGGGTCCAAAATCGCGACGGTGGGCACTCCCCGTGAGGTTGAAGCGACCCGTGGATGTGTACACCGCTGAGTTGCGGGCCTCCCGTGAGGGCGACACGCAGTCAAAGGTGTCGGCTCCGGCGGCCACTCCCGCAAAAAGGTCACCCGGCTCACCGATGCCGAGCAGGTGGCGCGGACGATCGTCAGGCAATTCCTCGGTCACCCACGTGACGATCTGTGCCAGGTTGCGCTTTTCGATTGCTCCGCCGATGCCGAAGCCATCAAAGTCCATCGCCGCAATATCGCGGGCTGCACGGCGACGAAGATCTTCGTACTGGGCTCCTTGAATGACGCCGAAGAGTGCCTGTGCCGGTCGTTGTGGATGAGACGCCCGCAGGTGCGCGTGCTCCACGAGACAGCGCTCGGCCCACAGCCGCGTGCGTTCCAGCGCGATCTCCTGGTAGCTCCTCGTGTTGTTGAGGGTGGTGAGCTCATCAAAAGCGAAGGCGATATCCGCTCCGATCGCAGCCTGCACTCGCATCGAGACCTCGGGGGTGAAGCGATGTTCCGACCCGTCCAGGTGGGAGCGAAAGGTGACTCCGTCGTCGTCGACTCGAGCCAGGCGCTCCTTGCCCTCGGCAATGACGTCATCGTCGCGATAGCCGGAGTCCATGGCGAGGACCTTCTTGAATCCTGCTCCCAGGGAGAGCACCTGGAAGCCACCGCTGTCGGTGAACGTCGGTCCCCCCCAGCCCATGAACGCGGCAAGCCCGCCAGCCTCGTCGATGATGTCGGCTCCGGGCTGCAGATAGAGGTGGTAGGCATTCGCCAGCACCGCCTGCGCTCCGAGGGCACGCAGCGACTCGGGCAGCACCGCCTTGACGGTCGCTTTGGTGCCCACCGGGATGAACGCCGGTGTGCGAATGTCCCCGTGCGGCGTACGCATGATGCCCGCGCGCGCAGACCCCGAGCGTGCAGTGATGGCAAACCCGAGCGTAGACACGAAGGACAGGATGCCAGGATGCGCCGGTGACATCGCCGCGGGCAGCCATCGCCATGACGGGGCTGCTCCTCCAGGGACTGTCCCTGGCGCGCAATCGCGCGGAGCAGCCGGTCATCCCCATGTGATCACCCCCGGCTGATCACCTGCTGGGAAGCGTCCCCCTAGGCTCATCGCATGCCGTCGGTGTCTGACCCCGTGCAGAGCGAGTGGATCGATGGGGTGCTCGTGGAGCATCGCAACATCCTCACCAATGGCGTGCGCCTGCACTGCGCTATCGCCGGTCCCGAGGACGGCCCCCTCGTGGTGGCCCTGCATGGCTTCCCAGAGTTTTGGCGCGGGATGTCCGGGGTTGTGGTCGCCCTCGCGCAGGCGGGCTACCGGGTGGTCGCCCCGGATCAGCGTGGCTACGGCCTCAGTGAGAAGCCACGGGGCATTGACGCCTACCGGATTGAGGAGCTCACCGCTGACGTCGTCGGCATCATCGCGGCGTTTGATCGGGACACGTCCTACGTTGTCGGGCACGACTGGGGCGCGGCGGTCGCCTGGTGGCTCTCCATCACCCGACCGGATCTCGTCGAGCGCGTCGCCGTCCTCAACGTCCCGCATCCCTCGGTCTTTGCGCGCGAGGTGCGTAGCAATAGACGACAGCTCCGCAAGAGTTGGTATATCTTCGCGATCCAGGTGCCGTGGCTCCCGGAGCAGTTGGCCTTCGGATCGCGCACCCGTCGCCGCTTTGCCCGCTCGATCGCGCGTACGGCGAATCCCGGGTCCTTTGATCCGGACTACCTGGCCGGCCTGGAATCGGCATGGAGTCAGCCCGGTGCGGGCACCGGCATGATGAATTGGTACCGCGCATCGGTGCGTCGCCGGCCCGAGCGCCTTGCCGACAAGCGAGTGCACGTGCCGATCCTCATCATCTGGGGGCGCCAGGATGTCGCCCTGAGCGACACGATGGTGGCACCCAGCGCTGAGTTGTGTGACGACGTACGCGTGGTGTTTTTTGACGATGCAACCCACTGGGTACTGCACGATGAGCCGGAGGCCACGGCTCGACTCATTGTCGAATTCTTTGGCACGCCGGCGTAGACGCCTGATCAGATCGAGCTAGTCAGCCGCGGTGTAGATGATGGTGACAATCCCAGACGTGGCGATAGTGCGGGCATCCTTGAGCATCACGACCCGGTAGTCGACGCTTCCCGCTGTGAAACCTCGAACCCCCGTCGCCAGTTGGCCATTCGGGGGCGCGCGGAACGCTTCCAAGGGAAGCCAGCCTGACCGGGTCATTTCCTCCAGGACGACAACTAATCCATCGAGTGCCACGGCGGGGGAGATGTCGATGGCACACGGGATACGGATGGTGACGGGGGCCGACTCCCGCTGGCAGGTCAGGGTCGCTGAGTAGGTCAGGGGATCCCATGTCACGGCGACGGGGCGGGAGGTCGAGACCCTCTTCCCGCTGCGAGAGAGGAGGACGGCCCGGTAGTCCTTGAGACCTGCACTGCTGCTCACCACGTTGAGAGTGCCCACGCCTCGGCGATCCAAGGTGAGGCGATCCATGGTGACGAATCCTGCGCGCTGGCGGATCTGTAGCAGCACGGTGAGTCCAGCGGTCGATGCTGCCGGCGTCGCCCTGATGCGCGCCTGCGTCGGGATCGAGGCCATGGCATTGCTGGCGATGATCAGGGCCACGGTGCGCTGCTCTCTCGGGGTGGGGACATCACTCGCCTGAGCGATGGGAGCGATCCCTAGAGAGAGGGCCCCGACGAGCAGGAATCGCACGATCACCCTGTCAGCCTAAGTGTGTGAGGGTTGCTGGTGCGCGACCGGGCACGTGCGTGAATGTTTGACCGATGGTTGACCACAGAAACCACGCGCCGGTGCCGTATCGTCACGGCATGAAACGCATCCTCATCTGCGCCGTCGCGTTGCTTAGTGTGCCCGTCCTTGCCGCATGCGGCGGCAGCGCGGGGAGTAGTGCCGTCTCATTACCGGGTACGCCGTACACGGTCACGGGCATCGTTGTGAATGGCACCGACGTCCAGGTCCAGGGCCCCGTGATTATGGAATTCGGTGCCGATGCTGTGGCCATCGACACTCCCTGCAATGACATGGGCGGGACTATCCAATACGGCGAATCGACGCTGACGGTCGGCCCGCTCGCAGCCACGAAGATGGGTTGCGAGGCCTCCTTGATGCGCCAGGATGAGATCCTGGCCCAGGCCATGGGCGCAAATCCGTCCTGGCAGGCCAGCAACGCTGAGTTGTCGCTCACCTCTGGTGACATCGTGATAACCGCGGAGTTGGTGACGGCAGACGTCGCTCCCTGACAGACGATGAGTCGTCAGTGGCGGGTCCCCTGCTGGTTGACCGGTCTCACCGCGTCCTAGGGGAACCACGCCAAGAACTAGTCCTTGTGGAGAACCTGCTCAATGTTGTCGAGGACGTCGTCGACCTTGTCGGCAACATTTTTGACGGTCTCTTTGGCATCGCCGACGAGTTGGTCTGCCTGACCTTCACTTTTGAGCTTGTCGTCATCCGTGAGGTCCCCGACCGCTTCCTTGATCTTGCCCTTGGCCTGATCTGCGTTGATATCCATGGTGGTGAACTCCTTGTGATGGGTCGGTACACATCCACACTAGATCGCTCGGAGACCAGCCCATCCACCACCGTGCACCCCAGGGGAATTCGACGCACCGTTGCACTAAACGTGCGCCCGGAGGGACTCGAACCCCCAACCGACCGGGTAGAAACCGGTTGCTCTGTCCGTTGAGCTACGGGCGCCAGCCGCCGCGGCGGCGTTCTAGTCTCCCACCGCCCCTCATCCACAGACGCCGGAGGAGCAGGAGATCCCCAGGACGCCGGGGAATCATGGACCTCAGACGGTCGAGGCGAGCACGGTCGGGTGACGGGGCCGGCCGGCCCTGATGACTGGCATCTGCGAAAGGCACTCATATGAATGACATCACCATCACTGGCAACCTGGTCAATGCACCGGTCCTACGCACCTATGGCACCCAGCAGGTCACCAAGTTCCGCCTGGCTCACAATCACTCCTATCGCGATCCCGGCACGGGGGATTGGATCGACAAGGGCACGACATTCATCGAGGTCTCGTGCTGGCGCAGTCTCGCTGTGAACGTGACCGAGTCCATCGGCAAGGGCTCAGCCGTCATCGTCTCCGGCCGATTGAAGAGCAGTGAGTGGGAGAAGGAGGTCGATGGACGAATCGAGAAGCGCACCTCCTTCGAGATCGAGGCGACAGCCATCGGACCTGATCTCTCACGTGGTGCGACGCAGGCTGTCGATCGCAGGCACGAGGCCGTCGAGCGGCAGGAGGCAAGCGCAGTCGCCGAGGCGCTCAGCGTCATCGACAGTGGCAGCCCCTTCGAGCCGGTCCCGGGTGAGCAGGTGCCGGCTGCCTAGACGGGCAACGGCGTACCCGATGAGCTGCATTGGCCATGGGGTCAGGGCTGTCAACGCTCACGCGGTGATGTGGCTCTGCCCCCATGGCCGATGTCGTTGACACCCTTCGCACTGCAGGCACATCCTGAGCAGCACCCCGGCATCGCGGCGGCGATCACTAGGATTCGAGCAACCGCTGGAGGAGACTGATGCCCGAGGACCTGTCGACGTTGTGGAGCGACGTCGTCACCATCCCGGATTTCCCCGCACCCGGCGTCTCCTTCAAGGATCTATCCGGGATCCTTGCCAATCCCATCGCGCTCGGCATCGTGGTGCGCGCCTGGGCTGATGCCGTGGGTCCCGAGCATCCGACCATGGTGGTCGGCATCGAGGCTCGCGGCTTCCCGCTGGGGGGCGCCCTTGCCTATGGACTTGGCTGTGGCTTCGTGTCGCTGCGCAAGGAAGGCAGGTTGCCGCGCGATGTACATCGCCGTGAGTACACCCTCGAATACGGCGACAGCGTCCTCGAAATCCACCAGGACGCCCTCACCGTGAATGATCGCGTGATCGTCGTCGATGACGTCCTCGCCACCGGGGGCACGGCCGCTGCTGCCGTCGACCTGGTGCGCGAGTCGGGTGCTCATGTCATCAGCCTGGCGGTGATCATGGACCTGCCCTTCCTCAAGGGCCGTCGTGCGCTGGAAGCCAAGGACGTTCGTGTGCATGCACTCATCGACAGCGAGGGAACGCCGTACCCGCACCCCTAGCCTGACCTGCCACCACGGTGGCCTCCCGCGGGAGGCACGCGTCAAGCGCACTAGGCTTTCGTCCCATGGCCGAGTACATCTACACCCTCCGCAAGGCACGCAAGGCGCACGGCGACAAGGTGGTCTTGGACGATGTCACGTTGTCCTTCCTGCCGGGAGCCAAGATCGGTGTCGTCGGCCCCAATGGTGCGGGCAAGTCCTCCCTGCTGAAGATCATGGCCGGTGTCGACCAGGTCTCCAACGGTGACGCGATTATTGCCCCGGGTGCCACGGCAGGGATCTTGATGCAGGAGCCCATGCTGGATGAGACCAAGACCGTGCTGGAGAACGTCGAGGAAGGCGTCGCGGACACCATGGCGATGCTCGATCGCTTCAATGAAATCTCCGCGCAGATGGCTGATCCGGATGCCGACTATGACGCGCTCCTGTCAGAAATGGGCAAGCTCCAGGAAGAGATCGACCACCGCAACGCCTGGGATCTCGACTCCCAACTCGAGCAGGCGATGGATGCACTGCGATGCCCCCCGGGGGATGCCGATGTCAGCCTGCTATCCGGTGGTGAGAAGCGTCGCGTCGCGCTGTGCAAACTGCTCCTGCAGCAGCCGGACCTGCTCCTGCTGGACGAACCCACAAACCACCTGGATGCCGAGAGTGTGCAGTGGCTTGAGCAGCATCTGGAGAAGTACCCCGGCACCGTCATCGCCATCACCCATGATCGCTACTTCCTCGACAACGTCGCCCAGTGGATCCTCGAACTCGACCGTGGGCGTGCCTTCCCCTACGAGGGCAACTACTCGGTGTACCTGGAGAAGAAGGCCTCACGCCTCAAGGTGGAGGGCCAACGCGATGCGAAGATGAAGAAGCGACTCACGGATGAGCTCGAGTGGGTGCGCTCAAGTGCCCGCGCCCGACAGACCAAGAGTCGCGCTCGGCTCGACCGCTACGAGGAGATGGCGGCAGAGGCGGACAAGACGCGCAAACTTGACTTTGATGAGATCCAAATCCCGCCGGGCCCCCGACTGGGGAATGTGGTGGTCGAATCTGATCACCTGACCAAGGCATTCGGCGATCGGATCCTCCTGGATGACCTGTCCTTCACTCTCCCGCGCAATGGCATCGTCGGTGTCATCGGCCCCAACGGTGTGGGCAAGACGACCCTCTTCCGCATGATCGTTGCTGCAGCGCAGGGTGGCTCTGATGACAAGGATGAGTTGCCCACCGCTGGGGACATCAAGGTGGGCGAAACGGTGAAGTTGTCCTACGTCGATCAGAGTCGCTCCGGACTTGAGCCCACCAAGAACGTCTGGGAGGTTGTCTCGGACGGCCTCGACTGGATCAAGGTCGGTCAGGTGGAGATGCCCTCGCGTGCCTATGTCTCCGCCTTTGGCTTCAAGGGCCCGGATCAGCAGAAGCCCGCGGGCGTGCTGTCGGGTGGAGAGCGCAATCGGCTCAACCTCGCCCTGACCCTGAAGATGGGCGGCAATCTCCTGCTGCTTGATGAGCCGACAAATGACCTTGACGTCGAGACGCTCAGCTCCTTGGAGAATGCCCTGCTTGAATTCCCGGGCTGTGCAGTCATCACCTCGCATGATCGGTGGTTTCTCGATCGCATCGCGACGCACATCCTGGCCTACGAGGGTGATTCGCAGTGGTTCTGGTTTGAGGGCAACTTTGAGTCCTACGAGAAGAACAAGCTCGAGCGCCTCGGCGCCGAAGCCGCGCGACCCCATCGGGCGACCTACCGCAAACTCACCCGGGACTAGTCCCGATTTGCCTGCGGCCGGGGCGCGCGGGAGGCTGAGCCCATGAGCGCTCGTGAGGTCACGCACTGATGTCTACGCCGGGTGTTGCGGTGTCGCTTGCTCTCCCCGGACATGAGGGACGATTGTTGGCGTCGCATCTGGATCGCCTCGCGTCCTGGGATCCTTCCGGGAGTGTGCGCATCGTGGCTCGTGGCTCAGCCGTGGGTGCCTACGCGGCACCCCCCATGCGCGTCCTGAGTTTTGTCGCTCTACCACTGACGGAGCCGCTCGCCGAGGGCATCGATGTCACGGTGACGGTCGCAGGTGCGCGGGCCGGGATCACCTCCGACTCCAGCGTCGCCCTGCTGCGTATGCCGGAGCCTGTCCTGGGCGATCCGGCTCTGGCGGTGTTGCCCCTCTCGGAGGGCTGGCACCTGCCCATCCACGGCGTCTCCGGTGACGTTATCCCCGAGGTGGATGCCGCCGTGGCGGAGTTCCGCCGCCGCGCGCCCAGTGTCATTGACTCCCAAGCTCTCGCCGAGCAGATGTGGGAGCGCAACTCCTTCGGTGGCCTCCCGCTCCGGGTCCTTCACGCCGCCCGACGACTGGGCTTCCTCACCGATGACGCATCACGCATCACCGCCAGCACGACAACCGGTTGGAAGCGCCTCACGACAGTGCGAGGACAG
Source organism: Candidatus Nanopelagicales bacterium (assembly GCA_030726915.1). Lineage (GTDB taxonomy): Bacteria > Actinomycetota > Actinomycetes > S36-B12 > S36-B12 > Mxb001. The sequence continues at coordinate 11,017 of JANRCR010000032.1, forward strand.
GTCTTTGTCAAGACTGTCCCGCCCACGCAGCGCCCAGTTCTCAGCGTCGTGCGTTGAGACCTGTCGTCACCTAGCCCGGTGAGGTGCGGTAGCGGTAGGTCACGTCCATGGTGGTGAATCCCGGGTCAGCCGGGGATCTCCGATGTCCTAAGGAGAGGGAACGTTGACCATGGCGAAGGCGGCGCTGGTGAAATAGCCCCAGAGTTCGGCTTCGGCCTCGGGATCCAAGTCGCGGGCCTTCACCGCGGCGCCCATGTGGACGAGCCATCGGTCGTGGGCATCCATGTCGATGCGGTAGGGGGCGTGGCGCATCCTCAGCCGAGGATGGCCTCGCTCATCGGAGTAGGTCGTCGGCCCACCCCAATACTGCTCGAGGAACATCCGCAGGCGCTCCTCCGCGGGCCCAAGATCCTTGTCGGGATACATGGGACGCATGACGGGGTCTGCGGCCACGCCGACGTAGAAGTCGTGGACGAGGGCGGCAAAAAAGGCGTGGCCGCCGAAGCGTTCGTACGGGCTGAGTGGCTCAGTCACGTGTCTAGTGTCTACGCCGGCTGAGGGACGTCGTCACCGACTCCGTCCATGACCGTCCGGAAGTCGACGGTGGAGTCAAGACCGCACAGGAGGGCAATCGTGCCCATCACGGCGCGATGCTCCAGCAGGTAGTCCGGTGGGAAGCGAAGGCGGCTGGCCCCCTGTAGGGCTTGGACCGGATCCTGGAACTGCTGGGATCTGGTCTGCAGCCACTCGCGGCTGAAGGTGAACTCCTCGCGCGTGTAGGGGCGCACGTCAGGATCGAGCATCTCGATCAACTGCGGGGTCGTCGTGGATTCGGCAACGAGCCCGGCATTCCGCCACACGTCAAGAACCTCGTCGTCACGCCCTTCAGCGGTGAGGATCAACGTCTGGCTGAAGAGATGTGTGAAGAGGCCCGAATCGTCAGCGACACTGCCAAAGTCAAGGACGGCAAGACGATCATCATCGAGCAGTCGGAAGTTGCCCGGATGTGGATCGGCATGCGTCGCGCCCACCAGTCGCGGCGACCAGAAGCAGAACCGTGCCAACTGGCGCCCCGCGGCATCGCGGCGATGGGCAGGCTCGTCCTTGAGCGCAGTGAACGGCGTACCGCCGATCCACTCGGTGACGAGGAGGGTGCCGGTGGAAAAAATCACGCGGGGGATGACGATCCCCTCGTCGGCCCAGGCCTCGCGAAAGGCTTCCTGCCAGCGGGCCTCATTGGTGTAGTTGAGTTCTTCGGCGAGGCGGGTGGCGTGCTCGTCAACGAGGGCTTTGACGTCGAGGGTGGGCAGCAGGCGACCGACCAGCGGGGCCATCGCGCGCAGTTGGAGCATGTCGGCCTTGACGACCCTGGGGGCATCGGCGTACTGCACCTTGATCGCCACCTGTGTGCCGTCGGTCCACGTCGCTCGGTGCACCTGGCCCAGGCTGGCAGCCGCGATGGCTTCGGGCTCGACCACGACACCCGCGGGAAGATCCGACAATTGCTTTGCGAGGGTCTTGAGCGGCTGAGGCTTGGCATCTTCGTAGAGGCGAGTAAGCGCCGTGAGTTGAGCCGCCTGCTCGGGAGGCAGGGCTGAGGAGAACACCGCAAGAGCCTGGCCGAATTTCAACGCCGGTCCGCGGGCCTTGGCCAGGGCTGCGGTGAGTGTCTCGACTGACGCGGCCGTCGCCTTGGCGTAGACCGCATCACGGTCGGCACCAAAGGCCGTCGCGGTGGCAGCCCCCGCCAGCCGGGCGCCCGTGGTGACGGGCACAGCGGCGAGTGATGCTGCGCGTCGAATGAGACCCATGACGTCCTTTCTACGCTGCGCGGTGCGAGGGAGTGTCGGCGGGATGCTGCTCCGCTTCGCGGGCGAGGTGACTGGCCATGCCGGGGAAAACGAATCGGTGGAAGGGAGCCACGGACCACCAGTAGGCATGCCCGGTGAGTCCACGCGGATGGAAGACGGCGCGCTGAATCAACCGCGATCCCCCGTCGGGCAGGGGCTCGATGGTGAATTCCAGCCACGCCAGACCGGGCATGCGCATCTCGGCGCGCAGCCTCAGCAGCCGTGGGGGCTCGCGCTCCTCCACGCGCCAGAAGTCCACCGCATCACCGACGAAGAGGAGGTCGGGATGACGGCGACCGCGGCGCAGGCCCACACCACCCACCAGACGATCGAGGAATCCGCGGACCTTCCATAGGAAGGTGGCGGAGTAGTAGCCGTGTTCCCCGCCGATCCCCTCGACGGCGCGCCAGACGTCGGCTGGAGCTGCCGGGGTATCGACGGTGCGGATATCGGTGTAGAGCGATCCGCCGGACCAGTCAGGGTCCGATGGCAGCGGGTCGCTGGGAGCACCGGGGGTGGACGCGGAGGACCAGCGGGTGGTGACCTCGGCATCGCGGATGCGGGTGAGTGCGAACTCCACGGCGGAATCGAAGGAGAGGAGTCCATCGGGGGGATCGGGGATGTAGTCGGCCACGTCATGATTCGCGCAGACGGACGGATGCCGCAGTGACTCAACGAGGGGACGAGCGAGGCGATTGGGAACGGGCGTGACCAGCCCGACCCAGTGGCTGGAGAGTCCCGGGGAGAGGAGATTAATGGGCAGGATGATGCGTCTGGGAAGACCCGCGACAGCGGCGTAGCGCTGCATCATGCCCTGGTAGGTCATCACCTCGGGGCCGCCAATGTCAAAGGTCCGATTGACCTCGGGAGGCAAATCGGCCGCGAGGACGAGATAGCGCAACACGTCGCGGATTGCGATGGGCTGAGTCTTTTGGCGCACCCAGCGCGGGCAAATCATTGCGGGAAGTCGTTCGGTGAGGTAGCGCAGCATCTCAAACGATGCTGACCCGGAGCCGATAACCACCGCGGCGCGGAATTCGCACGTCGGTACGCCGGACGCGCGCAGGATCTCCCCGACCTGTGCTCGTGACCGCATGTGTCGACTCATTGATGAGAGTGGAATCGCCGGCGCAAGGCCGCCCAGGTACACCAGGCGCTTCACATGCTCCGCATGTGCGGCCTCGGCGAAGATCGTCGCGAGTCGTGATTCTTCGGACTCCAACTCTGCGCCCTCCTGGAGGGAGTGGAGCAGGTAGTAGCCGACGTCCACGCCGTTGAGGGCTTGGCGCACAGAGTCCGGATCAGCGGCGTCCCCGACGACGACCTCCACATCGGCGGCCCAGGGTCGATCGCGGACGCGCTCAGGATGGCGGGCCAGCACCCGGACGCGGAATCCCGCATCCAGGAGTCTGGGCACCAGGCGACCTCCCACGTATCCCGTGGCTCCGGTGACAAGGCACAGCCGACTCATGACGTCATCATCTCGCGGGAGGGGGAGATCCGCACAACCAGTGTTCAGGTGCTCGCGTTGACGGGCTCCAGCCCGGTCCAGCGGGCAACAAAGGCCAAAATGTCGGCTGACTCCTCGACGGACCGGGCAAGGGATCGAGCCCCGTGACCGACATCACCCTCACCGCGGAACACCACGGGCCGCTCCGACGACGTCGCATGCTGAACGGCGGCACACATCTTGCGGGCGTGCATCGGATCGGTCCGGGTGTCGTTGTCGAAAGCCACGAACATGGTTGCGGGATAGTCGGTGCCATCGACCACCCGGTGATAGGGGGAGTAGCCGAGTAGCCAGTCGAGTTGATCGGGGATCTCGGGGTCGCCGTACTCCACGGTCCAGGTCGGTCCGAGCTCAGAGGTTGTGTATCTCACCATGTCAAGCAGGGGGGCGACGCAGACCACGGCCTGGAAGAGATCGGGTCGCTGGGTCATGGCGGCTCCGACGAGCAAGCCACCATTGGAGCCGCCATTGATGGCGAGTTGCTCCGGTGTCGTCCAGCCTTCGGCGATGAGATATTCCGCTGCCGCGTGGAAGTCGTCAAAGACATTTTGCTTCTCACCCAGCATGCCGGCGCGATGCCACTCCTCACCCTCTTCGCCGCCACCGCGCAGATTGGCAACGGCCCAGACCCCACCTGCTTCAACCCAGGTGAGGATCGTCGCGGAGTAGCCGGGGGATAGCGGAATCCCGAATCCCCCGTAGCCGTAGAGAATTGCGGGGCGAGGCCGGTCGGGCTCAGCCGTGGGCGACAGGATGAACATGCGTACCTCGGTGCCGTCGGCCGACAGGTAGGTCACCTGGCGTGAGTGCACGCGAGGGACCTCCACGACCCCGGGTGGCTCCGCCCACAGTGTTAGGTCATTCGTGCGTCCGTCGAAGGAATAGATGGTGGGGATCGTCGTGTGGTCGGTGTAGACGAGCCACGCGACCGGTCCGCCCTCGGGTCGCTCCACAGGACCGCCGATGGTGCCGGCGCCAGGCAGCGGAATGGTCCGCACCAGGGCGCCGGTGTCGAGGTCGTGGACGCTCACCTCGCTGACGACGTGGCGGGTGCGGCACACGAGAAGGACAGGTCGCATCATCTCGGGGCCATCCAGGATCGCGTAACCCTCGAGTACCGAATCCTGGTCCTCCGGCAGCAGGGTCCGCCAGGGTTCGTCCCAGAGGTGTTCCGGGGCGCTGACCAGGAGGGTGCCGCGAGGGGCATCGAGGTCCGTCGAGATGTAGAAGAGGCCATTGCGGGCGGCGTGCATGCCGATCTGCGCGTCGAGGTCTCCCTGGACAAGCTGGAAAGCAGGTGCCTCCGGGGGTGCAGCCTCCAGATCAGCGAGCCACAGGTCATTGCGCGGCTCGGTGCCCTCCGATGCCGAGACCTGCAGCCAGCGACCGTCACGGCTGACCTCGACGCCGTAGTAGTTGGTCATCGTCATGCCGGCGCCGAAGACGAGGACATCGGTGTCCGTCTCGGTGCCGACCGTATGAAGATAGACACGTCGATGGAACTTCTGCTCCGTCTCGGGGAGAAGTTCGGGGGCGATGCGGCGGACGTAATAGAAGCGATCACCGCCGGGCAGCCAGGCGATGGGTGAGTAGCGACACCGGTCGATGCCGTCCTCGATGCGCTCACCCGTCGCGGTGTCGATGACAGCGAGGATCGATTCCTCGTTGCCCCCGATGGAGTACTGGAGGGCAACGCGGTCGCCCTCCTTGCTCGGCTGCCAGGAGTCCAAGGTGGTGACCCCGGTCGGATCCACGGCGATGGGATCAAAGAGCACCCGATCTACTCCATCGGCCCCGCGGACATAGAGCACGGGGAACTGCTGCCCTGGATCGCGTCGCGTCGTGAAGCACCAGTCGCCGCGGTAGTAGGGGGGTGACACCGACCCAGCGCCCATGAGTTGATCGATGCGCTCGGCGAAGGTCTCGCGCGTAGACCAGCCGGCGCGTTCCGCGGCGATAAGTCCATCCTGGGCGGACCGCCAGGCAGTGGACCGCGGGTCCGCGGAGTCCTCGAGCCAGCGGTAGGGGTCCGGTACGGACCGGCCGTGGAGGTCATCAACGAGGGCGAGGCGGTCTGCGGCGGGATAGTCAGGCACATCCCGACCCTAGCCACCCGCGCCGCGACGCGCAGGTGCACCTAGGCTCTGCGGCGTGAGCGAGCTACACGACCTGACAGCCCTTGAGCAGGCTGCTGCCATCCGCACCCGCGAGATCTCGGCGGTGGAGTTGGCCGAGCACTATCTGGCGCGCACCGAGGCGCTCAACGACACGGTTGGTGCCTTCATCACGGTGACCCCCGAGATCGCCCTGGAGCAGGCGCGGTCCGCAGATGCCACGGTGGCTGACAGCGCGAATCCCGATGACCTGCCTGTCCTCCACGGGGTCGTGATCCCCGTCAAGGATCTGAACTTCCAAGCGGGTGTGCGGTGCACGCTCGGGTCAGCGACCTTCGACATCGTTCCTTACGGCGACGACAACGTCGTCCTGCGGATGAAGCAGGGCAACCTCGTCATGACGGGCAAGACCAACACGCCGGAATTCGGTCTGCCGTGCTACACCGAAAATGCCGTTGCGCCGGCGGCGCGCACACCCTGGGATCTGACCCGTTCGGCTGGCGGCTCCAGCGGTGGAGCCGCCGCGGCAGTCGCGTCGGGCCTCGCTGCGGCGGCGCACGGATCCGACGGCGGTGGGTCGATTCGCATCCCGGCAAGCGTGTGCGGCCTCGTCGGCATCAAGCCCTCGCGAGGCCGCATCTCCAACGGACCCCTGCGTGACCCGGTGGGGGAGTTCCCCGTCAGCGGGCCCATCGCCCGCACCGTGCGTGACGCTGCCGCCCTGCTGGACGTCATGGCGGGGACCTTCCCCGATGATCCCTATCCGGCGCCGCCGCTGCTGGCCGGGGAGACCTTCCTGCGCGCAGCGGGCCGCGAGCCGGGGGTTTTGCGCATCGGACGCTTTGCACGGCCCATCGCTGCGGGCGTGGTTGTGCACGAGGATTGTCTTAAGGCCTACGAGCAGGCATCCGCACTGCTGGAGGAGTTCGGGCACGTGGTCGAAGATATTGACCCGCCCCTACCCGACATGGTTGTTCCTGCGTTCGAAACCATTTGGAGTGTGCTGTCGCAGTTGACTCCCGTCGAGCCTGGCAAGGAGGAATTGCTACAGCCACTCACACGTCACATGCGCGAACGTGGATCGCGCCTAAGCGGACTTGATCTCGCCGGAGCAGTCTCCTTCGCCCGCGTGCTCGCCCGGGGTGCGATCAATGCCACGTCCGCCTACGACGTGGTACTCACGCCCGGTCTTGCCTTGCCGCCCGTGCCGGTCGGCTATTTCACCGAGGGTGGGGATTCCGCGGTCAACTTCGAGCGGCAAAAGGCCTTTACCCCCTTCACCTCAGTCTTCAACCTCACGGGTCAGCCCGCCATGTCGCTCCCTCTGCATTGGAATGCTGAGGGCCTGCCCATTGGGGTGCAGATCGTGGGTCGGCCCTACGACGAAATGACACTCATCTCGCTCGCGGCTCAACTCGAGCAAGCGCGTCCCTGGTTGGGTCGGCATCCGGATCTGTGGTGACCGAAGTCTCCGGGGCTTCCCCGGCCGCACGTGATGTGCTCGCCCACGCCTACGGCGTTTCGACGGACTACTGGGATCAAGCCGGGGTGTTGTGCGCCGTCGACCCCGAGGCCATCTCAGGTGTCCTGCGGGCGCTGGGGGCGGATCCGACTAATGACGTCACCATCGCGTCCAGTCTGCATGACCGGGAACTGGAGGATTGGCGACGCACTTTGCCACCCGTCGTTGTTGCCGTCGGCGGGACGTACGCCCACATCTGGGTGCACGTCGCACACGGCACGACCGCGCGGGTGTGGCTTGAGTTGGAGGACGGACGAGTCGTCGAGCCGGTCCAAAGTGATCGCTGGGTGGAGCCACGAGAGGTAGATGGACGCCTCATCGGGGAGGCGACGTACGTCGTCCCCGCGGATCTTCCACTCGGCTGGCACACCATCAGGGCCGTCACCGATGACGGGGTCAGTGAATCGGTGCTCGCTGTGACACCCGAACGCCTCCATCCGCCCGCTCTGGACTCCGGTGAGCGGATGTGGGGTCTCATGGCCCAGCTCTATTCGGTGCGGTCGAGGAGATCGTGGGGGATGGGAGATCTCACGGACTTGACGGATCTGGCGGCCTGGTCCGGACACGACCTCGGGGCGGACTTCATCCTGGTCAACCCCCTGCACGCATCGGCACCGGTCCTCCCCGTGACACCATCGCCGTACCTGCCATCGACGCGTCGCTTCCCGAGCCCCCTCTATCTGCGCATCGAGGACATCCCGGAGTTCGCCTACCTCAGCGGCTCGGACCGCAAGGCCGTGCGACGTCTCGGCAAGCGGCTGAGGCGCCTCACAGCGGATCTGTTGGATCGCGACGCTGTGTGGGAAGCGAAGTCGGATGCCCTCGACATCGTGCGCCGGGTCCCGCTGACGCCGGGACGTCAGTCCCGCTACGACGCCTTTGTTGAGCACGAGGGTGCTGGGCTGATCGACTTCGCCACCTGGTGTGCACTCGCCGAAGAGTTTGGGCCGCGCTGGAGTCAATGGCCTGCGGACCTGCGACATCCGCGATCCGACGCAGTCTTTGAGTGGCGGACTGTGCTGGCGGATCGGGTGGAACGACATCTGTGGATCCAGTGGCTTCTCGACGAGCAGATGGAGCGGACGCAGACCGTCAGCATGGACGTGGGCATGCGCGCGGGTGTTATTCACGACCTCGCCGTGGGCGTCGGTGCCGACGGCGCTGACGCATGGGCGTTGCAGGATGTTCTTGCCTCGGGAGTTTCTGTCGGCTGTCCGCCAGACATGTACAACCAACTCGGCCAGGATTGGGCGCAGCCTCCCTGGCATCCGCGCGCGCTAGCGGACGCGGCGTACCTGCCCTATCGAGACATGCTGCGCACACTGCTGCGCCACTCCGGCGGCATCCGGGTCGACCACATCCTGGGCCTGTTCCGCCAATGGTGGATACCCGAGGGTGCACCAGCATCAGCCGGGGCCTACGTGGCCTTTGATCATGAGGCACTCGTCGGCATCCTGGCTCTTGAGGCACACCGAGCGGGTGCGCTCGTCATCGGAGAAGACCTCGGCACGCTGGAGCCCTGGGTGCAGGAATTCCTCCGTGAGCGTGGACTTCTCGGCACGGTCATCCTGTGGTTCGAGCGGACTCGCGGTGGAATCTTGAAGGAGCCGGAGCGGTGGCGGGGTGATGTGTTGGCGAGCGTCGCGGTGCATGATCTTCCGCCCACAGCGGGTTATCTCGAGGGTGAGCACGTGCGCATCCGGGGTGAACTGAACCTCCTCACGCGCTCGATTGAAGAGGAGCACCTTTCGGACGCGGTTGCCACGCGCGAGTGGTTGGACTTCGCGGTCGATCGTGGTTGGTTGGATAGCGCGGCCGCGGAGATCAGCCGTGAGAACGTCGATGCGCAGGTCACCGCTTTGCATCGCATCGTTGCTGCGTCACCGGCTCGTCTCGTCGGAGTCTCGCTGCCGGATCTTGTGGGTGATCGACGTGCGCAAAATCAACCCGGCACCGATCAGGAGTACCCCAACTGGCGAGTGCCGCTCACGGATGGCGATGGTGAGGCCGTGGCGCTTGAGGATCTGCCCCGCGCCCCCCTGCTGAGGAGTCTGATCTCCGCGGTGCGCCCCACTCATGCTCCTGCACCGCGTGCTCCCCTAGGCTGATGGCATGCGATGCATCGTGCGCTCAGCCGCCGGCCTTGTCGCCCTCGCTGCAGTCCTCCTCGCCGCCCCTGCTGCGGCGCAGACCGGAGTCGTCTACGACGGCGATGACCCGGGCCCGGGCTACACCGCGCTGGAGTCGCTGGCACTTTTTGTCGGGATCCCCCTCCTGGCGATCATTGTGATCGTGGTCGCGGTCTACGCACCCGGCTGGATGGCCCGGGGAGGCAGCGACGATGGTCCTCGCGAGCCCCGCTGGATGACGAGCCCGGCGGGCAGCATGTCGGCGCCGGCAGGCCCGGGCATGATCGCACCAGCGGGACCGACTGACCATGAGGAAAGGGGTGGGGCTAGTGCGCGATGGTGATCTCACGCACGCCCAGCAGGCCGAGGTGCAGCGAATGATTGATCACGCTGAACGCCAGTCGGGCCTGACATTCAGCGCCTACGTCGGTCCATGGAGCGGTGAGCGCGAAGGTGCCGAGGAGTTGCTCCAACGCCTCGCCGATCCTGATCGCAGTGTGCTGGTCGCGGTCGATCCTGAGGGCAAAGCCCTGGAGATCGTCACCGGCAGACTTGCGCGCATCCCGCTGGATGATCGTGCCTGCGGCCTCGCTGCACTATCGATGACGAGTTCTTTCACGACGGGCGACCTCATGGGTGGTCTACGGGATGGGTTTGCTGTCCTCGGCGAGCATGCCCGTCGCATGCATGTCGAGCACATCGACCAGCCGTAGGCCCACCGCGAGGCCGCGGGTGCTGTCACTCACCGGGTGCGGTGTCAGGCGTCGGTGGCGCGTGCGAGGAGTGCCCTGCGGACGCCATCCTTGCCCTCGATGACGAGCCTCCGCAGTGCTGGATTGAGGTCCTCGCGAGCCAGGAACGCATCCGTATCCGTCAGTGTGCGCTCGTCCACGATGAGGCTGGGATAGAGGCCCATCACGAGTGACTGCCCCATCTCCATGGTCTGTGCACTCCACGCGTGGGCAATCTCGGCGAAGTAGCGATCCCGATAGGGAGTGAGCAGATTGACCTGATCCGGCTGTACGAAGCCACCGATCGTTGCCTCGAGGATCGCATTCGGCAGGTCTGTGCGCTCCATCATGTCCGCCCAGGCGAGTGCCTTGGCCTCCGAGGAGGGGCGGGCGGCACGGGCGACGGCCGACTGACGCCGCCCCGTGGCTGTGTCATCGCGCTCGAGTTCCGCTTCAATCGCATCCAACTCCGCGCGCCCGGTGGCCGCGAGCCGCTGCAGGAAACTCCATCGCAGGTCGGTATCGACGGCGAGACCATCAAGCACCACCGAGCCATGGAGAAGTCCCGACACCGCATCCAGGTCCGCATCGCTACTCGCGACCGAGGCAAAGGCCCGGACGAAGGCCAATTGATGGTCAGATCCGGGTGCTGCAGAGTGCATCAGGTCGTCCAGTGCGCTGGCTAGGCGGGCGATGTAGAGCGGCCGATGATCCGTGGTCGCAAAGAGATCGATCGCTGTCCTGACTTGACGCAACGTCTGCTGCACCACGCCGATGTCGGATTCGCGAGGCAGGCCAGCGATCACCAGGTCGACGTACTCTCCGGTGGGGACCTCGGCGTCGCGCACCATGTCCCAGGCGGCTCCCCAGATGAGGGCACGCGGCATCGATTCGACGACATCGCCGAGGTGGGACACGGCCGTTCGCCATGACCGATCATCCAAACGCACCTTGGTGAACGTCAGGTCGTCATCGTTGAGCAGGAGCAGGTCGGGCTGGCGGACGCCGATGAGTTCAGGCACATCGGTGCGTGCTCCCACGACATCAAGTTCGATGCGTTCGCGCCGCACCAGGGCGCCGTCGACGAAGTCATAGAGACCGAGAGCCATCCGATGCGAGCGCAGCGTGGGTGCGACGCCCACCGGCATCGCGGGTGGCTCCTGGAGAATCGCGACAGACCGATAGGTGCCGTCATCAGCGAGGCTGATATCCGGGCGCATGAGGTTGACACCACTGGTCTGGAGCCACTCGGTCGTCCAGCCGGACAGATCACGGCCGGACGAGGCCTCCAACTCGACGAGCAGGTCACGCAGCTCGGTGTTGCCCCACGCATGCTTGGTGAAGTAGGCGTTGATGCCGGCGCGGAAGTTGTCCTCACCCACCCACGCGACGAGTTGGCGCAGCGCCGAGGCGCCCTTGGCGTAGGTGATGCCATCAAAATTGACGCGCACGGCATCCAGATCAACCATGTCAGCGGCGATGGGATGTGTCGAAGGCAGTTGATCCTGGCGGTAGGCCCACGCCTTGCGCTGGTTGGAGAAGGTCGTCCATGCATCGGTGTAGCGGGTCGCGTTGACATTGGCATGGTGCGCGGCCCACTCAGCGAAGGATTCGTTGAGCCAGAGGTCATCCCACCACGTCATGGTGACGAGATCGCCAAACCACATGTGAGCCATTTCGTGCAGGATCGTGTTGGCGCGCTGCTCGTAGGCGGCGTCGGTCACGCGAGAGCGGAAGACCATGTCCTCGGTGAAGGTGACGCAGGCAGCATTCTCCATGGCACCGGCGTTGAATTCGGGGACGAAGAGTTGGTCGTACTTGACGAAGGGGTAGGGAACGTCGAACTCCCCCTCGAAGAAGGCGAAACCCTGCTTGGTCAGCAGGAAAATGTCATCGGGGTCGAGGAATTCCGCGAGTGAGGCCCGGCAGAAAAGTGCCAACGGATAACTGCCGTGTGGGCCGTCGTAGACGTCATGCACGGAGTAGTAGGGGCCGGCGACCAGTGCCGTGATGTACGTGGAGATCGGCGGTGTCGCTGGGAAATCCCACCGACAGGTGTTGTCTCCGAGGGTGGTCTGATCCGGGCTCGGTGCGTTGCTCACCACGACCCAGTGCTGCGGGGCACGGACATGGAGCGTGAAGGGGGCTTTGAGGTCGGGCTGCTCGAAGCATGCATACATACGGCGCGCGTCAGCGGACTCGAACTGTGTGTAGAGGTAAACCTCATTGTCGACCGGGTCCACAAATCGGTGGACACCCTCGCCGGTGCGCATGTAGGCGCAGCGTGCCCTCACGATGAGGATGTTGTCCGCCTGGACGTTGTCCAATCGGATCCGAGTGCCGTCGTAGACGTCATCGGGATCAAGGTCGCTTCCGTTGAGACTGACCGACATCACCTCCGGCGCGATCAGATCAATCCACGTCGAATCCCCGGGTCGTTGCGCACGGAAGGCAACCGTCGTTGTCGAGGCGAATGTGTCAGCTCCCGACGTCAGATCAAGGTCGACGTCGTAGCCGTCGACGCGGATCAGGCGGCTGCGCTCAGCAGCCTCGGCCCGGGTGAGGTTTTCAGTCACGCTGACATCCTGGCAGACGGCCGACCCACTGCCAGGTGGACGGGTGACCGTGCGGCAGGGGTAGCGTCCGGCTATGACGACATCGACCCCGGTTGACTTCTGGTTTGACCCCATCTGTCCATGGGCCTGGATGAC
>JANRCR010000032.1:23683-25046 GCA_030726915.1 Candidatus Nanopelagicales bacterium
GCGTTCTTCGGTCCCGTCGTATCGCCCGCACCTCACGGCGATGCTGCCGGTCGACTCTGGGACGGCACTCTCCTGGTGGCGGGCATTCCCGGCTTCTTCGAACTCAAACGGACGCGCACGGTCGATCCCATTTTCTGATCCCGCGCCACCCTGCGGTGACCCTCCACGTCCCGCGCCTCCCTGCGGTGACTGGCGGGTGGTGGGTGTCCTGGGGGGAAGCAGGCACCCACCAGCCGCCAGTCACGTGCGCGGACGCGTGCGCGGGCGCAGAGTCAATGGGGTGGCTCCCCGATAAGCAAAGGCGCTGAGCACCTTGTCGTAGAGCCGTTGGGGAGTCCGTATGTCTCGGGATACGACCTCCACGATCAACCAGTCCAGGACGTTGAGCTTGAGCCGGCGGTCGGCATCTTTGCTTTGTTGCCCGGGGGTCAGGTGGTGTGACCCGTCGTACTCAATGACGATGCGCAGGTCCTCGTAGACAAGATCACCGCGCGCCACAAAATTCCCTGATGCATCGCAGATATCGACGTTGGGGGTTGGCATGGGAAAGCCGCCCTGCCACAGCAGGACGCGCGTCACGGACTCGCGGGGTGACTCCGATCGAGCGTCGAGCAGCATCGCAGCGGTGCGAGCCGAGGGGATCCCGCGCTGCTTCCGAGACTGCTGGACGACGTTGTGGAGATCTCGTTGGGTCATGAGGTTGCGTCTGAGGAAGTCATCGCCCAGGGCAACCAGATGGGGGAGGCTCAACACGCCAGCCAGATCGACGAGCGTGCGCTCGGGTGAGGTGAGGCGAAGGCCGTCTACGTCGCGTATGTCTTCAGGTGAGAGCGATCGCCTGTGGCACACCACGTCGGGACGTTGTATGTGGAAGCCTCCCGGGGGAAGCGTGACGTGCAAGACCTCCAAGGGAATCTCCAGGGGCAGCGGGCCGCCCCAAAGGGCGGCTGAGGTGCGCTCGCTGAGTGCGGTCGTGGGAGGGGTCACGAGCGTAAGGGCTGCTGCCCTGTCGGGAAGTGATGTCATGCCGAGCGGCAGACGTACACCGTGGGTGGGCGTCCACCACTGGGCATTGCGGTAGTGATCACGGTTGAGGCGGCTGATGTGAATAGCCGACGGATGAAGTGGCATGTGCGCACTGTGGAGATGCAGATCACGCCGAGTGGTGGTGTGGTGCTCACCTGTGGATGCCCAATCCGTGAGCACGCACTCCTGTGGATCACACGGCCAGCCGCTCTTTGTGTTGATGCACCTCGTGCTCGGCGCGAATCGCTGCTTCGCGCACCCCGTGCTTGGCGCACTGCGTTGCTTGGCGCATCGCGTGACTGGCGGCTGGTGGGTGTCGCGGAGCACCCCGGACACC
>JANRCR010000033.1 GCA_030726915.1 Candidatus Nanopelagicales bacterium
ATCTCGACGTATCAGGCGGTGGTGTCACCGGGTGGGCAGTCCTGTCTGGTGGCTGCCCCGGCAGTGACGTGCACCATCAGTAGCCTCACGAACGGCACTGCCTATACGGCGACGGTGCGGGCGTTGAACGGTGCCGGCTGGGGGCCGTATTCGACCGCATCTGCTGCTTTTACCCCGCTGCCGTCCGTGTCACCGTCGATCACGATCACCGGCACGAGAGCTGAGGTGCGCGGCAAACCCGGAATAGCCGTCACCGGCACGACCACCGGTTTCGGGATGGGGGCCATCCTGCGGCCCTGGATACGATTCCCCGGACAAACCTCCTACACACAAGGCACCGCCAGCATCCTCGTCGATGTCCAGGCTGATTTCACGTGGCAACGTCGCACCGGCAAAACGATCTACATCTCGATCAGAAGCGAAGACAACACGGTGGAATCCAACCGCCTCATCCTCCGCACGACCTAGCCACCCACCGGAAGACCTCGAGCGCGGTCCGCTCAAGCCTCGACACCTAGCGACCACAGGAATTCAGAGGGCCCCGCAACCAGGTTCCGTTGCGGGGCCCTCTGCCGTCTTGCTAGTCATGCAATGTCATCGATGTCCACCGCAGCGGTGACATTGCATGCCCATCTACATCAGCTGTCGAGTGACATCCGACTGTCAGTCCGAGTGACATCAACTGTCACACGCCACCGGGCTCAGGCAAGCTATGCGCAGTCCGGACGGCCGCGTGCACGCGAACCCGTACGCGCCGTGAGGAGAGCGAACGTCAATGACGGCCGCCGCGGTTCAGCTACCGGCGAGTTCCAGCAGTGCAGTAGCGACGGCGAGGTCCTGCAGCGCGATGCCGGAACTGTCGAAGATCGTGATGTCGTCGGCGCTGACGCGTCCGGGCGCTGTGCCGTTGAGAACGGAGCCGATGGCGGTCAGCGTCAGGGCACCGGAGGCGACCCGGTTGGCGACGTGCTGGAACTCGCCGATGTTCATCGACTGGGTCGGCAGGTCGCAGAACAGCCGTGCCCGATCGTGCAGGCCGGTCGGCAGTTCCTGCTTGCCGCGGGAATCGGAGCCGATGGAGGCCACATGGGTGCCGGGGGTCACCCACCCGGCGTCGAACAGGGGCGAGGTGGCGTTGGTCGCGGCGGTGATGATGTCGGCCTCGGTGCACGCCTGCTGCGCCGGCGTCACCACAGCGTGCAGTCCGTGGTCGACCAGTTGGCGGCAGAACCGTTCTCCGCGTCCTGGATCGCGTGCGACTACCAGGATGCGCTCGATCGGTCGGATGCGTGTGAGGGCGAGGCATCCGTAGAAGGCCTGATGCCCGTTGCCAAACACGGTCAGAGTGCGTGCCTCGGGAAGAGCCAGGACGTCGGCGGCGACTGCGTCGGCAGCGGCGGTCCGGTAGGCGTTGACCTTCGCCGCTTCGACGGCAGCGGCGATGTGACCCGTGGCCTGGTCGATGACCAGCACGGTGGTGCCGTGCCGGGGGATGCCGCGTGAGTCGTTGCAGGGCCAGTAGCTGCCGATCTTCACACCGGCGTAGTCCGTTGAGGAGCCGGACTTGAGGGTGAAGACGTTCGCCGGGTCGGCGCCGTGCGCGATCACGGCGGGGAACACCGTCGCGGTGCCGGATGCTGCGGAGATAAACGCGGACTTGACCGCGTCGTAGGCGATCTCGTGGGTGATGAGGGCAGCAGTCTGCTCCTCGGACAGGAAGCGCATGCTCAGGTCCTCTCGACGGCGGTGGGGTTGATCAGATCGGCGAACCGAGCCAGATCCACGTTCCCGCCGCTGAGGATGATGCCGACGCGCTGACCCGCGAGTTGGTCAGCCATCTGGCGGACCGCCGCCAGCCCGAGGCACCCGGTCGGTTCGACGATGATCTTCATGAGGCTCGCCAGCAGGCGCATCGTTTCCACGAGTTCGTCGTCGCTGGCGGTCAGCATCGTCGGACGCGCGTCAAGGAGGATCTCGAACGGGAGCGGGTCCAGAAAGCGGGTCTGGGCACCGTCGGCGATGGTCTGCGGAGCGTCGATCGTGACGATGCGGCCCTGCGCGAGGGACTGCTGGCCGTCGTTGCCGGCTTCGGGTTCCACGCCGTAGAGACGGCAGCCGGGCTGCATTGCCTGTGCGGACACCACCGAGCCGGAGAACAGCCCTCCACCGCCGACTGGCACGAACAGGGCGCCGAGGTCGCCGACGTCCTCCATGAGTTCCCTGGTGGCCGTTCCTTGCCCGGCGATGATGTCGGGATGGTCGCAGGGGGGGATCACCGTGGCGCCCTGCTCGTCGGCCAGGCATGCGGCGATCGCAGCGTAGTCCTGCGTGTACCGGTCGTAGCGGACGATCTGGGCGCCGTAGCCCGCGGTGGCCGCCACCTTCACCTCTGGCGCGTCGAGAGGCATCACGATCGTGGCGGGAACACCGTGGAGGCGGGCAGCCAACGAGATCGCTTGGGCGTGGTTGCCGGACGAGTACGTCACGACGCCACGCGCACGGACATCCGCAGGTAGGGCCGACACAGCGTTGTATGCGCCGCGGAACTTGAACACGCCGGCGCGTTGGAGGTTCTCGCACTTGAAGAACAGCCGAGCGCCTGTCATCTCGTCGAGCAACCGCGAGCGCATCACGGGCGTGCGGTGAGCTACTCCCGCGATGCGGTCAGCAGCCACCTCCACATCAGCGAATGTGGGCGTCATGGGCGGAGCCGGCGAGACGACGAACGGCCGATCATGAGGACCTCATGGTGTGTGCTGGCGTGCGGGCGGGGCGACATCGGGACTCCTTGTTAGTCGGTTCAGCGTGGGTGTGCCATGACGACGGTGACGTCGGCGGGCATGTCGGCGGTGATGTAGACGTGCGGGGTGTCTCCTGCGAAGGCGAGCATGTCGCCGGTGCGCAGCTGTACAAGCGCCTCGGTCGGGCCGGCGGTCACCTCGCCGGCGGCAACGACGAGGTGCTCGACGGTGCCCGCCGAGTGCGGAACGCCCTGGAGCTGATGGTGCGGCGGTATACGCAGGCGGCAGATCTCCAGGCTATTGCTGCCACTGATGCGACGCAGCAACTCATGACCGAGTTCACCGTCTGGCAGGTCGGTGCCGGTCACGTGCAGCGGTTCGGCGGCCGAATCGCGGGTTAGCAGGTCGGTCAGCGGGATGCGGAGTGTCACCGCGATGGCGTCGAGTGTCTCGATCGTCGGGTTACCGTTTCCAGCCTCAATCTGCGACAAGGTGGCCTTGCTGAGTCCGGCCTGTCTGGCCAACTCGGCGGCAGCCATCCCACGTTGCTCGCGGCGCCGCTTGACCTGGGTCCCGACGGCCGCCGACGCGCTGGTCTGGGAGCCGCGCGCGATGCGCTTCACCGAGCCACCACGTGAGCGGCGCTGTAGGACACGCGCATGCGGCCCGTCTTGACGGCCGTTTCCCTGAACACAGCGTTCATTATGCCGAACGCTTGAACGGAGTCCGATGTCGGCCGGTAGTCCTGCTCAGCTCTTCCGCCCCGTGTGGGGCCAGGTGGCTAAACGATTGGGCTGAAAAACCGGCCCATCGGAAACACCGTGCCCCCACACCAACGCCGACGGAAACCACGCAATCCCCCACACCAACGGGTCTGCTGCACGATTAGGTGACATCTGATCTGTGGTGCCGTGGGGTGTCGCTGCACAAGGTGAGGAATTGCGGACTCGTATCCGAGGACGATGGGGGGCGTCTGTCTTTGACGGAGCGGACAATGAGAGCGCTCGGTCTCGCCTGACACCCCTTACGCGAGAGCCCCCACCCTCAACGGGTGGGGGCTCTCGTCGTCTTGCCACATCTTTACGTTCGCTCAACTACTGACAGCGCATGTCAGTGGACTGACAATGAGATGTCACTCCACTGACATTGCGTGTCATTTCCACTGCCAATGGAGTGTCCATCCACATCAGCTGTGGACGGACACGCGATATCCACCCAACGTGGACCTGATGACATTGCTTCTCGCGGTGTCCACGCAGGGCAACTAGGGAATGGCTCTGAGTGCTGAAGGCTGGCTCGACTCGCTGTTCGCTGATTTTCGCTGTACGCCTGCGAGGCTCAGTCGCCTCACTTTCTCTCAGGAGGTGCAATAGCCGCGTTGCAAGCATCAACTCGGCTCGACTTGACGCACGAGAGGCAGAGTTGTGAAGCACATCCGCGTCATTGTTGCTACCGGTTGTGTGATCGCGGTGGCCGCGGTGGTGCCCACGCATCCTGGGTTAGCGGCGCCACCTGTGCAGGCCCAGTCGGTGGCAGCGACAAGCACCCTGGCCGTGATTGCGACGATCACCGTCGGGAGCAGTCCCTTTGGTGTGGCGGTGAATGATGGGGATGACACCGTCTACGTCGCCAACGTCTTCGGCAGCGATACCGTGTCGGTGATCAACGGTCGGACCCGCACGTGGGATGACACGATCACCGTCGGGACCTTGCCCTATGACGTGGCAGTGGATGGGTTGGGTGCGAATGCGGGCCTGGTCTACGTCACCAATTCGGGTGGCCGCACGGTGTCGGTGATCAACGGCCGCTCGCTCGACGACTCGGGCACGATCACCGTCGGGAACATTCCCGTAGGTGTGGCGGTGAATCAGCTGGATGACACCGTCTACGTCACCAACTCCGACGACTCCACCGTGTCGGTGATCAACGGCCGCTCGCTCGACGACTCGGACACGATCACCGTCGGGAGCAATCCCATTGGTGTGGCGGTGGATCAGGTAGATGACACCGTCTACGTCACCAATCGCACCAGCGGCACCGTGTCGGTGATCAACGGCCGCTCGCTCGACGACTCGGTCACGATCCCCGTCGGGAGCAATCCCATTCGTGTGGCGGTGAATGACGGGGATGACACCGTCTACGTCACCAACTTCGACGACTCCACCGTGTCGGTGATCAACGGCCGCTCGCTCGACGACTCGGTCACGATCCCCGTC
>JANRCR010000034.1:0-56929 GCA_030726915.1 Candidatus Nanopelagicales bacterium
GTGCCAAGGCCGTGCACATCGCCGCCGACTTCGGTCCCTACGGCGTCCAACGTGATGCGGCCGTGCGCGATGCCCTCGCCGCCGAAGGCATCGACCTCGTCGTCACCGGGTCGCCGTACGCCGTCGCACCCGGTCGTGTGACCAAGGATGACGGCACGGCGTATCGGGTTTACACGCCCTTTTATCGCGCATGGCTGCGTCACGGCTGGCGCCCACCCGCCGCGGATGTCGACGTCACCTGGGTGATGCCCATGGCCTGCGATGGCATCCCTGAAGCGCCGGAACTGCCCTTCGCACTACCGCCCGCGGGTGAAGCTGCCGCGCTGGAGCGGTGGGCTGCCTTCCGCAAGAGTCGCCTGGCGGCCTACGACGACACCCGCAATCTGCCCGCCCTCGATGGCACATCGGTGATGGGCCACCACCTGAAGTGGGGTGAGATCCATCCGCGCACGATCCTCGCTGACCTCGGTGACTCCGAGGGTGAGGAGACCTATCGCAAGGAAATCGCCTGGCGGGAGTTTTATGCCGACGTGATGCACCAGCGACCGGAGAGCGCACGCCGATCCCTGGACGCACGATTCGACAACGACTTTGCATGGACCTCCGGGGCTCGCGCCGATGAGATGTTCGACGCGTGGGCGGCCGGACACACCGGTTATCCCTTCGTCGATGCGGGGATGCGCCAGCTCCTCGCCGAGGGCTGGATGCACAATCGGGTGCGCATGGTGGTCGCGTCATTCCTTGTCAAGGATCTCCATCTGCCATGGCAGCGTGGTGCAGCACACTTCATGCGGTGGCTGCGCGATGGCGACCTGGCGAGCAACTCCCACGGCTGGCAGTGGACCGCTGGCTGCGGGACCGACGCATCGCCGTACTACCGCGTCTTCAACCCGATCGGCCAGGGTGAAAAGTTTGACCCCGACGGCGACTACGTACGCCGCTACATCCCCGAACTCGCGCACCTGCCGGGCAGGTCCGTGCACCAGCCCTGGGATGTGCTCGGTGGCTACGACACCGGGTATCCCGAACGCATCGTCGACCACGCGGCCGAACGCCTTGACGCGCTGGATCGATTCGCCCAGATGAAACAGGCCTCCACAACCTGACGGGCTGGCCTGAGACACTCAGTCCATGGCGATGACAGCAGTCCTGTCGCTCAAGGGCGGCGTGGGCAAGAGCACGGTCGTGCTCGGGCTCGCGGGCGCTGCCTGGGCGCGGGATCTGCGGGTGCTCGTCATCGACCTCGATCCGCAGGCCAACGCCACGGTGGCACTGGATCCGCCACCCTTTGCCTTCACAGTGGGTGATGTGCTCTCCGACGGCCGGCAGGGCATCGCGGCCGAGGCGATCGTGCCATCCGGCTGGGGGCCCTGCGTCGATGTCCTCCCCAGCGAAGAGGCCGTCGCGCATCGCAATCGTCCCGAGGGCGTGGACTCCTCCACGCGACTGCGAGTGACCCTGACGGGGGTCACGGATGCCTACGACCTGGTGCTGCTCGACTGCCCGCCCTCCCTCGATGAGTTGACGCGCAACGGCTTGGCCGCTGCCGACAACGCCCTCATCGTGACGGAGCCGGGCTTCTTTGCACTGCAGGGTGCGACGCGGGCACTGCACGCTGTGGAGGCCGCGCGTACATCACTCAATCTCCGTCTGCGCCCGACCGGCATCCTCCTCAATCGGGTGCGCGGCAATCTCTCGGAGCATCGCTATCGCATGGAGGAATTGCGCCGGGTCTACGGCGACCTGGTGCTCGACTGCATCATCCCCGAGCGCTCCGCCGTGCAGCAGGCGCAGGGTGCGGGCGTACCGGTGCAGGCTTGGCGGTCCCCCGGTGCCTCCGAGGTCATCGACGCCTTCGATGACCTCCTCGACCGCATCCTTGACTGATCGCCCGACACCAGCCAGCCGCGACTGACCGCTTCCCAGGAGGACCGATGGAATCCACTACTCCCCGTCCCGCGCTCGGCAAGGCTCCCGACGCAGGGTTGCATCCCGTGAGTGGCCGACCGCTGGGATCCGGATCGCCCAGCCATGGCGGCAAGAGCCTTAAGGCGGGCAAGGGAGCCACCGCGGCCGATGCGATCACCGGCCCGGCGAAGGATAAGTACGTCGACCTCGGCGTGCGAGTGCCCAAGTCGGTGCGCAAGCGGCTGCGGGCGCAGGCCAAAGCGACCGGCGTGACTCCGGATGACCTGGTGAGCAGGCTGCTGGCGTCCGCCCTCGGCACGGGCCGCTAACGACGCAGCCCCGCAGCCTTCTTCGGCACGGGCCGCTAACGACGCAGCCCCGCGTCCTTCTTCGGGAAAAAGAACGAGGAAACCTCACTCATTCTCCCGAAGAACGCCGCTCAGCTCCCGAAGAACGCCGGTCAGGGCACCGGGCGCTGCGCGTCATATCTGAGGAATGTCGGCACGGCAGCCACGAGTACGCCGGTAAACACCAAGCAGAGCAGACCTCCCGACACCGCCGATACCGTCTCGCCAAACACCTCGGCGACCGCACCGGCCTCCACATCACCCAGGCGCGGACCCCCCACCACGACGACCGTGAAGATGCCCTGCAGCCGACCGCGATAGTCATCCGGGGTCGCCGCCTGCAGGATTGTTGACCGGAAGATCGCGCTGACCGAGTCGGCTCCGCCCGCGATGGCCAGGAGCACGAGCGCGACCGGCAACGATCGGACCAGACCGAAGACCGCAATCGCCCCTCCCCAGACGCAAATGGACATGACAACGGCGAGCCCCTGCCTCCGGACACGACCCAGCGGACCCGACAGGATGCTCGCGATCAGTGCACCCACGGCTGGTGCTGCCGACAGGAGACCCACGATGAGTGCCACGTCCGTGAGCGATCCGCCGTACCACGCCGTGGCGATAGCGGGGAAGAGCGCGCGCGGCATCCCGAAGACCATGGCGACGATGTCGAGGTAGAAGGACATCTGCAGGTTGCGCTTGCCCTTGAGGAAACGCAACCCATCAAGCACACTGCGCCAGCCGCGTGGCGCTCCCGCGACAACACCCTCGGGTGGCATCGCGGGGAGGCGCCACATCGCCCACACCGCGATAGCAAAGGCAAAGAGATCAACCACGTACACCGTCGTCACCGTGCCCGACCACGCGACCAGGAAGCCCGCCGCAACCGGACCGACGGTGAAGGCAAGACTCCAGGTCAGCGTATTGAGTGCATTGGCCGCGGGCAGCAATCGATCGGGCACGAGGCGCGGAATGATCGCCTGGCGTGCCGGATTGCTGACGGCAAAGAATCCCGCCTGTATGGCGATGATCGCGTAGAGCACCGGTACGGAGTCCAACCCCGCGAGGGATTGGATGACGAATGCCAGGGTGGTGATCCACAGGCCCAGGGTGGCGATGAGGGCGATCCGACGACGATCGAAGCGGTCCAGCAGGGCGCCGCCGTACAGCCCGAGCACAACGAGGGGCACCAGTTGAAAGAATCCGGTGAGCCCGACAGCCCACGACGACCCCGTGAGGTCATAGACCTCGAGTGCGACGGCAACCGCGGACATCTGCTGGCCAGCGGTGCCGACGCTGTGGCCGATCCAGAGTCGACGAAAGGGAGCGCTCTCGCGCAGGGGAGACAGGTCCGCAAAGAGTCCTGCCATGTCAGGGCGAGAGGCGTTCGACGACCCAGGCGCCGGCATCATCGAGGCCGCCGTCACGAACACGGCGGTAGCGAAGTCGGTCATGAAGCCGTGACTCGCGCCCCTGCCAAAACTCTACGGACTCGGGCACGATGATCCAGCCACCCCAGAAGTCGGGTAGTGGAACCTCGTCGGGGAAGCGCGCCAGCAAGTCGGCATAGCGCTCATCAATGACGGCACGGTCGGTGATGACCTCGGATTGACGACTGGCCCAGGCACCAATCTGCGAGCCGTGGGGTCGCGATGCGAAGTACGATCCGGCCTCGTCACGTGATACCTCGACGGCCTCACCGATGACGATGACCTGCCGGTGCAGGGGCAGCCAGGGGAAGACCGCTGCCGCCCTGGGCGTCGACGCGAGGTCGTGCCCTTTACGTGACCGCAGATTGGTGTAGAAGGCGAAGCCACGCGCATCCACATCCTTCAGCAGGACCGTGCGCGCACTGGGCACACCCTGGGGCGTGACCGTGGAGACGACCATCGCATTGGGCTCCACAACGGCCTCAGCGATGGCATCGGCCAGCCAGTGCCTGAATTGCCCCAGGGGGTCGGCTCGAAGGTCAGCCTCCACGAGGGTGTCCCGGTCGTAGGAGAGGCGCATAGCCCGGAGGTCGTGCTGAGGGTCCATGCTGCGCATCCCATCACGCCCGGGTCCGGTCGGGTCAGGGTGTGCGGTTGAATGGGGTTCATGAGCGATTTTGTCCCCGGCCTTGAGGGTGTCATCGCCGTTGAGACTCAGATCGCCGAACCCGATCGCGATGGGGGAGCGCTGCGCTATCGCGGAGTGGACATCGAGGACCTCGTGGGACGTGTGTCCTACGGCAACGTCTGGGGACTCCTCGTCGATAACGAATTCAACCCCGGGCTTCCGCCCGCTGAGCCCTACCCGATCCCCGTGCACTCCGGTGACGTGCGAGTTGATGTGCAATCGGGCATCGCCATGCTGGCACCCGGATGGGGACTCAAGCCGCTGCTGGATATCGATGATGACACCGCGCGCGAAAATCTTGCCCACGTCTCCGTGATGGCCATGTCCTTCGTGGCGCAGGCCGCGCGTGGCCTCGGTGTGCCGATGGTCCCCCAAGCGCGCATCAACGACGCCTCAACCATCGTCGAGCGCTTCATGACCCGCTGGCGAGGTGAGCCAGACCCGCGCCACGTGCAAGCCGTCGACGCCTACTTCGTTTCTGCCGCTGAGCACGGCATGAATCCATCCACCTTTACCGCGCGCGTCATCTCGTCGACCGGAGCAGATGTCGCTGCCGCCATATCGGGTGCCATCGGAGCCATGAGCGGACCCCTGCACGGTGGCGCCCCTGCACGAGTCCTCTACATGCTGGATGAGGTGGAGCGCACGGGTGACGCTGAGGGCTACATTCGGGGCGTCCTCGACCGCGGCGAACGACTCATGGGCTTCGGTCATCGGGTCTATCGCGCCGAGGATCCCCGTGCGCGTGTACTTCGTCGCACCGCGCAGGCGCTCAATGCCCCCCGCTATGAGGCCGCCCTCGCCCTGGAGCAGGCCGCGCTCATCGAGCTGCGCTCCCGTCGCCCCGATCGTGTACTCGAAACCAACGTCGAGTTTTGGGCGGCAGTCGTTCTGGATTTCGCTGAGGTGCCCGCACCGATGTTCACCTCCATGTTCACCTGCGCGCGCCTGGCCGGCTGGAGTGCGCACATCCTGGAGCAGAAGCGCACCGGACGACTCGTCCGACCCACAGCGCGCTACATCGGACCGGGCCATCGAATCCCCGAAGCGGTCCCCGGGTGGGATGCCCACATGGTGGCCCCGTCCGGCTACACACCGTCCTCACGGGAGTCCCGTCCGACCACTGTCCGGCGATGACCCTCAGGCCCGTAACCTGCTCCCGTGACTGACATCATCATCCCGGTCGATCTGCTCCCCCGCGACGGCCGTTTCGGCGCCGGCCCATCCAAGGTCCGCCGCGAGCAGGTGCAGGGGCTGCTGGACGTCTCCGGAACCTACCTCGGTACGTCGCACCGGCAAAAAACCGTGAAGTCTCAGGTGGGGCGCCTGCGCGCGGGACTGGCTGATCTGTTTTCCCTCCCCGATGGCTACGAGGTCATCCTCGGCAACGGCGGATCGACAGCCTTCTGGGATATCGCGACCTTTGGTCTCATCCGTGACCGAGCTCAATTCCTGTCGTTCGGTGAATTCGGTGCGAAGTTTGCAACGGCAGCCAAGGACGCCCCCCACCTCGGTGATCCCACCATCGTCACGGCCAACCCGGGTGATGCACCCGCCTTCGTTGCGGAGGCCGGCATCGACACCTACTGCAGCCCCCACAATGAGACATCCACCGGTGTCGCGATAGCACCACACCGGGTGCCCGGTGCCGATGGTGGCTCGCTCTTCCTCACCGACGCCACATCGGGGGCGGGTGGGCTGCCCCTCGATATGTCGCAGACGGATGTCTACTATTTCGCGCCGCAGAAGTGCTTCGGCTCCGATGGTGGACTGTGGTTCGCCCTCATGTCTCCCGCAGCGCTCGCGCGGGTTGAGGAGATCACCGCTGGCGGTCGCTGGACACCAGCCTTCCTCGACCTGTCCATTGCGATCGACAACTCCCGTCAGGACCAGACGTACAACACCCCCGCGCTCGCGACCATCTACCTCATGGCTGAACAGGTCGACTGGTTCCTCGGCCATGGTGGCTTGGACTGGTGCACCGCGCGCACTGCGGAGTCCTCCGGCATCCTCTACGACTGGGCCGAGGCGAGTGATGTCGCAGCACCTTTTGTTGCCGACCCCGCCAAGCGCTCCGCCGTTGTTGTGACGATCGACTTCGACGAGAGCATCAACGCGACGGACGTGACCACGGCGTTGCGGGCCAACGGTATTGTCGACACAGAGCCCTACCGCAAACTGGGGCGGAATCAAATCCGTGTCTCGGTATTCCCCGCTGTGGATCCCGAAGACGTCCGCCAATTGACGCGTTCGATCGACCACGTCATGAACACACTGCGTTGACACCCCCGGACGAATGCTCGGACCCGATCCATGGTCGCGTTCGACCCGTGCGCGATCGCACCACGCTGCTCGCCTATGCCCAACTCGGACTTCTCGGTTGGTTTGTCTACGGCTTCGGAGCATCCCTCACCCTGCTGCGCGATGATGAGGGGTTGACCCGTACGGTCGCGGCGCTGCTGGGTGTATCCCTGGCCGTCGGAGGCACCCTCGGCAGTCTCATGGCGGCCAATGTCGTACGCCGATGGGGTCGCGGAGCGATGTTGCGCGCGGGCTCGACCCTGCTGGCCATCGGCTCGCTCCTCTACGTCTCCGACGGCCCCTTCGCCCTCATCGCGATGGGCCCGCTCCTCGGTTCCCTCGGAGCCAGCTTCTGCGCTGTTGGCGTGAGCGCCTACCTGGAGGCTCGCCAGGGGCGCGCGGCTGACGCCGCCCTCGCCGAGGCCAACGTCGTCGCCTCGATCGCGTCCTTGGTCGGCACCTTCGCCATCGGTGTCGGAGCGGTGACCATCCTCGGCTGGCGCAGCGGCATGGTCCTCCTCGCCATGATGGCGATTGCCCTTGAGCTCGTCCGTGGTCGCGCGGTGGCACCCTTTAACGTCGGCACAGCGCTGGAGTCACGAATCGATGCCCCCCGCCTGCCGCGGCTCGTGGGTTGGGCAATCCTCACGCTGGTCCTGCTCACCAGCGTTGAGATCACGCTCCTGCAGTGGGGGGCCGATCTGCTGCGCGAGCGTGGCGGCATGGGTGCTGCGGCGGCCTCCGCCTCTATCGCCGCCATCGTCACCGGCATGATTGTCGGGCGCATCGTTGGCTCCCGCATCGTTGAATACGTATCATCCGAGATCGTCTTCGGTGCCTCGATTCTGCTGGCTGCCGCGGGATTCATCTTCACCTGGACGGTCTCGGGTGCGCCTTTGATGATCACGGGATTCCTGATCACCGGAGCGGGCATTGGCATGCACTTCCCCCTCGGCATCGGCCGAGCCATGCGGGCATCCGTGGGTCAACCAGACCGTGCCGCCGGGTGGACAAGCGCGGGGATCGGCGTCATGAGCGGGGTGACTCCCTTTCTCCTTGCGGGACTCGCTGACTCCTGGGGCGTTCGCAACGCCTTCGCGATGATGATTCTCTTCTTTGGCGCGAGCTTCACACTCCTGCTGTGGAAACCTGTGCCCGTCAACGTCAGCGTGTGAGGGCCGCGATGACCACGGCTACCACGAGCACCGCGAGCACTCCGACCGTGACGAGTCGGCGACCGCGGTGATTCATGTCACCACTCTACGGATAGACGCTAATCTGCTCGTGTGGATACACCACCGCGGTTGACCCTCGAGCAGGTTGAGAGTGATCCAGCCCTGCGCAGCCGCGACACCTCAGGGGTCGGGGCCATCGCGATCGGCACTGTGGCGTGGATCATCGCGCTGATCCTCGTCATCGCGCTCGGTGCCTCCTGGGGTATCGATGTGGATCGGTGGATGCTCGTGTGCGCCATCGGTGCAGGACTGGGGATTCCGGGGATGGCACTGGTGTTGTCCCATCGGTCACGCGAGCGTCACCGATCACCTCAGGACTGACTCAGATCCATAAGGTCGTACGGCGTCGCATCCTGCGTGGGGACTCCGACGGGCTCACGATCCACCAGCACGCTCTCGGAGTGTGCACCGCAGCCGAAGGCGAGGGACACCACACATCCATCAGCGGGAGACATGTCATGTGTGCAGACACCGAAGGCCTGGCCCAGCGGTCCGCCGATCGGCAGAAGGAATCCGCAGGTCGAGCAGGCGAGGGATACGGAGCGTGCCATCGGAGCCTCAGGCCCACGATCACCGCTCCACCAGCGATGGGCAGCTTCATCGCGTCCGTGGGCTGATAGCACCCGGGTGCGGCCCAGTCCGATTTCCCACTGGCTGGGATGGATCGGGCTGCGATCCGCGACGCTGTCCAGGTCATCCACACCGGTGAAGCCAGCGGTCAGGCGGGCATCATCGGCCGGTGTTGGCCAGATCGTGCCGACGCTGAGGTCTCCCGGGCGCACCCGCTCCGCCCAGGGCACCCATGCGGGCGCTACGAGCGCATCGGGACCAGGCAGCAGGACGACCTCGTCGACGGTGGGCGACTTCGCACGGGGTGCGCGCGCGATCGTCACCGCCCAGTGCCATCCGACGTACGCCGGGTCCAGGCAGACGAAGAGGTGCGTCGCTACGCGGTCATCACTGAATTCGACTCCCACATGATCACCGACCGTGCCCCAGGGAGCTCCCTCCTCCGCAGCCAGTCGAGCGACATTGACGGCCTTGCTGAGCACCGCATCCGGCATTACTCCACCCCCATCGCAGGGACGAGCTGGAAGACCCAGAGCCCCAAAGTTTCTTCACCCTGACCGGCGACCACCTGAAGTGCTACCCCTGCCTCCGGGATCTCTTGAAGATCGGGATAGGTAAATCGGAAGTAGGTGGAGGTGACGGGCTGCTGGGTGAGGCGCTGCGAGCCAATCACGGGGTACCACCCGGCATCCGCGACGACGGGATCCACACTGATGCCGATGACGTTGCCGGGCAGGATAGGAATCTGAGCCACGTCAGCGCCATCCATGGCATTCGTCACGACATCCTGCGCACACGTCTCTGGGCTGAGTGGCTCCCCAGAGAACGACCAGCACAGTGCTTCGCGCCACGCTGATGTTGAGCCCGACACGACAGACACTCCCGGACCTGGCTTCTCACACCCGGCGAGGGTGAAGATCCCCACCACCGCAAGACCCACGGCCGCGACTCGGCGTACTCCCTGGAACATGAGCACACGCCTAGACGTCAAAATCATCTGCGACAGCGCGCATCACGACGGCCATCTTGCGGCAGTGATCGTCGCTCGGGTAGCGGCCACGACGCAGTTGATTGGAGGAACTATCCATAAGTTTGATGAGATCCTCCAGGATCACTGCCATGTCCTCGGCGGGCTTGCGCGCAGCCTTGACCACGGAGGCCGGCTGGTCGAGCACGACGACGGTCAAAGCCTGCTTGCCCCGCTTGCCATCGACTACCCCGAACTCCACGCGTGCACCCTGCTTGAGAGTCGTGACACCAGCCGGGAGAACCGAGGCGTGCACAAAGACGTCCTCGCCGTCGTCGGTGGACAAGAAGCCGAAGCCCTTGTCGTCGTCGTACCACCTGACCTTGCCGGTGGGCATGGCAGTCCCCTCTGTCGCGATCTGTGAACCCCAGGCTAGTCGCCAGCCATCGCCCGCGCGGCCCTAGGGTGGCTGCATGGCGTCAGGTCAGACTTCGCGGCACCCGGCCGGTGATCGCCTGCTCCGCGCTGGGGCGGTCGTCACCGTGATCGGCCTCATCTGCACGCTCATCGCCATGCTCCCGCTCATCATCCCCGATCTCACCCTCCCGTCCGCCTGGTGGTTCCTCTCCATGATCACCGGGGTGGGGCTGGCGATGGTCATCCTTGGACTGGCCGTTGCAGCGAGGTCACGCCGCCGCTAGGGCCTCAGGGTCAGCCACGGATGAAGGATAGGAGTAACGTCAGGAGGTGCCTCCGCGTAGCCTCGCCGACGATCTTCGCGGTCGATCCGACGATGCCCTGGCGCTGCTGCTGGCATCACGCCCTGATCTGCTCCACCCGGTCCCTCCCGATATGACCGCCCTGGCAGCACGCGCCGGGTCGGCGACGTCGACGGCCAGAGCGCTGGATCGACTCGACGCACTCTCCCTGGCCGTCGCTCGGGCCGTCGTTGACGCGGGCGAACCCTGCACCGGACACGACGCCCTCGCCGCCTTCCCTCAGGACTCCCGCGATGAGGCTGAGGAGGCGCTCAGTCGATTGCGCGTCCTCGCCCTCGTGTGGGGCGATGACGACGCCCTGAGACTGGTGCGCACCGCTCGCGAGTCCATTGCATCGACTCACCCCAGCGACATCGTGTGGCCGCCACCAGTCGTTGACGTCACGATGCGCGAGCCAGCACGTGTCGATCTCACGGCGGGCCAGCACGCACTCGCCACGGTCATGGGGGTCACCGCCCTCGCCGAGGCCTGGTCGGGTGATGACGCACCCGCCGTCTTGCGCAAGGGCGGTCTGGCCGTGCGCGACCTGACCTTGACCGCTCGTCTCCTGCACGTCACAGAGACGACAGCAGCCCTCTGGATTGAAACGGCTCAGGCTGCGGGACTGCTAGCGCGGGACGCGGAGACCGATGAGCGGTGGCGACCGACTCACGCGTACGACGATTGGCACGATTCCCCACTCGCGAGTCAGTGGGTCACGCTCGCGCGCGCATGGTGGAAATGCATGCGGGCACCGTCACTCATCGTGGATGGCGCCAATGCGCTGAGCGACGATGTGCAACAGCGGGGAATGCCCGCTCTGCGTGAGCAGGTGATCGCCGTCCTCGCCGGCCTCTCCCCCGGCGAGGCGCCAAACAACGCTGCCGATATCGCACGCGCCGTCGACTCTGTCGCACCGCGCCAGGCCGGGACCGCGCGCGATCACCTCATCCAAGCCATCGTCGATGAACTCGAAATCCTCGGTTTCACAGGTGGCGGTGCGCTCGCATCCATGGGTCGCGCTGCTGCGGATGTCAACGACGTCACGGCTCACTCCCTCGCGGAAATCGCCATGCCAACCCCCCTGGATCACGTGCTGATCCAAGCGGATCTGACAGCTGTGGCTCCCGGACCGCTGCTGCCGGATGTGGCCCGCGAATTGCGCAGCATGGCTGATGTTGAGAGCACCGGTGGGGCTGTCGTCTACCGATTCACACCCGATTCCATCAGGCGGGCCCTGGACAGGGGTCGGGATGCATCGACACTGCTGGACTTCCTGCGTGGCATCTCACGAACACCCGTACCCCAGCCACTGGAGTACCTCATTGAGGATGCAGACCGGCGCCACGGAACCGTTCGTGTCGGGGTCGCGAATGCCTACATTCGCTGCGATGACGAGACGGCCCTGACGGGTCTCCTGGCGGACCCTCGTGCGCAGACACTCGGGTGCATCCGAGTGTCCCCCACCGTCATCACGGTCAACGGGCGTGTTGAGGATGCCATTGAATTGCTCCGCGAGCACGGACTCCACCCCGTCGCCGAGACCGCTGATGGCCAGGTCGCCATCGCACGGCCCCGGCGTGCCCGGGCACCGCAGGTGACCACCACCGCTCCGGTGGTGCGGCGCGATGCAGCACCCGCCCTGATCACGGCCGCGATAGCCACCCTGCGGGCATCAGCACCCGTGGGATCCATGACAACCGCCATCGGCCTCAAGCCCATGCCCGCGGCCGACACGATGTCTGTGCTCCGGCGGGCCATCGCCGATTCCGTCCCCGTGTGGCTCGCACATGGTGAGGAGGATGTGCTCGTGGATCCCATTCGACTCGCGGGAGGCACCCTCACCGCAGTGGATCGATTGACCGGGGAGGCGCGCAGTTTTGCCGTCGCTCGACTAGGGGCGGCCGAGATTGCGGACGCGACGACGTAGGCCACGATGCTCGCGCACATCACACGGGTCTAACGTGAGCGCGCGTCGATGACCGCCGACCACGTCGTGAATTCGGCAAGGACAGTCGGGATCGGCTCAACCCCGATGCCGGGACCTGTCGGCACCCGCAACCGCCCATCGTCCAAGACAAATGGCTCCGTGATGTCGGTGGCGAAATAGCGACTCGATGCGCTGGTATCTCCCGGGAGCGTGAAGCCCGGCAGTGCGGCGAGGGCCACATTGGCGGCCCGACCGATGCCCGTCTCGAGCATGCCACCACACCACACGGGGATCCCTCGCGCGAGACATAGATCGTGGATCGCCTTGGCTTCGAGATAGCCGCCCACGCGTCCGGGCTTGATATTGATAATGCTCGTCGCACCATAGGCAATGGCCGTATCCGCGGTGGCCGTCGAGGTGATGGACTCATCAAGGCACACCGGCGTTGAGATCTGCTCTGCCAGCAGAGCGTGACCGCGCAGGTCATCCTCGGGCAGTGGCTGCTCGACGAGCAGGAGATCACAGTCATCCATGGCTGCGAGTAGCGCCGTATCGTCTCGCGTATAGGCCTGGTTGGCGTCGGTCTGCAGCGGGATATCCGGCCACGCCTCGCGCACGGCCCGCACCGCCTCCTCGTCCCAGCCCGGCTCGATCTTGAGCTTGATCCGCCGATAGCCAGCATCGACGTACGACGCCACCTCCTCGAGGAGGGCATCAATCCCGGTGGGGATGCCGACCGAGACCCCGCAGTCAACCTCGGTGCGCACGGCACCGAGGTAGTCGGCGAGCGAGCGTCGCTGCTCACGCAACGACGCGTCCAGGATGGCGGTCTCCAGAGCCGCCTTGGCCATCGGATGACCGACAAGCCGGCGCATGCGCTCATGTGCTGCCTGCGCATCGCAGGAGCGGTCCACAAGCACCCGGGGGATCAGGTGCTCGGTGAGTACGTTGACAGCTCCATCGACGTACTCCGCGGAGTAGCCCGGCCACTCCATCGCCACGCACTCCGCCCATCCGGAGAGGCCGGTATCGGTCACGACCTCGACCAGCAGGACGTCACGCGCCACCTGGGTGCCGAAAGAGGTTCGGAAGGGGCGCACGAGCGGGATGTCGATGCGGTGAAGTCGGATGGTCTCGATCAGGCTCATGTCGACACCGCGGGCGCCAAGAGGTAGGCGCCGGTGCTCGTCACTGCTGAGACACCCAAGCCCATCGCAAAGGACTCCGTCAGTGCCTCGCGAACCGCCAGCCGCCATTGAAGTCCGATCTCTGGGTCGGCCCGTCGCACGGCGACGATGTCATCCGGCAGCGACACCAGGACGGTCTCTCCCGCCATCGGCGGCGCCGCCAGTCGAGGTCGCCCGTCCTCATCCATGTGGATGAGGTCACGGGACTCCTGAGCGAGTTCGTCGTGGTGTGTCCGACCCGAAGCACCGAGGGCCGCATGCCGCGCACGGTCGGAGTCGACAACCCACCAGGCCACGAGCCGATCGGTGCGATCTCCCGCGTTGATGGCGTCGTTCATCTCACCGTAGAAGTCTGCGTAATAGTCGCGGATGTCGACTCCGAGCCGATTGACGTTGATGTGGGCGTTGCGGCGCACCAGCGGATCGAACGTCCACGAGACGACGGGGATGCCCTGCTCCATCGCCCAGGCGCGCTGGTGCTGCTTGATAGCCACGCCGATGCCGCGGTCGCGCATCCCTTCCACCACGGCCGCCATGTGGCTGTGCAGGTAGACACCTCCTGGCACCAGGGCGTCTCGTGCCGGGAATCCGAGCGCTGCGCCCACGACCTGATCGGTGTCCTCATCCGTCACGATGCTGCAGTAGCCACCACCGTGGACGAGGGCACGCAGCAGGTTGGATGTCACCTGGGAGCCCTCGGTCGGCCACACCTCGTCAAAGACCGCCCGCGCCTGGGTCAGGGAGCGCGGCTCTTCTGCAATGTCGATACGCAGTCCCACAGCCGGAACGGTATCGGGATCGACCCCTCCGCGCAGGTGCGACGACCCGGGATGGGGCACCATGGCCCGGTGACCACCAACCTTCTCGACCATGCGCGACACCGCCAGGGCGACCTCATCGAGGGCGTGCGCACCCTGGTCGAGGTCGAATCACCCTCGGCTGACCTCACCGCCTGCCAGCAGGTCGCCACGGCCACGGCTGGGCTCATGGACTCCTGGCTGGGCACGCCCGCCCGTGTGCTGGACCACAATGGGCGACCGGTCGTCCGCTGGGGAGCGGATGAGCCACGAGCACTCCTGCTCGGCCACATCGACACCGTCTGGCCTGTCGGCACCCTGGAACGCATCCCGTGGCAGATCGAGGGTGACCGCATGCGCGGTCCCGGGGTTTTTGACATGAAGGTCGGTGTCGTCCAGGCGATTGCCGCGACAGCACTGCTCGGGCTCGGCCCCGATGACGGCGTGGGCATCGTGCTCACCACCGATGAGGAGATCGGCTCCGGCACCTCACGGACGCTCATCGAGGATGCGGCGCGCCACGCTGACGCGGTGCTCGTGCTCGAACCGTCCGTGGCGGGTCACCTGAAGACAGCCCGCAAGGGCACATCGTGGTACGTCGTGGAGATCACCGGACGCGCGTCCCACGCCGGCCTTGATCCCGAGCGTGGCATCAATGCCCTCGTCGAAGCCGCTGACCTCGTCCGAGTGGCAGTCACCTGGGCGGATCCAGCCGTGGGCACCACCGTGACTCCCACGACGGCGCGAGCCGGAGTCACCGACAACACCGTGCCGGACACGGCCATCATCGGCATCGACGTACGGGCCTGGTCCGCTGAGGAACAGCAGCGCATCGACAACCTCATGCGGGGGTGGAAGCCCTCCCATCCGGAGGCGGGCGTGCGCATCATCAACGGTGGTATCAATCGCCCTGCGATGGAAGAATCTGCCGGATCCGGCCTCGCTCAACTCGCGGAGGTGTGTGCGGTGCAGCTCGGGATAGCACCCATCGGCTCGCGCGCCGTCGGCGGAGCCAGCGACGGCAACTTCACCGCGGCCCTCGGCATCCCGACCCTCGATGGCCTCGGTGCGGTGGGCGATGGGGCGCACGCCGAGCATGAATGGGCAAGTGTGATGGCGATGCCCGAGCGCACCGCACTGATTGCTGCGCTCCTCTCGGCCATCCTCGCCGGAGGGTTGGCATGACCGACGGACCGCTGATCGTCCAAAGCGACAAGACCGTTCTCCTCGAGGTCGACCACGCTCAGGCGGTGGACGCGCGTCGCGCCATTGCTCCCTTCGCCGAGCTTGAGCGAGCCCCCGAACACATCCACACCTACCGCGTGACACCCCTGGCGCTGTGGAATGCGCGTGCAGCCGGTCATGACGCCGAGCAATTCGTTGACATTCTCCTGAAGTATTCGCGCTACGCCGTGCCCCACGCCCTGCTTGTGGACATCGCCGAGACCATGGACCGCTACGGCCGTCTCGCCATCGCCAAGCACCCCACGCACGGACTCGTCCTCACGACGACGGACCGTCCGGTCTTGGAGGAGGTCTTGCGCAGCAAGAAGGTCGCCCCCCTGATGGGTGCCCGCATCGATGACGACACCGTGCTGGTGCATCCCAGCGAGCGAGGCCATCTCAAGCAGGTGTTGCTCACACTCGGCTGGCCGGCAGAAGATCACGCGGGCTACGTCGACGGCGAACACCACGCCATCGCACTGGTCGAAGAGGGCTGGTCGCTGCGTCCCTACCAGGCCGACGCGGTCGAGGGATTCTGGGCCGGTGGCTCCGGAGTCGTGGTCCTGCCCTGCGGTGCGGGCAAGACGATCGTCGGAGCGGCGGCCATGGCACGCGCCCAGGCGACCACCCTCATCCTGGTGACCAGCACCGTCTCAGCCCGCCAATGGAAGGCCGAATTGCTCGCTCGCACCACCCTCACCGAGGATGAAATCGGTGAATACTCCGGTGCCCGCAAGGAGATTCGCCCTGTGACGATTGCGACGTACCAGGTCATGACGACACGACGCAAGGGAGTGCTCCCCCACCTGGAGGTCTTCGACTCTCGCGACTGGGGCCTGATCATCTACGACGAGGTCCATCTCCTACCCGCTCCGATCTTCCGTTTCACCGCTGACATTCAGTCACGGCGTCGCCTGGGGCTGACAGCCACGCTCGTGCGTGAAGACGGACGCGAGGGCGATGTCTTTACCCTCATCGGCCCCAAGCGCTTTGATGCCCCGTGGAAGGAGGTGGAGGCGCAGGGGTGGATCGCTCCTGCCGAGTGCGTCGAGGTGCGGGTCACCCTGCCGGACGGCGAGCGCCTCGTCTACGCCACCGCGGAGCCCGAGGAGCGCTATCGCCTCGCGGCGACGACGGATGAAAAGACGCGATTGGTCGAAGTCCTCCTGGAGCGGCATGCCGATGAGCAGATTCTTGTCATCGGTCAGTACCTGGATCAGCTCGCGGACATCGCCGAGCGGGTCGGTGCCCCCACCATCACCGGTGAAACGGGTGTCAAGGAACGTGAGCGACTCTTCGAGGCATTCCGCCAGGGCGAGGAGAGGGTGCTCGTGGTGAGCAAAGTGGCCAACTTCTCGGTGGATCTCCCGGAGGCGTCCGTGGCCATCCAGGTCAGCGGCTCCTTCGGCTCCCGGCAGGAAGAAGCGCAACGCCTCGGACGTTTGCTGCGCCCCAAGCGGGACGGCAAGCGCGCACTCTTCTACACCGTCGTGGCTCGGGACACGGTGGACGCGGATTTTGCCCAGCATAGGCAGCGATTCCTCGCCGAACAGGGCTACTCGTATCACATCGTTGATGCCCAGGACATCGAGCGCGTCGAAGAGAGTGAGTGATGGCCCCGTCCGCGGATACCGTGACCACTCGCCAACGCCTGTCAGAAACAACCCTGGCGATCTACGCCGCGATCACCCTGCTGGGAGTCACCGCTGCCGCGAGTTGGAAGGGCCTCTTCGTTGAGGGATCTGAATTCGTCGTCATCATCATCGCCACGGCTTTGACCGTCGCCGTGGCGCACGTGTGGGCCACGGTGGCAGCCCACCGGCTCGTGCGGCATGAAGCACTCCCCCGCGCAGAGTGGCGGTTGGAATTGCGAAACTCAGTCGCGGTCTTTGTCGTGGGTGGTCTCGCCGTGGTGACATTCCTCGTGGCCACGGCCCTCGGCGCAGAGTTGGCCGGGGCGGTGGCATTCACGCTGCTGATGCTCGTCGCAGTGCTCTTTGTCGTCGGCGTGGTCGGGGGGCGACGGGAGAATCGGTCATGGCTGCAGTCCGCGGGACTGGGGCTGCTCGACTCCTCCATCGGCCTCGTGATCCTGCTCGCCAAGGTCACCCTGGGCGCGTGATCAGGACACCTGCAGGCCCACCGTGCCCGCGAGACTGAAGGTGATGGATGAGATGCCGCTGAGCCCGGGGATCGGAATCGAAATGTCATTCATGGTCACGAATCCGCCGAGGAGCAGGTGACGGGGATCATCTCCGGGTTGGGGGGTGGCCTCCACCGACATCGGCACATCGACCTGGCCGGCCCGCGCGTTCCCTGAGACCGCCCAGGGATGGTCCGACGCTGCGCCCTCAGCCTCAAAGATGAGCACGTCTCCATCGAAACGCTTCACCATCGCTCGCGCCGCTCCCTGCATGAGGAAGTTGGACGCGTGCAACTTTTCCAATGACATCTCGATGCGCAGCCGCACGGTCGACCGCGCAATCTGCAGGCCACCACCGGTGACCGGGGCGCTCACCTCAAGTGACGTCGGGAAGTCGTGGGTCTGGAGGGTGATGGGGCTCCCCGGCTCGATGGTCCAGGTCCCGGTCGCTGAAGTCACGGGAGCCAGCCTGCCATGTCAGCCACGCACCCGAGCACGCTCGGGGTCATAGAAGGGGGCGAATTGCACGGTAGCGGGGAAGGTGTGTCCATTGACGACCACCTCGAAGCCACCACTGGCGAGCCACTCCGCCGTAACTCCCTCGACGTTATCGAGCGTCGCGAGTCCTACCGAACGACCCAGGGTGTGGCCGAAGCCGCCCACCTGGAGATGCCCGACACGCACACCGTCCTTGAACACCGGCTCACTCCCGTGCAGGAGGGGTGTCGGATCATCCACACGCAAGGGCACGAGGCGACTAGAGCGGTCCGTGCGTACATCCGCTAGGGCAGCCTTGCCGCGGAAGTCCACCGGCTTATCCCAGGCGACCGCAAAGGCGAGCCCCGCCGAGACGGGTGTATCCGTCACGTCGATGTCGACTCCGAAGTCGCGATAGGCCTTCTCCAGCCTGAGCCCATGCATCGCCGCAAGACCCACGGGCCGCAATCCCAGATCTCCACCGGCACTCTCCAGCGTCTGCCACACCGACACCGCCTGATCGCTCGGGATGAGCAACTCAAAGCCGAGCTCGCCCACGTAGGTGACCCGCAGCGCGCGGATCCGTGAGTACCCGATCTCGATGTCCCGGGATGTGAGATAGGGGAACGCCGCTTCCGACAGATCATCAGGACTCACTCGCTGGAGCAGCTCCCGCGATTTGGGCCCCTGGATGGTGAGCAGACAGTACGCCGCGGTCATGTCCGTGACCGTGGCAAACTCACCAGCGCGCACCTCGTCATGCAGCATGCGCTCCACGCGCCGATGTGTCACATCCGACACGATCACCATGAAGCGGTCGGCAGCAAGGCACGTCACCGTGAGGTCGGCGACGATGCCGCCACGCTCATTGCACCACTGGGTGTAGACGATTCCGCCGATGTCGCCGACAACGGCGTTGGCGCTCAACCGGTCGAGGATCATCGCTGCATCCGGGCCCTGGACAAGGAATTTCGACATCAGGGTCATGTCCATGGCCCCGACAGCCTCACGGACCGTGCGATGCTCCTCGGCCACCCACGGCGACCAGAAGCCGCGCTCCCACGTCCACGGAATATCCCGCTCCATCTCGCCCTCGGGATAGAACCACTCGACGTACTCCCAGCCGGCGGAGTCGGCGAAGTGTGCACGATGGGCAACCCATATGTCATGCAGTGGGGAGCGCCGAATGCCGCGAGCGGAGTGATTGTGGAACGTCGGATATCCCCCGTCACCAAAGAGCACCCCGAGTTGCTCGACGATGCGCTCAGACCGGAAGCGCTGGGAATTCTCGTGAGGCATGCCGCGCTCGATTGTGTAGCCGGCGATGTCGACCGGGCACACACCATCGAGGATCCACTGCGCCATCAAACTGCCCACCCCGCCACCGAGCAGGATGCCGACCGAGTTGAGGCCGGCAGCGATCCAGAGACCCTCCACTTCCGGCGCGGGGCCGAGCAGGGGCGCCGCATCAGCGGTGAAGCTCTCCGGGCCACAGAAGAAGGTGCGCACACCGGCATCGGCGAGCGATGGGATGCGCTGCATGGCCGCCTCCAGATGTGGCGTCATTCGCTCCCAGTCCGGCGGGATCGTGCCGAAGGCGAAGTCGTCGGGAGCGCCCTCCGGATGCCACCCGGCCGCCACCGGCTCGAAGAGACCGACGAGCATGCCGCCACCCTCCTCGCGGAAGTAGCCGTAGCAATCGAGGTCTTCGATGATGGGGAGGTCCCGGTGCACACCCTCCATCGGTTCCGTGAGCAGGTAGTAGTGCTCCGCGGCCTGCAGGGGTACATCCACACCGATTTTCGCGGCGAGTTGTCGGGTCCACAGCCCCGCGGCGAGAACGACGGTCTCCGCCTCGACGGTGCCGTGATCGGTGACCACCCCGGTGATGCGATCACCCTCACGCAGAAAACCGGTGACGTGCACACCCTCCGCAATCGTGGCCCCTCGCATCTTGGCGCCCTTGGCCATCGCCGTCGCGACCCCCACCGGATCGGCGCGGCCCTCATCGGCGACGAATGAACCCCCGACGAGGTCATCGATCTTGGCCAGCGGGAAGATCTCGGCGATCCGCTCCGGGGTGACGATCTCATTGGGTACGCCGAAGCCGACTTGGAAGTCACGTTCCCGCACGAGCGTCTCCATGCGCGCCGGGGTCGTCGCGACGGACAGGTGGCCGACGGGTCGAAATCCGGTCGAGTGACCGGTCTCTGCTTCCAGGCGCTCATACAGATCCCGCGAATATCGGCACATCCATATGGAGGTTTCATCATGGAAGCCGGCGCTCGTGATGAGCCCTGCCGCGTGCCAGGTCGTGCCCGCGGTGAGGGCGTGTTTCTCTACGAGCAGGACGTCAGTCACTCCCAGTTGGGTGAGGTGATAGGCGATCGAGCAACCGATCACACCACCCCCCACGATGACGACCTGGGCCCGGGTGGGCAGCGTGTCCACTATTCCTCCTGTGTCGAATGCATCCTGGCGTAGAGCGATGTCCCGTCGTGGCCGAGCCTTGGGACGAGTTAGAGCGTGTTCGCAAATGTACCGATATCGGTGTTTTCGCCCTGACGACGAGTCCACCGTCGATAGGCGAGCCATCCCATGACGATCACCAGCGCCGATACGACGAGGATAATCGTCGCCATCGCATTGAGCGCTGGGGTCGGAGCGGCACGCGCGGTTTGGTAGATGCGCATCGATGTGGTCTCCGTCGAGGCATCCGAGGACAGGTAGCGGACAATGACGAAGTCATCCAGCACATCGGCGAAAACCAAAATGGCGCTCACCAGAATCGCCGGGAAAAGCATGGGCAGGATGATCCGGCGTACGGCACCGATGGCACTGGCCCCCAGGTCTCGCGCGGCTTCCTCGTAGTGGGCACCGATGGTGAGCAGTCGAGCTCGACAGATGACGATGGGGTAGGCCAACTGGAAGGTCACCAGGCCAATAATCTGGGCCGTGGTCCCTAACCCAAAGGGTGTGGCGAGGAACGTCACCATGAAGAGCAGGCCGATCGCCAGGGCAATCTCGGGGATGACGAAGGTGATGAGAGCCAGGAAGTTTGCTCCCGCAGGGATCCGCCCGCGCCATCGGTCCAGGGCCAGAGCGAAGAGCACTCCAATCGGGACCGTGATGAGCGTCGCCACGATGGCCAGCAGGACCGTGTGCGTCAGCGCCGTCCGAATGGAGGGGTCATTGAGGACCGATCCGTTGGGATCCCAGGTGTACCAGCGTGTGGAGAATCCCTGCCACGTGCTCCGCGAGCGGCCCGCATTGAAGGAGAAGAGCACCGTGATGGCCACGGGCACCAGGGCCCAGAGCAGGTAGACGGCGGTGATGGCCCCGAGACCGTAGGCACGCGCCCCCGATGTCCCACGCAGGCCGCGACGGCGGCGTCCCTGCGCCTCCTCGAGGATCGCCTCGGCGGGCGCCGCTGAGATTGTCATGAGCGCACCTCCGCTTTGGCATTCGTTCGCGTGTACCAAATCATCGGGATGAGCAGCACGAGGAGGACGAGGATCAGCAGGGCGCCAGCCTGCCCCGACTGTCCCGGTGTCGCAATCGAGAGATTAATGAGGTTGCCAATCATCGATGTGTTCGGTGACTTCGACAGCATGTCGGACGTGAAGTAGTCCCCCATCATCGGCAGTGAGATGAGCAGTGTCCCCGCGACGATGCCGGGAATGCTCATGGGCAGGATCACGCGACGGAAGAGGTCGAAGCCGCTGGCACCAAGATCACGTGCAGCTTCAAGAAGACTCGGACTGATCCGGTCCAGCGCGGCGAACAGGGGGAGCAGCATGTAGGGCACGTAGCCGTATATGAGCCCCATGACCACGGTGAATGGATTGCCGCTGAGCCAATTGATCTCGACCGGCACCAGTCCGCCCAGGGTGACAATCGTGTTGACGAGGCCATCCGGCTGGAGCAGATTGATCCAGGCCAGCATGCGCATCATGTACGAGATAAAGAATGGCGCAACGAGGAGGGCCAGGACCAGGCCGCGATACTGCCCCGCGTACCGAGCCGTGAAGTATGCGACGGGGAAGGAAATCACCAGGCACGCCGCGACCGCGATCGCGACGTACATGAACGTGCGCAGCACCGCGGGCAGATAGAAGTTGTTGGGACCAAACAGTCGATCCCAGACGACCTGCACCTGGCTGAATTGCCACTCCAGCGGATTCCAAATGGGGATCGGTGAGCGGAAGACCGGGTCTACTGTGCCGAAGGACACACACAGAACGACGTAAAATGGGACGAGAAAGAAGAGGACGATCCATACCATCGCTGGGAGGCCAAGAGTCGGCCAGAGGAATCGCGTGGAGCGATCTCCCACGTCACGCCCCGGCCTTAAACTGCTGCCAGATCGCTTGATATTCGGCCTCTACCTCGGGCGGAAGCTCCAGGACGGGGTAGCCGGCGACGAACCACTCCGGGAGGACCACCGCCTCCTTGAGGTTGTCCGGGATGTAGCCATCGGCCACCATCGTCTCGGGCGTGAGCATCGTGAGCGGCGGCTGGTAGCCCACCCACGAGAAATTCTTCAGGGATACGTCGTTGCCGAGCATGAAGTTGACGAAGTGGTGTGCGAGGACGGGATTCTCGCCCCCCTTGAGGACGCACATGAAATCGTTGTTGACCAGACCCTGACCGTCCGGCGGGCTCCAGTAGCGCAGGACGGAGGGATCGACGCCTTCAGGCATGTAGTACTGCCCCGTGATCATGTCTCCCGACCAGCACTGCGACAGCGAAAGGACCCCCTCGGGAATGTCCGTGTAGCCGCTGATGGTGACGCGGGGCTGACTGAGCGAGAGCATCTCCAGCATGGCGTCACGAGTGGCACCCAGGACTGCGGGATCAGCTGTATTCACATCTGTGCCGCCATCGCGGAGGATCGTCATCCCGATCACCTCGCGGTCATCGTCGAGAACCGCGATCTCACCGGCGTACTTGGTGTCCCAGAAGACGTCGTATGGATTGGGGCGCGCGCCGATGTCCTCGGGGATGAGATCGCTTCGC
The DNA here is from genome assembly GCA_030726915.1 of Candidatus Nanopelagicales bacterium. GTDB lineage: Bacteria > Actinomycetota > Actinomycetes > S36-B12 > S36-B12 > Mxb001. Next base: position 22,979 of record JANRCR010000034.1, read on the forward strand.
CAGCCGATTCCGGTTGTGTAGACGACGTAGGGGACGGTGTACTGCCACTCCTGGTCGTACCAGGGATTTTGGAATTCCTCCCACACGTTGGTGATGTTGTCGATGTAGTCGTGGTTGAGGGGACGAATCAGGTCGCCGTAGACCAGGCGTCCGATGTAGTTGTAGGACAGGAAGGTGACGTCGTAGGGACTACTGCCGCCGCGGATCTTCGTGAGCGCCTCGGGGTAATCGTTGAACGTCGAGACCTCCACCGTGACGTTGTAGTCGGCGTACTCCTTCTGGAAGTCCTTGACGACCGCCTTGTCGAGGTAGTCGGGGTAGTTGTAGATGCGCAGCGTCGCGTTGGCCTCCGGCTCCAGGCCCGACGCGATCGGCTCATTGCCGGGATTGATCGGCCACTTGATCGGATTTTGGGGAGAGGCGATGGGGATCCCGCCGGGGCTCGGTGCTGCGGAGCCCGAGGCGGAGCCGCCAGCCGAGGTCGCACCCGTCGGTCCACTCAGCGGTTGGTCTCGCGCGCAGGCCGCGAGTGCCCAGGCACCGGGGAGTGCGAGCGCGGAGGCCTGCAGAAGGCGGCGCCGAGACACAGGCTTGCGAGGGGACGGGGCCATGGCAGATTCCTCAACTTCCATCGGGAGCGAACTCTCACCCCCTAGACTGAGCCACCGTTCAACATTCCGCAAGCACTTTGATCAAGTCGCAGGAGGTAATGTGTTTCGCCGGTTAAGGAACGTGCACCGGTGAAGGGCGGCAGCCTTCAACTCTTGAGTCTGCACAAGTCCTACGGTGACGTGCCCGCGGTCCGCGGCATTGACCTCAATATCGCGGCGGGTGAATTTTTTAGCCTGTTGGGGCCCTCCGGGTGCGGCAAGACGACCACACTTCGCATGATCGCCGGGTTTGAGACACCAACGTCGGGTGAGATTCGCATCGATGGGGATGACGTCTCTCGAATCCCCGCCAATGACCGCCCCGTCAACACGGTCTTCCAAAATTATGCCCTCTTTCCCTTCATGACCGTGGAGGACAATGTGGCCTTCGGGCTGCGCTACCAAAAGGTGGGAAAGGCGGACGGCAAGCGCAAGGTGGCCGAGTCCCTCGACATGGTGCGCATGGGTCAATACGCGAAGCGGCGCCCGGGCCAACTCTCCGGAGGTCAACAACAGCGCGTGGCGTTGGCGCGTGCCATTGTGCTCGGCCCTCGGGTGCTCCTCCTGGACGAACCACTCGGCGCCCTCGATGCCAAACTGCGCAAAACTCTCCAGGTCGAGTTGAAGTCACTCCAGGAGTCCCTCGGCATCACCTTCGTCTACGTCACCCATGATCAAGAGGAAGCCCTGACCATGTCCGACCGCATGGCCGTCATGGCCGGGGGCCAGGTGGAACAGGTGGGCACCCCCGCCGAGGTCTACGAATCACCATCCACGGCCTACGTGGCCGACTTCCTGGGCAGCGCCAATGTCTTGACTGTCGAGATCATCAACTCCGATAGCGCTGGGCAGACGACCTTCCGCCTGGGGGCCGACACTCTGTCCTGCCGCGGGGGCGGCATCGACGGCACAGATGCGCGCCTCGTGATCCGCCCGGAGCGACTCCTGCTCGAACCACCCCCGGAAGACGCGGGCACGCTGGAGGGCACCGTCGTTCGCACCGTTTACCAGGGACCCACGACCGATGTCATCGTGCGACTGTCCAGCGGTGATGAGTTGGTCGTTCGCCGACCGAGTGAGCGTGTGGGTCAGCACAGCACTGGTGAGCAGGTGACCGTTCACTGTCGAGCCGACGCCATGCGGCTCCTGCCGCCCGGCGCACTCGCTGACTGAGGGGTCTATGCGTACGTGACGGTCGGTCAGGCGCTAGCTGGCTCCTGCACCGCGCTCAGGGGCTGCCCAAGGTAGCCGCGGGCCACCATCGTCACGAACTGATAGATCGCATCCTCATCGGGCGACAGCGGGCCTGGCTCGGCAAAACCACTGTCGAGTCCACGCTGCACCGACTCGCAGGCACCCCAGTCCTCACGGTTGGTGATGTCCCAGAAGTCCATGGCGTACGCCGGATTGAAGCCCGGCTTGTCGAGCGCCTCCGGTGGGAATGCCCACTGGCACTCCACCCACGTCTCGCGAGCCGAGAGCGGCACCATGCGATGCGTCATGACGTAGTCGGGATGCAGGCTCACCAACAGGTTGGGGAAGATCCCGATGTAGTCAATACGCCGCTGCTCCACCTCACTGAGCCCCGGGATAAAGACGCCGTCGCTGTGTCCATCCAGGGACATCGTGACGGCATGGGGGCGCAGGTCTTGCCAGCCACCGACCCACGCGCCAGAGCTCGGCGCCCAGTTTTCGCCACTCTCCGGGGGGCTCACCTGGCATAGCTCGGGGTGAATCGAGGTGCAGTGGTAGCACTCCTGATAGTTCTCGATCGCGATCTTCCAGTTGGCCTGGATAACGTATTCATGTCGGCCCTGGACCACGAGGCGCTCCGGTGCGTACGGCGCGATGCGCTCCTCCAGCCCGGATACATGCCTGGAGAGCGGGCCAGCGAGACCGGAGATGTCCAGGAAGATCCAGCCGTGCCACTCCTCCACCGTGATCGGGCGGAGGGGGAAATCGGCCATATCGAAAGTGCCAAAACCGCCGTAGCCCGCCGCGCTGAAGAGTTCACCGTCGAGTTTGTAGGACCAGGAGTGATAGGGGCAGGTGATGGCCCGGGCCTTGGTTGACGAACCACACGGCAGGAGCTCATGTCCACGATGTCGACAGGTGTTGGCGAAGGCACGCAGCGTGCTGTCATCTCCTCGCACCAGCAGGACGGTCGTGTCGCCCACCTTGTCGGCGCGCTGCATCCCGGGCTCAGCCAATTCATCACTTCGACCTATGCACTGCCAGCCACGGAAAAAGTTCTCCTGCTCCCAGGCAAACACCTCATCGGAGGTGTACGACGCAACAGGGAGCATGCGGCTATCGCCAAAGGGAGCTAGTGACCGAGCGAGAGCATCGGCGGCAACGGGGGCCTTGGTAAAGGTTCTGGTCATGACACCATCATAGGCACATCAATGCTTTTCGGCAGGTACCTGGTGCTTCACACCATCACGACATCGACTGCAACCGATTGCGTGAATCCTACGATGACGGGGTTGACCTCAACCAGGGTGAGTTCCTCCGCGAGGAGGGCATCTCCCACCGTGGCCGCGAGCATGCAGAGTCCGTCAAGGTCGCGCTCCTGGGTCCCCCGACCTCCGGTGAGCACGACGTGCCCGCGCATTTGCTGGATCCCCAAGCGAATCCGGTCAGCATCGGCGGGGAGGGGCAGGCACACAACGTCGGCGAGCGCCTCGGTCCAGATGCCACCCAGCCCGATCGTCAGAGTCGGTACGACGCCATCACGCCGCGCAGCAACGATGACCTCAACTCCCGGGGGAGCCATCTGCTCCACCAGGATGCGCGCCCCGGGCACCAGAGCCAGTAAGCCCTCGGCCACGTGAGCAACATCAGCACCGCTGTTGAGACCGAGGACCACTCCCCCCATGTCTGACTTGTGCAGGATGCCCGGTGCCACGATCTTCAGCGCCACCGGGAAGCCGATCTCCTCGGCCACGCTCACGGCCATGCTGGGGTCCTCGACCACCCTCCCCGGGGGAATGACAACTCCATGCCGTCGCAACACGTCCTTGGCCTCGGACTCATCCCGATCGCGTGGCCGCCCACTCGTCGCCGCCGTGTGAGCCATGGCGCGCAATCGCTCGGGCGACACCGGCGCTGCCTGGAGCACCGCGATGGCGCGCAGGGCGTTGTCGAGGCCCTCGATAACGCCCGTGGCTCCCTGTCCGGGTGTGGTCGCCACGACCATCGTGTCGATTCCGGCGCGCTGCCCACCCACGACGCCACCCTCACGGGTCGCGCGCCATTCAGCCAGGGGACCGGGGGGCAAACCGGGAGGCTCGTCCTGGATGTAGACGAGGTGGCCCACGTCATCGTCGCGGGCCACCGCCTGTGTCAATGCAGCCACAGCCTCGGTGTCGGCCCACACCAGCGCGGTGTGATCGAGGGGATTAGCCACGGTGGCCGCTGGGGGCAGTAGGTCGCGCAGAGTGTCTCGAGTCGAGGGCGCCAAGTCAGCCAACCGGACACCGAAGTCGTCAGCAAGGTCTGCTGCGATGGCAGCGTCTCCACCCGAGCAGGTCACGAATGCTGCTCCACGTCGGTCCCGATGCCCCGTCGCAAGAGCTCGCGCCGTCTCAAAGAGTTCGAGTGGTTGGCGCACGAGGACGCCCCCCGCCTCCTGGATCATGGCGGCAAAAACCTGCTGATCACCGACGAGGGCTGCCGTGTGAGCGGCTCCCACAGCGGCGCCTCGCTCACTGCGCCCCACCTTGAGTACGACGACGCGCACATCGCGCTCGACACACTCGGCGAGGGCGTCACACCAGCGCGCACCATCACCATCACCCTCGACGTACAGGGCAACGGCGCGCACTCCCGCGAGCGACGCGGTGTGTGCGAGCAGGGTGGGCGTGTCGATGACCGCCGCGTTGCCCGACGAGATGACCGTATGGAGCCACTCCGCCCCGCGGTGCGCGAGTCCAACCACGCCGATATTGCCACTCTCCGTGATCAGGGCGACACCACCGACCGCGCGCGGCAGTGTGACCGCATCCCCCCACATGGGGGCGCGGGCAGCAACGCTGACGATGCCGTTGCCATTGGGGCCGATGACGGGCAATGCACCCGCTGCGTTGACGAGGTCTGCCTGCAGGTCACGGCGTCCCGCCTCGGCGAATCCCGCGGCGTACACAACAGCACCACCGCAGCCCAGGGCTGCTGCTTCGGCGAGGTAGTCCGAGACCGTGTCGGCCGGGGTCGCGATGACGACCGCATCCACCGACCCCGCCTCGGCGAGCGAGGGAAGGCAGGGCACGCCGGCAGCGGTTGACCGGGTGGGGTGGATGCCCACCACTCGACCGGTGAACCCGGCTCGCTGGAGGTTGAGCAGGGTGGTGTGCGCATAGGTGCCCTCGCGCTCCGTCGCACCCACGACGGCGATGCTGCGTGGGTTGATCAACCGCTCAAGGCTCACCATGTGCGCTCGATCATGTGAGCATGGCCTGTACGCCGCGCCGCTCCAGCGACCGCGCCACGATAATGCGCTGGATCTCTGAGGTCCCCTCCCAGATGCGGTCGACACGCAACTCGCGCCAGAAGCGCTCCGCCGCGGTCGTCCGCATGTAGCCGCGTCCACCAAAAATCTGCAGTGCCCGATCGGCACATCTGTTGGCGGCCTCAGAGCAAAAGAGTTTGGCCATCGAGGCTTTGCCATGGATGAGTTTGGGGTCGGCGCCATCATCAGCCATGGCGGCGACCTCGAGTCCGAGAAGTCGACCAGCTGCGGCATCAGCGGCACTATCCGCTAGAGGGAAGCTCACCCCCTGATGATCGATGAGGCGCGCCCCGCCCTGCTCGCGATTCACCGCCCACTCCACCGTCTCCTCAATCAGGCGCTGCATAGCCCCGACGCAGCGAGCAGCGATGCCGAGCCGCTCCTCCATAAACCACATGCGCTGCAGGTCATCGCCTCGGCCTAGACCTCCGATGATGTCGTCATCGTGGACGATGACATCCGTGAAGAGCAGGGTCGGGTGACCATGTGGGTAGGTGTGGGTGAAGGGCACATCGGAGACCGTCTCGATCCCGGGGGTGTCAGCCGGCACGGCGAAGAGGGTGGGGAGTCGTTGCCCGTCCACGTCGGCGTAGGCCATGACGACGATGACGGCGGCGATGGATCCAAAGGTGACAAACCACTTCTCGCCGTTAATCACCCACCGGCCATCACCCGTTGGGACAGCAGTGGTCGTCATGCCTGACGGATCGCTGCCAGCATCCGCCTCGGTGACGGCGTACGCGTCGTGCAGATCACCACGCAATGCGGGGATCAGCCAACGCTCCTGCTGGGCTGGCGTGGCGTGCTTCCACACGTTGTATGCATTGGGGATGTACCAGGCCACTCCGTTGGTCGTGCGACCCAATTGCTCCTCGACGAGGAACCACTCGGTGACGCTCCAATCATGCCCACCATGCCGCGTCGCATGCGGGCCGCCGTGGATGCCGTACTCCATGGCCTTGGTCCGGATGAGGAGTTGGTCCGGCAGCGGGAGTGGACCTCCGGCGAGCTCCGCGGTCACCTCGAAGGGGATGAGGACCTCATCCACGAAGGCAGCCGCGCGCGCTTGCAGATCGGCGTAGGCCGCGTCGATGCGTCGTCGGGGGGTCTCGGTGCTCATGTCACTCCTCGGGGATGTCAGGATGATGCCGCTCACCAGGCTACCTGAATGAGCGTTCAGCACGGACACTTCGGGAGGTTCGTTGGCCAAGGGGACACTGCCTTCGTCCGGGGGACTATCGGCGAAGGCACCCGAAGAACGCCGGGAGCGCATCCTTCGGGCAACCGTTGACGTCGTCCGCACCCGCGGCTTCGCCGGTGCGCGCGTCAGCGATATTGCGGAGGCTGCTGGCACCTCCCAGGGACTTGTGCTCTACCACTTCCACTCCCTTGACGGGGCCCTTGATGCCGCCCTCACCCTGCTCGAGGATGAGTTCTACGACGACCTCGCGCGGGATCTCCAGGAGCAGGCTGGCGCCGTCCAACGTTTGCGTCACATGGCCGACCTCGGTGCCGGTCTGGGTCCGGCTGTCGGCGACTGGCGCCTGTGGCTGGAGTTGTGGGTGCGCGCCCTCCACGACCCGGGTGCTCGTGAGACGCGCGAGTCCCTGGACCGTCGCTGGCGCACCTCCTTGCGAGAGGTGATTTCGGAGGGGGTGGCCGCTGGTGACTTCGCCCCCGCCGACGCGGAGGCAGCGGTGATCCGCCTGGCCAGCCTCATGGACGGCCTTGCCATCCAACTCGCCCTGGATGATCCCGATATGACGACCCAGCGCCTAGCGGATCTGTGGTGGGACGCGGCGATTCTTGAGTTGCGCATGCCCCACTGACCTCCCATCACCTCCCTGACCCACCCCTAACCCCTCGACTCCGCGTTGCGGTGCTTGCTGAATGACCGTTCAGCCTGTTATCCTCCTCACATCCTGAACGACCGCTCAGGATCGAGGATGTGAGACTCATGGGCGCTCCACAGCGTCAGCCCGCTGCCGCCAGCGACACTCGTCGGCAGGCACGCGACCACCTACTTCTCAACTTCACCGACATGGGCGAGTACGCCGATGCCGGATCCAAGATCATCGTGCGAGGTGAGGGCTGCGATGTCATCGACGACGGCGGCCGCCGCTTCATCGATGGCATTTCGGGGCTCTTCTGCTCCAACCTCGGTCACTCCTACGGTGCAGAGATCGGGGAAGCGGCAGCAGAACAACTCGCCATCTTGCCCTTCACACCGACGTGGTACCTCGCGCATCCATCAGCCGCTCGCCTTGGCGCCCGGCTCGCGGCCCATGCGGCTCCCCTCGGTATGCAGCGCGTCTTCTTTACCAACAGTGGCGGTGAAGCCGTCGAGTCTGCCTGGAAACTCGTGCGCCAATGGCATGCCGTCAACGGTGAGCCGCAACGCACCAAGGCCATCGCCCGCCGACTCGCCTACCACGGCACGTCCATGGGGGCACTGAGCTTCACCGGACTGCCCGACTGCAGGGCGCCGTTCGAGCCCATGGCAGTGCCGACGACATTCCTGTCCAACACCAACGCCTACAGGCACCCGGCAGGTCATGACCCGGCCGCACTCACCCGGGCACTGCTTGTCGAGGCAGAGGACGCGATCATCCTCGCCGGTCCGGATCAGGTCGCCATGCTCATTGCGGAGCCAGTGCAAAACTCCGGCGGAGCCTTTGTGCCACCACCGGGCTACTGGGCCGGATTACGCAGCCTGTGCGATCGCTACGGCATCATCCTCGTCGCCGATGAGACCATCACCGCCTTTGGTCGGGTCGGTGAGTGGTTTGCCTCCAGTCTCTTTGATGGTCGTCCCGACATCATCACCTTCGCCAAGGGCGTCACCGCCGGTCACGCTCCCCTGGGTGGCGTCCTCATGACCGAGCGCATGGCCGAGCCATTCGTCACGGGCGGTGAGACCTACATGCACGGACTCACCTACTCCGGGCATCCGCTCACGACGGCGATTGCCGACCGCGTGCTGGAGATCTACGAGCGAGACAATGTGCTCGGCAACGTGCGTGAGCTCGCACCGCGCTTCGCGGCCGGGCTGGAGGAGTTGCGCCGCATCCCCCTCGTCGGGGACGTGCGTGGCATGGGCTTCTTCTGGGCACTGGAGCTGGTGAAGGACCGGGAGACCAAACAACTCTTCGACGCCGATGAGGCTGACTGGCTGCTGCGCAAGGAATTGTCACGGCACATGGATGAGTTGGGCTTGCTCTGCCGCCTCGATGATCGTGGCGAACCGGTGATCCAACTCTCACCCCCCCTGGTGTCCGATGCCGCCCTGCTCGATCGCATCCTCAACATTGTCGGCACCGCGACCGAGCGCGCTTGGCGCGCATGGAACGGCGCTCCGTCCGCGGCACCGCTGCCGATGGGGTCATCCGCACTCCGGTCGGCCAACCCACACGTCGGGGCAGCCTGACAGACCGGCACTCAGTCCTGATCCGGATCTCCCTCGGGTCCGGCATGATCGGCCAACCACTCCATCATTGGCGTGATCGCGCGCCAGTCACGGCGTACGGCGTCCAGAGCCTTGCGCGACGCCAGGGTCTTGGGGTCGTCGTATGTCTTGGTCGCGACGACGCGTGTCATGCGCAGGAGGTCCAATCGCGGAGCATCGGCGGCATAGCCCTTGGGCCGGGTCTTGAGCGGCGACCCGTCGACATCCCAGCGACCTCGGCGCAAGCGGGTCAGGTCGGTCTCCAGCGACACGCCTGCGGGTGAGGCGATGGCGGCACGCAGGCGCGCGAGTTGAGTCGGCGCAGGGGCATAGAGCCCGCCGCCGATCATGACGCCACTCGCGGACACCTGGACGTAGTAGCCGATCGCATCCTCGATCATCACGACCGCGCCCTGGTGGTCTTTGAGCGGCGCCTTGTCCTTGCTGAATCGCGTGTCGCGGTATGGCCGGTAGACCTTGGCTTCACCGAACTCCCCCGCGAGCTCGGCGAGCAGCGCGGTCATCGGCGCCTTAATGCAGTCGTCGTACGTCGCCCGGTGCTCCGCCCACCACGCCTTGGTGTTGTGCGTCGCCAACTGCTCATAGAAGGCGAAGCCCTCTGCGGGGAAGCCGGTGAAGCGCATGCAGGCGAGGCTAGCGAGAATGCGGACGCTCACCTGGCCCCCGAGTGATACCACGGTGGTATCGTGGCCTCATGGCGATGACGTTGCGGCTCACCGACAGCGAGACAAAGGCCCTTCGCGAGCGAGCCGAGTTGGAGAACCGCTCCATGCACGAGGTGGTCAAGTCAGCTATAGACGCCTACCTGTCGAACCGCGCAGCGCGGCTCGCCGACGCCATATCGTCGGTTGCCCACGAGGATGCCGAACTCCTCGATCGCCTCAGCCGGTAGTCGTGACCTCTCACGATCCGACGGATTTCCTTACGCTCGACGACCTACTGGAAGTAGCCAACGGCGTGCTCCCTGAAGTCGGAATTCGAGACATGGGGCTGCTGGAGTCAACGCGCGCACGACCCCAGACCACCGTCTTCGGAGACCTGGCCTACCCCGGTCTATGCGAGCAGGCCGCCGCGCTCATCCACTCACTGGCCCGCAACCACGCGCTGGTCGATGGCAACAAACGGCTCGCGTGGTCAGGGATGAAGGTGTTCCTCCTGATGAACGGAGTGCAGCTCACGTACACCGTTGACGACGCCGAGGAGTTTGTCCTGCAGATCGCGCGTGGAGACATCGACGTGCCCAACATCACCGCCTGGATAGATCAGCGCACCACTCCTCGTTGAACGCCGGCCTACGGGGCCTGACCGCAAGCGTGAGGGGCGGCTCCCTGTCGGGAGCCGCCCCTCACGTGAAGCGGGATTGCTACTTCACGAGAATGCCGGCAGGCACGCCCTTGTCGACGATGCTGAAGGGCGCGCCGCGTGACTCGGTCAGGTAGACGCCCGGGCCGACGCAGTCGAGGGCGCGTTCGCCGTAGGTCACATAGTCCCACTCGAACATGGCGTGCCTGTTCTCGACCGTTCGGCGGAACGTCTCCAAGAACTGGACGTTCCACACGCCGTAGGGAGGCTCACCCTTCAGGGAGTGGACGGACCCGCAGCCGTAGCGATCACCGATCTCCCGCTTGAGCAGGCGCCCCCACGTGGCCGGCACGGACAGGATCTGCATCGGCGCCCAGCGCATCTTCATGAGGTTGCCGTACTTGTCCTTCGTGCCCACGGCATCTGGATGGCCGATCTCGAACGTCTGCGTCCGGGTGCCAGGATTGGACGACACCGGGCACCCGAATCCGCCGACGCCAGCGCAGATCGCGTACTTTCCGTAGGAGTACTCCTTGTAGGTGCGGTGCTTGACCTTCTCCCACACGCCGAACCGGCCGCTGTGCGGCAGAAGGGACGGGTTCTTCGCCATCACATCCGCGTTGTAGCCATAGCGCGAGATCCGATCACCGATCTCCATGAGGACGGTGGCGCTGAGAGGCGTGCCCTTGCCTTCGCCCGGGACGACCTTGTAGAGCTTGCCGTCGCCGCCGACGTAGGCGAAGGTGCCCGGCGACACATCCGGGATCCGGTGGTAGCCGAAGGCGCCCGCCACGGTCCAGCGGCTGCCCTCTCCAAAGATCCTCTGGTCGGCGAGGGCCGCCTCCGAGCGCGCCTGAGGCGACTTGCCCTTGAGTTCCTTCGCCGCAGGTAGCAGGGCGCCGTAGAGGAACATCATGTCGCGGTAGTAGGTCATCACGGGCAGGAACGTCGTAGCGAGTTGACGGGTCACCACAACGGGCTGGAGCGGGAGTTGCCCGGGACTCGCGGCGCCGGAGTCGCGATCCTGCTGGCGCTTGGCCACCTTCCAGAGATTGTGCAGAAGCCCGACTGACGGCTGGCCCTCAATCCCGGCGAAGTACTCGGTGGCCTGCTCGATAGTCAGCGTGATCTTGGCGATCTGACCGAGGAAGAACTCCTTCGACTCAGCCAGGCCCTCAGCGACAGGCACTCCCGGCAGGGCGACACCTGCGTAGCCCGTGCACGTCGCCCCCGCTGTCACCGCCTTGTCGGAGCACGTCGACATTGCCTCCCACGCCTTGCCGGCCTCGAAGATGTGGGCCCGCACCGGCGCGAGATCCTTGAGCGCCTTCGTCAGGTCCTGGGCGTCGATCGCCTTTTGCAGAGAATCGAGCGCTGCATTCGTCTGCGCCTGGTTCTGGGCAATCTGTGCCTCAATCTGCTTGAGTTTGGTGGCAACGTCCCTGATGGTCGGCTTCTTCTCGCATTTCAGGCCGTCCTTCGTGAAGGCATCGCACGTAAAGATGGCCGCGGCAGCTCCAATTGCCTGCTTCGCCAGTCCGGCGTAGTCGATGCGCGGCACGGGGGCGACGGAAGCCACGACCGGGGCGGCTGCGCTCACCGCCGCAGGCGCCGGCTCAGTAACCGGTGGGGCCACCGCTGAAGCGGGCGGCCCCATCATGAACCCGGCCCCCAGGGCGAGGGCCGAAGTCAGGACGATCGGGACAGCGATGCGGCGCATGGGGACCTCTCGGACAGCGTTATCGGACGACGACCATAATTGGGGCTCGCGGTAAATTAGCGACTCGTGTCCTGTGAAGCAAGCGCACCCGAGCATGCGTGAGGGGCGGGTCCCTTGCGGGAGCCGCCCCTCACGTACAGCAGGATTGCCGGGGACTCCTAGAAGTCCATGCCGCCCATATCGCCGCCGCCCGGCATCGCCGGGGCCGACTTCTCAGGCTTCTCCGCCACGACCGCCTCCGTCGTGAGGAAGAGGCCCGCGATGGAGGCTGCATTCTGCAGGGCCGAGCGCGTCACCTTGGCCGGATCAATGATGCCGGCCTTGATCATGTCGACGTACTCGCCGTTGGAGGCATCCAGTCCGTGCCCAGCGGGCAACTCCTTGACCTTCTCCACGACGACGCCGCCCTCGAGGCCGGCGTTGAACGCGATCTGCTTCAGCGGAGCGCTGATAGCGGCGCGCACAATATCGGCGCCGACGGCCTGCTCATCGGTGAGGCCCATGGCGTCGATCTTGGGGCCAGCGGCCACCATCGCCTGGATCAGGGCCACGCCACCGCCGGGCACGATGCCCTCCTCGATGGCCGCCTTCGCATTGCGCACGGCGTCCTCGATGCGGTGCTTGCGCTCCTTGAGCTCGACCTCTGTTGCCGCACCGACCTTGATGACGGCGACGCCGCCGGCCAACTTGGCGAGGCGCTCCTGGAGCTTTTCGCGATCGTAATCGGAATCCGACTTCTCGATCTCCGCACGAATCTGGTTGACCCGACCCGCGATCTGATCTGGATCACCGGATCCCTCGACGATGGTCGTCTCGTCCTTGGTGACGACCACCTTGCGTGCACGGCCGAGCAACTCCAGGCCGGTGCTCTCCAGTTTGAGGCCAACCTCTTCCGAGATGACCTGGGCACCGGTGAGGATCGCGATGTCCTGCAACATCGCCTTGCGGCGATCGCCGAAGCCCGGAGCCTTGACAGACACGGAGCGGAAGGTGCCACGGATCTTGTTGACCACCAGGGTCGCCAGGGCTTCGCCCTCGACGTCCTCGGCGATGATCGCGAGTGGCTTGCCTGACTGCATGACCTTTTCGAGGATCGGCAGCAGGTCCTTCACGGACGAGATCTTGGAGTTGACGATCAGCAGGTAGGGGTCCTCGAGGACCGCTTCCATACGCTCAGGGTCGGTGACGAAGTAGGGCGAGATGTAGCCCTTGTCGAAGCGCATGCCCTCGGTGAGCTCCAGCTCGAGGCCGAAGGTGTTGGACTCCTCGACGGTGATGACGCCTTCCTTGCCGACCTTGTCCATGGCTTCGGCGATGAGCTCGCCGACCTCCATGTCACCGCCAGCAGAAATTGCCGCCGTCGAAGCGATTTGCTCCTTGGTCTCGACGTCCTTGGCCATCTCCAGCAGCTGTGCGCTCACGACCTCAACGGCCTTCTCGATGCCCTTTTTCAGTGACATCGGGTTGGCGCCAGCCGCGACGTTGCGCAGGCCTTCCTTGACGAGGGCCTGGGCGAGAACCGTGGCCGTGGTGGTGCCGTCACCGGCAACATCGTCGGTCTTCTTGGCGACCTCTTTGACGAGTTCAGCGCCAATCTTCTCGTAGGGGTCCTCAAGATCGATCTCCTTGGCGATGGACACACCATCGTTGGTGATCGTGGGGGCTCCCCACTTCTTCTCGAGAACCACGTTGCGGCCCTTGGGGCCGAGGGTGACCTTGACGGCGTCAGCGAGGACGTTCATGCCTCGCTCAAGCGACCGACGGGCCTCCTCATCGAATGCGATCATCTTTGCCATGGGGTGAGGTTCCTCCCGGAACGATGTGGGGGGGGAAAATCCCCTCCTCCGCGGCCGATGCCCGCGACGGACGGCTCCGCATCCGACGGAGCCTCATCGGCCAAATTCTTGTCACTCGACAGGGTCGAGTGCTAACCCAATATTGGCACTCTCCACCCGAGAGTGCAAATCCAGGGGGGCCGACCTCGCGCGGGCAGCACCGTTATGACCCGATCCGGTCGTTCTTCGGGAATCTCAGCGAGTTTTCCTCCCTCATTCCCCCGAAGAACGGCCCCGGATTCCCCCGAAGAAGGACCCCGGGGGGCCGCCATCCAGGGTCCCCCGGCCTGCCGGACGCGGGGCCCGCACCCGGCAGGGGAGACTAGTCAGGTGCATCCTGACGCTAAGGCCTGGTTTCGTCGCAATACCTCCAGCGCCGCCGACTGGTCCCGAGCCGACGTGACCCGGGCCAAGGCCGGCCGAACCGTCAGCGTGATCATCCCCGCCCGTGACGAGGCAGAGACGGTGGGAGCCATCGTGGCGTCCATCGTCACCAACCTGATGGACGGGGATGCGCCCCTGGTGGATGAGCTGCTCGTGGTCGACTCAGACAGCCAAGATGACACGGCCACCGTCGCTCGGGCCGGCGGGGCCCGGGTACTGGCCACCGACGCGATCCTCCCGCTGATCCCTCCCGTGGCAGGCAAGGGCGAGGCCATGTGGCGGGGACTCGCGGCGACCGACGGCGATTTCGTGGTCTTTGTCGACGCCGACCTTCGCTCCTTCACACCGGAGTACGTCGTCGCGCTGCTCGGGCCCCTGATGACCGACACCAACATCCGCCTGGTCAAGGCGGCGTACGCACGGCCACTCGTCAATGACTCGGGGGTGCGGATCGGCGGCGGTGGCCGCGTCACCGAACTCGTTGCTCGCCCGCTGCTCAACCTGCACTGGCCGGAGTTGGCCGGTGTCGCCCAGCCTCTCGCCGGAGAGTACGCCGCGCGACGAGACACCCTCGAGGACGTGCCCTTCCCCTGCGGCTACGGCGTTGAGATTGCCCTGCTCATCGATATCGCCGCTCGTTGGGGAATCAACGCCATCGCGCAGGTGGACCTCGGCGAACGCCTACATCGACATCAAGATCAGCAGCGACTCGGCCTCATGGCCGCGGAGATTTGGCAGGTTGCCCTTGCTCGACTCGATCCACATGGTCTCCTCCCTCGCAGCGGAGAGACCCTGGCGCAGTTCACCTACGGGCCGCAGGGCCTGGAGGTCGCCGACCATCACGTCGATGTCCTGGCTCGACCCCCGATGCGCGAGATCCGCTCCGCCTCCACCGCAACCCGCCGGTAGTTCCTCACCGCCCGGCCCCCCGCGACTGCGGGAATGATCAGCGGGCATCCAGGTCGATGCCGAGGCGCCGCGCCGATCTGACCCGCTGGCGAGCCGCCCGCATTCGACGCAGGCGCTTGACGAGCATGGGATCAAAAACAAGGGCAGCAGGGGTGTCAATAAGTCCATTGAGGATTTGGTAGTAGCGCGTGGAACTCATCTCGAACAAGTCGCGAATAGCCTGCTCCTTGGCGCCGGCGTACTTCCACCACTGACGCTCAAACTCAAGGATGCGTCGATCACGCTCCGAGAGTGCAGCGGCTGCCTGATCGGTGTCGAGGCGAGCTGCGCCCGAGTCCATGCCAGCGACTCCTAAGGGAAGAGACGGGCACCACATGATGCCCGGGGTTGTCTCGCCATCGTAGGAGGTTGCGGCAGACAAGTCATTCACCACGGTTGCCGCGCGTCGCATGTGTCGAATCCATGCGATCAGCCATGTCGGCGATCTGAACCTGAAGTTGTTTGACCTGAGCAACCAGGGTTTCCAGTGTGGTGTCCTCCTGCTGCACCGCCCGGGGTACGCCGATCGCGGGCGACGGATGGGAGCGGCGGTGCTGCTGTGGCTGCCGTGGCTGTTGTGGCTGCTGTGGCTGCTGTGGCGGCGGCGACTGGGCATCCGCATCGGATACCGGTCCTGCTGCTGTCGGTGCTGATGTCGCCGCGGAGTTGGGACTGTTGATGAAACGGGACGCCACAGCCGCGGTCACGGCACCAACACTGGCCGCTCCCGTGAACATGATGACGACCGCGACGACACGGCCGGGGCTGGTGATCGGATGGAAGTCGCCGTAGCCAACGGTGGTCACGGTGACAAATCCCCACCACACCGCATCCCCGAAGGACACGATGTTGGCGCCGGGGGCATCGATCTCAAAGATGAGCGTGAACAGCGCACCGAAGGTCACCACAAAAAGCACGGCATAGAGGGCGTAGAGGCCGACCATCTTGGCGATGGAATTGCGGTCACGCTTCATGCGAATCACGGCAGAGATGACCAAAATGATGCGCAGGGGAGGGAAGGCGAGAGCAATGAAGAGGGGCCAAGTTCGCGAAAGGAAGTACTTCTTACGCGGGTCGAGCACAAAGCGAATGGTCAGGTCCGCAGCGAAGATCAGCCACGTGACGCCACCCAGGATGTTGCCCTCGCGGCGGTACATCGGCTGCAACTCGGGCACCCAGGAAAAGAACGCCGAAACGAGCCACAGCATGGCGGCGAGGAACATCGGCACGGTTGCGATGGAGTCGTACCTACGCTGTGCGGATGTCAACTGCTCCTGGTCCTGCGGCTGCGCGATGAGGCGGCGCCACAGACTGGTCTTGGGCCGGCTCGCCGGTGTGCCCGAATCAGGGCCTGACGCACTCATGATCTAAGCCTCTCAGGTGGCGCAGGCTCAGGCCCTGCGACGGCGACGGCGACGCGCGCGAATTATGGTCCAGGAGAAGAAATAGCCCATACCGTTGGTGGCCCAGTGCAGGCCCATCGGCGCGATCACGCTGCCGGACACCAGTCTCAGCCCGGCGAAGACAACACCGGCGATCGTCGTGGTGATGACCGTCAGGACCACGGCCAGGATGTTGCCCCGACGACCCTTGCCGACGACTGACCCCAGGGCCGCACTCTGCTCATGGGTGCCGATGGAGGGCAATACGTGCCAGAGGCCGAAGAGCACCGCCGAGATGATGATCGCCCAGACCACTCCGAATCGCCGCGCCAGCATGGAGAAGAGCACCGCTCGAAACGCGATCTCTTCAAACAGGACCGTGCCGAAGGGGACCTCGACCAGGGCTTGGAACATCAGCCGGGGCCCACTGAGCTCCGCAACGCGCTCGTCCTGCATGGCATTGCGCCCGCGCCGGAATGTCGCGGCCACGAGATAGCCCACCGTGACGACGATGATGCAGCCCACTCCCCACAGGAAGCCGGGCACAAGGTAACTCCAGCCCAGGCCCATGTTCGTCCAGCTATTGCCATCAAGGAGTCCGATGGCCAAAAGCCCGAAGGAGCCTCCGAAAGCCCACAGCAGATAGTGCCCCTGGGGAGCTATTCGGTTGTTAACAATGTTGAAGGCGATGAGGACGACGATGACGAGCATCAGCGGCCACCACGGCAGGCCCGATACCTGCTCCGGAGCCGTGATGGTGAACACCACTTGAGCCTACGGCTAACGTGAGCGTGGTGACGCCCTACGCCGCCCTACGCCGACGCACCGGTGAGTCGCCCGCAGCGCCGCTGGTCACATACGTCGATCCCGAATCAGGCGTACGCATGGAACTTTCTGCGACCAGTCTGGACAACGCCGTCGCCAAAACCGCCGGGCTCCTCCGAGATGAGTTGGACGTATCACCCGGTGATCACATCGCGATCCACCTTCCTTGGCATTGGCAGCGCGCCGTATGGCTGGGTGCATGCGCCGCCACGGAGACGGTCTTCGCGGCTGATGCGGCCCCCGTGGACTGCGCAGTGTGCGTCATGGACAGGCACCACCTCGACCAATCAGGTGGCGCTGGGGAAGACGTCCTCGTCTCGCTGGACCCCTTTGGCCTCCCTGACGGTGGGCCCATCCCGCCGGGGGTCACGGAGGCGGCCGTTGCGATGCGGTCGCATCCGGATCGATTCAACGCCTATGTCGAGCCACGCGGCGATGCACCGCTCCTCGCCATCGGCGGTGGAGTCGTGACCTCCGACGCCGTCATGGAGATGGGCCACCACCTGGCGCAGGTCCGTGGGCTCGCCCCGGGTGCACGCGTGGCCGTCCTCCCGGACGATCCTGATCGGGACATCCTGTTGCTGGCCGTTCCCCTCGCACTCAATGGATCCGTCGTTCTCCTGGGTCGAGAGACGCCCCAGGTGCCCCGCCTGCTGTTGGATGAGGACGCCGTACTCACGAAGGAATCACCATGAACACCTCACGGTGGAGCATCGCTTCGCACAACTCGGTGCTGTGCATGGGGTCACGCAACTCGGTGCTGTCCATTGGGTCCGTCGGTTCCGTGCTCTCCATCGGATCCATCGGTTCGTGCGCGAGCGCGCTGTCGATCGGGTCCTTCGCCAGTGCCGTGTCCATAATGTCGAGCCTGTCACTCGGCTCGGTGATGTCCTCGCGAGCGGTCACCCGCCTGGTCAGTGCCCGACGTGGGTGAGTCCCTCAGCGGGGGAGTTACAAGACCTTGGCAACACGGGTGCGACTACTGGCCACCGGAGTGCCGCCATCCATCACAATCACACGCCAGCTGTAGGTCGTGCCCTTCCCTGTGACAGCGACACCGATGGCGAAGCGTCCGGAGGCGTCGGGACTGACCGAACCGCGGTCCTGCCAGGCTCCGCCGTTGACCTGTGTTTGCCTCAGCACGGTCAAGCCCGCTCGCGGCTTCTTGATGATCCCCGACAGCGTGACGAGGGTGCCATCTTTGACGTCACCGGCCGGGTTAGCCACGAGAGTGACACCGCCCTTGGGCAGTGGTGCCGATCCAACGACATCCTGGTCTGTGATGCGCGTGATGAAGGGGGATTTGACCGTGGTGAAGCCCACCGCAGCACGGAACTTCCCGATGGAGAGGGTGCTCTTCCTTCCATCAAGGCTGCGTGCCGTGATCGCTTTGACCGATCCCGCTGCGTCACCCGGCTCGGGTTTGAGCTCCATGATGTCCGGCAGGCCGAAAAACTGCTGCACGCGAGCCTGAGTGATCGTCGCCGACCAACTGCGGTAGGGATTGCCGGGAGCGTCGTAGCTCCAGTCATCCACGACACTTTGGGCCCACGGGACTCCCGCCCCACCCCATGCCTGCTGCGCCGAGATCGTGCGACCGCCCGTCGCCGCCGTGTAGAACGCATTGATCGGCTTGCCCTGGAAGAGTGCGGTGAGGCCGTTCCCCTCATTTTTGCGGGTGGCATCCACCGCTTCCGCCCACTGATTGGCGTCCCCGTATTGGCTCTCGGACAACCAACCGCGGAAGGTCTGGTCGTACTTGGGCCCGTCCCCGTCGTCCATGTGGCATCCGCAGTCGGCGTCGAGCCCGAGCGACACCTGCGAGAGGGCGTACGACCTCGAGGCGATTGCCTGTGCCTCCAGTGCTGCCGCCGGCCATGTGGGATTCACCTCCGCGATGCCCTTGAGGTATTCGTCGCCAAGACGCAGCGTGTTGATCACCATGAGACGGCGCCCCGCCGATGTCGTCGTCGTCGTGAGGTCGACGGTGCCGTAACGGTAGCGATGGCCGGGACTGGCAAAGGTCTCCCCCGCGCCTGCGACATTCAGCAGCGCGGGCGTCGAGCCGGCCGTCCCGGGATCACGCGTGCCGGACCATCGCAGCGTGACGGTCTTGCCGCGGCCGAGCAGACCATTGCGACCACCATCAACGCGCCTCACGGTGACGAATCGCCCCGACGGCGCGAAGCTCAGATGTGCGCCGACACCGACGGTGACGGTCTTTTGCCCAAATCGCGCTTCCATCTGTCCGCCAGCACCACCGAGATCCTCCACTCGGGCATGTGCCTGGTTCGACTGCTGGAGGAGCGCGATTTTGACATCGACGGTGTCCGGATGGTCCGCGACCGATACCCCGGGGTAGTAGTACTCAACGATTTTGCGCGGCGTCCACCGCTTCGGGTCCTCGGTCGCCATGGCGAAGGCACCCCACTGGGAGAGCCCGACCCCGTGTCCGTATCCGGTGCCCTCGACCGTGAATTGCGCGGGCGGCGTGCACGGATCCGGAGGTGAGTCAGCCGTCGCCGCGATGCGCGCCGTCCCCGTCCACGGGAAGAGAGATTTGGTCCCGCTTGTCGCACGAATATCAAAGGTGTATATCCCCGGGGGCACGAGCCTGCCCCGACTGTCCCGCAGATCCCATGCCATGCGCACGGTCGCCGCTCGAGGCGTCGAGGCGGTCAGCGTCCTGACGGGATCACCACAGGCGTTGGAGACCGTGAGGGTCGCGTCCATGGGGCCGTTGGATCGCGGTGTCAACGTGATGGTGCGATCTGACCCCCAGGGGGTGCGGTCACCCCGGATGGAGGGGGGGAAGAAGTTGCGTCCCTGGCGTGCCGACACCGCGAGGCGGATGTGCTCAAGTGTGGGGCGGAGGAAGACTCCCGGGCAGGAGGTAGCACCCACATCGCCGTGGCCGGAGATCGTCTTGGCGGAAAGTTTCTCACCCGGCCAATACAGGGACGTGGTGCCTTGCCCCGGTCCGGGACCTGCCGAGGTGAGCACCGATGTCCCGAGCGGATTGACGTTGGCACTGTCGAACTTCCACGCGATGAGATCGCTGATGGCGTCGAGAATGGACTCCTTGGTGGGCTGATCCGGATCGAGTGAATCAGCATTGCCGAGGAAGGAGACGGCGAACGTCTCAGAGTTGAAGCCGGAGGTGTGGGCCCCCACCACATTGCGGTCCATCCCACCCGCTCGACCCTCGTACAGGCGCCCGAAGCGATCGACCATGAAGTTGTAGCCGAAGTCATTGACCTTGATGCCCTCGGTGAACCAGGAGTAGACATTGCGCATCTGCTGCGCTGCCTGGCCGGGCGTGTAGTTGTTGGTCGACACCACGTGATGGACAAAGGCGACCTTGAGGGTGTCGGAATACGTGGTCGTGCCCCGACGCAGGGACTCATCAGCGCCCCACTGGGCACGGGTGATGATTGTGGGCCTGCGCACCGCAGCCTGCGCGGTGGCTGCAGGGGTGTCCGCCGCGAGCGTGGCGTCCTCAGGCCGCTCGGGGTTGTCAATCATCGTCAACTCCGTACCAGCCGGGACGAGTCCCGAAGGGGTGTCAATGCGCACCTGCACCCCGGTGGCACCATCGGTGACGACCGGCTCCGTGGCGAATCGCGCCCGCTGGCCCTCCTCGGTGTCCGGATCGGGGAGGTGGTCACTGACCGGTACCTCCATCCACGGCAGCCACTGCCCGTCCTGCTTCACCCTCAAGACGATGCGGGTCGCCGGATCGAAGGGCGCCGCCGCGGTGATGCCGACCAGCCCGAACGCCTCCGTCTCGGTCGCAGGGATCGCAGCCGCGGCGCGTAGATCGGGAGTCTTGGCCCGCGGTCCGGCTACGGCGACGCGCTCATGGGCATGGCCCTCACCCGCGATCGGGATCGGCGTCGTCGGCGCCGGGGTGGAGGCCAACGCCCCCGCAGGAATCCCCTCAAGGGCAAACGCCCGGACATCGGCCCGCACGGGCCCCGGGGGATCAGCAAAACTTGCGGCGACGGGGAGAGTCAGCGTGGCCGGGATGACCAGGACGGCGGTCACCACCGCGAGAACTCTCACTCTTGGAGGGTGCCCGACATATGACCAGGGTGGCAAGCCGACTCACCCAACTCAGGCGTCACTCTGATCACATTCCCAGGGGATTCTGCCGCGCGGAGGCTTGACGGCGGCGCGGCGCAGGCGTGTGTCATCCCAGGGGATTCCATGACCAGCCCCTCATCGGCCCGCGCGGCCGAGGAGGAACCGAGCCTCCCGGGCACGCGTCCCTCCTCCGTCGACGAGTCCGGCCGCCCTTACCCTGGAGTCGCCGAGGATTCGAGAAATCGGTGACGGGGTCGCCAGCCGGAGGGAGTTGCCACACATGCGCCAGCGCTGGCCCCGCACACTCCTGAGCATCGGGGCGGGCATCGTCCTCATCCTGAGCCTGACCGGCGTGGCGATTGATATCGCCACCAGCCGGCTGGAGGGCAACATCACCGCGGTGGACATCAGCGCAACAACGGGCCGAGACCACGTGCCCGTCCAACTGGTGGATGAGGCCGGCAACTACCAGGCCACGAACGTCTTGCTCATGGGCAGCGATAGTCGCGAGGGTCAAACGTCCAAGAAGTACGGAGATCCCGATGTCTACACGGGCCAGCGCTCGGACACAACAATCCTGCTGCACCTGTCAGCCGATCGGTCCTTTGCCACGGCCGTGAGCATCCCCCGTGACACCTGGGTCATGCTGCCCGAGTGCCAGGCCGACGGCCAGACCGTCGGGGCCTTTGAGGCCAAGTTCAACACGGCGTTCGAGATCGGCGGCCCCGGGTGCACCGTCAAACTCGTTGAGCAAATGACGGGAATCACGGTCAACAATTTTGCCGTCGTCGACTTTGAGGGTTTCAAAAACGTCGTCAATGCTCTCGGCGGTGTCGAAGTGTGCCTGACTGAGCCCGCGAGCGACCCGGCCAGCAAACTCGAATTGCCCGCGGGTACCAGCGTCATTGATGGTGAGCAGGCACTGTCCTTCGTGCGGGCACGCAAGACCCTGAGCGATGGAAGCGACCTGAGTCGGATCAAGCGTCAGCAGGCATTCCTCTCCTCGATGATTCGCGAGGCCTCCTCCACGGGTCTGCTCCTCAATCCCGTCAAGCTCTATTCCACCCTCGACGCTGCAACATCCGGTCTGACAACCGACCCGGGACTCGCCAACATCGACGTCCTGCGTGACCTAGCCCTCAGTGTGCGCGGCATGGCCCCCGGTGACATCGCCTTCCTGACCATGCCGTGGGTGGAACGCGGTGACGGGGAAAATGTGCTCATCGATGAGGCAGCTGCCGCACCCGTGTGGCAGTCCATCGCGAACGACGTGCCCTGGATCAAGCCCAAGAAGGCGTCCCCGGGCACGGGCCAGTCCGAGTCGAAGGTCACCGTGCAACCTGGCGAGGTGACGGTCCAGATCCTCAACGGCAGTGGCGTCTCCGGGCGTGCTGCCGAAGTTGCTGCGGCACTCGAGGCCCAAGGATTCATCATCGCCGGGGTGGGTGATGCTGATCGAGCCGACTACACCGTCACCGAGATCAGGCACGATGCTGCCTCCGCCGAGGCCGCCCGCACCGTGCTCGCGGCGCTTCCGGGAGCATCGACGGTGGCCGACATCAATGCCTCAACGATCACCATCGTCATCGGCACGTCGTACGCCGGCGTCGAGAGCGTCGTTGCTGATCCTGATGCTGGCACCCCAGATTCGTCAACGGCGCGCGAAGAGGACGAGATCACGGCCGCGACGACGGCCGACAAGGTGCGCTGCGCCTAGTCCGGGACCCGGCACCTGAGAGCCCACGCCTCACGCAGGCGGCAGGCT
Source organism: Candidatus Nanopelagicales bacterium (assembly GCA_030726915.1). GTDB lineage: Bacteria > Actinomycetota > Actinomycetes > S36-B12 > S36-B12 > Mxb001. The sequence goes on from JANRCR010000034.1 coordinate 45,849, forward strand.
CAAGACCGCCGCACCCTTTTCGAAGGCGAAGCGTTCGACGGTGAACTCGGGGTATCGGCAGAGCCAATCGTCTGCGATCTCCTGCTCGTCGCGGCGGATCATGTCGTCTAGGACAACGGTCGCGCCGACCGAGAGCCGATCACGCAGGGCGAGCAGTGCCGGCCAGCGGGCCTGGGCGACACCCTGACCGGGCGGGCCATCAATGCACAGCAAATCGATACCGGTGAGATCCGCGAGGGCGCCCTGGTCGTACCACGTCACGCGACGTCCCCCGATGTCCTCAGTCACAAGCGGAGCGTGAATCACACTGAGCCAGGTATCGACCCCCTGGCGCTGTGCGAGCACGCGTGTCGCCTCGGCAAAGTGTGCATCATGGTCGACGCCGATCACGCGACCGTCATAGCCGGCAACCCGCATGGCTCCCGCCATCCACACGCTGGATTGGCCGCTCCCGAGGTCAACGACGAGAGAGGGTCTGTGTTCCACAACATAACCGGCCAACCAGAGCAGCAGATCCTCCGAGGCCGCCCAGGTGCCGGGGCGCGGCATGGGCAGGGGCATGGGGACGAGACGCATGAGTTGCATGTAATCCTCAAGGAGGACCACCTGGTCATCGACCTTGTCGTTGATGGAGATGCGCATATCGCGCAGGGTTTGCTCGGTGTGTTTGGCTGACTCCCGCATCTGGGGTAGCACACCCGCCGCGCGCTGTGCTTCTCGCTCGGCATTCGCTGCTCGATCGCGCGTTTCGCGAATTGCCCTCGTGAGAATCTCATGCCGCTTATCGGCGATCGAACGCATTCCTTCGAGTCGGTGCTGTAGGGCATGTTCGATGCGCGCAGAGCGGCCCACACTGGCGCGCGACCACATCAGCGCCTGGCCCAAGATCGCACCCACGATGCCCCCGATGACGGTGGCCGTGATGGTGGCGGCAATCGGAGCCGACAGCGTCCAGGCCAGCGCCCCGACGAGCACCGCCAGGATGACTGCCACACCGACCACGGGCAGTCGGGATTTCATCGGGCCTCCAGATGTGAGTCGACAGACACGTGCCTGCCGAAACCGGCACGCCGGCATGCCGAGGCTACTCTTCCGGACGTGGACCCAGACCGTGTGGACCAGGATCGTCACGACCTCCCGGGAGTGTCCGTGGTCATGCCGGTGTTGGACGAGGCGGCGCACCTCGGCGCGGCCGTTTCCGCGATCCTGGCATCGGACTACCCCGGTGACCTCGAGGTTGTCCTGGCCCTCGGGCCCTCACGTGATGGCACCCACACCGTTGCCGAGACTCTCATGGCGGATCCTCGGGTGCGGGCCGTGAGCAATCCCACGAGTCGCACAGCAGCGGGCCTCAACGCCGCGATTGCTGCCTCGCGCCACGATGTCATCATGCGCGTGGACGGCCACGCGATCATCCCGCCCGACTACATAGCGACAGCGGTGCGCACCCTGGACTCCACCGGTGCAGACAATGTTGGCGGCATTATGGGGGCCGAAGGCACGACCGACATGGAACGTGCCGTCGCCGCAGCGATGACCTCGTGGTTCGGCGTCGGTGCTGCGGCGTTCCATCTTGGCGGCGAGCCGGGCGAGGCACTCACCGTCTATCTCGGCTGCTTCCGACGGTCTGCACTCGAACGTGTCGGAGGTTTCGATGAGTCCATGGTGCGTGCACAAGACTGGGAGCTCAATCACCGTATTCGTAGCACGGGTGGACTCATTTGGTTTACGCCCGAGATGCGGGTGAGTTACCGTCCCCGATCCAGTCTGCGGCGCCTGGCACGTCAGTACCACGAGTACGGACGGTGGCGCCGTGAGGTGGCGCGGCGCCATCCCGAGACCGTCTCCCTGCGCTATCTCGCGCCACCGCTGACACTCATCGCCGTCATCGGTGGCTTCACCATCGGCGCTGCGGGCCTCGTGTCGGGATCGCGACCGCTCACGATGGCCTTCATCGTGCCCGCCGGCTACCTCCTCGGCAATCTCACCGCCAGTGTGCGGGCGGCCCGGGGACTCCCATGGACGTCTGCCCGCTGGCTGCCCGCTGTCTTCTCCACGATGCACGCATCGTGGGGCGCCGGCTTCCTGCGCGGAGCCCGCTGACTACCTCAGCTATCCAGGCCCTGCTCACGTAGTCGCTTGATTGCTGCCCGTCGCTCCAGCCGCGACGTACGCCGGATCTGCGCCTCCTGGAATCGGAGTCGATCGTGCTCGGTCTCGGGTTGGACCGGCGGCACAGGCCGTGGGCGTCCCTGCGCGTCGATGGCGACGAAAACCAGATGCGCCGTGGCAACGTGCACCTCACCCTCGAGGCCCATCCGCTGCACCGTGACGCGGATGCCCACCTCCATGCTCGTGCGGCCCGACCAATTTACCTGAGCGCGAGTCGTGAGCAGATCTCCCAGTTTAACCGGCTCAAGGAAGGCCATCTGATCCATAAACGCCGTCACCGCCGGACCATTCGAATGGCGCACAGCCGCGACAGCTCCCGCTTCATCAACGGAACGCATGATGACTCCACCGTGCACATCACCGTAGTTATTGGCATCCATGACACCCATAACCCGAGCCAGGGTGACCTTCGACCGCTCCGTCGGGACGGGCTCGCCCGTGAAGTCACTCGGCACAGGGTCGAGTGCCATGTCAGCCCACGTTCCGATCACAGATGCTGGCATTCGTGAAGCGACCCTGCTGCCCCATCATGATCCCGTCCTCCCCGCGCAACACCGGAGCGGACCGGTGATGATGCGCAACAACCCTCGAGCATTGGCAAGCCTAGCGGCGGGGCGATCGCTGGCTGAACGGTGCCGACTAGGCTCACCGCGTGCGCATGAGCGTGGTGGGGACCGGATATCTGGGAGCAACACATGCGGCCTGCATGGCTGCCCTGGGCCACGATGTCATTGGCATCGACACGGATCCGGCCAAGGTCGCAGCCCTCTCCTCCGGCACGGTGCCGTTTTGGGAGCCGGGTCTGGATACGGTCCTGCAGGACAGCCTCCGGTCGGGTCGTCTGCACTTCACGACGGATGTCACCGAGGCGACCGACGCCGCGGTGCACTTCATATGCGTGGGCACTCCCCAGCGCTCCGACTCCCCCGCTGCAGATCTGACTCACGTCCACGGTGCCGTCTCAGCCTTGCTGCCCATCCTGACCCCCGAGTCCCTGGTTGTGGGCAAGTCCACCGTGCCCGTCGGCACCGCGGCAGAAATCGCCGACCACGTGGCTGCCACCGGGGCACGTGTCGCCTGGAATCCCGAGTTCCTGCGGGAGGGGCACGCCGTCGATGACACGTTGCATCCTGACCGACTGGTCTTCGGCGTACGCGACGCGATCAGCGAAGCAACACTGTGCGAGGTGTACGCAACCCTGCTCGCCGACGGGACCCCCCTGCTCGTCACGGACTTCGCCACGGCCGAACTCGTCAAGGTGTCTGCCAATGCCTTCCTGGCAACCAAAATCTCGTTCATCAACGCCATGGCGGAGGTGTGTGAGGCGACCGGTGGCGACATCCTCACGCTGTCCACCGCGCTGGGCCTTGATCCACGCATCGGACCTCAATTCTTGCGCGCCGGGCTGGGCTTTGGCGGAGGTTGCCTACCCAAGGATATTCGGGCCTTCATGGCGAGAGCGGGTGAGCTCGGCGTCGATGAGGCACTGATGTTTTTGCGCAATATTGACGACATCAACATCCGGCGCCGTCAACACACCGTCGACCTCACGATCGAAGCTCTCAACGGGAGTGCCCGCGGTCGCCGCGTCGCTGCATGGGGTGCGGCGTTCAAGCCCGACAGTGACGACGTGCGCGACTCCCCAGCACTGCATGTCGCAGCGGCGTTGCGTGAGGCCGGCGCCGACGTTGTTGTGCACGATCCGCGGGCCATGGACAATGCGCGTCGGCTCTTCCCCGATCTGTCCTACGCCGCATCCGCCCTTGATGCAGCACGCGACGCCGATGTCGTCCTGTTGCTCACGGAGTGGCGCGACTACAACGAATTGGATCCTGCCGAGGTCGCGGCTGTCACCCGTCAGGCATCCCTCATTGATGCGCGCAATGCCCTGGATGTCGATCGCTGGCGCAGTGCCGGGTGGACCTACCGGGCACTCGGGCGACCCCTCGCCTGACCCATCGCCGCCCGGCCCATCGCCGCCCGGCCCATCGCCCGGCCTGTCGTTCTTCGGGAAAAAGTGCGAGGAAAACTCACTCAATCTCCCGAAGAAGGTCCACCCCGGTGCCGCACGACTCATTCACCGCGGACGAGCGCACCCTTGTGCAGTGCGGACTCGCGCAGTGCCTCCTGGAAGGCGACCATCGCGCCACGTAGGTCTGCATCCCCCACCGCCAACATCCGCACCGCGAGGAGACCGGCATTGCGAGCATTCCCCACCGCCACCGTCGCGACCGGGACGCCCGCGGGCATTTGAGCCATGGACAGGAGTGAATCAAGCCCATCGAGGTGACTCAGTGGAATGGGGACACCGACGACGGGTAGCGGCGTGAGCGAGGCGACCATCCCGGGGAGATGCGCTGCCCCCCCGGCCCCGGCAATGATCACGCGCAGGCCTCGGTCCACAGCGCCCTCGGCGTACGCCACCATCTCCCGCGGCATGCGATGGGCTGAGACGACGTCTGACTCGTGTGGGATGCCAAACTCCACGAGCACCTCGGCAGCCGCCTGCATCACCGGCCAGTCGGAGTCGCTGCCCATGATGATCCCGACGATGGGACGCTCAGTCATTGATTACTCCCATGAGGTAGTCAGCAGCGTGGTGCGCTCGGTCGAGTAGATCCTCAAGGTCATCTCCCACCACCGTGACGTGGCCGAGTTTGCGATGAGGACGGATGGCCTTGCCATACAGATGCACCTTGATGCCCGGATCGCGCGCCAGGATGTGGGCGAAGGCCTCGTGCAAGGGCGGCAGATCCTCGGAGTCCACGGGACCCACGATGTTGACCATGACTGACCAGGGAGCCACAGCACGCGGGTCACCCAGGGGGAGGTCGAGCACAGCGCGTAGGTGATTCTCAAACTGACTGGTCACCGCACCATCAATGGTCCAATGCCCGCAGTTGTGCGGTCGCATCGCCAACTCGTTGATGAGCATCCCATCGTCGGTGTCAAACATTTCGACCGCGAGCATGCCGGTCACGTCGAGGGCGCGGGCGACCTCGAGGGCTATGGCCTGCGCCTGGAGGGCACGTTCATCATCGAGATCAGGACACGGTGCGACAACCTCACTGCACATGCCGTCGACCTGCACCGTCCGGACCACGGGATAGGCGACCGCCTGTCCATGGGGTGAGCGTGCGACCTGCGCCGCCAACTCCCGCCGGAAGTTAACGCGTTCCTCAGCGAGCCACGCAGCCCCTGCCGCAAGCGGAGTCTGGGCCACGAGGTCTCGAGCAGCATCGGCGCTGTCCACGACCCAGACACCGCGGCCGTCGTAGCCACCCCGTGACACCTTCAGGATGAGCGGCCATCCAAGCGTTTCACCGGCATGGTCAATATCGTCGGCGGTGTCAACGCGACACCACTTCGGCGCCGGAAGCCCGGCAGCATCAATGGCCGCACGCATCGTGATCTTGTCCTGGGCGTGCACGAGCGCCGCACTCCCCGGGCGCACGATGACACCGGACGCCTCCAGCGCCCTCAGGTGATCCGGTGGCACATGCTCGTGGTCGAAGGTGACCACGGAAACCCCATCGGTCACGCGCCTCAAGGCGTCCAGATCGTCGTGACTGCCGATCACCACATCCCCGCAGACCTGAGCTGCGGAATCCTCGGGGTCGGTCGCCAGGATCCGCAGGCCCACCCCGAGGGCGGCGGCGGGTGCGGCCGTCATCCGGGAAAGTTGTCCACCACCGATCATTGCGACACGGGGGGCTGGGGTGATGCGACTCACAGCCAGACCCTACCGACCTCGGTCACCCCCGAGTCCGGGGAGTTACCATCAGCGCATGTCGCAGCCGGCTCCCGCACCGGTCGCGCGCCCGTCACTCCTCGAGCGGCTGCGCGGCTCACTCAGTGCGCTCTATCGCGAGATAGCCAAGTTTGGCGTCGTGGGGGCCTTCGCCTTCGTCATTGATGTGGGGTTGTTCAACCTGCTGATGTACGTCGGTCCGCTTAATGACAAACCACTAACGGCCAAGGCCATAAGCGTCATCGCTGCGACGACCTTTGCCTACTTCGGCAACCGCTTCTGGACCTTCCGCCACCGTGGTCGCACCCACATGGGCCGCGAGTATCTTCTGTTTTTCGCACTCAACGGCGTGGCCATGGTGATCGCACTCACCTGCCTGTGGTTCAGCCACTACGCACTCGGCCTGGATAGCCCGCTCGCCGACAACATCAGTGCCAACGTCATCGGGGTGGGCCTGGGCACGCTTTTCCGCTTCTGGTCCTATCGCACATGGGTGTTCCCCGCCATCCCTGCCGATGATGCGGCTGATCGCGAATTGGCCGAACGCGACGCCGCCACGCCTATCTAGCAGTCACTCCGTCACCCACTCACTCTGCATCTCAAAGACGCGAATGACCCCCAGCCCGCGCACGCGGCGGGGGGCCAGTTGCCTGAGCCTCATGCCGGGAAGATCCGCGAGGTCCGCAGCCGTGGCTGCATCGACGAGTGTGGAGTCCGGTCGCGCCAGAGCCGTCAACCGGCTGGCGAGATTGACCGTGGAGCCAAACACGTCCCCCATACGACGTAGGACGGGCCCGCTTGCCAGGCCGACGCGGACCTGCGGAACATCCGGGTCCGCCGCATGCGCGTTGTGCAGACGCAGGGCGGTCTCGGCCGCCGTGGGGGCATCATCGGCGATGAAGAGGATCTCGTCCCCGACCGTCTTGACCAGGGTCGCGCCTGTCTCGGCCACCACATCTGCACTCACCGCCTCGAAGCGCTCGACAAGCAGCGCGAGATCGGCGTCCTCGAGTTGGCGACTCAGCCGCGTGAAACCCACCAGATCGGCAAAGCCCACGGTGCCGTGAGCGCTCGGCTCTCCTATCACCTCCGTGCGAGCCATACGTCGATCAAGTACGGCGGCCAATTGCCGCCGCCAGGCGTAGTCCAAAAGCTTTTCCAGGGGATCGATGAGGGCCCGAGTGCGATCGACGATGCGGTCGGATACCTCCGGGTCACCGGTGAGGTCACGCCCCTCCAGGTGCTCCTGTTCCACCAGGAGACGTCCCACCGCCTCGGCCTGCCAATCCGCCAGTCGCGCGGTGGACTGCCCCAGGCTGCGAGCGATGACGACGGCCGTCTCGTCATCTAGCAAGCCGAGACCGATGAGGTCGCGCACAATCAGGAGGGCGTCCAGGTCAGCGTCGGTGAAGGCGGCAGCCCCACCGGTATCGGGGAACCCCAACGCGCGCCAGAGTGATCGCGCGAGTGTGTCGTGCACACCGGACAAGCGGATGAGATCCTCGCGCGTATACCTCGGCTGCGACCCGAGGATGATCTGCTCGAGTGCCTCCGTCGGGTCAGGTGCCATCGCCAGGCGGTAGTGGGTCGCCTCCCTGCTCGACGCTACGACGGCGACGACGATCGTCGTCCTCCTCGTGCAGGCGATAGACGTCACGTTGGATCACTTCGACGTTTGGTACGTCGTCGATCGCGAGACTCTCATCGCTCGCCGATGTGATCTCCAGGCGTCCGTAGTTGAAGATCCTGCCCATGACGCCCACCTCGAACGACACGTTGTTGACCTTGGCTAGGGGCATATCCCGCCCCTTCTTGGAGACGAGGCCTGCCCGGGTGATGATCCGGCGGTTGGTGAAGACATATTGCGTCGTCACCCAATAGAGAAAGGGCCTCACCACGAAGAAGATCAGGATGACGACGCCGAGCACGACGATCAGCGGCTGCCCGATGGTTTGGATCACTCCCCCTTCTGTCCACGACCAGGAGCCCAGCGATGTGTAGAGCCATACGCCGAGGAATACGGTCAAGAGCAGCCAGATGATGGGGAGGATGAGTGAGCGCCAGTGGGGACGCATCTCGAACTCGATGACTTCACCTTCGCCCAGCAACTTCGTCGGATAACCCATGAACGCATGCTCCCACGCCCACCGGGTCGGGCGCAGCCGCTCCGCAACCTGTCCTAGCCCTCAGGGGACATCAGGGAGCGGGCCGCAGCGTGGAGACATCACCAGCCGAGACGACTTCTTGGACGCCGGCCGCGGTCTGCACAATGAGTTCACCCGACGCCCCCAGGGCCACCGCCCGACCGGCGAGACTGCGCGAGCCCAGATCGACCGACACCTCACGTCCCAGCGTGACCGATAGGTGCTCGTAGTCTGATCGCATATCGTCCCCACGTCGCCATGCGTGATACGCATCGGCAACCGATGTGAGTGTCGCAATAAGAAGGTGCGTGCGATCCATCGCCACACCCAGGGTGCGCAGAGATCCGGCCCCGGGGGGCAACTCATCGACATCGTGATCAACGTTGATACCCACACCCACAACAACGGAGAGATCCGGCAGGCGCTCAGCGAGAACCCCCGCGATCTTCACGGGCGCGCATGTCACATCGGGGTTGTCGACGAGCACGTCATTGGGCCACTTCAGACCCGCATCAACCCCACCCTGATCACGCAGGGCCCGGGCGACTCCGATACCAACCACGAGGGGCAGCCATCCCGTGTCATGTGGGGGCACATCCGGGCGGAGGAGCAGACTCCACCACAGTCCCGCGCGGGGTGCTGACTCCCAGATCCGGCCACGACGACCTCGCCCTGCGGTCTGCTCTTCAGCGATGACCGCCGTGCCCTCGGGGGCCCCCTGTCGAGCACGCTCCTCAACCTCCGCCATCGTGGAGGCGGTTGTATCCAGAAGGACGGGCACCGGCCATCCCCAGGCAGCCCCCCAGGGTGACGTGGCCAGGACTGAGACATCACCCAGTCGCGGCCTCTCGCGACTGCCCGGGTTGACGCTCATCCGGCTAAGGTACGCGCGTGACCACCTCATCAACGCCTGGGATGCCGCGCACCACGGGTGAGAAGGCCGATGAACTCATCCGGCGTCGGACAGATGCTGCGGGGCGCCGGCAGGCAGCCATCGATAAGCAGCATGCCAAGGGCAAGCTCACGGCGATGGAGCGCGTCGAGGCCCTCCTCGACGACGGCTCCTTCCAGCAGATCGACGGCCTCACGCGGCACCGCTCGCACGGCTTCGGCCTCGAGGCTGATCGTCCCTACGGCGACGGTGTCATCACCGGCTACGGCACGATCGATGGCCGCCCCGTGTGTGTCTTCTCGCAGGACTTCACCGTCTTCGGTGGGTCACTGGGTGAAGTGTTTGGCGAGAAGATCGTCAAGGTCATGGATCTTGCCCTCAAGACGGGCTGTCCCATCATCGGGATCAACGACTCCGGCGGGGCCCGCATCCAGGAGGGCGTGGCCTCACTCGGACTGTACGGCGAAATCTTCAACCGCAATGTCCGAGCATCCGGGGTCATCCCGCAGATCTCACTCATCATGGGACCGTGCGCCGGCGGTGCGGTTTATTCCCCCGCGATCACGGACTTCATCGTCATGGTGGACAAGACCTCGCACATGTTCATCACCGGGCCGGACGTCATCAAGACGGTCACGGGTGAAGATGTCGCCTTCGAGGATCTTGGCGGTGCGCGCACGCACAACACCACATCCGGTGTGTCCCACTACATGGCCACGGACGAGACGGACGCATTCGACTACGTCCGGGCGTTGCTCTCCCACCTTCCCAGCAACAATCTCGATGAGCCACCGACGTACGCCGTAGAGGCGAGCCTCGACATCACCGATGACGACCGCACCATGGACAACCTCATCCCGGATTCGCAGAACCAGCCCTACGACATGAACAGGGTGATCGAGCACGTCCTCGATGATGGTGAATTCCTGGAGGTGCAATCACTCTTCGCGCCCAACATCCTCTGTGGCTTCGGTCGTGTCGAGGGCAGCCCGGTGGGTGTCGTCGCCAATCAGCCCATGCAGTTGGCCGGCACCCTCGACATCGATGCCTCAGAAAAGGCCGCGCGCTTTGTCCGCACGTGTGATGCCTTCAATGTGCCCGTCCTTACGTTTGTCGATGTCCCCGGCTTCCTCCCCGGCACCGGGCAAGAGTGGGACGGCATCATCCGTCGTGGAGCCAAACTCATCTACGCCTACGCCGAGGCGACCGTGCCGCTGGTCACCGTCATCACACGCAAGGCCTATGGGGGCGCCTATGTCGTCATGGGCTCCAAGCACCTCGGGGCGGATATCAACCTGGCCTGGCCCACCGCCCAAATCGCCGTCATGGGTGCGCAGGGAGCGGTCAACATTCTCTACCGCAAGGAGTTGGCGGCGGCTCAGGATTCGGAGCAGGAGCGAGCCCGCTTCATCGAGGAGTACGAGGCCACCCTGGCCAACCCCTACACCGCTGCTGAGCGGGGCTATGTGGACCGGGTGATTCTGCCGCATGAGACGCGATCCATGGTGGTTCGTGCCCTGCGGGCCCTGCGCACCAAGCGAGCCAGCCGACCCCCGAAGAAGCACGGGAATATCCCCCTGTGAACGAGGATTCCCTGGTCATCCGCGGTGGCGCACGTGACGTGGACGTCGCCGCTATCGTCGCTGCGGTCACCCGTCTGCAGATGCGTGTCGATGCTGACCCGCCGCGAGCACGCAGCCTCTGGGCGCGACCCTCACGACAGATCAGGCCCTCCTTGAATCCTGGTCCTGGAGCCTGGCGCGCCTCGACGCTCCCGCGCTGACCCACACCCCCCGACGCCCGGCCACCCCGCTCGAGTGTGCAGTGCAAATGACTGGCCGGGGGGATGACTATCGGACCCTGTACTTCTTGACGCTCCTGTACGCCGCATAGTCACCCGTCACGGGCGCCGTCACGCTCACGTCGACCAGGATCGGTATGCCGTACGTCGTGATCGTGACCAGGCCGGACTTCCGCTTCTTGATGACCTTGCAGTAGACGACGTCACCGCGTGGGTCCGGCACGGCACGGTCACGCAGGAGCGGATCACAGGTGACCTTGACCCTCGCGGTCGCACCTGAGGTCATCACGATCGGACGGTCGACAACAACGGTCGTACCAC